>JAYRRR010000126.1:0-29832 GCA_041910015.1 Steroidobacteraceae bacterium
CCTCGAGCGTCCGCAGCAGCTCGCGCGCCTGCGCGAACGCGGCCGCCGGCGGCGGATCGAGCCACGCGAGCGACGCGGGATCGGCGACGCCCCAGCACGCCAGTTCGAGCGCGAGCGACGCGAGGTCCGCCTCGAGGATCTCGGGCGGTGACTGAGCCGCCATCGCCGCCTGCGCCGATTCGGGCCACAGCCGATAGCACACGCCGGGCGCCGTGCGCCCCGCACGGCCGCGACGCTGGTCGGCGCTCGCCCGCGAGATGGTCGTCGTCTCGAGCCGACTCATGCCGCTGTCCGGATCGAACCGCTGCCGCCGCTCGAGACCGCAGTCGACCACGACGCGCACGCCCTCGATGGTCAGGCTCGTCTCCGCGATGTTGGTCGCGACGACGACCTTGCGCCGGCCAGGCGGCGCGGGTCGCAGCGCCGCATCCTGCGCGGCCGCATCGAGGTCGCCGTACAGTGGCAGCACGAGCAGGCTGGCGTCCTGCGTGCCCGCCGCGATGGCATCGCACGCGCGGCGGACCTCGCCGGCGCCGGGCAGGAAGACCAGCACGTCGCCGGCGTCTTGTTCGAGCGCGTGCAGGGCGACGCGTGCCACACGCTGTGCAATCGGCCCCGGCCAGCGCGACTGCGACCCGGTCGGCGGCGGCGCGACGTAATGGGTGACGACACCGAACGCGCGGCCCGCGGAACGCACCGTTGCCGCGTCGCCGAGCAGCGCCGCGACCGACAAGCCGCCGAGTGTCGCCGACATCACGAGCAGGCGCAGGTCGTCGCGCAGGTGCCGCTGCGTGTCGAGCGCGAGCGCGAGTCCGAGATCGGACTGCAGGTTGCGCTCGTGGAACTCGTCGAACAGCACGGCACCGACGTGCTCGAGCGCCGGGTCGTCCTGCAGCATCCGCGTCAGGATTCCCTCGGTGACGACCTCGATGCGGGTCGCGGCCCCGACGCGTGTCTCGAGTCGCGTGCGGTAGCCCACCAGTTGCCCCGGCTCACCGCCGGCGAGCTGCGCCAGCCGGCGCGCAACGGCGCGGGCCGCGATGCGACGCGGCTGCAGCATGAGCAGCTTGCGGCCGGCGAGCCAGGGTTCGTCGAGCAGCGCGAGCGGCACGATCGTGCTCTTGCCGGCGCCCGGCGGCGCTTCGAGGACGGCGTTGCGATGCCGCACCAGCGTCGCGCGCAGCCCGGGCAGGACTTCGGCGATCGGTGCGTCGGGCAGCGTCAGGGGCATGGCGTCCGGATGGTACCGCGCCGCGCGGTCGAGGTTGTTGCGTCGTCCCGGGGGCGCAACCCGGCCGCCGTCCCGACGAGTTCTCCCGTGTGACGCGGCGCGCCGAGCGGTGCATCATGCGCGTATGGACAGTGGCACCTGGATGTGGATCTTCGCGGCGCTGCTGGTCGTCGTCGGCCTGGCAGGCACGGTGCTGCCCGTGCTGCCGGGCGTGACGCTGGTGTTCGCGGGGCTGGTCGTCGCGGCCTGGGCCGACGGTTTCCAGCGTGTCGGCGTCGTCCCGCTCGTCGTGCTGGGCGTGCTCACGCTCGCAGCGCTCGCGATCGACTTCGTCGCCAGCGCGCTCGGCGCCAAACGCTTCGGCGCGACACGCTACGCCGTCATCGGCGCGGCGCTCGGCACGCTCGGGGGCGTGCTGCTCGGTCTGCCCGGCCTGATCGTCGGGCCGTTCGTCGGCGCCGTCGCGGGCGAGTTGCTGTCGCACGGCGAATGGCGGCGCGCGACGAGTGCCGGCGTCGGCACCTGGGTCGGCCTGCTGTTTGGCACGCTCGCCAAGCTCGCCCTGGTCTGCGCGATGCTCGGGCTGTTCGTCGTCGCCTATTTCCTGGACTGACCGGACGTGGTTTTGCGGGCTGTCGTCGGCGTTTCCGGGGCACCCACGGCCGTGCGCGGCGACCAGCGCCTGAGCAGCAGCGTGTTGGAAACGACGCTGACGCTCGAAAACGCCATGGCCGCGCCGGCGATCACGGGATTCAGCAGCCCCGCGGCGGCGAGCGGGATGCCTACGACGTTGTAGACGAACGCCCAGAACAGGTTCTGGTGGATCTTGCGCGTTGTCCGGCGCGAGACGTCGATCGCGTCCGCGACCAGGCGCGGGTCGGGCCGCATGAGCGTCATGCCGGCCGCGTGCATCGCGACGTCGGTGCCACTGCCCATGGCGAAGCCGACGTCCGCGGCAGCGAGCGCCGGCGCGTCGTTGACGCCGTCGCCGACCATGGCGACGGCGCCCTGCACGCGCAGCGACTCGACGACACCCGCCTTGTCCGCGGGCAACACCTCGGCGACGACGTCCTCGGGGGCAATGCCGGCCTGACGCGCCACGGCGACGGCCGCGCCGCGGTTGTCGCCCGACACCATGATCGTGCGCAGGCCCATCGCCTGCAGCGCCGCGATCGCAGGGCGCGAGGCGGCGCGCGGCAGGTCGCCGAACGCGAGCAGTCCCAGCAGACGCATGCCTGCGGCGTCGCGCTCGGCCAGCCACGCGACGGTGCGACCGTCGGCTTCCTGCGCCGCGCGCCAGGCCACGCCGGCGTCGACCGCGACGCCGGACCCGGTCATGAGCCGCTCGTTGCCGAGCCGCAGCTCACGACCCGCCACGCGCGCGGCGACGCCCTTGCCGGCAAGCACCGTTGCCTGCTCGAGGGGCGCAGCGGCAATGCGGCGTTCGCGTGCGGCCTCGCGCACAGCCAGCGCCAGCGGATGCGTACTGCCCGTTTCGATGCCGGCGGCCAGCGCCAGCAGCTCCGGCTCCGCGAGGCCGATCGGCGCGAGGGCGACGAGTCGCGGTTTGCCTTCGGTCAAGGTTCCCGTCTTGTCGAAGGCGACCGTGCGCAGCCGATGCGCCGCTTCGAGCGCGGCCGCGTCCTTGACGAGGATGCCCGCCCGCGCCGCGACACCGGTGCCCGCCATGATGGCCGTCGGCGTCGCGAGGCCGAGGGCGCACGGACAGGAAATCACCAGTACGGCGACGGCATTGACGGTCGCGACGCTCCAGTCGCCGCCGAGCAGGCCCCAGCCGAGCCACGTCAGCAGCGCGATGGCGACGACGAGGGGGACGAACACCGCGCTCACGCGATCGACGATGCGCTGGATCGGCGCCTTTTTCGCCTGGGCGTCCTCGACGAGCCGGATGATCCGCGCGAGCGCCGTCTCGGCGCCGATGGCGGTCGTGCGCACGACCAACCGCCCCTCGGCGTTCACCGCGCCGCCCGTGACGCGGTCGCCAGGCCCCTTCGGCACGGGCAGCGGCTCGCCGGTCAGCAATGACTCGTCGGCGTGACTGCGACCCTCCACCACTTCGCCATCGACGGGAATGCGCTCGCCCGGCAGCACGATGACCACGTCGTCGCGACGGACCGCACCGACCGGCACCTCGGCCTCGACACCGTGCCGGCGCACGCGAGCGATGTTCGGCCGCAGTGCCTGCAGCGCGCGGATCGCCGCGGTCGTCTGCCGTTTCGCGCGCGCCTCGAGCCACTTGCCGAGCAGCACGAGCGCGATGACGACGGCTGACGCCTCGAAGTACAAGTGGCCCGCGCCGTCGGGGCCGTGCCCGTGCCCGCGCAGCAGCAGATACACGCTCAGGCCGTAGGCGGCGCTCGTGCCCAGGGCGACGAGCAGGTCCATGTTGCCGGCACGCGCCCGCAGCGCCTTCCAGGCACCGACGTAGAACCGTGCGCCGAGCCAGAACTGCACCGGTGTGGCGATCGCCAACTGCAGCCAGCCAGACAAATGCAGGTCGGCGCCGAAGGGCAGCGCCAGCATCGGCGCCACCAGCGGCAACGACAGCAGCGCAGCGGCCACGACGTGGCGCGCCTCCTGCGCCGCACGGGCGGCCGGCACGGGCGCGGCGGTCGGCTCGTCGCGGACCGGCGTCGCGCTGTAGCCCGCCTTCTCGACGGCCGCAATCAGGGTGGCCACGTCGACTTCTGCGCCGGCTTCGACGGTCGCCTGCTCGGTCGCGAGATTGACCGTGGCCGTCCGGACGCCCGGCACCTTGCCAAGCGCCCGCTCGACGCGGGCCGAGCAGGACGCGCAGGTCATGCCGCCGACGTCGAAACGAAGCGCAGGGGCCGGGCCGGCGTCGCGCGCGGCCGCGGGGTCCGTGGCAACCGTATCGTTCATGAGCGACATGTTGCCGGAGTGCTGCCGAAACCGTAACACCGGCGCCTTGCCCCTTGCCTGCGCGAGCATCGGCTCACCGGACAGCGGCAAAGGTTCGCAGGACCTCGCGCTCCACCCAGCTCGGCCCCGCCGCGCCGTCATAGAACCCGCAGTGGCCGCCGCAGGATGTCAGCGTCACCTCCAGGTTGCGTGGCCGTGCGATGTGCTCGAGATCAGCCGCAGGAATGATGGGGTCGTCCGCCGTGGAGATGATCCGCACGCGCGCGTCCGGCAAGGCCTCGAGCGATTGCAGCACCGGGCCCACGATCGAATAGCCACGCAGGTAATCCTGCAGCGACGGGAACCCGCCGTAGCGCACCGCGAGCCGGTCCGTCATGTCGGTGAGGTTGCCGAGGCGGAGGATTTCGCCGAGCGACTCGTAGGCGCCGGGCCACGCCTGCTGCTTCCTGCGCAGCGAGCGGCGCCACTTCCAGATGAAATAGCCGCGATAGAGCGCCCAGCCCGATTCGAGCTGGAGCAGCGTGTGCTCGGGATCCAGCACGGGGCAGATCGCAACGATGCGCGCAACGTCGATGCCGGCGGATGCGGCACGGGCGCCGACGCGCAGGCAGAAGTTGCCGCCCAGCGAAAAGCCGGCGAGGCACAACCGCTTGCCCGCGTTCAGCTGCTGCAGACTGCGCACCGCGCCGATCACTTCATCGAGACGACACGAGTGGAAGATCCCGCGGTTGAGATGATGACTGTTGCCGTGGTCGCGCAGGTTCAGCCGCACGACGTCGTAGCCCGCGTCGAGCAGCGTCTGCCCGAGCGAAAGCAGGTACAGCGAGCCGGCGCTGCCTTCCCAGCCGTGGATCAGCACCGCGAGCGCGTCGGCGGGCGGGCGGCCACGGTCCTGCTGTGTCGCGACGTGTGCGAGCAGGCGCACGTCGCCACCGCCGTCGACGAGCACGTCACGGGAAGCACGGATCAACTCGCCGCAGCGGCGCTCGACCGCCGGCCGGCGCAACGGCAGGCTCGGATAGATCGACTGCAGGTGTGGATGGCGCAGGCGCCGTGGCGGCACGAAGTCCGGCGTCGCACCGGAGGCGGTGGCATTCGGTTCGCTCATGACGACCGTGGCGTCGGCTCCCAGGCGCGGTCGCGCACGAGCACGATCGGCGTCGACCCCGGCAGCGTCTCTGCGAACGCGCTGCCCATCAATTGCGAAGGCGTGCGGTGCCCGCAGTCGGCCGCGGCCACGGGCTCCAGCAGGCGTGCGGCGATCCCGAGCGATGCCTGCACCGTGACGTCATAGCCGTTCGCCACGCGCAGACGGCCCGTGACGCGGTCGCCGCTCGGCGCCTGCACCTCGCCCCAGACGAGCATCGGGCTCGCAGCCCGCGTCGTCGCATCGGGGCCGGGCGGCCCTTGGCCTGCCGCCCACTCGAGCAGCGAGCGCAGCAAGCCGAGACGCAGCAGGCCGCCAAACGTGTTCATGCGCCGCAGCTTTGCGATGTTTGCCGGCGACATCGCGATGTAGGTCTCGACGTTGCCGATGCCGGTCGTGTGATACGCCGTGCTGACGTCGCCCCAGGGAATCGTGACGGCCGTGCGCACGCCCGCGCCGAAATCGATGTCGCGCTCCCGGAAGGCGTGCACGACGGGCACGATGTGGCCGGCACTGCGGATGCGGCCGCCGCGCGCGAGGTTGACGATCGTCGTCTTCAGGGTGCCCCGGCTCGCCCCGCCCTGCGGCGCGAACCCGAGCGCGAGGCAAGTGGCGTCGGGCAGCGCGGTGGCCAGCTTCGCGGCGAGGCAGTCCGTCGGCACGACGTCGAAGCCCGCCCCGGGACACAGCACGAGGCCCGCGGCGCGGGCCTCGGTACCGCGCGCGTGCACGGCCTCGAGCACGTCGATCTCGCCGGCGATGTCGACGTAGTGCGCGCCGTGACGCAGGCACGCCCGCACCATCGGCGCAGAGGTCGCGTTGAAGGGCCCGGCACAGTGCATGACCACCGCGACACCGGCGAGCAGCGTGGCGAGCGCCGCTTCGTCGTCGAGGGCCGCGACACGGTGTTCGACGCCGAGCGCGCGGGCGAGCGCCGCGACGGCAGCGTCACGGCGACCGGCCACGATGGGCTCGAGCCCCCGCCTCGCCGCCTCACGCGCGATCAACCCGCCCGAATAACCCGTGGCGCCGTAGACGAGGAGACGTCCGCGTCGCGTCATGCGCCCGGGACGACGTGAAACTCCACGCGGTTGTTCCTCGCGGCAACCGCGTTCCACTCCGAGGCCGTCGTCTTCTCGTCCTGCTCGGGATAGGCGATCGGCCGCTGCCGGCCCACGTTGACCACCTCGACGTCGATCGCACCGCCGGAATGCTGCTGCAGCATCGCGGCGAAATTGGCGAAGGCGACGGACTGCCGCTGCGCGGCCGACAGTGCGTCGTCGTACGGATTGCCGACGAGCTCGCACTTCGCTGCCGGCGTGTCGGACGCGGCGACCTCGAAGCCCTCGGCAGCGGTGCCGGACAGACAGAAGTCGCCGACGTAGGACTCGACGCGAATGTGACCGCGGAACTGCTGCGCCTCGAGCGCGGTCGCCAGCATGCGCAGACGATCAAGCCGGGTGCCGGCGAAGGGCGCCTCGCCGTAGGGCACAAACTCCGTCGCCGTCGGACCGCCAGTCGGCGTGGGAACGCCGACCGCCATGGGCGTCGTGGTGGCGACAGTGGCCGTCGCCGCGACTGAGACTGCCGCGGCCAGCGCATCGGCCTGGGCCTTGTCCGCCGCGGCCCGCGCGGCGACGACCTGTTCCGCGAGACGGTCGTTCGCAAGGGAACCCTGCCAGGCGAGATAGCCAAGCACCAGCGCCGGCACCACGGCCAGCAACGCCGTGAGCGCCACCGGCCACCATTGACGTGGCGCCGGCGGGGGCAGCAGCGATTCGGGTGCGACCGGCGGCGGAATCTTCGCGATGCCGTCGCGCAATTCTCCGCTCAGCCGGCGCGCGAAGGCCTCGAAGGTCGCGAGCATGAACCGGCGCTGCTCGCCAAGCTGGTCCTTGACGAGCAGCTGGACCGACTGGCGGACGCCCGCCTGCATTTCCTGGGCCAGAGCCGGCGTGAACTGCAGGACGCCGGTGGTCTCGGCCGTCGTCGGCAGGCCGAGCGGCGGCAGGGCCGGCCGCGTGCCGGTCGTGCTCGTGTCGGATTCGGCGGCGGCGCCACTGCTGGCCGCCAACGCGGCGGCCATGGCCGCTTCGTGCTGCTGACCCGCCTCGGCCGCCTTCGCCGCGGCCGCCGCCGGGCCCGGGAACAGCGTCGAGCGCTGCAGGCGGCGGTCGGGCAGCAGGTGCAACTGGTACAGCACGCGCGAGACGTCCGCCGGGCGCACCGTCTTCGGCAGCACGCCGACCGCGCCGAGCGCACGCGCCTGGCTGACGTACAGCTCGCCTTCCTGCGACGTGTACATCATCAGCGGGATCGTGGCCGTCAGCGCGTCCGCCTTGATGGCCTGGACCGCCTGGAACCCGTCCATGCCGGGCATCAGGTGGTCCATGAAGATGACGTCCGGCCGGGTGCGCTGAAGGTACTCGAGCGCCTGCTCGGCCGATTCGGCCGTGTCTACCGTGAGCCCGTGCTGTTCGAGCATGCGGCTCAGGATGACCCTGGCCGAACGAGAGTCGTCGACGATCAGGGCGCGCTTGCCCGTGGTCATTCTGCAGGGTCCTTCGAGGAGACGCCTGTGGCGGCGCCACGTGTAATCGGCTTTCTACCTTGAAAGCGAACCGAAGCCAATCCCGGCTATTGGAAGTGGCCGCCCGGCGGCCCGGAGGTATGCTTCGGGCATCAGGCAGAACCAGAACCCAGGAGCATCGGCATGCCCTACACGACCCGGGACATCAGGAACATCGCACTCGTGGGCCAGGCCGGCGCGGGCAAGACGCTTCTGGCCGAAGCCTTGCTCGCGCAGTCGGGAGCGATCCGGACCAAGGGCTCGCTCGCCCGCGGCACGACGGTCTGCGACTTCGATCCGCAGGAGAAGGCGCTGCTGCATTCGCTCGACGCCGCCATCTGCGGCCTCGAGACCCGGGGCAAGCGCGTCAACGTCGTCGACACACCGGGATACCCGGACTTCATGGGCCGCACGCTGAGCGCGCTCGAGGCGGTCGAGACAGCGGTCATCGTCGTGAGCGCCGTGAACGGCGTTGAAACGCAGACCCAGCGCATGATGGATTTTGCGAAACAGCGCGGCCTCTGCCGCCTGATCGTGATCAACAAGATCGACAGCCGCGAGGCGCGCGTCGCCGAAGTGCTCGAGGAGATCCGCGAGACCTTCGGCAAGGCATGCCTGCCGCTCAACCTCCCGGCGGACGGCGGCGCGTCGGTCGTCGACTGCTTCTTCCAGCCCGACGGCAAGCCGACCGATTTCTCGTCGTGCAAGGACGCGCACACCCAGATCATCGACCAGGTCGTCGAGGTGGACGAGGCACTGATGGCGGTCTACCTCGAGCAGGGCGAGGAACTGAGTCCCGAGCAACTGCACGATCCCTTCGAGAAGGCGCTGCGTGAGGACCACCTCGTGCCGATCTGCTTCTGCTCGGCCGAGACGGGCGCGGGCGTGCCGGAACTGCTCGAGGTGCTTGCGCGGCTCGCGCCCGACCCGACGGAAGGCAACCCGCCGCCGTTCCTCAAGGGCGAAGGTGAGGCGGCCGAGCGCGTCGAGGTGAGCCCCGACCCGTCGAAGCACGTCATCGCGCACGTGTTCAAGGTCACGATCGACCCGTTCGTCGGCAAGCTCGGCATCTTCCGCGTGCACCAGGGCACCGTGAAGACCGGCGCGCAGCTCCTCGTCGGTGACGCGCGCAAGCCCGTCAAGCTCGCGCACCTCTACCAGCTGCAGGGCAAGGAGCACGTCGAGATCCAGCAGGCCGTGCCGGGCGACATCGCCGCCGTGGCCAAGATCGACGAGATCTTCTTCGACGCCGTGCTGCACGACTCGCACGACGAGGACCACCACCACCTGAAGTCGGTCACGTTCCCGCCCGCGATGCTCGGCCTCGCGATCCGCTCGGAGAAGCGCGGCGACGAGCAGAAGCTGTCGGAGGGCCTGCACCGCCTGGTGGCGGAAGATCCCTGCGTGCGCGTCGAGCACCACGTCGCGCAGAACGAGACCGTGCTGTACGGCCTCGGCGACCTGCACCTGCGCGTGATGCTGCAGAAGCTCACGGAACGCTACGGCGTCAGCGTCAAGACCAGTCCGCCGAGCGTGCCCTATCGCGAGACCATCACACGCCCGGCTGAAGGACACTGCCGGCACAAGAAGCAGACGGGCGGTGCCGGCCAGTTCGGCGAGGTCTACCTGCGCATCGAGCCGCTCGAGCGTGGCGCGGGCTTCGAGTTCGTCGACGACGTGGTCGGCGGCGCGATCCCGGGCCAGTTCATCCCGGCCGTCGAAAAGGGCGTGCGCCAGGTGCTCGGCGAAGGCGCCATCGCGGGCTATGCGCTGCAGGACGTGCGCGTCAGCGTGTACGACGGCAAGCACCACTCCGTCGACTCGAAGGAGGTCGCGTTCGTCTCGGCCGGCCGCAAGGCATTCATCGAAGCCATCCGGAGCGCGGCGCCGATCGTGCTCGAGCCCATCGTGCGCATCGTGATCAGCACGCCGTCACAGGCGATCGGCGACGTGACCAGCGACCTCGCGACGCGGCGGGCGCGCATCAACGGACAGGACACGCTGCCCGGCGGACGCGCGCAGATCGCGGCGCTGGTGCCATTGGGCGAGTTGCAGGACTACCTGTCGCGCCTCAAGGCACTGACCGGCGGCGAGGGCACGTACACGATGGACCTGAGCCACTACGACCCGGTGCCACCGCGCAAGCAGCAGGAACTGGTGGCGGCGTACAAGCCGCACGAGGAGGCGGAGTAGCAGGGCCCCCGCGCCCACGTGCGCGGCCACCCGTTCGGCCGGGCAGCCCTGCCCGGGAACGTCCCGGCTGGCCGGCAGCGCGCACCGCCGCGCGGCCTGCGTGCTCGGGCCAGCATGGCCTGGAGCAGCGCCACCGGACCCTCCCCACCGGGGATTTCACCGCCTGCGGAAATCCACGCTGCGTCACCCGGCGTCGCGCGCGCGAGTCACTGCTGCGGGCGATAGCCATACCACGCGTCCATCCGCGCGACGCGCGCATCGAGCCACGCCACCTGCCCAGGCGTCAGGTAATCGCGGTAGCCACCGACCCTGCCCTTGCGGACCTTGAACGATTCCGGATCGTCGGCCTGGCCCGGTGCGAGCGGGCTCGCACCAGCGGCACGTGCCACTTCGCGCGTACGCATCGCATCGAACGACGCCGCTTCCACCGCCCGCGTGACGACGGCGTCCGTCACGCCACCCAGGCCGAGAAAGCCGGCGATGCGCCGCAGCTCGGCGGGCGTGTCGCGTCGCAGGTCCTCATAGCGCAGCAGCAGCATGGCGGCGGCAACCTCGCGGTTGCGCGCCCAGACATCGTAGTACCGCAGCATCGAATCGACCGAGCCGCGCGGCCAGCGCAGGTAACCCGCGAGATCGCCCTCGTACCAGTGGTCGCGTCGCGTGACCTGGAAGTAGTTCGAGACGATGGCGTCGCGCGGGTCGCGCACCAGCAGCATGACGCGGCAACCGCGGTACTCCTGGCGATGCGGGCAGATTTCGTCGGGTGTTGCCTTGTGGGGATTGCCGTCGTGACGCACGACGATCCGCGGCACGCCGGGGCCGCCTTCGATGCGCGGTCCGAGCGCGCGTGCGGCGATTTCGGGCTGGGTGAAATGAGCGGCCAGCAGCTGCGCCAGCATCACACGCAGCCAGGTGCGGCCCGTCTTGGGAAACGACAGCAGGAAGGCGTCCGCCTCGCGCAGCCGCTTGCGGTGCCGCACCGCGACGACGGGCGCCAGTCGCTGGATGCGCTGCCTCAGTCGCAGCGACAGCGGCGGTTGCTGCAGCAGCGGCCGCCGGCGGTCGCGGCGCCCTGCGTTCAATCGCCTTCCCCCGACGCCGACAGCTCGGCGCCGAGCGCACGGCGCAGCGCACGCCATGGACGACGCCACGGCGCATCGCGGGTCGTCGGATTGGCGTGCGGCAGCGGCGTCGACGGAATCGGCTGCCCGAGGAACGTGCAGAGCTCGTCCCAGCGCGGATTGCGCACGAGATCGAGCTCGAGAAATCGACCCGGTGGGCTGCCGACGAAGTGCTCGCGCACCGCGGCGTTGTGCGCGCGGTACGCGTCTATCCACGCCTGACGGCTCTGTTCACTGCGCGCGGGATCCGCGTGCGGACCGAACATCCACACGCGCATCGGGCGGATGCGGCGGTTCGCATAGAAGCGCACGCAGCTCTCGATCCAGCGCTGCTCGTCGCGCACCGTGAGGATGTACTTCGCGTCCGGGAACTGCGTGTGGATCTGGCGCCAGATCGTGAAATACGGGTTGTCGGTGAAGGCGTCGAACAAGTCGAAGGTCGGCAGGCGGCAGTCGCCCGCGTCGATCTGCCGGGTCAGCGTCGCGCCGTCGTCGGCACCCGGATAGCTGCCCGGCTTGTCGCCGTTGACGGTGCGATAGCCGAGAACCTTCAGCGCCTCGAACAGCGTCGTCGTGCCGGTCTTGTAGAAGCCGATACAGAAGATCTTGCCGGCGTAGGGAGCCCCGCTCATGGCATCAATCCCGCGTACCCGTGCCCTTCTCCATCAGCCACACGCTCAGGCCGAACAGCACGACGATGGCCGTGATCATGAACGCGAACGAGAAGCCGACGTCGACGTCGGACTGGCCGAGGAAGCCGTAGCGGAACGCGTTGACCATGTAGAGGATCGGATTCGCCTTCGACATCTGCTGCGCCCACCCCGGCAGCATCGAGATCGAGTAGAACACGCCGCCGAGGTAGGTCATCGGCGTCAGGATGAACGTCGGCACGAACGTGATCTGGTCGAAATTCTTCGCGAATACGGCGTTGAGAAAGCCGCCGAGCGAGAACACCACGGACGTCAGCAGCACGGCCGCCAGCACCGTGAACAGGTGCTCGACGTGCAGGCGGGTGAAGAACAGCGCGATCACCGTGACGACGAGGCCAACCATCAGTCCGCGTACGACGCCCCCGACCACATAGCCCAGCACGATCAACCAGTTCGGCAGCGGCGACACGAGCAGTTCCTCGATGTGACGCCCGAACTTCGCGCCGAAGAACGACGACACGACGTTGCCGTAGCTGTGCGTGATGACCGACATCATGATCAGCCCGGGCGCGATGTACTGCATGTACGAGAAGCCGCCCATGTCGCCGATGCGCCGGCCGATCAGACTGCCGAATATGACGAAATACAGCGTGGCGGTGATGGCCGGCGGGACGATGGTCTGCGCCCAGATGCGGACGATGCGATCGAATTCGCGGCGCACGATGGTCTGGAAACCGACGCGTCGGGCTCGTCGCATGGCCTGCACGCGGTCGGCGCGCTGCCCGCCGCTGACCGTGCCGCCCATGGCCGGAGACCGCAACCTGCCGCTCACGAACCCGACCCGCCGGCGACGCGTGGCAGGCCGCTCGCAACGTCGCGGCCTTCGACCAGCCGCAGGAACAGTTCCTCGAGCCGGTTCGCCTTGTTGCGCAGACTGACCACCTCGATGCCTTGCGCGGTCAGGGCCGCGAAGATGGCGTTGAGGTTCTGCCCCTGGGTCACGTCGACCTCGAGCGTCGTCTCGTCGACCTGCACGACGGCGTAACCCGGCAGCGCCGGTGGCGCGCGCAGCGGCTCGCGCAGGTTCAGCACGAACGTCTCGCTGTGCAGCTTGCGCAGCACGCTCGACATGCGGTCGTTCTCGACGATGCGGCCCTCGTCGATGATGGCGATGTGACGGCAGAGGCTCTCGGCCTCCTCGAGGTAATGCGTCGTCAGGATGATCGTGGTGCCCTGCTCGTTGATGCGTCGCAGGAACTCCCACATCGACCGGCGCACCTCGATGTCGACGCCGGCGGTCGGCTCGTCGAGGATCAGCAGTCGCGGCCCGTGGACCAGTGCGCGCGCGATCATGAGCCGGCGCTTCATGCCGCCGGAGAGCGAACGCGAGACGGCGTCGCGCTTGTCCCAGAGCTGCAATTGGCGCAGCCAGTACTCGACGCGCTCGCGCGCGACGCGACGCGGGATGCCGTAGAACCCGGCCTGGTTGATCAGGATCGTCGAGACCGTCTCGAACTGGTTGAAGTTGAGTTCCTGCGGCACGACGCCGAGACAGCTCTTGGCCGCCTCGGGTTCGGTGTCGATGTCGTGCCCGAAGACGCTGGCGGAACCGCTGGTCTTGTTGACCAGCGAGGACACGATGCCGATGGTCGTCGACTTGCCGGCGCCGTTCGGGCCGAGCAGTGCGAAGAAGTCGCCCTCCTCGACGTCCAGGTCGATGCCCTTGAGCGCCTGCACGCGGTTGCCGTAGGTCTTCGTGAGCTGGCGCAGCGACAGTGCCTTCATGTGGCCGATCGACCGACGGGAAAGGGCGCAAAGCGTAATGTGCGCCCTGACCATCAGCAAGGAACGCCGGGATCGTCGCGGGACCCGCGCCGGTGGCGGGGTCGCACGGGTGGACGCACGCCAACCGCCGTGGCCGGCGGGCGCCGGTCCCATTGCACCAGCAGGCAGACGCCGGCCGCGTAGGCCCAGTGGGCGGTGTCCTCGCTCGCGACGAGCTCGACCAGCAGGTTCCAGTAGCGCTCGTGCAGCGAACGGCGCGGCCGGATCAGACCGGGCCAGGCGGCAACCCGATACGAGTCCGACAGCGACAGGGACGCGACGCGCGCCTCGGTGCCCGCGCGCAAACCGAAGGCGATTCGCGGCGCCAGGGGAACGCCTTCGGTGAGCGTACGCACCAGGCCCAGGGCCGCCAGTCCGAACGCGCGCCGGGTTTCCCTGTCCACCGGTTCGGCCGGGCGTCCGCCCGGACCATCGGCAATGGCGTCACCAAGCCAGGGTTCCGGGTCGTCGAGTGGTGGCAGCGCGATCTCGAACAGCGCAAACGGGCAGCACGCGGCACGTCCAAGCGCCTCGCCATCAGCCTGCCGCAGCCTCTCGATGGCCGGCAGAGGCAGCTGGAACCACGGATCGAGGCCGTACGCCGGATGCATCGCGCGGTCGAGAAACAGCCGATTGAGGTCGGCAATGTCGCGGCGCACACGGGCCGTCAGCAGCGTACCTTCGGGCCAGCCCGGGGCGTGCCGGGACGACGGACGGTCGGTCATGGCGGATCTCCCTTTCTACTCCATATATGGTCCATTAGGACCATATATACTTATAGACTGCCATAGGTGGTCCTGTTAGACCATATATGGCCAAAATGACAAGATTCGAGGGGAGGAATCCGGCCATGAGACTGACCGACAGCCGCTACGACCGCGATCGGCTCCGTCTGAGCCTCGCGCACCGTCTGATCGCACTGGAAGCGCGTACCCACACCATCCGCCAGGCGACCCAGTTGTCGGACGATCGCATTCGCCGTATCTACCGCGAGTACTTCTACTCGGGCGGTGAACTCACCGTGCGGCGTCACCGCGGCAAGTCGCCGCGCCAGATGACGTTTTTCCGGCGCTCGCTCGAACACGAGCTCGAAGTCGCGCTGCTCGGGTCGATGCTGATCCAGTGCGAATTGCTGCAGCCGTGGCCCGCCGGCTTCCGGCCGACGATCGAGGACGTCGCGCAGTTCTGCTGCGTCTACGAGACGTTCGCGAGCGTGTGGCCCCGGCCGCGCGTCACCTTCGAGCACGCCTGGCATCTGTGGCAGGTGTTCTGCCGCGACGACGAATACGTGCTCTCGGCCTGCCCGGGTTGCGGCGGCATCTGGTTACGCGACACGCTCGAGATCCTGCCCGACAACTGCGCGACCTGCCGCCGCGGCTACTTCCGCTAGACTCGGCGGCCCTGCCGCCCGACGCGACGCTGTGCCTCGTCACCCGAACGTCTTCGCCGGCCCGTACCTCGACCGTGTCGCGCACCTGCGATCCGACGCGGCCTGGCTGCACGCGGCTCTCGCCGGCGGCGATGCGCGCGTCGTGCCCGTGTGGCAGTCGAAGAGCCTGCTGCGCCGCGGGCCGGACGGGCTCAGTGCCGTCTATCTCGAATCCCGCCAGGTCATCGCGAACCTCGCTCCGGATCAGGATCTCGTGCTGCTTGGGCAGCATGCGACGGCGACGTATTTCGCGCTGGAGATCGGGCGGCCCGAGCCCGCGCTGCACCTGTTCGCGGGCGAGCCGGTGCGATTCGAAGACCTGCGGCTGGCGGCGGGCCAGCTCGGAGCGCAGGAGGCGGGCGTACTCGCCTACGCGCGCGCGATGCTGCACTGGCGCAGCCGCAACCGCCATTGCGGCGCCTGCGGCGCGTCGACGCAGGCGGCGAGCGCGGGCCACGTGATGAAATGCACGAACCCGGCCTGCGGCGTCGATCATTTCCCGCGTCTCGACCCGGCCATCATCGTGCTGGTCACCGACGGCGAGCGCGCGTTGCTCGGGCGACAGGCTTCGTGGCCCGAGGGGCGGTATTCGACGATCGCGGGCTTCGTCGAGCCCGGCGAGAGCCTCGAGGATGCCGTCGCCCGCGAGGTGCTCGAGGAGACGGGCGTGCGCATCGACGCAGCCGCCTACCACTCGTCGCAGCCGTGGCCGTTCCCTGCGTCGCTGATGATCGGCTTCACCGCGGTCGCCGTGGCGGGGCAGGCGCCGCGGGTGCACGACGAACTCGAGGACGCCCGCTGGTTCACGCGGGTCGAACTCGCATCGGGTTTTCCGGGCCTGCCGCCACCTCAATCGGTGTCGTATCGCCTGATCGAGGACTGGTACGACGCCGGTTCGACGCTGCCGCTGCGGGACACGCCGGGCGTCAGGCTGTGGGCTCCTCCGCGCCGATGATCGCGGGACGCTGAAGATTCCCGTCGTCCTCGTCGCCGCCTTCGGTACGGACTGCGTCGACGCAGTGGCCGGCGCCGGCTGAGCCCGGCGGCTAGAATGGCCGCTCGAGGGCCCGACGCCCGAGGAATGCGTTCATGGATGCATCGTGGAGCACGTTCGCCGGCATCGCGCTCGGCATCGGTCTCGCGGCCGCCACCGGTTTTCGCGTCTTCCTGCCGCTGCTGATCGCGGCCGTCGCGGCCCGCTTCGGCCACCTGCCGCTCTCCGAACATTTCGGCTGGCTCGCGAGCACACCGGCGCTGGCGATGCTCGGCACGGCGGCAGCACTCGAAGTGCTCGCGTATTACGTTCCCGGCGTCGATCACGCGCTCGACATCGTCGCGGGCCCCGCCACGCTCGTCGCCGGCGCCGTGGCGAGCGCGGCCGTCATGACCGACCTGCCGCCAGGCATCCTCTGGCCGGTGGCGATCATCGGCGGCGGCGGCATCGCCGGGCTGACCAAGGGCGGGACGGCGCTGGTGCGTGCGAAATCGGGATTGATGACCGGCGGGCTGGCCAACCCGGCGGTATCGACGGTGGAGACGCTCGGCGCCACGGGCCTGGCGTTGTTCGCAATCGCGATGCCGCTGCTCGCGTGGCTGGCGGTCGTCCTGCTGCTCGCCTGGATCGTGCGCAGGACCGGCCGCTTCCTGTCCGGTCGGCGCCGTGCCGCACGGGCGCCCGCGCCGCCGCTCGGCTGATCCGCTCACCGCTCCGCGATCGACATCCATGTGCCTGCTCGTATTCGCCTGGCAAGCGCACCCGCGGTACCGCCTCGTGGTGGCGGCCAACCGCGACGAATTCCACGAGCGGCCCGCCGCGCCGCTCGACTGGTGGCAGGACGACCCGCGTGTGCTCGCGGGTCGTGATCGTCGCAGCCACGGCACCTGGATGGGCGTCGCGCGGTCGGGCAAATTCGGCCTCGTGACGAATTACCGCGACCTGGAAGCGCCGCCGGCGCCCGACGCGCCTTCGCGGGGCGAACTGGTCGCACGGTTCCTCGCCGGCGCAGCCTCGCCGCGTGCCTACGTCGACGATGTGGGCGCGCGCGCGCCGCGGTATGCGGGCTTCAACCTGATCGTCGGCGGCGCCCGCTCGCTGTACTACCTGTCGAATCGCAACGGCCAGTCGTCGCGGCCCCTCGCCTCCGGCGTCTACGGCCTCAGCAATCATCTGCTCGATTCGCCGTGGCCGAAACTGCGGCGCACGCGCGCACGGTTCGCGGAACTCGTCGCGCGTCCGGCCATCGAACCGCACGAACTGTTCGAAATGCTGCGCGACCGCCGCCCCGCCGACGCCGAGGAGATTCCCGACACGGGCCTGCCGTCGGAGTGGGAACGTGCCCTGTCGGCGCCGTTCGTCGTGCATGAGCGCTACGGCACGCGCTGCTCCACGCTGCTGCTCGTCGACCGCGACGGGCACACGACGATGCAGGAACGGCGCTACGACGCCGCCGGCGCGATGACCGGCGCCACGCGCATCGAGTTCGACGGCGCGGACCGGCCGGCATCGCGGCCCTGCACCGTCGCGGGCACGGCCGCGGCGGAGGCGTCCACGCCCGACGCCCACTTCGCCGCCGTGCCGGAGTGACGACCCTGCGGCGCCCGTTGCACCGCTTCGTGTCGCTCTGGGCGATGCTGTCCATGGCGCTCGGCCTGATATCGCCGGCCCTCACGCAGGCCGCGGCCAAGGAGCGGCCAAAGGAGCACATCGTCGTCAACGTGGTCGGCGTGCCGGACGAAATCGCCAACAACGTCCGCGCGTACCTGACGCTCACGCGCTACTCGACGCGCGAGGACCTGACGGACCCGCAGGTCCGCCGCCTCGCGGACCGCGCGGTCGACGAGGCCACCGACGCGCTGCGCCCCTTCGGCTACTACGCACCGACCATCCGCAGCCGCACGACGCGCGACGCGCCGCGCTGGATCGTGCGCCTGAGCATCGACGCCGGTCCGCCCGTCGTCATGCGGGAAGTCGACGTGCGCATCGAGGGAGCGGGCGCCGGCGATGCCGAGCTCGAGGCACTGCGGCAGGCTTCGGCGCTGCGGACCGGCACACGGCTCGATCACACGGCCTACGAATCGCTGAAGGCCGCGCTGATGCGGACGGCGCGGGAACGCGGTTACCTCGATGCGACGCTGACGCGCCGCGAGCTCATCGTCAACCCGACGGACCTGACCGCGGACGCGCGGCTCACGCTCGTGACGGGCGGCCGCTACGAGTTCGGCGCCATCGAGATCGAGCAGGACGTCATCGACGACAACCTGCTGCGCGGCTTCATGCGCTTCGCGACGGGCCAGCCGTATTCGCCGTCGGCGCTCACCAGCACGCAGTACGCGCTCGAGGACAGCCACTACTTCTCGTCGGTGGTCGTGACTCCCGGCGGGCAGGACCGCGACACCCTGACCGTGCCCGTGCGCATCCACGCCGAGCCGATCAAGCGCGACCGCTACGCCGTCAATCTCGGTTACGGCACCGACACGGGGGCACGCGGCAAATTCACCTGGGACAACCGCCGCGTGAACACCCGCGGGCACCGCCTGATCGTCGAATTGACGGCTTCGGAGCTGCGGTCCGAGGCGGCGGGCCGCTACGTGATCCCGGTCGGCGACCCGACGCTCGAGAAACTGGAATTCTCGGTCGCACAGATCGACGAGGTCATCGGCGACCTCGACAGCAATCGTCTCGAGCTGACGGGTGGCCTGACACAGGTCTTCGGTCACTGGCAGCGCGTGCTGTTCCTGCGCCTCAACAGCGAGCAAACCGGCTTCCCCGACCACACCGAGGAGGACGCGCTGCTGCTGATTCCCGGGGTCAGCTACGCGAGCCTGCCGCCCAACTTCCTGACCGGCTGGGTGCGCGATGCCGCCTACTACCTCGAATTGTCCGGCAGCCCGCAGACGCTCGGGTCGGATGCGTCGTATCTGCGCTTCTACGGCCGGGCCGAACGCGTGTGGCCGGTCCGCGGACCGTGGTACCTGCGCCTGCGCGGCGAGTTCGGCACGAGCTGGATCGACGAATTCTCGGAGCTGCCCGCCTCGCAGCGCTTCTTCGCCGGCGGCGACCGCAGCGTGCGCGGCTTCGGCATCAACGAGCTGAGCCCACCGCTCGAGAGCGACTCGTCCAGGACCGGCATCGACGAAACCTCGGGCAAGGGCGCCGGCGGCGAGCACAAGATCGTCGCCAGCGTCGAGATCGAGCGCGACTTCCGCGAGAATTTCCGTGGCGCCGTCTTCTTCGACACGGGCAACGCGTTCAACGACTGGAGCACGCCACTCGAATACTCGGTCGGCGTCGGCGTGCGTTTCAAGCTGCCGATGGTCATGGTCGGCATCGACGTCGCGCAGGCGTTGTCGGAGGACGGCATGAAGCCGCGTGTGCACCTGAACATCACGCAGGTGCTCTAGGTGAGTCGTCGCGGCGCGATCGTCACCGTCGTCGCCCTCGCGTTGCTCGGGGCGCTGGCGTCTGGCGCGTACCGCCTGCTGTTCACGCAGGCGGGCCTCGACTTCGTGCTCGGCCAGCTCGACCGGTTGCCGTCGGTCCGCATCGAGGTGACGCGGCCACGCGGCACGCTCGCGGGCCCGCTCGCCGCCGAACGCGTGGTCGTCGACCACGACGCCGTGCACGTCGAGATCGACGACCTGCGCGTCATCGCCAACCCGGCCACGCTGCTCGCCGGACGCCTCACACTGTCGAGTCTCGAGGCCGCGAAGGTCGCGGTGCGGCTCGCAGAGCGGCCGGAGCAGCCGAAGAGCGAGACGCGCTTCCTGCCCCGCGGCCTGAGCATCCGCGCGCGCGCGGTCCGCATCGACGACGTCGAGGTGGTCCTGCAGGGCGGCCAGCGCATCGTCGCGCACGAGGCCAGCGCATCGCTCACGCTGACGCGCTGGCGGCTCGACGTCGACTCGCTCACCTTGCGCGGGCCGCAAGGCCGGCTCATGGGCTCGCTCGCGCTGCGCGCGTCCGAGCCGCTGGGCCTGCGCACGCAACTGCGCGGCGAATGGCGCCTGCCCGGTGACGACGTCGAATACCGGTTCCGCATCGAGACGCGGGGCAAGCTCGACCGTCTCGGCGCCGAGCTGTACCTCGACGCACCGGCCCGGCTGAGCTTCTCCGGCACGCTGCTCGATCTCACGGAGCATCCGCGCGCACAGGGCACGCTGCGCGTCACCGACTTCGACGGCTCGCCCTGGCTGCCGCCGGGGCGCTTGCCGCGTCTGACCGGCACGGTGGCCCTCGCCGCAGGACGCAGCGGGCTCGGTTTCGACGGCACGCTGACCTCGCCATCCCTGCCCGATCAGCAGGTGCGACTGCAAGGCAGCGGCCGGTTCGCCGACCGCCGGGTCGACGTCGCGAGTTTCCGCGTGTGGCTGCCGCGGCTGGGCGCGTCGCTCACGGCGCAAGGCGCGGTGCAGCTCGCGGCCGGGGATGCGCCCGAGGGCACGTTGCCGCGCCTGCAGTTCACGGGCGAATGGACCGGGCTGCGCTGGCCGCTCGATGCCCGCACCGAAGCGGTCGTCGCGAGCCCGCAGGGGCGCTACGCGATCGACGGCTCGTTGCCGTACCGGTTCACGGCCCGCGCCGACGTGGTCGGCGCCAGCGTGCCGCAGACCAGCTTCGAGGCCGCCGGCGTCGTCGACCGCGAGCGTCTGCGGCTCGACCTGTTCGACGGCTACACGTTGCGCGGACGCGTGCAGGGCAGCGGCTCCTTGCAATGGACCGGGACGCAGCCGTGGCACTTCGACGTCGACGCGAAGTCGCTCGCGCTCGGCGAGCTGCGCCCCGGCGTGGACGGTCGCGTCGACGCGCGAGGCACGATCGCCGGGACGGGATTGAGCGCCGACGCGCCATGGACGGCCCGGCTGGCCGCGCTGTCAGGCACGGTGTTCGGCCACCGGCTGACCGGTCGCGGCGAGGTCGCGCACCGTGCGGGCACGTACGAGCTGCGACGCGTGCGTGTCGCCGCCGGCACGTCCTTCGTCGACGTCGAGGGCCGCGTCGGATCAGGCGCGCTGGACCTCGACTGGAACCTGGACCTGCGTTCGCTCGCGATCGTCGCGAGCGGCATGGACGGCGATCTGGTCTCGCGCGGCAGGGCGCGCGGCACGCCGCAGCGCCCGCAGGTCACGGCGAATGCGCACCTGCGCAAGTTCCGCTACGGAGGTCTCACCGTCGCGGAGGCCGATGCCGAAATCGACGTCGATGGGAGCGACCGGCGCCCGTCGCGGCTGTCGCTCGAGGCACGCTCGCTGTCGACCGGCGCACTCGACTTCGACTTCCTGCGTGCCGGACTGCAGGGGCTCGTGCGCGAGCACGAGTTCGCGGTTGCGTTCGCCTCGCCGGGGAATCCGCAGCGACGCATCGCCGAGTTCCGCGGCGGCCTGTCCGCCGCCGGCGGGCTCGACCTCGGCCGCCGGACGTGGGCGGGCACGCTGGCCCAGGCCGACGTCGTGTTCGTGGACGGCGACGCGCGACTGATCCAGCCCGTGACGCTCACGCTGGGGCCGGACCGGCAGCGTGCCTCGCCGCTGTGCCTGCGCACGGCGGAGGACGCGCGACTGTGCGTCGAGGGCGACCACCAGGTGCGACCGCGGTCGTGGCGCGTCATCTACAGTGCCCAGGACTGGCCATTGAAGCGACTGCTGCGCACGCTGCTCGGCTGGCGCGAATTCGACGGCAGGCTGCAGGCGAGCGGCTGGGCCGAGCAGGCGCCGGGCAAGTCCTGGGTGGGTGGCAGCACGGTGCTCGTGCACGAGCCGTCCTTCGACGTGCCCCGCAACAAGTTCCGCACCGAGCGCATCCACCTCGGCAGCAGCCGCCTCGACCTGTTCGCGGAACCCGACGCGCTGCGGGCGACGCTCGAGCTGCAGATCGACGAGAACTCGCAGGTGCACGGCGAAGCGGTCGCGCAACGGCGCACGGACCTGCCCGCTTCGCCGCTGCAGGGCCGCATCGAAGGGCATTCCGGCGCGATCCGGCTGCTGCCGCTGCTGGTTCCGGAGATCGACCGTGCAATCGGCCGGCTCGCCGGCGAGGTGACGCTGTCGGGCACGCTCGGCGAGCCAGGACTCAATGGCAGCTTCCAGTTGCGGGAAGGCCGGCTCGAGTTCTATCGCACGAACCTGATCCTGACGGACGTCCACGCGGACGGGAGGTTCACGGGCGACGAACTGCACTTCGAGGCCGCCGGCCAGACCGCGAAGGGCAAACTCGAGGTGGGCGGCGATTTCGGCTGGCCGCAAGGCGTGATGACGGGCGCCCTGCGTCTGCACGGTGACGAGTTGCTCGTGGCCGACACGCCGGGCCTGCGCGTGTTCGCCTCGCCCGACGTGACGCTCCATGCCGGCGGAAACGGGTATCGTGTCGAGGGCCGCGTGCGGATTCCCACGGCACGCATCTCTCCGCGTTCGCTGCAGACCTCGGTCAGCACCTCGCCGGACGAGCGCATCGTGGGCTTGCCCGACGTCGAGGACAATGCGCCGGCGACGACGGACCGCCTGACGACGAGCATCGAGGTCATGCTCGGCGACGCCGTGCGTGTCGACGCCTACGGCTTGAAGGCGCGTCTGGAGGGCAAGGTCACCGTCTCGACGGTGCCCAACGACGTGGCCCGCGGCAACGGCACGATCAGCGTGTCCGACGGGCAGTACCGGGCATTCGGCCAGGACGTGCGCATCACGCGCGGCCTGCTGCGTTACGCGAACACGCCACTCAGCGAGCCGCAGCTCGACATCGTCGCGGAGCGCGAGATCAAGGACACCGACATCACGGTCGGCGTGAACGTGCGCGGGACGCTCGACAATCCGTTCATCGCGATCACTTCGACGCCGGCGATGCCGAGCAACGAGGCGCTGTCGTACCTGCTCACGGGCCGCTCGATCGACACGCTGCAGTCGGGCGAGGCCGCGAGCGTGAATCAGGCAGCTGAGAGCCTCGCGGTGAGCGGCGGAGGCCTGCTGCTCGGGGGCCTGAGCACGCGCCTCGGGCTCGACGAAGTGAGCGTCGAGCGCACCGGCGAGGACGATACGTCCGTGGTGCTCGGCAAGGCGCTGTCGCCCAGGCTCTTCGTCAGCTACGGCATCTCGATCGCGGAGGCGATCAACACGATCAAGCTGCGCTATACGCTGAACCCGCGCTGGGCCGTCAAGGCCGAAGCCGGCCTCGAGCAGAGCGCGGACTTCGAGTTCCGGATCGAGCGCTGACGGAAACAGGGAACATCGCCTGTTTCCGCTCGGAATCGGGTGTCCCCTGCTTCCGTCAATCGAAGTCGGTGGGCATCCCGGGCGCGGACCAGTGCTGCCGCATGCGCAGCACCTGCTCCGGAGTGCAGCGACCGAGCGACATGGGCGGCAGGGCGTCGGGCGCGAAGAAATCCACGGCGTCGGTCTCGTAGCTGCCACGGGCGGACCCGCCTTCGATCTCGCAGAGAAAGAACGCCTTCCAGCCGTGCACCAGCGACGGCGTGTGGCCATGGGCGTTGCGGTCGTAGAGCGCGGCGAGCCTGGTCACGCGCACGCGGAACCCGGCCTCCTGCTCGATTTCGCGGCGGATCGCGCCCGCCGGCGAGTCGCCGACGTCGGCCCAGCCTCCCGGCAGCGTCCAGAGGCCGTCGGCGGTCTCGCGTACCAGCAGCACGCGACCGTCCTGCGGGCGAAAAACGGCGCCGCGGACCTCGACCTTGGGCGTGACGTAGCCGGTCTCGCGACCCCATGCCGCGCGCAGTTCCCCGGCCGACAGCGTCGCACCGCCGGCGAGCAGCTCCGCCGCGATCGCCTCGACTTCGCCATAGCGCTCCCGGTCGTACTCGTCGCGGCAGAAGTACAGGCCCGTCCGGGCCAGCGCCTGCAGCCGACGGAACAGCTCCAGCTGCCGGTCGCTCATTTCGCGTCTCCAGCCATTGACAGCGTCTGCATATTTATGCACATTCGCGCATCTTTTATTCACCTGAGCCGGACGCAACGCCCGTGGCTACCGACCTCGACGCCCAGACCCTGCGCCGGGACGCGCTGCTGCGCATCCTGCGGCAGAACGCGGTCTCGCGTCAGGCGGAACTGGTCGACCTGCTGCACCGCGCCGGCTTCGACGCCACCCAGTCGAGCGTCAGTCGCGACCTGCGCGAGCTCGGCGTCGTCAAGGGCGCCGACCGCTACCTGCTGCCCGCCGTCGAGGACGCGCTCACGCCCAGCCACTTCGAGACCGTGCGCGCCTTCGTCAAGGGATACAAGGCCGCCGGGCCGGCGCTGACCGTCCTGCGCACCGCCGCCGGCACGGCCCAGAGCGTGGCCATCGCGCTCGACAAGGCGCGCTGGCCCGAGGTCGTCGGCACGATCGCCGGCGACGACACCATCTTCATCGCCACGGAGAGCGCCCGGGCGCAGCGTCGGCTGCACGAGCACCTCCACACCACCTTCGGACGCTGAGAGTCAACGATGACGACGACTGCCGCGGGCGCCAAGCCCATCCTGCTGGCCTTTTCCGGCGGGCTCGACACCTCCTTCTGCGTGCCCTGGCTCGCCGAGACGTACGGCCGCCCGGTCGTCACGCTCACGGTCGACACCGGCGGCATCGACGAGGAGGCTGCCCGCGTGCTCGAGCAGCGCTCGAAGGCGCTGGGTGCCGTGGCTCATCACCTGGTCGACGCGCGCGAAGCGTACTTCGCGCAGGTGCTGAAGTACCTGATCATGGGCAACGTGCGCCGCGGCAACCTCTACCCGCTCTGCGTCGGCGCCGAGCGGGTGCTGCAGGCGCAGACGGTCGCGCAGTTCGCGCGACAGCTCGGCACGGACGTGACTGCGCACGGCTCGACGGCGGCGGGCAATGACCAGGTCCGGTTCGAGGTCGCGCTCAGGACGCTCGCGCCGGAACTCGAGATCCTCGCGCCCGTGCGCGACCGGGCGTTCAAGCGGCCCGAGCAACTCGAGTACCTGCGCTCACGCAAACTGCCGGTGCCGCCGTTCGGCGCCGCCTACTCGGTGAACCGCGGCCTGTGGGGCGTCACGATCGGCGGCAAGGAGACGCTGATCTCCGAAACCTGCATCCCGGACGACGCCTGGGTCCTCACCAGGGACGCGTTCACGCAGCCACAGCCGCCCGAGCGTCACACGATCGGTTTCGAGGCAGGCATTCCGTGCTCGCTCGACGGCGCGAAGCCGGGCGCGGTGGCCCTGATCGAGCAGGTCGAGGCGATCGGCGCGAAATTCGGCGTCGGCCGCGGCATCCACCTGGGCGACACGATCATCGGCTTCAAGGGCCGCGTCGCGTTCGAGGCTCCGGCCGCCGAGGTGCTGCTGCTCGCCCACCGCGAGCTCGAGAAGCTCGTGCTGTCGGCGCGGCAACAGCGCGTCAAGGACACGCTCGCCGGCCCCTACGGCGACCTCGTGCACGAAGGCCAGCACCTCGACCCGGTGTGCCGCGACATCGAGGCGTTCTTCGTCTCGACGCAGCAGCGCGTCACGGGCGAGGTGCACCTGCTGTTCCGCCCCGGCGTCGTGTTCGTCGAGGGCACCGCGTCGCGCTATTCGCTGATGAAGGCGTCGAAGGGTGCCTATGGCGAGTCCGCCGGCGAATGGACGCCGGAGGACGCGCACGGCTTTTCGAAGATGCTCGGGCTGCCGGGCATCTTCTACACGCGCGCCGGGCGCCCCTGAACCGCGCCGCGCAACGGCCCTCCGCGGGAAGCACGTCCATGCAACAGAAGACCGTCGTCGTCGACAAGATCGCCTCGATTGCGCAGGCCTGCGGGCTCGGCCACGAGCTGCGCGTCGCCACCACCGACTTGCCCTGCGAGGAGGGCATCGTGCTGGTGGTCGAGGTGCTCAACAACAAATCGACCTACAACACGCTCGAGCTCACGAGCGGCCGCATGGCCAAGGTCTCCCGCGGCGACGTGATCGTGGGTGCGCTCGGCCACCGGCAGGCACTGTTCGGCTACTCGGGCCACATTCCCGAGCGCGTGCAGGTCGGCGACATCCTGCAGGTGCTCAACATCGGCGGCGTGCTCGGCGTGTGCGACTCGGTGAACCCCGACAAGGGCAAGCCGTTCGACGCGCGCGTGCTCGGCTGCGTGCTGCAGTTCCCGTTCCTCGGCGAGCGCATCGGCGTGCCGGCGCGCGTCGGCTACCGGCGGCTCGACCAGGCGGCGGCGCTCGACACGCACGGCGTCCCGGTCGTCGCACTCGCCGGCACCTGCATGGAGGCCGGCAAGACGGCCGCGGCCTGCGCGATCGTCGCGCGCATGCGTCATCGCGGACTGGCGGTGCACGCGTTCAAGGCGACGGGCGTGTCGCTGCGCCGTGACATCCTCGCGATGGAGGACGCCGGCGCGCGCCGCAGCCAGATTTTCACGGACTTCGGCATCGTCACGACGACGGCCGCGTCCGGCCCGGCACTCACGCGCACGATGCTGACCGAGATGACGCAGGGCCGGCCCGACGTCGTCGTGTTCGAGCTCGGCGACGGCATCCTGGGCGCCTACGGCGTCGAGGCGATCCTGGCGGCCGGCGACATCGCCAGGTCACTGAGCTCCGTCGTGCTCTCGGCCAACGATCCGGTCGCGGCGTGGGGCGGCGTCAAGCTGCTGCGCGAACGGTTCGGCATCGAGCCTGCGGTCGTGACCGGCCCGGCGACGGACAATGCCGTCGGCGTCAACATCATCCAGGACCAGATGAGCGTGCGCGCGATCAACGCCATGAGCGCAGGCGCGGATCTCGGCGACCACATCATCGACACGCTCGGCCTCGCGGCCCAGCCCGCCGCGGCCGTGAACCAATGAGCGCGCGCACACCCGCCATCGTGCTCGGCGGCACGGGCTACGTGGCCGGCGAGCTGCTGCGCCTGCTCTGCGCGCATCCCTGGTTCGACCTCGCGGCCATCGCGTCGGACAGCCAGCCGGACGAACCGGTCGCGCAGTTCTTCCGCCACCTGCAGCCCGTGCTGCCGCATCTGCGTTTCGTCGGGCACGACGAGGTGCTCGAATACGTCGCGGCCAACCCAAGCACGGCCGTCTTCTCGGCGGCGCCGCACGGCGTCTCGGCCGCGCTGATCGACCGCGTGCTCACGGCCGGCGAGCAGGCCGGCACGCGGCCGCGCGTCGTGGACATCTCGGCGGACTTCCGTTACGCGACGGCCGCGGCCTACGAGGCCGTCTACAAGCACGCGCACGGCGCGCCCGGCCGGCTCGCCGAGTTCACCTGCGCGGTGCCGGAGCACCTCAACGCGCTGGCGACACCACACGTCGCGCATCCCGGCTGCTTCGCCACCGCCGTGCTGCTTGCGAGCGTGCCGCTGCTGTCGCTCGGCCTGATTGACCCGCAGGTCTTCGTCGCCGGGATCACGGGCAGCACGGGTTCGGGCCGCAGTCCCACGGCGGGCACGCACCATCCGCAGCGCCACAGCGACCTCTATTCCTACAACGCGCTGGCCCATCGCCATGCGCCGGAAATCACCGCGCTCGCCCGCGGGGTCTCGGGCGTCGACGCCGACTTCAACTTCGTGCCGCACTCCGGTCCGTTCGCGCGCGGCATTCACGTCACCGTGCAGGCCACGGCGCGCGAGGACCTGACCTCGCACGAGCTGGTCCATGCGCTGCGTGACTTCTATGACCAGTCGCCGTTCGTGCGCGTGAGCGGCGACATGCCGCGTCTCAAGGACATCGTCGCGAGCAACCACGCGGAACTCTCCGGCGTCAGCAACGGCCGCTCGGTTGCCGTGATGTGCGTCATCGACAACCTGACCAAGGGCGCCGCCGGCGGCGCCGTGCAGTGGATGAACCGCATGTTCGGCCACGAGGAAACGGCCGGGCTGATGACGCCGGCGCCCGGCTGGACCTGAGTCCCACCGCTTGCCGCCGAATCACGCTCCCTGGCCCACGACCGCCCGATCTTCTGGACAACCGCCGATGCCTTCGCCTCCCTGGACACCGCCCGCCGATCACCTCGCTCCCGTCTATGCGCAGTGGGACCTCGACGTCGTCGGCGCTTCGGGCGTGCACCTGCACACACGCGACGACCGCAGGGTGCTCGACCTCTACGGTGGTCATGCCGTGGCCGCGCTCGGGTATTCGCACGCCCGTCTGCTCGCGGCGCTCGACGCCCAGGCGCGCGCCCTGATCTTCCAGAGCAATGCCGTGCCGCTCGACGTGCGCGGCCGCGCCGCGAAGCGCCTGACGCAGTTCGCGGGCCTCGGGCTCAACACGGCGTTCTTCGTCAACACGGGCGCCGAGGCGAACGAGAACGCGCTCAAGCTCGCGCTCAGGATCAGCGGACGCCGCAAGGTGGTCGCCGTCGAAGGCAGTTTTCACGGCCGCACGGCCGCGGCCGGCGCCGTCACCTGGGGCGCGGTGGAGAAATGGTATGGCTTTCCGCAGACGCCGTTCGAGGTCGAATTCGTGCCGCGCGGCGGCCTGGCCGCGATCGGACGCGCGGTCGACACCGATACCGCGGCCGTGATCGTCGAGCCCGTGCAGGGCGTCGGCGGCGCCATCGACCTCGGCAGCGAATTCCTGGGTGCGTTGCGCGCGCACTGCAGCGAGCAGGGCGCGCTGCTGATTTTCGACGAGGTGCAGTGCGGCATGGGCCGCACCGGGTTCCCGTTCGCCGCCAACATGTACGGCATCGCGCCGGACATGATCACGACGGCCAAGGCGCTCGGCGCCGGCTTTCCGTGCGCGGCGCTGCTGCTCGCGGACCACGTGGCGCGCCATCTGCGCACGGACGACCTCGGCACGACGTTCGGCGGCGGCCCGATGGCGTGCGCGATGATCGAGGCGGTCGTCGACATCATCGAAAGCGAAGGACTGCTGGCGAACGTACGCCGGCTGTCGCAGCAGATCCGCGAGACCTGCGTCGTGGGCCCCGTCACCGGCACGCAGGGCGCCGGGTTCCTGCTCGGCCTGCGCACGCGGCGCCCCGCGAAGGACGTGCAGCGCGAGCTCCTCGAACAGCACGACATCCTCACCGGCACGAGCGGCGACCCGCGAGTCGTGCGCATTCTCGCGCCGTACGTGCTCGAGACGACGCACGTGGCCACCCTGCGCGATGCCCTCGCCGCGCTGCCCGCCTAGGCGCGTCGCGAACCCGTTCCACTTCCCTCGACACCACAACCACGACTGACCGTTGCCACGATGAACCGCTTCCTCGATCTGGCCGACTTTTCACGCGACGAAGTCGTCGATCTGCTGGCACTGGCACAGCGGCTGCAGACGCGGCCCGAGCCGCAGGCGCTCGCGGGCAGGATCCTCGGCCTGCTGTTCCTGAACCCGTCGCTGCGCACGCTGTCGTCGTTCCAGGCGGGCATGATGCGGCTCGGTGGCACGGCATTCGTCGTCACGCCGGGCGCGGGCACGTGGAATGTCGAGACACGCGACGGCGTCATCATGGACGGCGCGGCGGCCGAGCACGTGCGCGAGGCGATTCCCGTGCTGGCGTCGTACTGCGACGCGCTCGGCATCCGCTCGTTCGCCGAGGGCAAGGATCTCGCCGCCGACCTCGCCGAGACGCAGTTCCTGCGCATGGCGGGCCTCTGCGACAAACCGTTCGTCAACCTGGAGTCGGCCGTCAACCATCCGTGCCAGGCCCTGGCCGACTGGAAGACGATGGACGATCTGGGCGTCCCGAGGCAGGGCAAGTTCGTGCTGAGCTGGGTCTATCACCCGCGCGCCCTGCCGCTCGCCGTGCCGGCGGCAACGCTGCACATGGCGGCGCTGCGCGGCATGCAGGTCACGGTGCTCCGGCCCGAGGGCTTCGCGCTGCCCGCGGCGGTGATGGCCAG
>JAYRRR010000127.1:0-25935 GCA_041910015.1 Steroidobacteraceae bacterium
CGCTATCGCGAGGGGTCTGACCCCAGTCAACTTTTTCTGAACAGGGGTCTGACCCCTACGGAGTCGAGATGCAGTTGGGTGGCTTGAAAATCGATCGCGAGGTGCTGCTGAAGCAGGTGCTCGCGGGCGCATTCCCCGACACGCGTGGCCGGTTCGGCCCGTTCGGTGGCCGTTACGTCCCGGAAACGCTCGTGCCCGCCCTCGAGCGGCTCGAGCAGGGCATGCGCGACATCCTGCCCGACCCGTCGTTCAAGTCCGAGCTCGACCGGCAGCTGCGAACCTGGGTCGGCCGCCCGACGCCGCTGACTTTCGCGCCCGCGTTGTCGCGTCGCTGGGGCGCCGACGTGTGGCTCAAGCGCGAGGACCTCGCGCACACCGGCGCGCACAAGATCAACAACGCGATCGGGCAGGGCCTGCTGGCGCAGCGGCTCGGCGCGAGACGCATCGTCGCCGAGACCGGCGCGGGCCAGCACGGCGTGGCTACGGCCGCGGCCTGCGCGCGGCTCGGCATGGCCTGCACCGTCTACATGGGATCGGTCGACATGGAGCGCCAGGCGCCGAACGTCGGCCGCATGAAGCTGCTCGGCGCCGAAGTCGTGCCGGTGACCGGTGGCGACAAGACGCTGCGCGCCGCGATCGACGAGGCGCTGCGCGACTGGGTGTCGGACCCCGACGGCACGTTCTACATCATGGGCTCCGCCGTGGGCCCGCATCCGTATCCGCACATGGTGCGCGAGTTCCAGCGCGTCATCGGCATCGAGGCGCGTGCGCAGATGCTCGAGCAGGCGGGCGCGCTGCCCGACGCGGTCGTCGCGTGCGTCGGCGGCGGCTCGAACGCCATCGGCCTGTTCCACCCGTTCGTCGCCGATCTCGGCGTGAAGCTGCTCGGCCTCGAGGCCGGTGGCACGGGGCCGGGGCTCGGCCAGAACGCAGCCTCGCTCGCCTACGGCCGGCCGGGCGTGCTGCAGGGCTGCTATTCGCTGCTGCTGCAGGACCCGCACGGCCAGATCCAGGAAACGCACTCGGTGTCGGCGGGGCTCGACTATCCCGGCGTGGGCCCCGAGCACGCATTGCTCGCCAGCATCGGTCGGCTCGAATTCGCCGCGGCCGGCGACGACGAGTCGCTCGAGGCGCTTGCCGAATGCTGCCGGTGCGAGGGTATCCTGCCGGCGATCGAATCCGCCCACGCCTTCGCCGGTGCGCGCAAGTTCGCACAGGCGCAGCCCGGCTGTCGCATCCTCATCGGCCTGTCCGGCCGTGGCGACAAGGACATGCCGACGCTGCAGAACACGCTGCTGAAGGGGAAGAACTGATGGGCGCTCCGATCCGGCCGCGCGACGAAATCAGCGCCGCCATCGAGTCCGCCGCGGCGCAGGGCTGCCCGGCTGTCGTGGCCTTCATGACCGCCGGGTTTCCCGACCGCGCGGGTTTCCAGGACAGCCTGCGGGCGATCGCGTCCGAGGCCGACGTGGTCGAGATCGGTGTGCCGTTCAGCGACCCGATGGCCGACGGCGCGACCATCCAGCGCGCGAGCTTCGCGGCGCTCGCCGGCGGCTTCACGCTGCCCTGGCTGCTGGCGGAACTCGGCGGGATGCGGCCGCGTGCGCCGGCGCCGCTGCTGCTGATGAGCTACCTGAATCCGCTGCTGGCGTTCGGTCTCGAGCGCCTGCCGGAGGCGGCTGCGCAGGCGGGTGTGGCGGGCTTCATCGTCCCCGACCTGCCCTACGAGGAGAGCGCCGAGGTGCGCGTGGCCCTTGACCGCGTGGGCGTGGCGCTCGTGCAGATGGTCACGCCGGTCACGCCGCCCGCGCGGCTCGAGATGCTGTGCCGGGCGAGTCAGGGTTTCGTGTACGCGGTGACGATGACCGGCACCACCGGCAAACACGTCGCCGTGCCGGACGAGGTGCTCGGCTACATGGATCGCGTCAAGGCGGTGTCGCCCGTGCCGGTCTGCGCGGGCTTCGGTATCCGCCGCGCGGAGCAGGTCGACCGCCTGCGCGGCCACGTCGACGGCGTCGTGGTTGGTTCGGCGCTGGTCGAGGTGCTCGAGCGCGGCGACGATCCGGCCGCGTTCCTGCGCTCGCTCAAGTCCTGATCGCGGGTTGCCGGGGGAGAAGTCGATGAACGTGTGGCGTCGCCGCCTGTCTGGCGCATTGGCAATCGTGGTGGCTGTCGCGGGCGTCGTCGTCGTGCGCACGCTGACGTTCGAGCCGCCGGTGGCCTCGGCGGCGCCTGTGCCGCTGGCGCCCGCGCCGCGCATCGACGTCGAAGCCGCCGCGCGCCACCTGGCCGAGGCCGTGCGGATCCGCACCGTCAGTCATCAGGACGCGGCCGCCAACGATCCGCGCGAGTGGGATCGCCTGCACGCCTGGCTGCAGGCGACCTATCCCGCCGCGCACGCCGCGATGACCCGGACCGTCGTCGCGGGCCACACTCTGATCTACACCTGGCCCGGCCGGGACCCGGCGCGGCCGCCGTTCATCCTCATGGCGCACCAGGACGTCGTGCCGGTGACGCCGGGCACGGAACGCGACTGGCATCACCCGCCGTTCGACGGCGTCATCGCCGACGGCGCCGTCTGGGGCCGCGGCAGCATCGACGACAAGGGCTCGCTGGTCGCGTTGTTCGAGGGTCTCGAAGCACTCGCGACGCAGGGGTTCGTGCCCCGGCGCACCTTGATCGTCGTGAGCGGTCACGACGAGGAAGCGGGCGGCTCCGGCGCGGCCGCCGCGGCGCAATGGTTGCGCGATCGGGGCGTGCACGCCGAGTTCGCGCTCGACGAGGGGCTCGCCGTCGTCAGCGACCTGCCGCTCGTGTCGCAGCCGGTGGCCATGATCGGCGTCGGCGAAAAGGGCTACGCGACGCTGAAGGTGACGGCGCCGGCGGCGGGAGGTCATTCCTCGGCGCCACCGCCCGAGACCGGTGTGGAAACGCTCGCGCGAGCGGTGCTCGCGATCGCCGATCACGACTTCCCGCCCGAATTCCGCGGGCCCGCCGCCGACATGCTGCGCGAACTCGCGCCGCATGCCGGATTCGGCGTGCGCCTGGCCGTCGCCAACGAATGGCTGTTCCGGCCGCTGCTGGTGCGGCAGATGGCGGCGACGCCCGTCGGCGCCGCGTCGCTGCACACGACGATCGCGCCGACGATGCTGCGCGGCAGCCCGAAGGAAAACGTGCTGCCGCAGGACGCCACGGCGTGGATCAACTACCGCATCGCGCCGCAGGACACCGCCGCCGGCGTGCTCGAGCGGGCGCGGCAGGCGACGCGCGCGCTCGACGTGCGGCTCGAGTGGGAAGGCGGCGTCGCGTACGACCCGTCGCCGGTGTCCTCGAGCCGGTCCGATGCGTTCCGGCTCATCGCGACGCTGGCGTCGGACGGCGGCATGTTGCCCGTCGCACCCGGACTGGTCACGGCGACGACCGACAGCCGCCACATGGCGGGCATCGCGACCGATGTCTACCGGTTCCAGCCGATCGTGCTTTCGCTCGCCGCCGCCGCCATGATCCACGGCACCGACGAGCGTCTCACGGTCGACAACCTGCGCCGGATGTGCGAGTTCTACGCGCGGCTGGTCGCGACCGCGGCACGCTGAGTCGCGCGACGAAGCACGGGAGCCGGGCGATGCATCGCGGGTCCTGCCTCTGCTCTGCCGTCGCGACCGACGGCGCGACGCCGTGAGTTTCACGCTCTGCGTGTTCTGCGGATCCGCCGCCGGCAACCGGCCGGAATTCGCGGAGGCCGCACGCGACGTCGGCCACGAAATCGGCCGTCGCGCCTGGACGCTGGTCTACGGCGGCGGACGCGTCGGCCTGATGGGCGTGCTCGCCGACGCCGCGCTCGCGGCCGGGGCACGGGTGGTCGGCGTGATCCCGCAATTCCTCTACGACCTCGAGGCCGCGCATCCGGGTCTCACCGCGCTCGAAGTGGTCGAGAGCTTTGCCGTACGCAAGCAACGCATGGGCGATCTCGCGGACGCCTTCCTGTCGCTGCCGGGCGGCGTCGGCACGCTCGACGAGCTGTTCGAGGCCTGGACCTGGACGCTCGCGGGCCTGCAGGACAAGCCGAGCGGCCTGCTCAACGTGGGCGGCTATTACGACGACCTCGTGCGCTTTCTCGACCGGTCGGTCGCGGCTGGTTTCGTGAGGCCCGGTGCCCGTGCGCGGCTCACGGTCGCGGGGGACGTGCCCGGACTGCTCGACCTGCTCGGCGCCTGAGCGACCGCGGTGTCGCCTACGCCGTCTCGACCGCCATTCGCAGGTGATCGATCACCAGCGAGCGCACGTTCTGCAGTGGATTCCTTTCCCAGGTGAACACCGGCGGCGACCTGCGCAGCAGCGACCAGTTGCCCGACTGCAGCACCTTCTCGAGATGCGCGAGGTTGCGCTCGATCGCTTCCATGTAGGGATTGCGGCCGCCGTACAGGGCCTCGACGTAGCGATAGGCCTTGCCGAACTCGCCGTCGAGACGCGTGCGCATGGTCTCGGCGACGAACGCCGGCGTCTGCCGCAGCACGTCGAGTCCGGAGCCGTACGTGACCTTGAGTCCGCCGACCTCGTCGCGGCCCAGCGCGACGCCGCCCAGCACGAACTCCGGGTACAGGCGGTCGCGACACTTCTCGAGATAACAACGGTCCGACATCTGCGCCAGCATGTCGGCCGTGCCGAGCAGGTGGCCGACGCGGCGGTCGGCGGCATCGTCGAGCCGGATGTCGCCGAACGGAACTTCGTAACCGGTGTAGTGGATGATCTGCGTCGCCACCGGAACCCAGTGCGCCAGGCCGATCGTCGGCAGGTAGCGCTGCAGCAGATGCGCGCCGCGGCTCACGTGCGTGCGCGTGAACTCGGCGCCGTTGCGATGCCGGGTGTCGTCGGTCTGGCGGATGTAGCCGGCATCGTGGAACAGTGCGACGACGAGCCCGACCAGCGCGCGTTCACCGCCGAGGCGCTGCTCGGGCGCATGCTGGCGGTCGTAGCCGGCCAGCAGCCGCGCCATCGCCAGCGTGTCGTCCAGCGAGTGCTGCATGTCGTGGTAGACGGTGTCGCAGCCGAAGTAGCCGGGAAACTGGCCGGTGAACAGCCGCTCGAAGTCGAAGAACGCCTGCGAGAGACGTTCGACGGCGGTGCCGGGCCAGGTCTGGCGGAACAGCTCCTCGACGGCCGTGCGCACCGAAGACGGCGAGCTCACCTGAACGGTGTTGGTGACGTCGTAGTCGCTGCGTCGGAACTGCATGCGTTTCGGCGATACGCTCGGCTTCGGTGCGGCGGAGTCTAGACCGTTGCCGCCCCGCAACCCAAGTGCCAATTGCGCCGACAGCGACCCGCTCGACGCTTTCGGGCGCCACCCGGCGCCTATATGTCAAACCTCGCAACGACCGGAGCATGGTCCGACGGCCGTTCCAGCCGGCGAGGTGCCTTGTCGATGTGACAGGCTGCGCACTTCTGCGCCAGGGCCGACGATGCGAGCACGAGATCGATGCGCAGGCCGGCATTGCGGCGGAACGCCATCATCCGGTAGTCCCACCAGGAGAATGACTTCCCGGGTTGCTCGAACAGCCGGAAGCAGTCGACGAGGCCCACGCCCGCGAGCGCCTGCAGCGCCGCGCGCTCGGGCGGGCTCACGTGGATCGAGCCCTCCCAGGCCTTGGGATCGTGCACGTCGCGGTCCTCGGGGGCGACGTTGAAGTCGCCGAGCACGACGACGCGCGGGTGCTGCGCGAGCTGGTCCCGGACGTACCCGGTCAGCGCGGCGAACCAGCGCAGCTTGTAGGCGAACTTGTCGGTGCCGGGCGCCTGACCGTTCGGCACGTATACGTCGACGACACGCACGCCGCCGATCGTTGCTGCGAGCACGCGCTTCTGCCCGTCGTCGAAACCGGGGATGCCGGCGACGACGTCGAGCGCCGGCTGACGCGAGAGTATCGCCACGCCGTTGTAGGTGCGCTGGCCGCTGAATGCGGATTGCCAGCCCAGTGCGAGCAGCTCGGCCCCCGGAAAGTCGGCGTCGCCGAGCTTGGTCTCCTGCAGCGCCATGACGTCCACGGGATTGATGGCCAGCCAGTCCGTCAGGTGCGGCAGGCGCACGCGCAGCGAATTGACGTTCCAGGTGCCGATCGTGAAGCTCATGCGCTGCGCTCGCCGGATTCAGGCGGCGAGCCCTAGCTGCCTGAGCAACGGTTCGAGTTCCGGCCGTCGGCCGCGGAATTCGACGAACGCGTCCATGGCGTCGCAGCTGCCGCCGCGCTCGAGGATCGAATGCAGGAAGCGCCGCGCCGTGGAGGAATCGAAGATGCCGGATTCCTCGAACGCACCAAAGGCGTCCGCGGCGAGCACCTCGGCCCATTTGTAGCTGTAATAACCCGCGGCGTAGCCGCCCGAGAAGACGTGCTGGAAGCTGTGCGGAAAGCGGTTGCAGGCCGGTGGCCGCACGACCGCGACTTCGTCGCGCACCTCGGCCAGAGTCGCCGCGATCCGGTCGCCGCTCTGCGGCGTGTATTCCGCATGGATCCGGAAATCGAACAGTGCGAACTCGAGCTGGCGCACGGACTGCATGCCCGCCTGGAACGAGCGTGTGGCCTGGAGCTTGCGCAGCACCTCGGCTGGCAGCGGCTCGCCGGTCTCGACGTGGCCCGAGATCAGCGGCAGCACCTCCTCGCGCCAGGCGAAGTTCTCCATGAACTGGCTGGGCAGCTCGACCGCGTCCCACGGCACGCCGTTGATGCCGGCAACGCTCGGGAAGTCGACACGCGTCAGCATGTGGTGCAGGCCGTGGCCGAACTCGTGGAACATCGTCAGCACTTCGTGGTGCGTCAGCAGCGACGGGCGCGAGCCGGCCGGCGGCGTGAAGTTGCAGACGAGGTAGGCGACCGGCAGGGCGCTGGCCTCGCCGAGCGCGATGCGCCCGACGCACTCGTCCATCCAGGCGCCGCCACGCTTCTTCGGCCGCGCGTACAGGTCCAGGAAAAAGCTGCCGCGCAGTTCGCCGTCCTCGCCGACGATTTCGTGGTAGGTGACGTCGGGGTGATAGACCTCGACGTCCGCGCGCGACCGGATGTGGATGCCGTACAGGCGCCGCGCCACGGCAAAGAGGCCCTCCAGCACGCGCGGCAGCGGAAAATACGGCCGCAGCTCCTCCTCCGAGACCGCGAACCGCTCCCGCTTGAGACGCTCCGAGTGGAACGGGACGTCCCAGGCTTCGAGCGGGCCGCCCGCGAAGGCCTCGAGTGCCGCGAACTCGCGCAGCGCGGCGGGTCGGCAGAGGCGCGCGAGCCGGCGCAGGAAGTCGAGCACTTCCGCCGGAGTGCGCGCCATCTTGGTCGCCAGCGAGTACTCGGCGAAGTTGTCGAAGCCGACCAGCCCCGCGGCTTCGTGACGCAGCGCGAGGATTTCCCGCATCAGCGGGCCGTTGTCCCACTGCGCGGCGCCGAGCTCGGAGGCGCGTGTGACCCAGGCGGAGTAGAAGTCCTGCCGCAGTGCGCGGTGGCCGGCGTGCGTCAGGACGGCCTGGTAGTTCGGTGCGTCGAGCGTGAAGAGCCAGCCGTCGCGGCCGTTGCGTTCGGCTTCGGCGTGGGCCCGCGCGATCACGGCAGGCGGCAGGCCGGCGAGTTCGGCGGTGTCCGTCACCGCGCGCGTCCAGGCGTTGGTCGCGTCGAGCACGTTCTCGTCGAACTTCGCCTGCGCGCTCGCGAGGCGTTCCATCAGGGTCTTGAAGCGCTGCTTGCGATCGGCGTCGAGCGCCACGCCGGCGAGGCGGAAATCGCGCAGCGCGTTGTCGAGCAGGCGACGCTGGCCGGGCCGCAGACGCTCGTATTCGGTGTCCCGGACGTGCTGGTAGGCCGCGCAGAGACGCTCGTTCTGCGCGAGCTCCGTGTGATACGCGGTGAGCAGCGGCAGGCAGGCGTTGTAGGCGGCGCGCAGCTCGTCGCTGTTGACGACGCCGTTCAGGTGTCCGACCGGCGACCAGGTCCGCGCCAGCCGGTGCTGCATGCGTTCCACCGGGGCGACGATGCCGTCCCAGCCCGAGGCGCCGGAATCGAGCAGCGCCTGCAGGCGTCGGCGGTTGTCGTCGAGCACCTGCCGGATGGCGGGCTCGACGTGCCCGGCGCGGATGGCCGCAAAAGCGGGCAGGGCGCCGGCGTGCAGCAGGGGATTGTCCATCGCCGCATTCTAGCGGCCGGACCGGTTCAGCCGAAGCCGTCCTGGATCACCCAGCCGAGGGCGCAGACGGCGACGACGAAGCCGACGAACGACCACAATGCCCGTCGCCGGTAGCGCCGGACGAGATCGCCGGGCGGCAGTGCGGCGAGAAGGTAGAGCTGCCCGTCCGGCTTGCCGAGCACGTGCAGCGCATCGTGCGCCGGCCGGGCGGCCTGCGCCTCCTGTACGGCGTGGCGCGCCGCCTCGCGCACGGCCTCCCATTCGGCCAGGTCGATGCGGCCGTCGCCGTCGCCGTCGAAGCGGCGCAGCAACGCTGCCTGGTCCTGTTTCCAGCGCGACAGCAGCGCCGCCTGTTCGGCCTGCTGGTCGCGATCCGCGTCCGGCGCGCTGGTACGGAAGCTGCCGAGGGCGTGGATGGCCTCGTACTCGTAGATGCGCTCCTCGCTGTAGCGGTACGCGCGTTCCCCACCGAAAGCGACCGGCGGGCCGCCGTCCAGCGGTGCGGGCCAGGGCGTGTTGCCGTACCACGTGGTCGTCTCGGTGACGACGACTTCCGCGCCGTCCGGCTTGACGATGCACTCGCCGGTGCCGTCGTCGAGCAGGAACGGGATCGAGGAGCGCCCCGACGCGACTGTCTGCCACGACCGGCGGCGGTTGCGGCCGCTGCCGTGCTCGACCTTTCTCGAGATCCGGTAGCGCCACCAGACGCACGGCCGCTGTGTCAGCGGTGCGAGGTTGCGCGTCTCCGGCAAGGGCCGCGCGCGGCCGGACAGTTCGACGTAGCCCTGCGCGGCCGAGCGGATGCGGGAGGTCGGCGTGTCCTCGATCAGCCGCGCGATGCGTATCCAGCGCAGCGCGGCGGCCGCGCCGGCGACGACGGCCAGCGCGATCGTCAGCAGGGTGACCCAGAGGTCGTCGTCAGCCAAACAGCGCGCCCACGTCCACGTCGCGCTTCTGCTCCGCGCTGAACTCGAGCAGCGACGCCTGCCTGAATTCGAACATGCGCGCGACGATCAGGTCGGGGAAGGTCTGCAGGCGGATGTTGTTCAGGTTGACCGACTCGTTGTAGAGCTCGCGCCGGTCGGCAAGCGTCTCCTCGAGCTCGCTGATGCGCGTCTGCAGGTGACGGAAGCCCTGGTCGGCCTTGAGTTCCGGGTAGTTCTCGGCGAGCGCGAACAGGCGGCCGAGGCCCTGCCGCAACTGGTCCTCGGCGGCGCCGAGCGCCGGCACGTCTCCCTGACCCTGCGCCTTGAAGACGGCCGAGCGCGCCTGCATGACGCGTTCGAGCGTCTCCTGCTCGTAGCGCATGTAGCGCTTGCAGGTCTCGACCAGCTTGGGCAGCTCGTCGTGGCGCTGGGTCAGCAGCACATCGATGTTCGCCCAGGCCTTGCGCACGTTCTCGCGCAGGGCGATGAGGCCGTTGTAAATGCGCACGAAATACACCGCTGCCACGACGAGCAGGGCGAGCAACAGCAGCGTCACGATCAACATCGACGGCTCCCGGTGTGGTCGATGCGGAGCAGGCCCGCGCCGCGAAGCTTGCCGCTGGACGGGGCCGAGCGTCTACACTTGGAGCCGGCCAATTGCAGCAAAACGTGTGGTTCGTCATGGCGATCCGGCCCTACCTGGACATCCTGCCCACCCTCGGTCCCGGCGCGTGGGTCGACGAGACCGCCCAGGTCATCGGGCGCGTCGAGCTCGGTGCCGACGCCTCGGTGTGGCCGTTGGTGCTGATCCGCGGCGACGTCAACCTGATCCGCATCGGCGCGCGCAGCAACGTGCAGGACGCCTCGATCATCCACGTCTCGCGGCCATATCCCGGCAACGACGCGGGCTGGCCGACGCTGCTCGGCGACGACGTCGTGATCGGCCACAAGGTCGCGCTGCACGGCTGCACCATCCATGATCGCGTGCTGGTGGGCATCGGCGCCATCGTGCTCGACGGCGTCGAGGTGCAAAGCGACGTGATCGTCGGTGCGGGTGCCGTCGTCACGCCTGGCAAGACGCTCGAGTCCGGGTACCTGTACGTGGGCAACCCCGCGCGCCGCAGCCGCGAACTCCGGCCGGAGGAGCGCGCGCGCATCCCGAAGATGGCGCAGGACTACGTGCGGCTCAAGAACGAGTACGCCGGGAACAGAGGGGTCTGACCCCAATCAAGAAAAAGTTGACGGCCATTGGTGCCCGGCCGTCAACTTTTTCTTGATTGGGGTCAGACCCCTCTGTTCCCGGCGCGGGCCTGCAGCGCGCGCAGCACCGGCGGTGTCGACGGACGCACGCCGCGCCACAGCTCGAACGCGACCGCGGCCTGCTCGACGAGCATGCCCCAGCCCTGCGCGGTGACCTGCGCGCCGTGCCGCTGCGCCCAGGCGGTGAACGGCGTGTCGCCGATGCCGTACGCCATGTCGTAGCAGGCCGTTCCGGCCCCGATGGCCGACGTCGCGATCGGTGGCACTTCGCCCTTCAGGCTCGCCGAGGTGGCGTTGAGCACCAGGTCGAACGGCGCCTCGAACGCCACGGCCTCGAACGAGAGGCCGCTGACCGGGCCCAGCGCCGCGAATTCGTCCGCGAGCTGCGTCGCGCGCAGCAGCGTGCGGTTCGCGATGACGAGCGCGGCGGGATGCAGTCCGAGCAGCGGGCCGAGCGCTCCCCGGGCCGCGCCACCCGCGCCGAGCACGAGGATGCGCGGCGAATGCCATTCGAGCCGCAGGTTCTGGCGCAGGTCGGCGACGAGGCCGACGCCGTCCGTGTTGTCGCCCAGCAGTTCGCCGTCGCGCCACACGACCGTGTTGACGGCGTCGGCGAGCTGGGCGCGCGGGCTCAGCTCGTTGACCAGTTCGGCGGCGGCGCGCTTGTGCGGCAGCGTGACGTTGCAGCCTCGCCCGCCCTGGTCGAAGAAGAATTCGAGCACGTCGCGGCGGAACTGCTCCGGCGGCGTCTCATGCAGCCGGTATTCCATGTCCTGGCCCGTCTGGCGTGCGAAGAGCCCGTGGATGAACGGCGACCAGCTGTGGTGTACCGGAAAGCCGAACAGACAGTAGGTGTCCATGGAGCGGGGTGCCGGTCAGGCTTCGCGCAGCCAGCGCGCGGCCTTCACGGCGAAGTACGTCAGGATGCCGTCCGCGCCGGCGCGCTTGATGCAGGTGAGCGCCTCGAGCGCGACCGCGCGCTCATCGAGCCAGCCGCTGCGCGCGGCGGCCATCAGCATCGCGTACTCGCCGCTCACCTGATAGACGAACGTCGGGGCGCCGAAACGGTCTTTCACGCGGCGCACGATGTCGAGATAAGGCAGGCCGGGCTTCACCATGACCATGTCGGCACCCTCGTCGAGGTCGAGCTGCACCTCGCGTAGTGCCTCGTCCGAATTGGCCGGGTCCATCTGGTAATTGTACTTGTTGCCCTTGCCGAGGCTGCCCGCCGAGCCCACGGCGTCGCGGAACGGTCCGTAGAAGCTCGAGGCGTACTTCGCGGAATAGGCCAGGATGCGCGTATGGATCTGGCCCGCGGCCTCGAGCGCGTCGCGCAACGCGCCGATCCGGCCGTCCATCATGTCGGAGGGCGCGACGACGTCGGCGCCGGCCTGCGCATGTGAGACGCCCTGCTTCACGAGGGCCGCGACCGTGATGTCGTTCATGACGTAGCCGGTGTCGTCGATGATGCCGTCCTGCCCATGCGTCGTGAACGGGTCGAGTGCCACGTCGGTGACCACGCCGAGCTCCGGCACGACCTGTTTGATCGCGCGCACGGCACGTTGCGCGAGGCCTTCGGGGTTCCAGGCCTCGCGGCCGTCGAGGCTCTTGGCCTCGGGTGGCGTGACCGGGAACAACGCGATCGCCGGAATGCCCAGCCTCGCGCATTCCTCGGCCTCGCGGACCAGCTCGTCGATCGTGAGGCGTTCGACGTCCGGCATCGAAGGCACCGGCACTCGTTGCCGCGTCCCTTCCATGACGAACACGGGGTAGATGAAGTCGGCGGGGACCAGCGTGGTTTCGCGCATCATGCGGCGCGAGAAATCGTCGCGACGCATGCGGCGCATGCGCACGCGCGGGAACTGTCCGGGGGCGTTGGGGTGGCTCATGCGGGGATGGGTCTCGATCGCCTCCAGCCCTTATACCCGAGCGGCCCCGCCGGCGAAAAGAACGCAAATGCCGCAGCGGCGCGGGCAGAATCGGTCTCACGCAGGAGGGAACCATGGTGCAGAAGCAGCGGCTCGCCAACGGGGCCGGCTCGTTCGTCCCGGACGAGCGGCCACGTTGCGACTGGTCCTATGCCGGCATGAGCCGCGACTACGTGACCTACCACGACCGGGAGTGGGGCGTGCCGGTCCACGACGACCGCACGCTGTTCGAGTTCCTGCTGCTCGAAGGGGCCCAGGCCGGGCTGAGCTGGGCGACCATCCTGCGCAAGCGCGACGGTTACCGCGAGGCGTTCGCCGGTTTCGATCCGGCCAAGGTGGCGCGTTTCGACGCGCGGCGCGTCGAACGGCTGCTGCAGTTCGACGGCATCGTGCGCAACCGGCTCAAGGTCGAGTCGGCCGTCGTCAATGCCCGCGCCTTCCGCGCCGTGCAGCGGGAATTCGGCAGCTTCGCGGCCTACAGCTGGCGTTTCGTCGACGGACGGCCGCACGTCAACCGCTGGACCGCCATGACGCAGGTGCCGGCGAAGACCGCCGAATCGGACGCCTTCAGCCGCGACCTGCAGCGGCGCGGCTTCAAGTTCGTGGGCTCGACGATCACGTATGCCCACATGCAGGCGACCGGGATGGTGAACGACCATCTGGTCAGCTGCTTCCGGCACGCGGAGGTCGGCCGCGACGCGCGCCGCTGACCGGCGCGGCCATCGGGCGTCATTCACCCGCCCACCATTCCACCGTCGTGCCGCCGGATCCGTCGGGCACCAGCAGGCGGTGCAGGTCGGGCAGCAGCTCCGCGAGCCGCTGGTCGAGCAGCCACGGCGGGTTGACGATGACGAGACCGGAACCGCGCAGCCCGACCGGGGTGTCGGCCGGCATGACGCCCAGTGTGCAGTCGAGGACTTTCGGAATGCCCGAGCGCTCCAGGTTGCGGCGGAACCGCAGCGGCGCCGCGCGTTCCGTCAGCGGGTACCACACGCAGTAGGTGCCGGTCGGCCAGCGCTCGTGGCCGCGCTCGAGCGCCGCCAGGACCTTCTCGAACTCGTCGTCCGACTCGTAGGGCGGATCCAGCAGCACGAGGCCGCGGTTCTCGCGTGGCGGCAACCCGGCCTTCAGCGCCGCATAACCATCGCTTTCGAGCACCGACACGCGCTTCTGCCGGCCCACGACGGCCCGCAGCGCCTGCACTTCCCTGGCGTGAGTCTCGGCGAGCACGAGCCGGTCGGTCGCGCGCCGCATCGCGAGCACGATGCGCGGCGAGCCGGGGTAGGCGGTGATCGGGCTGCGGCCCGGCGCCGTGCACTGGCGCACGAGGCGCACGTAGTCGAGCACTTCAGGCGGCAGCGCCGCCTCCGGAAACTCGAGCAGCCGTCCGATGCCCTGCCGGTACTCGCCGCTGCGCTGCGATTCGCCGAGACTCAAGTCGTAGGCCCCGCCGCCGGCGTGCGTGTCCAGGTAGAAGAACGGGGCCGGCTTTTTCTTCAGGTGCGCGACGAGCATCATGAGCACGACGTGCTTCAGGACGTCGGCGTGATTCCCGGCGTGATAGGCGTGGCGGTAATTCACGGACGTGCGTGGACCAGTGCCGGAGGGGACGCCGATGGGAGGCGAGGGATGATGACGACGACGCCAAGGGTACTGCACTCGCCACGGCGCGGCTCGCCCACCCGGGTCACGCCTTGCATCGTGGCGGTCATCGTTGCCCTCGCCGTCGGCTGCGCTGGCGCGAATGGCGCGGGTGAGCCGCAGGCCCCGGCGCCGGGCGAGGACAAGGACGTAAATCCGACGGAGAATGAAGCCGTGAAGGGACAGGTTCCAACGGTTCTCCTCGGCACCGCGATTGCGGACGCGGCCCGGCGCACAGCGGTGGACCGGACGGCTGTCCGCGTCGTGAGCGCGGCGGCGGTGACGTGGCGCGACGGGTCGCTCGGCTGTCCGCAACCCGGCATGGCGTACACGGACGCGCTCGTCCCCGGCTATCGCATCGTGCTCGAGGCCGGCGGCCGGACGCTTGAATATCACTCCAGCGCCAGGGGTGAGCCGCAGTTCTGCCCGGCCGACCGCGTGCGCCCACCGGCGCCGCGCGCTCTCGATCCGACCTGACACGGCTGCGCCGCGGGCGCCCGAGAAGCAGGTGCTCTGCCAGTCGGCGGGGCCGACGAGCGGGCTCACGAAAAAGAGCGCCCCGGGGAGTGCCCCCCGGGGCGCCAGCGTCGTCCGTGCGACGACAGAGTCCTAGCGGCGTGGCGTCATGGGTCGACGCGCACGATCGTCGGGTTCGGCAAGCCGGCGGTGCCGCCGTAGACGACGGAGCCGAGGTATTTCGTGCCGGCGGCCAGCCCGCTCGTGCCGATCGTGACGGTGCCGGTGCTGCCCGTGTTGGCCGAAGCCGGTGCGCTCACGGTCATGTTGCCGGCGGCGGCCGTGCCGAGGCCCCAGGCGAACAGCGTGAAGCTGGCCGACGAGCCCGGCGGCGGTACCGCGTAGCCGTCGATGACGATGTAGTAGACGCCGGACGGGTTCAACACGTTGATTTCCTCAGCCGACGTCGGACCTCCGCTCGCGCCGACGAGGTTGAACGCGGCGTCGAACAGCCGCAGGTCGAGGTCGGCGCCCGGGGTCACGTTCGCGTCGAACAGCGAGAACCGGCCATAGGTCATGCCCGCCGGGAAGTTCAGGCTGAACGCGACCGAATCGCCCACGTCCACGCTGCCGGGGGCTGTCAATGCCGGCACGAGGCCCCGCGGCGCGACGCTGAACGGGCCGTCGTAGCCGAACTTCACGCTGTAGCTGCCGCTCACCTGCGCGGGTGCGCCGAGCGGGACCGGCCGGATCACGACCGGGATACGCGCCCGGTGCTGGCAGTCGTCACTCCACGCGATCGTGCCGGCGACGTAGGCGTTCAACGGCGCCTTGGTGCGCCGGAAGCTGATCGAGACGGTCTTCGACGCCCCCGGGGCCAGCGTGAACTTTGCTGGCGAGATGCGCACCGTGATGCCGCGCAGGCCATCGACCTTCACCGAGTAATTGCTGGTCTTGCCGCTCACGTTCTTCAGCGTGCGCGTCACGGTCTGTGTGCCGGCGAGGTCGCCGATCGCGATCGACGGCGAGTTGAAGTTGCTCGGGTCGAGCACGGGCACGCCGGCGCTGGTGCAGAACGTGGTTGGCAACTGCGTACCGCAGAGGAAGCCGAGCCAGTCGTTGTAGTTCGAATCGAAGACGACGCCGGGGTTGTTGGCCGAGTTCGGCGCCACCTGGCCCGCGCCCTGGGCGAAGAAGACCGCCGGGTTCCCGTCGTCACCGTCGAGCACGTCGCGCGCCGTGGTCATCATCGCCGACTTGACCGCCATCGGCGACCAGGTGGGATGCAGGGCCTTGAGCGCCGCCGCGATGCCGGCGATGTGCGGCGCGGCCATCGAAGTGCCGCTCAACACGTTGAAGTCCAGCCCGCCGACGACCGGGGCGAACGCCGCCAGGATGTCCTGGCCGGGGGCGCCGAGGTCGGGCTTCAGCAGGTCTCCGCCACCCGCCACGAGCGGGCCGCGCGATGAGAACGCTGCCACGTACGGCGCAGGCGTGCCGTAGCTGATCGTGGCCTTGTCGATCGTGGCAGTGGCGCCCGGGTTCGCCGCGTACGCATGCACCGCCGCCGCATTCGTGTCCGGCAGGTGCACGGTGGGGACCGAGTGGAAGTCGGCATTCAGCGAGTTCGGCGTCACGTTGACGAGCACCATGCCGACGCCGCCCGCCTCCAGGACCGCTGCGCTCTTGTCGACGCGAGCGTTCGAGCCGCGGTCGCACACGACGATCTTGCCGGCGACCTTGGCCGGATCGAGCGCCGGGACGCCGCCGGTTGCGGTGGAGAAGCAGAGCGCGACGGCCGTCGGGTCGGCGCCGGGCAAACCGACGGCCGACGAGTTGACTATCGGCGCGGTCACCGCCGTCGCGGCGACACCGGCCCCCGTGTACGTCGTGCCGTTGCCGAGCCTCGCGGTGCCGATGGCGCTGCGGTCGTGTGTGGTGGCGGCGACCGTGGTGACCCACGGGCTGGGGTGCGCGACCGTGCCGGCGGTCGGGCCGCTGTTGCCCGCCGAGACCGCCACGAACACGCCCGCATCCGCGGCATACATGAACGCGATCTCGACCGGGTCGCGGAAGTTGCTGTTCGTGCCGCTCACCGAGTAGTTGATCACGTCGACGCCGTCGGCCACGGCCTGGTCGATGGCGGCGACGAGATCGGAGTTGTAGCCGTTCGCGGTCGAGGCGTCCTCGGTGGACCACAAGGCCTTGTACGCGGCGATCCTTGCGCCGGGTGCCATGCCGCTCACGCGGCCATAGACGGCAGCCGGTCCGGTGACGTCGGTCCGGTAGTTGCCGCCCGCCGTGGCGGCGGTGTGCGTGCCGTGGCCGTCGTAATCGCGCGGCGAATTGAATTCCCACGGACGCTGCGCGTCGATGCCCGCGTCACCGCCCCAGCCCGCGTTGAAGTATTGCGCGCCGACGATCTTGCCGTTGCAGGCATCGGCGCCGACGAAGTCCTCGCCGTCGACGCAGCTGCCGAGCCAGCCGGGCACGGGGCCCGCACCGGTGCCGGCGAAGCTCGGGTTTTCGGGCCAGATGCCCGAGTCGACGACGCCGATCACCATGCCCTTGCCGGCCTTCGTGGCGCCACCTGCACTCGACCAGAGGCCGTGCTGGTAAGTCAGGCCGAGGAAGCGCGGTGTCGACGACGTGTCGGCCGTGCGCAGCTCGTCCTTCGCGACCGACAGCACGCCCGGCATCGCGGCGAGCTTCTGCGCCTGCTGCTCGGTCAGCTGTGCCGCGAAGCCGTTGAAGACGTTGCCGTAGCTGTAGAGCTTGCGGCCGCCGACGCTGGCGACGACCGAGTCGTGCTGCGACTTCAGCAACGAGCGATAGTTCTGCACGTCCGCGCTGCGCGCGTCGAGCTTCTGGCCGGCGGCCGGCTTGGTGGCCGCGTAACCGCGCAACTGGCCGCGATACCCCGCGGCGGGCTCGCCCGCCATGCGCACGATGTAGACGCCGTTGCTGGCGGGTGCACGCTTGCGGCTGCCCGTCGGCGCCGTGACTGCCGGAGGCATGCCGCCGGCTGCTTCGAGCCTCATGTCCGCGGCCTCGACCGCGTGTGACGGAATGGCGAGCGCCGCGGCAAACGTCAGGCACGCGGTCGACGCCAGTGTGAACAAGGAATGCCTGGGCATGAGCCCTCCTCGACTGTTTGTTATTGCTGGGGCCTGGTGGTCCGCAGAGAGGTGACATCCGCGCGCGTCCTGCATCGAGCGACGCGCCGTTCTCCACTCTTGGCGAGACGAGTGCGCGGGCCGCCCCTTCCCGAGCGGCGCTCCGCAGACCGTGTATCGCCAGGCAGTCCGGCCCTCTTGTTCGCGAACGATCAAGAGCCGTGGCTTTGCGGCCTCGCTTCGCAGCGAGTGTGCCCTTGCGCTGACCTGCCCCGGAAACTAACGCGGATTCGCGGCTGCCGCAATCGGGAATGCAGGGCGATCCGTGCTTCTGGCAAGAAAGCCGACACTCACGCGAGTTCGCGCAGCCAGTCACGCGGCCGCAGGAAGTCCCTGTACAACCGCTCTTCCGGCGAGCCGGGTTCGGGACGGTAGTCGTATTGCCAGCGTACGAGTGGTGGCAGCGACATCAGGATCGATTCGGTGCGGCCGCCGCTCTGCAGCCCGAAGAGCGTGCCGCGGTCGCAGACGAGGTTGAATTCAACATAACGTCCCCGCCGGTAGAGCTGAAAATCGCGCTCGCGCTCGCCGTAAGGGGTGTTCCTGCGTCGCTCGACGATCGGCAGGTAAGCCGGCAGATAGCGGTCGCCGATGCCGCGCACGAATTCGAAGCACCTGGCACCGCCCCAGGCGTTGAGGTCGTCGAAGAACAGGCCGCCGACGCCGCGGGTCTCGTTGCGGTGTTTCAGGAAGAAGTAGCGGTCGCACCAATCCTTGTACTTCGGATACACGTCGGGGCCGAAGGGATCGCAGGCGGCTTTCGCGCTGCGGTGCCAGTGCAGCACGTCCGCGTCGAACGGGTAACAGGGTGTCAGGTCGAACCCGCCGCCGAACCACCAGGCGGCCGGCGTGCCGTCCTGCTTCGTGGCGACGAAGAAGCGCAGGTTGGCATGCGAAGTCGGCACGTAGGGATTGCGCGGGTGGAGCACCAGCGACACCCCCGTGGCCTCGAAGCGCGCGCCGGCCAGTTCCGGCCGTTGCGCCGTCGCGGAGGCCGGCAGCTCCTCGCCCGACACGTGCGAGAAGTTGATGCCCGCCTGCTCGAACACGGACCCGTCGCGCAGCACGCGCGATTCGCCGCCACCGCCTGCGGGGCGCTGCCAGCGATCGCGGCGGAACTTCGCGCCGCCGTCGGCGGCCTCGAGCGCCTGCGTCAGGCGGTCGTGCAGACCGCGCAGCCAGGCGATGACAGCGGTGATCGACGGCGTGGGATCGGGCATTTCGCAAACGCGCCGGTTGAACGTCGTCGGCTCAGGACTTCTGTTTCGTCGCGCTCTTCTTCGCCTTCGTCGCCGCTTTCTTCTTTTTCGCGGCGGCACGTTTCCTGGGTGCCGCGGACTTCTTCGGCGCAGCGACCGCCACGCTGGCATCGGCGTCGCCCGCAGTCGCGCGTCGAGCCGTCTTCGCCGTCGTGCCCTTCGCCGCTGCGGTCTTCGCGGGCGCACGGCGGCCCCAGCCCCTGCGCTCGGGCGCCGCCGCGAGCAGCGCCTTGCACTCCTCGAGCGTCAGCGAGCGCGGCTCGCGGTCCTTCGGGATCTTGCCGTTCTTCTTCCCGTCGCTCACGTAGGGGCCGTAGCGGCCGTTCAGCACCTGGATGCCCGAGCCGTCGCCGAAGTCGCGGATGATGCGGTTTGCCTCGACCGCGATCCTTTCGCGGATGATGTCCCGTGCCCGGTCGAGCGTGATCGTGTAGGGGTCGTCGTCCGTCTTGAGCGACGCGTACTTCTTCGCGCCGTACTGCACGTAGGGACCGAAGCGGCCGATCGCGACCTTGATCGGATGGCCGTCCTCCCATTCGCCGAGCGTGCGCGGCAACTGGAACAGGTCGAGCGCCTCCGCGAGCGTGATTTCATCCATGCGCTGGTGCGGCCGCAGGCTGGCGAACCTCGGCTTTTCCTCGTCGTCGCGCGTGCCGATCTGCGCGAATGCGCCGAAGCGGCCGTAGCGCACGCTGACCGGACGGCCGGAGACGGGATCGATGCCGAGCGGCCGTTCCATCGCGACGTCGGAGCGCGTGACGTTCTCGTCGACGTCGTCGATCTGCTTCTTGAGCTCGCCCCAGAAGCGTTCGAGCATCGGCAGCCAGTCTTCCTCGCCGCGCGAGATGTTGTCGAGCTCGTCTTCCATCGAGGCGGTGAAGCCGTAGTCGACGTAGCGTTCGAAGTTGCCCGTCAGGAAGCGGTTGACGATCTTGCCGAGGTCGGTCGGCACGAAGCGCTTGTTCAGCAGTTCGCAGTACTTCTTGTAGAGCAGCGTCTGGATGATGCTCGCATAGGTCGACGGCCGGCCGATGCCGTGCTCCTCGAGCGCCTTGACGAGGCTCGCCTCGGAATAGCGCGGCGGCGGTTCGGTGAAGTGCTGTGCCGTGTCGATGCCGAGGAGCTGGACGCGCTCGCCCGGCTCGAGCGGCGGCAGCATCCGGTTTTCGTCGTCGTCGGCGTTCAGCGTGACGTCGTCGAAGCTCTCGCGATAGACCGCCAGGAATCCCGGTGACAACAGCGTCGAGCCATTGGCACGGAAGCTGTGGCCGTCGCCGGCCGCGAGGTCGACCGCGATCGTGTCGAACACCGCGGCCTCCATCTGGCTGGCGACCGCGCGGCGCCAGATCAGCGTGTAGAGCCTGTGCTCGTCGGCATCGATGCGGCCTGCGAGCATTTCCGGCGTGCGTGCCGCCGAGGTCGGGCGCACGGCCTCGTGCGCTTCCTGTGCATTCTTCGATTTGGTGCGATAGATGCGTGGCGCATCGGGCAGCGCGGCTTCGCCGTACAGGCGCGCGATGACGCCGCGGATCTCGCTCACCGCCTCGAAGGCCAGACTGACCGAGTCCGTGCGCATGTAGGTGATCAGGCCGATCGGCCCCTCGCCGAAGTCGACGCCTTCGTAGAGCCGCTGGGCGATGCGCATGGTGCGCTGCGCACCGAAGCCGAGCTTGCGCGCCGCCTCCTGCTGCAGCGTCGAGGTGGTGAACGGCGGCGACGGATTGCGCCGGCGCTGCTTTTTCTCGACGTTTGCGACGACCAGCGTGCCGTTCGCCGCCTGCTCGAGCCGCTGCTTCGCCTGCGTGGCATCGGCGGCGCTGGTGACGGTGAACTGCTCGACCTTGCGTCCGTCGAGCTGCGTCAGCTTCGCCGTGAACTGCGCAGCGTCCTTGCGCGCCAGCGCGTCGACGGTCCAGTACTCGCGCGGCTTGAACGCGGCGATTTCCTCCTCGCGCTCGCAGATCATGCGCAGCGCCGGGCTCTGCACGCGGCCCGCGGAGGCGCCGGAGAGGCCAGCCTTCTTCCACAGCAGTGGCGAGACCTTGAACCCGACGAGGTAGTCGAGCGCGCGACGGGCAAGATAGGCCTTGACCAGCTCGTCGGCGATTTCGCGCGGCTGCTCGACCGCCTCCCGCACGGCGTTCTTCGTGATCTCGTAGAAGACGCTGCGGTGCACGGCCTTGCCGTCGAGCACGCCGGCGTCGCGCAGCAGTTCGTAGAGATGCCAGGAGATTGCTTCTCCCTCGCGGTCCGGGTCGGTCGAGAGGTAGAGCGCGTCGGCCTTCCTGAGCGCGCGCGCGATCGCGTCGACGTGTTTGCGGTTCTTGTCGATCACTTCCCAGCGCATCTCGAAATTGCGCGTGGGGTCGACGGCACCCTCCTTGGGCACGAGGTCGCGCACGTGGCCGTAGGAGGCCATCACCTCGAAGTCCTTGCCGAGGTACTTCTTGATGGTCTTGGCCTTGGCCGGCGATTCGACGATGACGAGGTTCTTGGTCATGTCCTGCGATACTAGGGAACGCTGTCTGCGGGAGCGTGGCCCGCTTCCGGCGGGGCGCGGGGAGCCTGCCCCACTCCCGGGCGAAAACCGGGGGGCGCTCCCCTGATCTGTCATTCCGTGGCGGCTAGTGGATTGCCCCGCTGCGGTCCTCGAACACGAGATCTTCCATGCGGGCGAAGGCGGTTTCCTGTCCCGGCTGGCTGAACAGCACCATCAGCACCACCCACTTCAGCTTGTCGATGTCGATCTCGTCGCCATCGAGCGCCATCAGGCGATCGATCACCAGCTCGCGCTGCGTGGGCGACAGGATGCCGATCTGCTCGAGGTGCACGAGATAGCCGCGGCAGTCCGTGTCGAGCCGCGCCTGTTCCAGCGCGGCGAAGACGCGGATGGCCCGCGACGTGGGCGTGGTCGGCTGCAGGCGGGCCGGGTCGCCCGCCAGCTCCTCGAGCCAGCACAGCGCCCGCTCGACTTCGACGCCGGGAAAGCCGGCGCGCTCCAGTTCCAGCTTCAGCGTGTCGCGGTCGGGTTCAAAGCCATCTTCCGTCTCGGCGTCGAAGTAGTTCTCGAACAGGTAGATCAGGATGTCGAGGACGCCTTCCTTCATTGCACCTTCCCGGCAGCCCGGCGGATGTAGCGTCCGCCCGGCTGCTGTTGAATCCGCCCGTCGAGCTCGAGAATGAGCAGCATCGAGGCGACCGCACCGGTCTCGAGGCCCGTCCGCCCGACGATCTGGTCGAGACCGGCCGGTTCGAAGCCGACGGCATCTAACAGGATTTCGTAGTCCTTGTCCAACGAGGGCCGGGTCGGAACTGTGCGATCGGGGCACTTAGGCGCCGTAAACAACGCCACATCGCCGATGATCGCGCCGATTTCGTCGAAGATGTCCTCCACGGTCTCGACCAGACGTGCGCCCTGGCGCAGCAGCCGATGGCAGCCGCGAGCGACGGCGTTGTGGATCGAACCGGGGATGGCGAACACTTCGCGACCCTGTTCGGCCGCGAGTCGCGCCGTGACCAGCGAGCCGCTCTGCAGGGCCGCTTCGACCACGAGGGTACCCACGGTCAGGCCGCTCAGGATCCGGTTGCGGCGCGGAAAGTTCTGTTTCAGCGGCCCGATGCCCACGGGGATGTCCGTGGTGAGCACACCGCCCCGCGCGAGGATCTGTGCGGCGAGGCCGGCGTGTTCGCGGGGATAGACGGCGTCGAGTCCGCGACCGACGACCGCGACCGTGGCAGCACCGGTCTGCAGCGCGCCGCGATGCGCGGCGGCGTCGATGCCGAGCGCGAGCCCGCTGGTGATCACCAGGCCGGCGCGGGCGAGATCCGCGGCGAACGACGTTGCGGTTTCGCGACCGAGCGCCGTCGGGTTGCGGCTGCCGACGATCGCGAGCTGCGGCCTGGCGAGCGCCTCGACCGCGCCTTCGACGAACAGCACGAGCGGCGGGTCGGGAATCTGCGCGAGCAGGGGCGGGTAGGCGGCCTCGCCCCAGGTGACGAGACGACGTGCGCCACCACGGGCGAGCCAGCGCAGGTCGGCTTCGATGGCGTCGTGGTCGGGATGACGGAGCGCCCGCCGTGTGCCGGCCCCGAGATCGAGCGCGGCGCACGGGCCGGACGGGCGGCCGAGCAGCTCCAGCGGCGAATGGCCCTGTGCCAGCAGCTCGCGCAGTTGCCCGGCGTGCAGCGACGGCGCACGCGCGAGCGTGAGCCAGGCTTTCGCGTCCTCCATGACGCGCAAAGCCTACCGGGCGCGCGTCCCGGCAGGCTTTGTGCAAATCCGCTCCGTTCGCGCAGTTCCGCGCGACGGGCCCGTTCAGGGCAGGTAGGCGGACCGGGCGGCGTCCCGATGCCCGTACAGCGGATGCGCGATGAAGTCGCCGCGGCGGACGACCTGCGAGGACTCCATCACGAGCCCGTAGCTCATGCGGCTGTAAACCTTGAAGACCATGATCGTCGCGCTGCGCTCGTCGGGCAGACGCACCTTGTCGTAGTTCGCCGTCCATGCCGACCAGTTCGTGCGGTCGTAGCGATCGCGGATCTGTTCGCCACGGTGGAAGACGCCGAGCGCGTTGCCGGGCTGGAGGCCGTGCTTCTTGCCGCGGTTGATCGCGACAACCTGGTACTTGCCCCCGACGTGCACACCGTCGACGATGGCGACGACCTGGCCGAGCACCTGTGCGTCCTTCGGCAGCGAGATGACGAAGTCCTCGCCGACCTCGACCGCGGCCGGGAAGAGCTTGTCGCCCTGCATGACCTCGCGGCTGACCTCGGACAGCCTGAGGTGCGCGAGTTCCTCCTCGCGCTTCATGTCGAATATCGACTCCTTGCCCGGCACGACCGCGCCGGTGTTCGCCAGCACCTCGCCCACGCCCGCGAAATGACCCATGTAGCCGAGCAGGTCGCCGTCGTCGGGATCGCGCAGTTCCTCGCCGACGTTGATGATGCTGTAGCGCGAGCCCGGTGCGGGCTTGACGAGGCCGCGGCCGTAGACTTCGTTGAGTTCGGTGCCGACGATGTGACGGTCGCGCATGCCGACCACGTACGGCGCCTGCTTGACCTGGTCCTTCTCGAGCAGCGACGGGCGACCCGCGAAGTTCATCAGCACGTCGTAGGGGATCGCGCGGATCGCGCCGTCGAGCGGCGACGATCGGACTTCGGGCGAGAGGCGGACCGTGGCGGCGCGCTCGAGCGAGACGCGCGGCTTGCCGTCGACGTAGCTGAAGTACAGCACGTCGCCGGGGTAGATCAGGTGCGGGTTGGCGATGGACGGATTGACGTACCAGATCTCGGGCCAGTACCACGGATCTTCGAGGTACATCGCCGAGATGTCCCACAGCGTGTCGCCGCGCTTGACCACATAGCGCTCGGGAGCGTCGGCCGCGATCGGCACGGACATCGAGCGGTCCGAGTCGGCCTTCGCCTGCGCGGTGACTGGCACGACACCGGAGCCAATACCCGCGCCCGCGAGGGCGGCGGCCAGCACGATGGCGCGCAACCAGCCGCGCGGCGGCATCGCCATGGACGTCTCAGCTCGAGGGTTACGCTGCATCCCTTTCTCCGTCTGGTATCGGGGTCGAGACCGCCGTCTTATAATCCGGCCCCTTGGGCGGCCGCTGCCGACCACGTCTCAGTCGCGCCATGCGGCGGACGGAAGACGCGGCCCGATCACTGGTTTTCGCGCGACAAATTCAAGCGTGGCTTAACTTTAGCAGTATTTTCAAACGAATGGCGAAGCTCACGATCCTCGAGTATCCAGATCCCCGACTGCGGACCCGGGCGCAGCCGGTCGCGGTCGTGGATGAGGCCGTCCGCCAGCTCGTCGACGACCTGCTCGAGACGATGTACGCGGCGAAGGGTATCGGGCTGGCCGCCACGCAGGTCGACGTGCACCGGCGCGTGCTCGTGACCGACGTCTCCCCCGACCGGACCGAGCCGCGCGTGTTCATCAATGCGCAGATCATCGAGCGTGAAGGGTCGACCGAGGCCGAGGAAGGCTGCCTGTCGGTACCCGGCATCTACGACACGCTGCGGGCGCGATCGGAAAGAGTCCGTGTCCGCGCACTTGGCCGGGACGGCGAGCCGTTCGAGATCGAAGCCGACGGTCTGCTCGCGGTCTGCATCCAGCACGAGCTGGATCACCTCGAGGGCAAGCTGTTCGTCGATTACCTCTCCGAGCTCAAGCGCAACCGCATCCGCAGGAAGCTGGAGAAGGAGCGCAAGGAACGCGCGGCCGTTCCGGTGCCGGCGAGGAACTCGTCCGCTTGACGCCGTCCCCGCTGCGCATCGTCTTTGCCGGCACACCCGAGTTCTCGGTCCCGGCGCTCGAGGCGTTGCACGCGGCCGGACATTCGATCGTCGCGGTCTACACACAGCCGGACCGGCCGGCCGGGCGCGGCCGCGCGCTGACCGCGAGTCCGGTCAAGCAGCGGGCGCTCGCGCTTGGGCTCGCGGTCGAGCAGCCTGCGACGCTCCGGACGGCCGAGGCCCAGGCGCGGCTGGCCGCGTTCGCACCCGACCTCATGGTCGTCGTCGCCTACGGGCTGCTCCTGCCGCAGGCCGTGCTCGACGTCCCGCGTCTCGGCTGTCTCAACATTCACGCATCGCTGCTGCCGCGCTGGCGCGGTGCCGCGCCGATCCAGCGTGCCCTGCTCGCCGGCGACGCGCGTACCGGCATCTCGATCATGTGCATGGAGGCGCGCCTCGACACGGGGCCGGAACTGCTGCGCCGGGTGGTCGCGGTCGGGCCCCGGGAGACGGCCGGCGAATTGCACGATCGGCTGGCGCGGCTCGGCGCCGAGGCCATCGTCGAGGCGGTCGCCGGTTGGGCGGGCGGGCGACTCCAACCGCAGGCCCAGCCGGACGAGGGCGCGACCTATGCCGCGAAGATCCGCAAGGAGGAGGCGCGCATCGACTGGTCGCGTCCGGCCGTCGACATCGATCGCCAGGTGCGCGCGTTCAATCCCTGGCCGGTCGCCGAGACCACGCTCGATGGCGAGCCCGTGCGCGTCTGGTCCGCGCAACGTTGTGTCTGGGGTCAGACCCCGGTTAAGAATTTCTTGACTTGGGGTCAGACCCCTGCCTGGGGTCTGCCCCCAAGTCAAGAAATTCTTAACCGGGGTCTGACCCCAGGCAC
>JAYRRR010000128.1:0-62568 GCA_041910015.1 Steroidobacteraceae bacterium
GGCCGCAGCTGGCGGCTCAAGCACGCCGCCGAGCGGGTTGCCAAGCGCGCCCTGAAGGAGTAACCATCCACCCGTCCCGCCGCATCAGGTGGAGGAGTTTGACCTGGCCACGGGTGGGGGAAGTTGAGGTGGCCACCGGGGGCACGCAGCGAACGCAGGATTCCCGTTGCGGATCATGCATTTCCCGTAACATCCGCACCGGGTCCGTTCGGGGGAGCGCCGATTGAGCGGATTTGTCGCCTACGCGGGTGCTGCACCGTGCCCGGAAAATGCCGGGGCGCTGCCGCGCATGTCCGCCCGGATCGCGCATCGCGGTGACGTCGAATTGAACGTCGCCTTCGCAGACCGCGCCGGCGTTGCCGGCCGGCACCGTGCCCAGTCAGGATATTGCATCCACACGCACGTCGATGCGCGTCGGGCCATCGTGCTGGACGGGCTGATCACCAACCTGCCGGACCTCAGGCGCTCGGCCGGCGTCCGCCCCGAAGCGGGCGTGGCTGAAACCGTGCTCGCGGGCCATCGGGAGCACGGGGATTCCTGGGTCGAGAAGCTGGACGGCAGCTTCGCCGTGTTCATCGCGGACCTGCAGACGGGCGACGTGCTGCTGGTACGAGATCGCTTCGGCCACCGGCCGCTGTATTTCACCATCGCGCGTGGAACCGTCTGGGTAGCCTCCGAGGCCAAGGCACTGCTGGCGGCACCGGGTGTGTCGACTGCGCTGAATCGCGCGGCCTTGCCCTCGGTGATCGGTTATGGCGTCACTCCGGGCCCGGAGACGCTCTTTGCCGGCGTTCTCAAGTGCGTTCCCGGATTCTCGTTCAGGGTCAGTCCCGGTGGCCGGCACGAGGCTCGTCTCTATTTTCGCCCGCAGGCGCCCCGGATCTTCGACGGCTCCCTGGCAGAGGCTCAGGAACGGGTATGGTCCGGTCTGCGACAGACCGTCACGAACCTGGTCCGGGAATGTCCTGGGACCGGCGTCCTGCTGTCCGGCGGCGTCGACTCGGCGTTGCTGGCTTTCCAGCTCGCGGAAGCCACCGGCCGCCGGGCGCACGCCATCAGTTTCGGTGCCGACGAGTGGCAGGAGGAGGAATCCGCCGAGGCGCAGGCGGTTGCCCGACAGATCGGTCTGCCGTTCTCGCGCACGTTCGTGCGACCGGAGGACGATCTCGCGGGGGCGCTGCACGAGGTCATTGCCCAACTCGAGGAGCCCACGCGTTTCGAGAATGCCGTGGCGCTCGCGCTCACGTACCCGAAGGCCGTCGGTTCATGCACCGCCGTCATGACGGGCGAGGGCGGCGACAGTCTGCTGGGCCACTACGATCACTTGAAGGCGCGGCGTATCGCGCAGGCATTGCGGCTGCCCGGGCCGATGAGGTCGCTCATCGGCGCGATGCCCGACCGATACCTCCGGGCGCGCCGCCTGAAGGCACTGGCGGGCTATTGCCGGCTGCAGTCCATCGAACATTTCCTGCAGAGCGTGATTGAGAACTGCCCCGATCTCGTCCGCGGCGCGCAGCATCCGCCACCGCTCGCGTTGCAGGAAGAGCTGGGGCAGGCGGTCGTCGGATGGCCGCCGGCCGCGCACTACACCTATCTCCTGCTCACCGAATTCCAGCACTGCTGGGTCGAGCGCATGGAAAAGCTCGCCAGTTGCCATGGCCTCGAGTGCTTCCATCCGTACCAGAGCAACGCGATGCTCGCATTCGGGCTCTCGCTGCCGGAGCGCCTGCGCATCGGCGACGGCTTCGCGAAGCCGATCCTGCGCGGATTGGCGCGGGAGCGTTTCGGCAGCGAACTGGCGTACCGCGAGAAGCGGCAACTCGCGGCGCCGATGATGCTCTGGCTCAACCGGTCGGAGCAGTTGCGTGCCTTGGTGCTGCGTCTCAGGAGCCCGGCGAGTCGCATTCGCGAGTATCTCGAGGGCGCGGCCGTCGACCGCTGCCTCGCCGACTACGAAAGGCACGGTGCGCGTTCCCCGGTCACGAGCCGCACCGTATTCCGGCTGCTCGGCTTCGATCTGTGGCTCGAAACATTCGGTTGCTGAACGCGGGATCTCGACCCATTCGCTTCGCCCTCGCGGTGCGCAAAGTGTGACCCCGTTCCGTCGCGGCGCGTGCGCCGCATCTAGCATTCGGGCTGGAGTGGCTGCGAAATCAGGGACAAGGGTGAACGATTCCGTCAACGCCAGTGCGACGGTTCAGCGATTCTCGGAGCAAGGATCCGCGCCGCGCTGGGCCGAGATGTACGACGCGCCGACGCGCGTGCTGGCGGATGCGAATTTCCGCACCCGCCGTGACGTCACCGTCGAATACCTGAAGCGCGTCGTGCCGCGCGACGGGCGGGTGCTGGACCTCGGCTGCGGAACCGGGCCGGTGCTCGCGGAGGTGCGCAAGCACGGGCTCGCCTGCACGGGTCTCGACCTTTCGCCCGACATGATCGAGCGCGCCCGCGGTCGTCTGCGAACCATGGGTCTGGCCGACGACGACGTACACCTTGGCGACTGTTGCCGGACTCCATTCGCGGATGCATCGTTCGATGCGGTCGTCTGTCTCGGCGTCATCAGCTACGTCGAGACCTATGGCGACGTGCTCCGCGAGATCGCGCGGCTCGTGAAGCCCGGCGGCCACGTGATCGTGAGCTTCCGCAACCGCTTCAATCCGACGCTCTGGGATCCCTATGTGAGCCTCGCGACGCTCGCCCGGGTGGCCACGCGCCGTCTGCGCTCCGAGGCGTACGCGATCGGGCGCTTCATGGACTTCCGCGAGGTCTGCGCGGAGATGGCGACGTGCGGTTTCGAGTACCAGGAGCACGTCGGCATCGGCTTTGGTCCGATCCGATTCCGGGGCAAGGCACTGTTGCCGGAATCGGTGTCCATGAAACTCAGCGATGCACTGGCGGCACTGTTCGCTCGCCTCGGCTGGCGCGTGCCGTCGCGGTGGCTGGCGGACGTGAGCCTCTGGATGTACCGCAAGCCCGCCTCCACGAGCTGAAGCGGCGGTGTTGGGGTGTCAGCGCCCCCGCCGCCGTGGAAGACGGCAAGTGTGACGACGAGAAAACGGACATCGTCGCCCGCGTCGCCGGTTACTTCGCCTCTGTTGCCTCCGCCAGCAGCGTTTGCTGCCAGAACATCAGGCTGGTCCAGAACTGGTAGTCCTGATTTGCCTTTTTCGCGAACCCATGGCCCTCGTCCTGGCCGAACAGGTGCCAGACCGTGCCGCCGTTGCGCCGGATCGCTGCGACGATCTGGTCGGCCTCGCTTGCCGGCACGCGCGGATCGTTCGCTCCGGTGACTACCATCGTCGGCAGCCGGATTTCCTGCACGCGCGTGAGCGGCGAGATTGCGAGCAGCTTGGCGCGCTGCGTCGGGTCGCGTTCGTCGCCATACTCGACACGTCGCAGGTCGCGCCTGTAGCTCTGTGTGTTCTCGAGGAAAGTCACGAAGTTCGAGATCGCCACGACGCAGTTGGCGCCCTGGAGCCGCGCGCCGTAGAACACCGACGTCGCGTAGCACATATAGCCGCCGTAGGAACCGCCGGTGACCGCGAACCGGCTCGCGTCGAGCTGCGGGTCCTTCGCGAGCATGTCGAGGAAAGCGCCGATGTCCCGGACCGAATCCTCGCGCCTGAACGGGCCGTTGTCGAGGCCCACGAAATGCTTGCCGTAGCCGGACGAGCCGCGCACGTTGGGGAGGAAGATGGCGATGCCGAGTTCGTTGAGCAGGTAGTTGCTGCGGCCGAGGAACCCGGGCCGCGACTGGCTTTCGGGCCCCCCGTGGATGTTGACGAGCAGCGGCCGCGGGCCGGGGAATTTCTTCGCATCCGGGCGATAGAGAAAACCCGAGATCCCGAGCCCGTCGAAGCTCTTCACGGCGAGTGTGTCAGGTTCAATGTTCGCTTCCGGGTCGAGTCCGCCGGTCTCGCTGCGGGTCCAGCGCGTGACCGCGAGCGTCTTCGGATCGACGGAAAACGCATCGGCAGGTGACTTCGCCGAGGTGAACGTCAGGCCGATCTCGCCCCAGGGCGCGACTTCGAGGCCACCGACGATGCCGGCGGGCAGAGGCGCGGTGCGCGCGGTGCCGCCCGCCACGTCGAGGACGCGCAAGACGCTGCGACCAGCCTCGTTGGCGGCATAGGCGACGAAGCTGCCGTCTTCAGCCACGTCGAATGTCTCGACGTCCCACCGCAGTTCGGGCACGCGGGGCGTGAACCGGCCGGTCGCGATGTCGAGCGTGCCGAGGCGCAGGAACTCGGAACCCTCGTCGGAGGTGACCCAGAGCCGGCCGTCGGGTGCGAACTGTGCGGTGCCGTAGGCGATGGGCTGGCGGTGATCGCCGATCGGTGTCAGTGCGCCCGATTCCAGGTCGAGCAGCCAGAGATTCGCCTTGGTGATCGAGATGGACTCGATCGCGACGGCACGCTTGCCGTCGGGCGCGAAGTCGGCGAACGTCCAGCCGCCGCCCTGCACCTGCGCGACGCGGCGATCCGTGGTGCGATCGCGCGGATTCATGACGTAGAGGTCGGCATCCGTGCCGTTGCGCCGTGTCGAGGTATAGCCGATCAGCCGGCCGTCGTGGCTCCAGGCGCCGAATTCGTTGCGGCTGCGCCCGTCGGTCAGCAGCGTCAGGCGAGCGTCGGCCAGCGTGTAGAGCTGGAAGAACTCGTCGCCGCCGACGTCCTTCTGCACGACCGTGACGTCGCCGGTCACCGGTGCGTGGGTTGCGGAAGCGATGCGGTCTTCCTCGAACGTGAGCTGCTCGCGCGCGGACCCGGCGCGGGCGACGCGATGTACCTGGTTGGTGTTGCCGAATCGTGTGGCGACCAGCAGCGAGCGATCCTTCGGGTGCCAGCCCAGGAACGTCGCCGTGCGGAACTCCATGTACGGCCGCGTGCGGGCGGCGAGTTCCGCCGGCACGGGCGGAATGCCGTCGGCGACCAGCGCCGCGGGCTTCTCGACGGTCTGGGCAAGGCTGGCGAAAGGGATGGCCAATGCACAGTACGTGGCACAAACCAGTGCCCGGGTAGCTCGCATGAGCGATCCTCGAAGACAGGAAGCATCGAGGCTACCACGCGGCTACCGGAAAGTCGGTACCGGGTACCGGTGGTCGTCCCGGCCGCGCTCCGCGGGAAATCGGAACCGGGTGCCCGTTCAGCGGGCGGTGGTTCTCCCGTCCGCGCGTCGACGCGCCGGCCGCGACTTGCCGGCCGCGCGAGCCCGCCGCGCTGGCGCTGCGGTCTTGTGCCCGACCTTCGGCGCCGGCAGCGCGTCGGCGGCGGCGAGCAGTTGCTGCCACGACTCCTCGATGCAGCGGAGCATGAAGCCCGGGTCCGGCATCATGTCGCGGCACGAAACCATGCTCATCCACAGCACGCCGTTGTAGCTGACGGCCGTGAAGTTCAGACCGGTACCGTCCGCTGGAATGCTCACCGGGTACATGCACATGGCCTTGGCGCCGGCGAGGTACATCGCCTGGTCGGGCCCGCGCACGTTCGATACGGTGAGATTGCACTGGACGACCCGCAGGAAGAGTTGTTCGGCGGCGGGCGCTGGCAGCACGTCGATGGCGTTCTTGAGCAGATCGAGACCCATGCGCTCGCCGCGCTCCTTGCCCGCCTGCGTCTCCTCGTGCACGGCGCGCAGCCGCTCGATCGGGTCGGCGACGTCCGATCGCACGCGCACCGGCACGCCAGACACTTCGTTGCCACCGGCCGATGCGTCCGAACGCAGTGAGATCGGCATCAGGCCGACCAGCGAATCGTCCGGCAGTTCGTCCTTCTCCAGCAGGTAACGGCGCGCCGCCCCGCTCGCGACGGCGACGAACACGTCGTTCAGCGTCGTCCCCGGCACCTTGGCGCGGATGCGCCTGATGTGCGAAAGGGGCAGGCCGCGCGCTTCCATGACGCGGTGCCCGGACACCTTGCCGCCGAAGCGCGTCGCCGGAGCGGCCGGCGGCAGCATGGAAGTGATGCGGTTGGCGAGGCGACCCACGTCGCCGCGCGCGAGGTTGGGCCATTCGCTGCGCGCGCCAGCTGCGACGCGCCGGGCGAGGTGCGTCGTGAATCGACCGAGCCGCACGGCATGGTCGACGCGATTGGACACGGACCGCGCGAGCAGTTCGACCGTGGAAGGTTCGCGATCGGCGACCACGGTGCGCGCTTCGGTGGCGGGCCGCGCGGGCGCCGGCCCGGCGGTGTGCAATTGCTGCATGAGGTGCGCGGCGGCCATACCGTCGACGATCGCATGGTGGATCTTCAGGAAGACTCCGAACGCGCCAGGGGGCAGCTTCGGTATGTTGTCGAGACCCTCGATCACGTAGGCCTCCCAGAGCGGATGCGCGCGATCGAGCGGTCGCGAGTGCAGCCGCGCCACCTGGATCATGAGCTGGCGCCAGTCACCGGGCTTGGGCAGGGCGATGTGACGCAAGTGGTACTCGACGTCGATCGCCGCATCGGCCACCCAGTAGGGCCGGTCGATGCCGAGCGGGGCGGGCACGAGCCGCTGCCGGAACACCGGGTGCCGGTACAGGCGCTCTTCGAAGTGACGCAGGACGTCCTTGAACCGGACGTGGCCGCCGGGCGCCGTCGTCACGTCGTAGACCACGAGCGCACCAACATGGTTGTACATGTTGCGCTTCTCGGAAAACAGCATGACGTTGTCGATGCCGCTCAGTTGCTGCATGGCTCTTTTCCCTGATGCGCCGGGGGCGCTCCAATTCAGATGGACCGGCAACCCGCCTGCGGACGTCCCACCGTCAGTGGCGCGGACGGCGGCAGGACCGTACCGGGATCGAGGCCGTGCGCCTCGCAGTGCTCGAGATGGCGATCGGTGGCCGTGCGCCAGTTCTCGACGCCGAGCACGTGGCCGGCGTCGTCGAGGCACTGCACGTCGCCCGAGGCGAGCACCAGCATGATGGCGTCGTCCGCGCCTTCACCCAGCACGCAGGGCGTCAGGCAGGAGTCGGCCGGCGCGATGACCAGGCTGCCGGGGCCCGCCACCCAGTCGCGCTCGCGGTACTTCCAGCGGCCCTGCATCGTGTAGACGGTCATCGAGCCCGTCGTGCGGTGGCGCGGCAGCTCGATGCCGGGAGGCGCGCGCAGTACCACGATGATCTCGCCGCGGACCGGGTCGGTCGACAGCAGCTTGATCGAGACCAGGTCCGCGTACGGCCGCAGCGACAGCCACGGGCGGCCTTCGTCGGTGACGATGCGCGTGTCGACTTCCAGGATGGTGCTCTGTTTCACGGAGACCAGCCTAGCTCCGCCGCGTGCCCCGGACCCTCCCCGCGTCGGGGGGGCGTGCGGTTCAGCTCACCCGGCGCGCCATGGGCTATGCTCCGTCAGGCAATCTGAAGGGGGAGTGAAACGTGCACGATGCGCACGTAAGGAGGCGCCGGCCGGATGGCTGAGCCGCAGTTCCTGCTGAAGACCGCCCCGCCGCGGCAGGGGCGTCACTCGCCGGCCGTGGCCCGCCTCGAGCACCGCTGGGCGGAAGTCAACGACCGGCTCGCCCTCGTCGTCACGGCGCCGCAGGGCTTCGGCAAGACCACTTTGCTGGCCCAATGGCGTCGCATGTGGCTCGAACGCGGCGTGTCGGTGGCGTGGATCACGCTCGACTCGCAAGATGACGGGTCGCGGTTCGTCGCACTGCTCTCGTACGCCCTCGGCGCCGCCACCGGTCGCGAGGCCTTTGCCGTTGCCGCGGCGGAAGCGCGCCTGCACCGCGACCGCAACGTGGCCGCGCTGACCACGCTGCTGGCGGAAGTGGCGCGGCTCGCGACGCCCACCGTCGTCGTGCTCGACGACGTGCACCGGATGCCGCAGGAGGCGATGCGCGGGCTGCTCGCCTATCTGCTCAACAACGCGCCGGCCAACCTGCAGTTCGCGCTGGGCACACGGCGTCCGCTCGAAATCGACCTCACCGACCTGCGTGCGACGGGCCGGCTCGCCCAGTTCGACGCCGGCGATCTGCGCCTGCGCCTCGACGAGACGCTGGCGCTATTGCGCACGCGGTTCGGCAGACGCATCGACGTCGACGATGCGGCGAGGCTCCACGACGTCACCGAGGGCTGGCCGCTCGGCTTGCAGCTCGCAATCTCGGTGATCGAGCGGGCCACCGACCTGCACGAGGTCATCGGCCAGCTGAGCGCGCGACGCGGCGACATCCATCATTTCTTTTTCGAGTCGATGCTGTCGCGTCTGCCACCGGACATCGCCGACTTCCTGGTGCGGACGTCGATTCTCGAGGTGCTGAGACCGGATACCTGTGCGGCCGTCACGGGCAATGCCGACGCGGCGTGCCTTCTCGCGATGCTCGCGGACGAGTCCCCCGTCGTCACCGAGGGCGAAGGTCGACAGTGGCTGCGGCTGCATGCGATGGCGCGCGAGTTCCTGCTCGGTCAGTTTGACAGCCTGCCGGTCGAGGAGCGGCGCGCCTGCTACTCGCGCGCGGCCGCCTGGCACGCCGAGCACGGCATGCTGCAGGACGCGGCGCGCCACGCGCTCGCCGCCGGCGACGACGAACTCGCGGCGTCGCTCGCGGCACGTTGTCTGCTCGACGTTGCGCGCGAAGGGCGGCTGGCCGAGGCCCGCGACTGGATTCGACGGCTGTCGCCGCAGGCCATCGCCCGCGACGTGCGCCTGCAGCTCTGCATCGCCTGGATCAAGGCCATCAGCGACGATGCCCGCGCGGTACTGGCGCTCCTCGAGAAGATCGCGCATCACCCGCAATACGACGAGGAGTGCCGTTACCTGGCCGACGTCGTCGCGGCTGCCGCGGGCGTCTTTCGCGACGAGCCCGGCCGCGTCGCCGCTGCCTTGAGCGACTGGGAGCACGCCCCGCCGTCCGCGGAACCGCTGCAGGTCATCTCGATGGCCAATTCGCGCGCGGTGCTCGACATGCTGAGCGGCGAGTCGGAGCGGGCGCGCCGGGGCCTGTCCACGGCGATGCGCCAGATCGCACGGGAACCCGGCATGCGCATGGCGTTGAGCTTCAGCGACATGCTCATGGGGCTGAGCTACGTCTGGGAAGGCCATGCGGCCCGGGCGATCGCCTTGCTCGTGCCGCGTCTCGAGGCGGCCGAGACGGAGCTGGGCCGACGCAGCATCCCGGCGGCGATGCACGCAGCGGTATTGTCGGCGGCGTACCTGCTCGACGACCAGATCGAGCGGGCGCGGGCCGTACTTGCGGATCGCGTGGACGTGATCGAGCACTCGGGGATGCCCGACCCCGTCGCGCTGGCCTACCGCGTGCTCGGCGAGATCGACCTGCGTCGCGGCGAGGAGGGCCGCGCGATCGAATACTTCACCGCGCTTGCGGAGTACGGCAGCACGCGGGATCTGCCGCGGCTGACGATGCTGGGCCTCGCGTTCCAGGTCCGCGTGCACAGCGTCCGCGGTCGCGTCCAGAAGGCGCGCGAGCTGCTGCAGGAACTCGAGGCGTTGCGTCCGGTGCTGGTGAGTCCGCGCTATGACGTCATGAGGTGGCACTGCGAGGGCATGCTGGCGGTCGCGCATGCCTACATGCACTTGGCCGAGGGCGATCCGGATGGCGCGATGGCTACCTTGCCGGCGACTTCCAGCATTCCGGCGCGCGTGCGCGGAGGCGTGACCGCGTTGACGGTGCAGGCGCTGCATGTCGTGGCGGCGCAGATGGCGGGTCGGGAGGACGCGCGGAGCATGCTCACCGAGCTGCTCGGGCTCGCGGAACTCACCGGCCTGCGCAGCTTCGTGCTGAGCCTGCACCACGTCTTGCCGTCGATGCTGGCCCGTGACGACCACGCCCGTCCGCCCGCCGTCCCGGTCCGCAGCGACGACGGCGCTCACCGGCGACCGGGCAGACCGGACGGCACGACAGTCGCGACCGGCGGCCTGCTGACGCCGAAGGAGGCGAGGGTGGTCGCGCTGCTCGCGGGCGGCAAAGCGAACAAGGACATCGCCCGCGCGCTCGACGTGGGCGAGCAGACGGTCAAATGGCACCTCAAGAATGTGTATCAGAAGCTCGACGCCGGCAGTCGCAAGCACGCCGTTGATCGCGCTCGGTTGCTCGGCCTGATCGACGGCTGAGTCCGTTGCTGTCGGCCCGTGCGGGCTGGACGTTCGGGAGAGATTGCCGGTCCCGAGGTCGGTTCCCGCCCCGCTCCCCCCCAACCTTGGGGGGGCCGCCGCTCCCGTGTGGTTGAAAGAATTCCGCGCCATCGGGGCCGGCCTGCGCCGTGTCCCCGGCATCGGACAACCAGCCTGGGGGGACCCATGAACGAGACGATGACCAGCCTGCGGCAGGGCACGACTGCGCGGCGGACGAGCGTCCTCGGCATCGCGATCGCGGCCGCGCTCGCCCTGCCGATGACGGCGGACGCGTTCGAAGTGAACACCGGCAATGAAGACCTGGCGATCCGCTGGGACAATACCGTGCGCGCGAACGTGTCGCTGCGCACCGAGACGCAGGACGCCGCCATCCTCGGCAACCCCAACTTCGACGACGGCGACCGCAACTTCGACCAGAACCACATGTTCGCCCGTCTCGACCTGCTCAGCGAATTCGACGTCGTCTGGCGCAAGTCGCTCGGCTTCCGCGTCAGCGCCGCCGGCTGGTGGGACCCGGGCTACAGCAGCCCCGACAACCAGAACGTCGCGACGGCGAACAACCTCGTCAAAGGCATGCCGTCGCTGGACCTCGACCCGCACACCCAACGCTACGGCGAGGGGCCGTCGGGAGAGCTTCTCGACGTGTTCGCGTTCGCGAAGTTCAACGTCGGCGACGCGCCGGTCAACGTCAAGCTCGGTCAGACGACCGTGTACTGGGGCGAAGGCCTGTTGCTCGGCGGCGCCGTGCATGGCGTGTCGTACTCGCAGAACCCGATCGACGTCTGGAAGGGGCTCGCGACGCCGGGCGCCGAAGCGAAGGAGCTGTTCCGGCCGCGCGTCGGCTTCAACGTGCAGTCGCAGGTGACCGACGACCTGTCGATCGCGGCGCAGTACTTCTTCAACTGGCAGGGTTTCGACAACCAGGCTTACCGCTACCCTGAGGCCGGGTCGTACCTGAGCGTCGGCGATCCGCTGCTCTACTCCGGCGAGTCGTTCATCGTGGCGAGGAACCCGTTCGCGGCGCTGGTCCCGGGCGCACCGACCTACCTGCGCGCCTGGCGCGGCAAGGACATCGAGCCCGAGGAGAACACCGGCAACTACGGACTGGCGTTGCGCTGGAGCCCGGAGTGGGCCGACGCCACGTTCGGCGCTTACTACCGTCGCACCTACGACATGCAGCCGCAGCTCATGCTGACGCCGGGACTCGCCAATGTGCCAAGCCCCGCGGTGTGCGCCGCGATCGGCGGCCAGCCGCTGGCCCCGACGGCGCCGACGCCCTGCATCATCAACCGCCAGGCGACGAACGTCGCGGACCTGCGCAGCAAGGGCCGGTTCGGGACTTACAACCTCGCCTACGGCGAAGACATCGACATCTTCGGCCTGAGTCTGTCGAAACAGGTGTTCGGCGTCAGCCTCGGTGCCGAGCTCAACTATCGGCAGAACATGCCGGTGCTCAGCGATGCGGTCCAGGTGCTGCCGGGTCCGCTGGTCAATCCCGCGCTGGGACAGATTTCCGTCGCCGACGTGGCCGAACTCGAAGGCACGCCCGGTGCGCTGGCCGACACGCTGCACGGCGTCGTCAACCTGCTCGGCGTCATGGGCGAGACCCCGCTGTTCGATTCGGCCAACTGGGCCACCGAACTCACGTGGATGCAGTGGCTCGACGTGACGCAGAACGAGGCTGTGTTCAAGGGCCGCAAGGGCTACGACGCCATCGATGCCGTCGACAAGAACTACTACGGCCTGGCGGTCAACTTCACGCCGACGTGGTTCCAGGTCGCACCGGGCATGGACGTGCTCGCGCCGCTGTCGTGGTCACAGGGCTTCAGCAACTCCGCCGTCACGGCGGGTGGCCAGGACGGCGCCGGCACCTTTGGCATCGGCGTGGCGCTCGACTTCTACCAGCGCTATCGCCTGGACTTCAAGTACGTCGGCTTCTACGGCGACAACTCGAAGTGCGGCCGGCCGGGCGCTGCCGGCGTGCCGGGAACCTGCGTCGTGGAAGGCGCTGTGAACGTCTTCAACGGCACCAACGCCATCATCGCCGACCGTGACTTCTTCGCAGTCACGTTCAAGACCACGTTCTGAGGGGACCCAAGACATGATCCGCAAGACCATCATCGCGGCTGTGATCGCCGCGTTCAGCGCCGGCGCCCTGGCTGCCGTTTCCCCGGACGAGGCGGCCCAGCTTGGCAAGACGCTCACGCCCGTGGGGGGCGAAAGGGCCGGCAACAAGGACGGCACCATTCCCGAGTGGACCGGCGGCCTGACGACGCTGCCGGCCGACTTCAAGCCCGGCAGCGGCATGCGTCCCGACCCGTACGCGGCCGACAAGCCGCGCGTGGTCATCACCGGCAAGAACGCCGACGAGTACAAGGGGCAGCTCACGGCCGCGACCTACGCGCTGCTGAAGCGCTACCCAAGCATGCGCGTCGACGTGTATCCGACGCATCGTCCGGTGACCTACCCGCAGAAGGTGCTGGACAACACGGCGAAGAACGCGGTGCAGGCGAAGTCGGTCGACGGCGGCCTCGGGTTCGAGAACGCTCTCCCGGGCGTGCCGTTCCCGATCCCGAAGACCGGCAACGAGGCGATGTGGAACCACCTGATGCGCTACAACGGCATCTCCTCCACATGCAAGTACGATGCCTACAACGTCGATCGCGCGGGCGTGGCTTCGCTCGGCTCCACCGGTTTGAGCTACCAGGAATGGCCGCTGTACCGGCCCGAGAACATCGACAAGGTCATCAAGCCCACCGATGTGTTCTGGTACGTCAAGCAGGAGTACATCGGCCCGGCGCGGCGCGCGGGCGAGTCGCTGGTGGTGTGGGACCACGTCAATCCGCTCAAGCAGCCGCGCAAGGCCTGGCAGTACCTGCCGGGGCAGCGCCGGGTCAAGCTCGCGCCGGACCTCGCCTACGACACGCCGAACCCGGGCGTTGCGGGCGCGGCAACCTACGACGACGCATTCGTCTACAACGGCGCGCTCGATCGTTACGACTACAAGCTGGTCGGCAAGCGCGAGGTGATCATCCCGTACAACGATTACAAGGCGCTGTACGCGCCGGGCAAGAAGGAAAACATCACGACGCCGAACCACTTCAACCCCGACCTGCTGCGCTGGGAGTTGCACCGCGTCTGGGTCGTCGAGGCGACGTTGAAGCCCGGCAAGCGCCACGTCTATCACAAGCGCACCTTCTACCTCGACGAGGACAGCTGGGTCGCCGTGGCGGCCGAGGGCTACGACGCGCGCGGGCAGCTCTATCGCACGGTCTACGGCCCGACGGCCTATGCGTACGATGTCAAGGCGCTCACGATCACGCTGCAGATCGCCTATGACCTGATCGCCGGCCAGTATTCGTCGCAGGGCAACTGCGGCCTGTACTACGGCGTCAAGTGGGGCGAGGGCTTCCCGGTGCGCGACTGGCAGCCGGACTCGCTCGCGGGCGCCGGCATTCGCTGACCGATGGCAAGACGCCCCGGGGTTGCGAAGCCCCGGGGCGGTCAGGGGGACACGTGAGGAAGCCAATCCTTGGGGTGGTGTTCGCGTTCGCCTGCGCGACCTGGTCAGGCCCGATGGCTGCCGCCGAGCCCGCACCATCCGGTGACGTGCTCGAGAGACCGGCGCTTGCCTCGCCGATCGCCGCCAGGCATCTGCTGCTCGCGGTCACGCAGGCAGGCGACGCGCTCGTCGCCGTCGGGCCGCGCGGTCACATCCTGGTCTCGCCGGACGCCGGCATGAGCTGGAACCAGGCCGCCGTACCGGTGAGTTCGGACCTCACGGCCGTGCACTTCCCGTCACCGAAGCGGGGCTGGGCCGTGGGGCACGACGGTGTCGTGCTGGCGACGAGCGACGGCGGTGCGACCTGGACCAAACAGCTCGACGGACGGGCGGTCAACGCCCTCGTCCTCGCCGACCTCAAGACGAAACTCGCCGCGAATCCGCAGTCGACGCTGCTGCAGGGCCTGACGGCTGAAGCCGAGCGCAACGTCGAGGCCGGCGCGGACAAACCCTTCCTCGACGTGTGGTTCGAGAACGACACGACCGGCTGGGTTGTCGGGGCCTACAACCTGCTGCTGCGCACGACCGACGGCGGCCAGACCTGGGAATCCTGGTACGACCGCACGGAAAACCCCCGTCTGATGAACCTGTATGCCATCCGTCCTGCCGCCGGCCACCTGTTCATCGCCGGCGAGGGCGGCACGGTACTCAGGCTCGATGCTGCCGTGGGCCGTTTCGTAGCCGTGCCGGTCGACTATGCGGGCAGCCTGTTCGGCATCGCCGACACCGGCGACGCCGTGCTGGTGCACGGGCTGCGCGGCAATGCATTCCGCAGCATCGATACGGGCGCGTCCTGGACGCGGGTCGATGCCGGCCTGCCGGCCACGATCGTCAGCTCGACGAGTCCGCAGCCCGGAGTCGTGATCCTCGCCGACCAGGGCGGGCGGCTCGCCATCAGCCACGATGGCGCCACGACCTTCAAGCCGGTGCCGGTCCAGAAGACCCTTCCCCTGACGTCCATCGTCGACGTGGGCGGTGGCCGCCTGGCCGCCACCGGCCCGTTCGGCGTGGTGGTCGTCGGACCCGATGCCGCGAGGTGACACCATGGCCGCACCGACCCAGAACATCGAAGCCATGCCGGTCGTTCGCGACCTCGCGGACTTCGACCTCAGTTCGGGCAACCGCCTCGAGCGACTGATCTTCAACAATCGCAGTCTCGTCATGCTCATCTGCCTGGTCGTGACGATCGGGCTCGGCATCGCCGCGGCGCGCGTCAGCCTGAACGCGAGCTACGAGAAGATGCTGCCGGTCGGCCATCCCTACATCCAGAACTACATCGCCAGCAAGGACCAGCTGCGCGGCCTCGGCAACACGCTGCGCGTCGTCGTCGAGAACACGCAGGGCGACATCTTCGACCCCGAGTACCTCGAGACGCTGCGCAAGATCAACGACGAGGTCTTCCTGACGCCCGGCGTCGACCGTGCCTGGGTCAAGTCGATCTGGATGCCGGTGGTCCGCTACAACGAGGTGACCGAGGAGGGCTTCGCGGGCGGCCCCGTGATGCCCGACACCTACGACGGCTCGCGCGATTCCGTCGAGCGGCTGCGCCAGAACATCATGAAGGCCGGCCTGGTCGGCAACCTGGTCGCGAACGACTTCAAGTCGGCGATGATCATCGTGCCGCTGCTCGACGTGGATCCGGCGACCGGCAAGCCGATCGACTACTGGGCGCTGTCGCGCGCGATCGAGAGCAACGTCCGCGATCGCTACGAGACGGCCGACGGCAGGTTCAAGGTGCGCGTCATCGGCTTCGCCAAGATCATCGGCTCGCTGCTCGACGGCATCCTGAAGGTGATCATGTACTTCGGTGCCGCGATCGCGATCGCTGCCGCGATCCTGTTCTACTTCACGCGCTGCGTGCGCAGCACCGGCGTCGTGCTGCTGTGCTCGCTGATCGCGGTGGTCTGGCAGGTGGGGCTGCTGCGCCTGCTCGGCCTGGGCCTCGATCCTTTCTCCGTGCTCGTGCCGTTCCTGATCTTCGCGATCGGCGTCTCGCACGGAGCGCAGAAGATGAACGGCATCCAGCAGGACGTCGGTCGCGGCACCGTGACGCTGGTCGCGGCACGTTACACGTTCCGCCGCCTGTTCGTCGCCGGCGTCACGGCGCTGCTGAACGGCGCGGCGGGCTTCGCCGTGCTGCTGCTGATCCCGATTCCGGCGATCCGCGAACTCGCCATCGCAGCCACGATCGGCGTCTGCGTGCTGCTGTTCACCAACCTCGTGCTGCTGCCCGTGATCCTGTCGATCACCGGAGTGAGCCGTACCGCGGCGGCGCGCAGTCTGAAGCAGGAGGAGCAGGGCGTCGGCACGACTGGCGTGTGGGCGCTGTTCAACAATTTCGCGCAACGTCGTGGCTGGGCGGCAACGGCGGTCGTTGTCGCCGTCGCACTCGCCGTCGGTGGTCACGTTGTGTCGAAGCGCCTGCAGATCGGCGACCTCGACCCGGGCGCTCCCGAACTCAGGGCAAGCTCGCGCTACAACGTCGACAATGCCTATGTCACTTCGCACTTCTCGCTGTCGTCCGACGTCTTCGCGGTCATCGTCAAGACGCCGGTCGAGGCGTGCACGCGTTACGCGACGCTGCAACAGGCGGACCGTCTCGCGTGGCGGCTGCAGCAGGTGCCCGAGGTGCAGGCGACGATTTCACTCGCGGACTCGGTGAAGCAGGTCACGGCCGGTACCTACGAGGGATCGGCGAAGTGGTACACGCTGTCGCGCAACCAGGAGGTGCTCAACTACGGCGCGCAGCAGGCGATCCAGAACACACCCGACCTGACCAACGTCGAGTGCTCGGTGATGCCCGTGATCGCCTACCTGCGCGATCACAAGGCGGCGACGCTCGAGACCGTCGCGAAGACGGCCGACGAGTTCATCGCCGCGAACCCCGTCGCCGAAGTGACTCTGCTGCCGGCCGCCGGGTCGGCGGGCATCGAGGCGGCCGTCAACCAGGTGATCCGCAAGGCCTGGCTGGAAATGCTCGCCTACATCTACGGCACGGTCGCCGTCCTCTGTCTGATCGCGTTCCGGTCCTGGCGTGCGGTGCTCATTGCGCTGCTGCCGCTCGCGCTCACCTCGGTGCTGTGCGAGGCGCTGATGGTCGTGCTGGGCATCGGCGTCAAGGTCGCGACCTTGCCGGTCATCGCGCTCGGCGTCGGCATCGGCGTGGACTACGCGCTCTACCTGCTGTCGGTGCAGTTGCACGGGCAGCGCCGGGGCATGCCGCTCACCGACGCCTATCGCTCGGCGCTGGCGTTCACCGGCCGCATCGTCGCGCTGGTTGGCCTGACGCTGGCTGCGGGCGTCGTGACCTGGGCCTGGTCACCGATCAAGTTTCAGGCCGACATGGGCATCCTGCTTGCGTTCATGTTTCTCTGGAACATGCTCGGCGCGCTGGTCCTGATTCCGGCGCTGTCGTACTTCCTGCTGCCGACGTCCGTATTCCACCGGCGTGCCGCCACGGCCGTCGACAACCAGCGTGCGGCCGGCGTGACCTGACTCGGGGCGGTTCATCAACGGCACAATCCGCAGGTGAGACAATCATGCGCAACGGCCTGAAGTTCTACATCGACGGCGCCTGGGTCGAGCCACGCGGGCGCCGCCGCCTCGACGTGATCAACCCGGCGACGGAGCAGCCGATCGGCGAGGTCGCGCTGGGCGAGGTGGCGGACGTCGATGCCGCAGTCGCTGCGGCGAAAGCGGCCTTTCCGGTCTGGTCGCAGACGACGCGCGAGCAGCGCATCGCGCTCCTCGAGCGCATCCTCGCCGAGTACCAGCGTTGCTTCGCCGAGATGGCGGAGACAATCTCGCGGGAAATGGGCGCGCCCATGTGGCTGTGTGAGCAGGCGCAGGCCGCCATGGGGCCGGCACATATCTCGGCGACGCTCGAAGCGCTCAGACAGCTGCCGCTCGAGGAGCGGCGCGGCACGACGGTGCTGCGGCGCGAGCCGGTCGGCGTGTGCGCGCTGATTACGCCGTGGAATTGGCCGATCAACCAGATCGCCTGCAAGGCCATGCCCGCGCTGGCAGCGGGCTGCACCATGGTGCTCAAGCCATCGGAGGTGGCTCCACTCAGCGCCGCGCTGTTCGCCGAGATCCTGGAGGCCGCCGGCGTGCCGCGTGGCGTGTTCAATCTCGTGCACGGCGATGGCCCGACCGTGGGCGCCGCGCTCGCGCGTCATCCGGATGTCGACATGGTGTCGTTCACCGGCTCGACGCGCGCCGGCATCGAGGTCGCCAAGGCGGCGGCCGACACCGTCAAGCGGGTGGCGCAGGAGCTCGGTGGCAAGTCGCCGAACATCCTGCTCGACGACGCGGATTTCGCGAGCGCCGTCGCCGGCGGGGTGCAGGGCCTCATGCTGAATTCGGGGCAGTCGTGCAATGCCCCGAGCCGGATGCTGGTGCCGCGCACACGGCACGATGAGGCCGTCGCCGTCGCGAAGGCCACCGCAGCCGCCGTCAAGGTCGGCGCCCCGGCGCGACCGGACTCGGTCATCGGGCCTGTCGTGAGCGAGGCACAGTTCGAAAGGATCCAGCGACTCATCTACTCCGGCATCGAGCAGGGCGCTACGCTGGTCTGCGGCGGCCCGGGGCGGCCCGAGGGCCTCGACACCGGGTATTACGTGCGGCCGACCGTATTCGCGAACGTCCGCAACGACATGACCATCGCGCGCGAGGAAATCTTCGGGCCCGTACTCTGCATCCTGCCGTATGAAGACGAGGAAGACGCGATCCGCATCGCCAACGACACCGTGTATGGCCTGTCGTCGTACGTCACGGGCAAGGACCCGGCGCGCATGGGCCGCATCGTCTCGCGGTTGCGTGCCGGAATGGTCCACGTCAATGGCGCCGGTCTCGACTTCGCAGCGCCGTTCGGCGGCTACAAGCAGTCAGGCAACGGCCGCGAATGGGGCGAACTCGGCCTGCACGACTTCCTCGAGATCAAGGCCGTGATGAACCCGGCTGCCTGAGCGGTGACCTGATGCGGTGGCCGGAAGCACGCGGCCGCCGCGCACGTCGCGGGGTTCCCGTCGCCGCGAGTTCCTCGTACGCCGCGCGCACGTGCGCAGCCAGTTGCGGCAGGCCGGGCAGCGCTGCGCCGTTCGCAACGAAACCGAAGTCCATGCGGTCGTGGTACGAGGTGAGCGTCGCGTTCAGGCCGACCGACATCGCGATGGCCGACACCGGAAAGATGCCGACCAGGGGCGCTCCGTTCAGGTAGCGGCGCTCGCGCCCGCCCGGCACGTTCGAGACGACGACGTTGGCGAGCGGTGGCGCGACACGGTCGACGTGGGCCGCCGTCGCGAGCTCCGCGACGCCGAGCAGCGCCACCGCGTAGACCATCGCGGCGTCCCGCGACATGGAGCGCAGTTCGCGCTTGCCGGCGTCCAGGGCTGCGACGACCTGCCTGAGGCGCTCGACGGGCGTCGCGTCGTGCCCGCCGAGGTGTACGAACATCGCGGACGCCTTCGTGCCGGCCGCGGCGTCGCCCTCGTCGCGCAGCGACATGGGGCAGAAGGCCACCAGGCGGTGCGGGAACCCGCTGCCGCGACCGCGCAGGTAGCGGTGCACGCCTTCGTCCACGATCGCGACGGCGAGATCATTCAGCGTCGCATGGAAGCGACGGGCGACGGAGTGCATGTCCTCGAGCGGCAGCGACAGCGTGGCGACTGAGCGCGCCATCTGCAGCGGTTCGTTCATGGGTCCGCGATGCGCCGTGAACGGTGCGTTGCCGACCGGCGCGGCGCCGAGCAGCGACGCGAGACCCTTGCGCAGCGCGCCCGCCGAAACGTCGCCGAAGGCCAGCGTCTGCCGGGTTGCGGAAATGCCGAGTTCCGCCAGGCGGTCGACGAGTGCCTTCGGTGGCCGTGGCCTGTGCGCCGTGACCGCTGCGGCGAACGCCGGCGACGGAATCCCGCGGCGGGCGTTCGTGCTGAAGCTGGCCGACAGCCGCTGCATGCCCGACACGCCGTCGGTGATCGAATGATGCGCCTTGACGTAGAGCGCGAAGCGGTGGCCCGGCACGCCGTCGATGAACCAGTTACGGAACAGCGGTCGCTGCCGGTCGAGCATCGGCTCGTGCAGATCGGCCACGAGGCGCAGCAGGTCGTCGTCCGTGGCACCTTCCGGCAGTGCGAAGTGCTGGACGTGGTAGCCCGGGTCGTAGGACGTCGTTTCGCGGAAATGCGGCAGCCTGCCGAGTTCCGGCACGTAGCTGTAAGGCGCTGTCGGCCGCGCGGCCCGATAGGCCTCGACGATCTCGCGCACGACGTGCGGGTGCCCGTGCGGCTTTTCGAACAGCAACAGGGCGCCGACATGCGTCGGGCCCGCCTGCGTCTCCATGATCAGCCACATCAGGTCGAGCGGGGAGATGGGCTGACTCATCGCTTCACCTCGACAGGATGTGGATCGCGACCGCGGCCTCCTCGATGCCCTGGAGTCCGCCGCCGTTCTCCTGCATGGCGTGTCGTGCGCCCTCGACCTGCCGGCTGCCAGCCTCGCCGCGCAGTTGCGTCGTGAGCTCGTAGAGCTGGCCGATGCCGGTGGCCCCGAGCGGGTGGCCCTTGGACTCGAGCCCGCCCGAGGGATTGATCGGCAGGCGCCCGCCGAGCGCGAACTCGCCGCGCTCGGCCGCGGGCCCGCCGCCACCGAGCGGTGCGAAGCCCAGGTTTTCCGACTGGATGATCTCGCCCATGGCCGACGCGTCGTGCACCTCCGCGACGTCGATGTCCTCGGGGCCGAGCCCGGCCAGCTCATAGGCCTGCAGCGCGGCGAGCCGGCTCACGTGCTTCGCGGGCTCGTCGAGCCGACGGTGCGTGAAGCTGCGGACCACGCTCGCGGCCACGCGGACCGACCGCCGGCGATCCCCGCCGATGCGCCGCAGGCCTTCGTCCGTGCAGAGGATGGCCGCTGCCGCCCCGTCGGAGAGCGGCGCGCACATGGGCAGCGTGATGGGATAGGTGATCGGTGGCGCCGCCAGGACTTCGTCGACCGTGTACGGCTTGCGGAACTGCGACCAGGGGTTGTGCACCGAGTGCTGGTGATTCTTGGCGCAGACGGCCGCGATCTGGCGCTGCGTCGTGCCGTAGGTTTTCATGTGCCAGCGACAGAAGGCGGCGTAGATGGCCATGAACCTGCTGTAGGGCTTGTCGGATTCGGACCCGGGCGGCGGCGTGATGCCTGCGCCCATCTGCAGCAGCGTCGCCGTGTTTTCCTCGGTGCGCGAGACGTCCCACCCGCCTTCGAAGATCGAGAAGGCTTTCGCCTTGTCGGGGATGTTCATCTTCTCGACGCCGATGGCCAGCGCCACGTCGGCCGTCCCGGCCTTGAGGCTCTGCACGGCAAGGTTGACCGCCGAACTGCCCGATGCGCAGGCGTTCTCGACGTTGAAGACCGGTATGCCCTCGATGCCGATCTTGCTGAACACGACCTGACCCGGGATCGAGATCTGCCCCTGCAGCGGGCCGTTGGTCATGCCGGCGTAGAAGGCCACGCCGATGTCCGCAGTCTTGCAGCCGGCGTCGGCCACCGCGCGCTGCAGCGCTTCGTGCGCCAGGCCATCGAGTGAGCGTTCCGGGTGACGGCCGAAGACCGTCATGGCGATGCCGGCGACGTACACGTGGGTCATGGACGGAGACTCCGTGGTCGGGCCACTGATGACGTCGGTTGCTTCAGTCCGGCCGCCGTGCGGCCAGTGCCTTGAGCACAGCTGGATAACGGTTCGGCAGCCAGCGGCTCAACCACCAGAGCGACGTCGACCGGTGTCCGGTGACGATGCGACGCTTGCCGCGCTCGATGCCGGCCACGATGTCCGCCGCGCAGGCGGCGGGGGGTGTCAGCAGCATCTGTTCCGCCCATCCGTCGAACGCGCTTTCCTCAGCGCCCGCGGCGTGGCAGCGACGCCCGGCCTTGTCGATGTTGGTCCGTATGCCGCCGGGGTGCACGCACACGGCCTGCACGCCCGTGCCCTCGAGTTCGCTCCACAGGCATTCCGTCAGGCCACGCACGCCGAATTTCGAGATGTTGTAGGCCGCCTGCAGCGGAAAGCCCACCAGGCCGAACACGCTCGAGATGTTGACGATGCAGCCTTCGCGCTGCGCGAGCATCATTGGCAGGAACGCCTTGGTGCCGTAGATCGGCCCCCACAGGTTGACGGCGAGCTGCCACTCGATTTCCTCGATGCTCAGGTGCTCGACCGTGCCGACCAGCGTCGCGCCGGCGTTGTTGACGACGAGATGCGCCGTGCCGAAGTCGCGCCTGACGTCCTCCGCGTGATCGAACACGGCCTGGCGGCTCGATGTGTCGACGACGTAGCGGTGCACCGCCGTGCCGTCCGGCAGCAGGCGCAGCGTCTGCTCGAGCCCTTCCGCGTTGATGTCCGAGAGGGCCAGTCGCGCGCCCCTGGCGGCCAGTTGCTGCGCGAGCGCACGCCCGATGCCCGAAGCGGCACCGGTGACGACCGCGACCTTGTCGGCTAGTTTCATGTCGTTGCTTCCTCGCGGCTCGGGCAGGCCGTTCCGACGGTCCGCGCGTCGCCGCCCGTCGTTCAGATCCGGCGTTGTGTGCCCTGCCAGTACTTGTCGCGCAGGTCCTTTTTCAGGACCTTGCCCACGGGACTGCGGGGCAGGGCGGCGACGAAATCGACCGACTTCGGCGCCTTCACGGAACCGAGCCGCTCCTTGCACAGCGCGATGAGTTCCTCGGCGCTCGCCTGCTGGCCCGCGTTCAGCTCGACGACGGCCTTGACGGCCTCGCCCCACTTCGCGTCGGGCACGCCGATGACCGCGCAGTCCTGCACGGCCGGATGACTCCAGAGCACCTGCTCGACCTCGCTCGGGTACACGTTGAACCCGCCCGTGATGATCATGTCCTTCTTGCGGTCGGTGATGTGCAGGTAGCCTGACGCATCGATGTGGCCGATGTCACCGGTGTGCAGCCAGCCGTCGACGATCGTCTCCGCGGTCTTCTCCGGCGCCTTGTAGTAACCCTTCATCACCAGGTCGCCACGCACGCAGATTTCGCCGGTCTCGTCCGGCCCGAGGATCTCGTTCGCGTCGTTCATGATCTCCACGCGCACGAGCGGGTTTGGGCGGCCGACGGACGCGAGCCGCGTGTCCGGAGCCAGCCGGTCGCCGTCGAAATGCTCGCCTGGTGGCAGGTAGGCGATGGCTGCGGGGGCTTCGGTTTGGCCATAGCCGCCCATCATCACGGGCCCGATGACCTCGATCGCCTGCTTCAGCTTGTCGACCGACATGGGCGCTGCACCGTACATCAGGTATCTGAGCGACGAGAGATCGACCTTGCGGCCGAGGTCCGGCACGTCGAGCAGCCGGTAGATTACCGTCGGCGGCAGGAACAGCTCCGTCACGCGATGCTTCGGGATTGCTGCCAGCAGGATCGCCGGGTCCGGCCTGGTCACGACCACGACGGTGCCGCCTCGCGCCGTGCAGGGCAGTGACAGCAGCCCGGCGGTGTGTGTCATCGGCGCCGCGGCCAGGTTGACCGGGCGGGTGGCGCCGTAGGGCGTGCCGATCAGAAAGTGCGCGCAGAAGGTCTGCGCGCTGCGGTGCGTGTTCATCACGCCCTTGGGCTGGCCGGTGGTGCCGCCGGTGGACGACAGCATCACGACGTCGTCCATGTCCACGGCGACCTCGGGCCGCGTGGCGGGCTGCGTGGCAATCCAGTCGGCGAGCGACGGGGCATCCGGGAGTTCCGGGGCCTCGCCGTCGATGCAGATCCAGAGCCTGAGCTTGGGCAGGCGCGGACGCAGCCCGGCGATGACGGGGGCAAAGGCCCGCTGGAAGAACAGCACCTCGCAGTCGAACGCGTCGAGGACGTGGTGGTTCTCCTCGGCCGAGTTGCGTGCGCCGACGGGGATCCAGCACATGTTTGCCCGCCAGAGCCCCAGCGTGCAGGTCCACGCCGTCACGTCGTTGGTGGCCCAGACGGCGCCCTTGGTCTCCTTTGGAAAGCCGCGGGCCAGCAGGCCGTTGGCGATGCGGCACGAAAGCGCCCCCACCTCGTCGAACGACCAGGTGCGGTCGTCTTGCACATAGGCCGTGGCGCGGGGGTCGATGCGCCAGCCACGGTCGAAGAAGTCGATGATGGCCATGCCGCGCCCGCTCAGAGTTGCGTGACGGTGGCTCGCGCGAGTCCCCGCTGCTCGAGGAAGCCGAGCAGGTAGCGGTGACCGAACGCCTTGCAGGCCGAGGCGAAGCCGACCTTCGCGGTCTCGCCGTCGAGCAGCTTCATGACGGCGGCCGTCTGCAGCGCGCCGGTGGCGATGTAGGCCGTGAGACCGTGGACGGTGGCCCGCACGGCTGCGAGCTGACCGCGGCCGATGGCGAAGTCGACTGTGCGGACCACCGTCGTGCGCTCCCGCGGCGGCATGCCCGGCGTCGTCGAATCGACCGCGGCCTTGATGATGGCGTCCTGATGCTCGACGGGCAGGTGCTTGTACTCGGCGTCCCACTTCTGGAAAAAGCCGTGCGCGAGCTTCATGACGTCGTTGTCGTAGAAGCCCACGGCGGAGCAGCAGCTGCGCACGCGCGCGTCGTTCTGGTAGAACACCGGCAGCGACGTCCCGCTCCACGGCAGCGAGAAGACCGGCTGCATGAAGCTCGGGTCCACGACTTCGAAGCAGGTCGTGACCGGGTGCTCGACCAGCTTCTTTTCCCAGAGGTAGTGCTGCTTGACGCGCGCCATGCCGAAGATCGACGCCGTCGAGCCGACCGTCACGCCCGCAGCCGCAGTGCGCGTGCCGCGGCACAGCGTCGCGGTTTCCAGGGCGTCGATGCCGCCGGTCTCGAGCGCCAGCTCGGCCGCGATCTCCGCGAACGTGTACATGTACGCGGTCGAAGGCGCGAGCAGCAGCCCGGCCTGGCGATAGGCTTCGCCGTAGCGGTCGCGCACGTCCATGACATAGGACTGCTCGCCGGTCGTGTCCAGGTGATGGCAGCCTGCCCGCAACGCCGCCTCGACGGCGGTCGCACCATGCTGAACGAACGGCCCGACTGTATTGCAGACCACCCTGGCGCCTTTGAACGCCGAGGTCAGCGCGTCGACCGTGTGATCGGTTTCGAGGACCTCGAAGGTGGCGGATTCGAGCCGCACGACGCGCTCGGTCATCATCTCCTGCACGCGCCTGGCGCTGCGTCCGATGGCCGTGAACGGGATCTGCTGGTCGATCAGCCAGTCCATGATCAGCATGCCGGTGTAGCCGCTCGCGCCGTAGACGACGACGGGATACTTGGCCAAGGTTCTTCTCCTGTTCCGGTGGGTTGTTCGCTGCGCGACCGATCAGTCCTGGCTCCAGCCTTCGGCGTAGAGCTGCTGCGCGAGGATGCCGAGACGCGACGTCAGGATCGTGTTCTCGCCGTCCTCGATCAGGGCGACGCGCGCGTCGCGGAAGATCTTCTCGATCGGGTACTCGCGCGAGGTGCCGGCGCCGCCGAAGAGCTGGAAGGCCGCGTCGACGACGTTCATGGCTTCCTGCGTGACGGTGACCTTGCCGGCCGCGGTCACGTAGGGATGCGTGGCCGGCGACAGACGCGCGAATGCCAGCGAGCGTCGGGCGACCGCGCGGCACAGCTCCACGCGACGCAGCATGTCGCCGATTCGGTGGCGCGTGAGCTGGTGCTCGATCAGCGGCTTGCCGCCCTGCTTGCGCTCGTGGCAGTAGCGCAGCGCGACATCGAACGCGCTGCGGGCGACTCCGGTGAAGAGCTGCGCCATGTTCGTGCCGGCGTACGACCAGGCCGACGCCATGTTGCCGTAGTAATCGTCGCCGAGCGCGATCGCGAAGCGCTTCGGCACGCGCACGTCGTCGAAGTAGATCTCGCCCTGCGGCAGCGCGCGCTGGCCGATCTTGTCGAGCGGCCTGCCCTTGGAGACGCCAGGCAGGTCGAGCGGGATGATCAGCGACATGCCGTTGGGGTTGCCGTCGCGGTCGTAGAAGCTGCCGGCGTACTCCGCGCCGATGTAGCCGAGCGCCACCTGCGCGACGGCGCCGTTCGAGACCCAGGCCGAGCACTGGCCGTTGACGACGATCTCATCGCCCCGCAGGCGTCCCCACATGTTGCCCTTGTTCGCCGGCTGTCCCGCGGGCCACTCCGCGCGCACGTCCAGCATGGTCACGTCGCTGCCTTGTTCGGGTGGGTGATCATCCAGCAGCCGATCCGGCCAGCGCAGAGGTCCACCAGTTCCTGATGGCCGATGACGGCCGCCATCTGCTGCGGAAAGGCCGCGACAGCGAGCGAGACGCCGAGCCCCGCGTCTCCCCAGCCGAGTTCCTCGCCGATCAGCGACTCGGTGCGCACCGCCATTTCCGACGGCATCTCCGCGAGCATGGCCGGATCGAGGCCGAGCTTCGCGTATTCGGCGAAGATGCCATAGTAGGGTGAGCCCGGCGCGATGACCTGTTCCGCGGTCAGGCGGTCCAGTTCCACGCCCAGCGGGCGCATGACGTCCCTCGCGAAGCGGTGCATGACAGCCTGGATGGCGGCTTCCTCGTCCGCGAGCGGCGTCTCGAATCCGGACAGACCGGCTGCCGGCAGGGTGACGTGCTTCTTCAGGGTCAACATGATGCCGCCTCCGCCCCGAATGCCGGGTCTGGATCAGTGTCTCGCCGTCGACTGACGAAGCCGCCCCCCGGATCGGGGGGGGGCTATGGACTCGTGGCGTCGGAATGCGCAAGCTGCCTCACTGCGGCGGCATCGACGGTGGAGAACGCGCGTGACAAAGTCGGTACCGGGTACCTGTTTGCAGATCCGCTCGCTCGTGAAGGGCAGCGGTGAGCTCGAGCTCTCGCTGATCGAACTGCCGACACCGGCGCCCGGTCCGGACGAGGTGCTGGTCCGCGTCGAAGCCACGCCGCTGAATCCCTCGGATCTCGGCCTGCTGTTCGGCCTGGCCGACATGACGACCGCGCGCCAGTCCGGAACGGTGGACCGTCCCGTGGTCACAACCGGGCTCCCCGAGGGCACACTGAGGGCCATGGCCGGTCGCATCGACCAGTCACTGCCGGTCGGCAACGAAGGCGCCGGCACGGTGGTCGCGGCCGGGGACTCGCCCGCGGCGCAGGCACTGGTCGGCCGGACCGTCGCCACGTTCGGCGGTGCCATGTACTCGCAATACCGTTGCGTCAAGGCGGCACAGTGCCTGCCGTTGCCGGCGGACTGCACGGCGACGGACGGTGCCTCGTGCTTCGTCAATCCGCTGACTGCGCTCGGCATGGTGGAGACGATGCGGCGCGAAGGCCATTCCGCGCTGGTGCACACGGCCGCGGCGTCGAACCTCGGGCAGATGCTCAATCGCCTGTGCCAGCGCGACGGAATCGGGCTGGTCAACGTCGTGCGCTCGGTGTCACAGGAGCAGATCCTGCGCGACCAGGGCGCCAGGCACGTCTGCAACTCGGGCGCCGCAACTTTCATGCAGGACCTCACCGCGGCCGTGGTCGAAACCGGGGCCACGCTCGCGTTCGATGCCGTCGGCGGCGGGCCGCTGGCGGGCCAGATCCTGTATTGCATGGAGGTCGCCTCGAACCGCGACGCGGCCGAGTACTCCCGCTACGGCTCGGCCACCCACAAGCAGGTGTACATCTACGGCGCGCTCGACCTCAGCCCGACGCTGCTCAGGCGCAATTTCGGCTTTGCCTGGGGCGTGGGCGGCTGGCTGCTGATGCCGTTCCTGGAACGCGCCGGCGGGGAGACGACACGGAAGCTGCGCGAGCGCGTCGTGTCGGAATTGAAGACCACGTTCGCGAGCCACTACACACGGATCATTTCGCTTGCGGACGCACTGCGGCTGCCAGAGATCGCCGCGTACTCGCGCCGCGCCACCGGGGAGAAGGTGCTGATCGACCCGAGCCGCTGACGTGCCGTTCAGTCGAGCACGAGCGCACAGGCGTCGCGCTTCATCGGTCGCGGCAGTCGCAGACGCATCGTCTCGACGCCATCCGTCGCCTGCAGCAGGGCGGTCAACCTCACCGAGGCTTCGCCGTCGAGCGCGCGGGCAAGCGACGCCGCCTTTTCGAAATGCCACAGCGAGTGCGGGTGGCTGGCGCGGGCGAATTTCGTTCCGCGCAGCTGGTACTCGATCTGACCCAGCGTCGGATGGACTTTGCGCTGCTGTTGGTGAGCGACCACGTGGCCGGACGGCAAGGCGGGGTGCGCCTCCAGCCAGGCCGTGTACGCCGCCACGTTCGCCCGCAATTCGGGTCCCCAGGTCTCGAAGATCAGGCGCAGCACAGGCAGGACGGTGGCCGGGATTTCGTCTTCCGGCAGGAGCGTTGCGGGGCGATCCCAGAACTCGCCGTCGACGATACCCGGCGTGTTCATGCGCTCCGTCCAGCGGTACACGTTCGGCGCGACGTTCTTCATCAGGGTCGCCGGCACCGGATCACGTGCCAGATGTGCATAGAGCGGGGCCATGAAGCCGAAGTCGGCGATGCTGGGATGCCCGCCGAGCAGATAGGGGTGATGCTGGAAGTGGATGTCGAGCACGTCCAGCAGCTCGAGATGGATTGCCTCGATGACGGGCACCGTCTCCAGCGTCACTCCCAACGGCGGCAGGAAGCTGTTGAAGTACTCCATCAGCTGCAGTCCCGCGGCCAGACGTCCGGCGCGATCGGGGCCGGCGTGTACGGCGCGGCCGAACTCCGCGCGCAGGAAGTTCTCCTGTCGCGCGCGATAGGACCAGCGATAGTGCATCGCGAGCGGCAGCAGTGCTTCGGAGCCATAGGCATCGAGCAGCCAGGCCACGACTCGCTGCACGGGCGTGACGGGGATCATGGGCGCGCCCGGCTGGCAGGCCTCGAGGTGCTCGACGATGTCGGTCGTGTCCTGTACCAGTTCGCCGTCCGGCGTCTCGAGCACTGGCACGACCAGCAGGCCGACGGCCGGGACGATCTCCGTCTGAAAGCGCGGATGCGTCGGGTGGATTTCCTGGAACGCGACGCCTTTCTTGATCAGGTATGAGCGGACCTTGCCGGTATACAACGAATGCGCCGTACCCCAGAGCGTGTAGCGGTCCGTGCGCTCCGGTGGTGTCGTGCGCGTGCTCACAGCGGGCCCGCCCCGGGACGGATCCCGAGCGAATCGCCGTGGCATTGGTCGGCCGTGAACCCGATGCAGGGCGGCCTGAGCTGTTGCATGTTCGTGTCCATCATGGGTGGTCGTGAGAGTGCAGCATGGAGCGGGCCCGCGTCGCGATCCCCCCCCGGATCGGGTGGGGTGGCGGAACGTGGCACACTGACAAGCTGCATTCCAGGACTCGCCTGTCCCGTGCCCAACCGTGAGGAACCGCAAGATGTCCGTGATCACCGGCGGTGAACTGCTGGCCCGCGCGCTGGCCAACGAAGGTGTCAGGTTTGTTTTCGGCCTGCCGTGTCCGGAGATCGACCCGCTGCTGGTGCAGCTGGAATCACAGGGCATCCGTTTCTTTCCGGTCCGGCACGAAGCCGCCGCCGTGCACATGGCGGAAGGGCTGTACAAGACGACCGGCCAGGTGGCCGTCGTGCTCGGCAATCCGGGGCCAGGTACCGCCAACCTGATCCCGGGCCTGCTGACCGCGCGGCACGAAGGCGTGCCCGTGCTGGCCATCAGCTCGCAGCACCGCGCCGGCATCGTCTATCCCTCGACGCCCGCGACGTTCCAGGGTCAGGACCAGATCGACCTGATGCGACCGGTCGTGAAGTGGACGGCGCCGGTGTTCGAATGGGCGCGCATCCCCGAACTCGTGCGCACCGCATTCCGTGAAATGCTGGCGGGACGTCCGGGTCCGGTGCATCTCGACGTGCCGGGGCCCGCGCTGTATGCGGAAGCCGACGCGGCGACCGCGCCGATCTTCGCGGCCGACCAGGGGCGCTCGGGCGCACCGCAACCCTCGGATGCGCAGCTCGAGGCGGCCGCTGCCCTGCTCGCCGACGCACGCACGCCCGTGATCTTCGCGGGCACCGGCGTCGACAGGGCCGGGGCCAACGCGGCACTCGTCGCACTGGCCGAGCGTCTGGGCTGCCCCGTGGTGCCGTCACTCGCCGGGCGCAGCGTCATGGCTCACGATCACGAGCTCTGCTACCTGTCGCAGAGCCCCGCGGCGGACGATCTGCGGCGCGACGCCGACGTGCTGCTGGTCGTCGGCTCGCGCGTCGGCAATCTCGACGTGCCTTTCGACAAGTACTGGGGCCCGGCGGGCAAGGCGAAGGTCATTCATGTCGATGTCGATCCGCGCCACATCGGCGTGTCGCGGCCCGTCACGCTCGGCATCGTCGCCGATGCGCGCGCGACGCTCGAGGGTCTGCTCGATGAGCTGGACGGCCGCAGGATCGCGAGCCACGGGCGTCGGGATCTGCCGGCACTGCGGGCAGGCTACGGCGCGTGGGTGGCGTCCATCCGCGAAGCCATCGCGGCCTGGCAGGGCCCGGGCGTGCACCCGGCCCACGTGCTCGGACTCGTGGGGCAGGCATTCGGTCGCGACGCGGTCTATTGCGCGGACGGCGGCAACACCTCACTCTGGGCGGCCCTCGCGCTGCCCGCGACGCGCCCCTCGTCGTACCACAGCATCCTCGAGTTCGGCATGCTCGGCACCGGCATACCGTCGGCGATCGGCTCCCGGCTCGGGGCACCCGATCGCGAGGTCGTCTGCGTGACGGGCGATGGTGCGGCGGGCTTCAACATCATGGAGCTGCAGAGCGCCGCGCGCGAAGGAGTCAAGATTACTGTCGTGGTCCTCGCCGAGGGCGAGTGGACCATGGAGATCCCGAACGAGATGGCGCGCTGGGGGCGAACCTTTGGCACGACCATGGGCGAGGTGCGCTGGGATGTCGTTGCGCAGGGGCTGGGCTGCCACGGCGAATACGTGTCGTCGCTCGCCGACCTGCCGGCCGCGCTCGAGCGCGCGCAGCGGCAAGCGGGCCCCGCGCTCGTCTGTGTCCGCACCAACAAGGACGCCAACCTGTCGGTGCCGCCGGACATCATGGGCCGGTTCTTCGAGGTCTATTTCGGACCCTCCGCATGAAGGCACTCGCCGGCAGGCTCGTCGTCGTCACCGGTGCGGCCCGCGGCATCGGCTTCGAGACTGCGGCGGAATTCGCGCGCCACGGCGCCCGGCTGGTCATCTCCGACCTCGATCCGGCGACGCTCGAACAGGCCCGCCAGGCGATCGTCGAACTCGGCGCCGCCTGTTGGGCGCAGCCCTGCAACGTGGCTGACGCGGACGCCGTGGCGCGGTTGGCCCGGTTCGTGGCAACCGAGGTCGGCGCCGTCGACGTGCTGGTCAACAATGCCGGCGTCGCATTCCTCGGCTCGTTCGAGGAAACGCCGCTGGCGCAGTGGCGGCGCACGCTGGACGTCAACGTCCTCGGCGTCGTCAACGGCATCCAGGCCTTCCTGCCCGCCATGAAGGCAGCTGGCGGCGAGCGCAAGATCGTCAACGTCGCGTCCCTGGCGGGCGTCGCACCCGCTCCGAACATGTGCGCCTACGCGGCATCCAAGCACGCGGTCGTGGGGCTCTCCGAGGTGCTGGCGATGGAGTTGCACGACACGCCGGTGTCCGTGCTCGTCGTCTGTCCCGGCATCATCAATACCGATATCGTGCGCGTGCCGGCCTCCACGGCACCGGGCATCAGTGACGCGCAAGTGGCGAAACTGCAGAAGTACTACGTCGATTCGGGCGTGCTGCCCGACGTCGTCGCCAGGGGCATCGTGCGCAGCGTCCGGCGTGACGACATCTACCTGTTCGTCGGCCCGATGGCGCGTTTCGGGTCGATCGCGTCGCGCATTTCGCGGCGCCTGATCCGCAGACTCACGATCCGCGGCGCGTACGAGAGCGGCTACCTGGTCTGAGGCGCGCTGGCGCGGATATTCACGGCAGCCAGCCGTGAGCGCCCGCGACGACTCCGAACACGGTCAGCAGGCTCACCGCCAGCAACACCCGGTGCATGCGCACGACGCGCGCGAACGTGACTTCCGGCTGTGCGCGTGCGCGCTCGAGGAACCAGCGGTGCAGGAACAACGGCTCGGCGATGAACAGCATCACCGTGAACAGCACCCACACGGCGACCATGGCGTGCATCCACCAGTAGCGCGGGTCGCTGAAGCGTCCCCAGAGGTCCCAGACCTCGACGATGTAGAAGCCGGAGAGGCCGGTCAGCAGGGTCGTCGCACGCGCCTGCCAGGCGAAGCGGCGTTCGACTTCCTCGAAAAAGGCCACCCGCTCCTCCGGGGACTTCATGCGTCGCACGGCCGGCAGCAGGATGGTCGTCACGAAGGCCACGCCACCGATCCACAGGACCACGCCGAGCACGTGCAACGCCCGGGCCAACGCCGCGTCCGGCATGAAGCGATCACCTCTGTTCCGGGCCCGGATCGGACCGGTTCGCGAGCTTACCATCGGGAGCGCCGCGAATCCGGCGCCGATGGCCGGTCTGCACCGCGTGCCCGCCGCGGGCTCCAGGCGCCTGCAACGGTCCGAGCGCGGCGACCACGGCGGCCTCGTCGGGCCGGGCACCGGGCGTGTGCGAAAGAAGGGCGTCGTGCATCGCGTGCAGATGCGCAAAGCCCGTGCCGCAGCAACCGCCCACGATACGCGCACCGGAGTCAGCCGCGAGTCGCGCGTATGTCGCCATGAGATCCGGGGTGCCGGAGTAGCGGACTTCGGCGCCCGCGAGTCGCGGAATGCCGGCGTTCGCCTTGGCGATGAGCGGAATGCCGACCTGTTTCGCGCTCATGGCGAGCAGGCTCACGACGAGGTCCGACGCGCCGACGCCGCAATTGGCGCCAATGGCGAGCGGTCGCGGCTCGAGACCCAGCGCGAAGTCGACCAGTGCGGCCGGTGTGACGCCCATCATCGTGCGCCCCGCCGTGTCGAAACTCGCCGTGAACGTGCATGCCAGTCCGACTTGCGCCGCCGCGAGCGCCGCGGCGCGGATTTCGTCGAGCGACGACATCGTTTCGATCCACGCGAGGTGGGCGCCGCCTTCCCGCAGGCCGAGCATCTGTTCCGCGAATACTTCGATCGCTTCCGTTTCGGTCAGCGTGCCGAGTGGTTTGAACAGCTCGCCGGTGGGCCCGACCGAGCCGGCGACGACGACGGCACGGCCGGCGGCGTCGGCGACGGAACGGGCGACCCGCGCCGCGATGCGATTGATCTCACGCGTGCGTTCGTCGAGACCGTGCAGCCGCAGGCGCCGCGCGTTGGCGCCGAACGTGTTCGTCAGGATGATGTCGGAGCCGGCCGAGACGAATGCCTCGTGCAACTGACGGACCCGGTCCGGATGCTCGAGATTCCAGGCTTCCGGTGCCTCGCCGGCCGCGAGCCCCATGGCAAACAGGTTGGTGCCCGTCGCGCCGTCGGCGAGCAGGATCCGGCCGGAGTCGAGCAGCGTTGCGAGCATGGACGAAGTCTCAGGGCATCGCCGCGCTCGGCCGGGCCGCGACGCGGTCGCGCCAGCGGGCCAGGTGCGCGAAGCCCGCCTCAGCGGGCTTGAACCGGACGAGCCGGGCGAACTCGAGACCGCAGAAGGCGGTGATGTCGGCGATCGTGAAACGGTCGCCCGCCATCCATTCGCGCGTCGCGAGCAGCCCGTCGAACACGCGCGCGGCGTCGACCATGCGTTCGCCCTGCGATGCGCCGAAATCCGCGAACTGCGGGTTTTCGAGCAGCGCGAGGCCCGGGTGTGTATGGCGGACGTGATTGGCGATCGGCGCCAGCAGGAAGTGTTCCACCTGCCGATCGGCCATCTCGATGAAGGCGCGTTCGGTCGCGTCCACGCCCATGAGGTTCGGCTCGGGATAGAGACCCTCGAGGTAGGTGCAGATGGCGCGGGACTCGGCGAGATGGCGTCCGTCGTCGAGTTCGAGCACCGGCACGCGCGCGATCGGATTGAGTGCCCGGAACGCGACGGTGCGGTGCTCGTGCCGGTTCAGGTCGTAGATCACCCGCCCGATGCCGGTGATGCCCTTCTCGGCGAGGAACATGTCGACGCGACGCGGATTCGGCGCGCGCAGCGAGGTGTGCAGATTCATCGTGCGTCTCCTCTGTCTTGCGTCCCGTCCGGCCGCATGGGCTGCGGACCGGCCGTCTTGTCGTCGCCGACCATGACCATGCCGCGCGCTGCTTCGACGAACTGTCGAGCCTTCCCTTCGTCCTCGGTGATGTCGGCTTGCGACGGTGGTTGCCGGATTCCGGCCTGCACGGCCGGGCGGGCACGAATGCTCTCCGCCCAGCGCGACAGGTGCGGCAGGTCGTCGATCGGCACGCCCGACCATTTCCATGTGCGGACCCAGGCCCAGTTCGCGATGTCCGCGATCGAGTAGTCTCCGGCGAGGTAATCGTGCTGCGCGAGACGCGCATCGAGCACCCGGAACAGGCGCTTGACCTCGCCCTGATAGCGGTCGATGGCCAGCGGGATCTTCTCGGGCAGGTAGCGGTGGAACACGTTGGCCTGGCCCATCATCGGGCCGATACCAGCCACCTGGAACATCAGCCATTGCAGCACCCGGGAGCGCCCCTGCGGGTCGGCAGGCAGCAGGCGACCGGCTTTTTCCGCCAGGTAGATCAGGATCGCTCCCGACTCGAACACCGCAAAGCCACCTGCATCGTGGTCGACGATCGCCGGAATGCGGCCGTTGGGGTTGATCGCGAGGAACCAGTCCTGCTTCTGTTCGCCCCGCGCCAGGTCGATCACCCGCAGCGACCAGGGCAGCCCCAGTTCCTCGAGCGCGATCGAGACCTTGTGACCGTTCGGTGTCGCTGCCGTGAACAACTCGATCATGTCTGGACCCGCCAATGCGCGCAGCCGCTAGGTTAGCGCATCGGTGGGTGCGGGCGTCGCGGCATGAACGTCGTCGAGGACACGGGTGTGGTCGGAAGCACCGTGGGAGGCGGAGACGATTGCCGTGCGCGGTGCCGGAGCCGTGGATGCCTGCCTCACGATGCTGGCCGGCCAGGAGAGCGACCAGGGCGCGAGCCAGGGCGGTCGCCGATCCTGTTCCAGGCTGTCGTACCGCGGGTATAGTCCCGTCGATCATGTACAGCGAGAAGTCGCGACCGTTACGACGGCAACCCCGTATTTCCCGCGGCCGGCGGGACGGGTGGCCGCGGGCGCCCCGCCACGCTGCCGAAGCCGCCTCATGACCGGTCCGGCACGGCATCCCTGCGCCGCCTGCGGTCACTGCGTCCATCTGCGCCCCGCCGGCAGCGGGGCCACGTGCCCGATCTGCGGATGGCTGGACGACTACGAGCAACTGGTCCACCCCGACATGACCTACGGCGCGAACGCGGGTCTCAGTCTGCGCCAGGCCCAGGCGCGTACGCGATCGCTGCGGCCCGGCGAAGGGCAACGCGGCGAAGCGTTCGAGCGCGACGCGGACTGGCGGCCGCTGCGCGACGGTGAGATGCCTGCGGCGGACCGGCATGCCCCGTCCTCGCCCGTCTGCTATATCGCCACGCCCGACCCGGCGGACTACGTGCCCTACTGGAGACGCGGCCGCCGGTCCTGATCAACGGCATGCCCGTCCGCAGGATCGGTGTTCTGCGTCGCTGGATCTGGACCGCTCGGGCGGTTGCACCCGCGACGTCGGTCTCGTCACACCCGAGGACGGGGGGCGTCGGCGGGCCACCTCGGTGTCGATCAGGGACCCGCCGTGCAGGTCGAGTTGCGCGGGATCGTATGCTGTGCAGTCGGGCGCAATATTGCGTCGCCAACAGCAGGAGACAGGCCGCATGTCGCAGATCGGATCGAAGGTGCCTGCAGGTCTGCTGTCGATACTGGCGCTGGCGTGGGCATTCTCCTGCCGGCCAGCGGTGGCCGAAGGCCATGCCGCGGCGCCAGTCACCGCACCGCTCGCCTCGCAACCGATGACGACGAACGCCCGCAACTGGCCCGACGTCCATAGCCACGCCGATCCCGACGGCTACATCACGCGTCACTTCGACCTCGACCTCGACGTCGACTTCACGACCCGGCAATTGCGCGGCACGGTGCTGCTCGAGCTGGACCGGCTCGCGGCCCGCCGCGAGCTCGTGCTCGACACGCGCGCGCTCGACATTCGTCGCGTCGAGGTGGCGGCGGCCGGCAGCGATCAGTTCGTACCGGCGCGGTTCCACCTCGATCCGCCGCACGCGGTGCTGGGCAGCGCCCTGCACGTGCGGATGCCTGCGCAGGCCCGGCGCGTACGCATCGAGTATGCCTCCTCGCCCGGAGCGTCCGGCCTGCAGTGGCTCGATCCAGCGCAGACCGCGGGCAAACGGCTGCCGTTCGTGTACAGCCAGGCCCAGACGCTGCACGCCCGGTCGTTCGCGCCCCTGCAGGACACGCCACGCGTTCGTTCGACGTATGCCGCGACGCTGCACGTGCCGCGCGGCCTCGTCGCGGTCATGGCGGCCGAGGCGGACCCGGCGAACGGCCGCGGCGGCGAGGTCTTCCGCTTCCGCATGCCGCAGGCGATCCCGTCGTACCTGCTGGCGCTGGCCGTCGGGGATCTGGAGTTCCGGGCCACCGGACCGCGCACGGGTGTCTGGGCGGAGCCCTCGATCGTGAAGGCGGCGGCCTGGGAGTTCGGCGACGCGGACGCCATGCTGCGCCGGAGCGAGGCGCTCTACGGGTCGTATCGCTGGGGCCGCTATGACGTGCTCGTGCTGCCGCCATCTTTTCCGTTCGGCGGCATGGAGAATCCGCGGCTCACGTTCATGACGCCAACCGTCATCGCCGGCGACAAGTCGCTGGTCGGCGTGCTGGCGCACGAACTCGCGCACAGCTGGGCGGGCAACCTCGTGACCAATGCCACCTGGCGCGACGGCTGGCTGAACGAGGGCTTCACGACGTACGTCGAGCGCCGGATCATGGAGGCGGTGTACGGCGACGAACGCGCGCGCATGGAATGGGGCGTGGGGCTGCAGGACCTGCGCCAGTCGCTGCAGGATCTGCCGCCCGGGGCGGCCTGGCGTGGGGCGCTCGCTCCGGACCTGAGTCAGCGCCTGGACGAGGAGGGCTCGAGTGTCGCCTACGAAAAGGGTGCGCTGTTCCTGTATCAGCTCGAGCGCCGGATCGGTCGCCGCGAACTCGACGAATTCCTGCAGGGCTGGTTCGACGGCCATGCGTTCACGAGCGTGACGACGCCGCAGTTCGTCGCGGAACTCCAGACGCGTCTGCTCGCGCCGCATCCGGGCGCCGTCGACGCGAACTTCCTGCACACCTGGATCGACGAACCGGGCTTGCCGCCCGATGCGCTGCTCGTGTCGTCGCCTGCATTTGACCGCGTGGACAGTCAGCGGGAGCCGTGGGAAAATGGCAGCCTGTCGACCGACCGGCTGGACACAGGGGGCTGGACGGTCCAGCAATGGCTGCAGTTCCTGACGCAGAGCCGTCGTCCGCAGACCACCGCGCGGCTGGCCGAGCTGGACCATCGCTTCCACCTGACCGAATCACGCAATGCCGAAGTCGCGCACGCATGGTTCCGGCTGGCCATTGCCAGTGGGTACCCGGGCCTCGAGCCCGTGCTGCAGGCCTACTTGATGCGCATTGGTCGACTGCGGTTGATCAAGCCGCTGTATGCGGACCTCATGAAGACACCGGACGGCGCCGCGTTCGCACGGCGTGTCTATGCGCAGGCCCGGCCCGGGTACCACGCCATCGCACAGCAGTCACTCGACCTCGTCGTTACGCCCGGGCGCACGGATTGACGGCCGTGACGAGACGTTCGGAGAACACCCAGCCGAGCAGGCGGGTGAGCACCGCAGGCTCGGCTGCCGTCGCTGCGAGCGCGCCCGCGAAGCAGGTGCCGCGCACGAGCTCGCCCAGCACGGCGTGATCTGGCGCAGCGAGGCGGTACACGACCACACGTTCGTCCGTGCAGGCACAGGCGCAGTGCTCGGCACCGGCTCCGAGATCGACCGGGCCGGCCGGGTCGTCGCCCTGATTGACCTGCCAGACCCTCCCGACAGGAAAGCGTGAACTGACGAGTCGCAGCGACGGCTGCAGTTGCAGCCTCGTCGCGTCGAGATCGCCGGCCGCCACGCCGGCCAGCGCCTCGATCGACACGTGCGGCAGATACGCGGCCGTGAGCGCCTCCGCGCAGGCCCATTCCAGCCGTGCCAGATCCGCCAGCCAGAGGTACTCGCCCTGCGCCAGCCGCCCTTGCAGCCACTCGGGAAAATGCCTGCCAACCCAGTGCAGGTCGCCGCTGCGTGACGGGTGCGCGACGCGGTATTCGTCCGCGAGGCGCTGGAAAAAGCCTTCGCCCACGCGACGTCGCAGGACGGGGTAGGTCAGCGCCAGCGCGTGGCGGAAGAACTGCCGTGTGTTGTTGCGATAGACGGCGAGACCGTCGTCGACAGCGCGGTCCGCGGGCCCGCCCGGCGTTCCCGGAGTGGCGATGCCCGCGTCGGCGCCGATGCGCAGGGCGCGCGCGAACTGCCGCTGCACCTCGTGCAGCGCCGGCTCCATTTCACGCGGCATCGCGCTGGATCCGGTGCAGATGCGCGTCGGCCTCGTGCGCTTCCGCGACGAGTACCGCGAGCGGCGGCAGGGCATTGTCCCACTCGATCAGCGTGGGCACGGGACCGAACCGTCGCAGCGCCCGGTCGTAGAGCCCCCAGACGCCGTCGGGCACGGCCGAGCCATGATCGTCGACCAGGATCTCGCGCGAGCCCACGCGTCGCCGCGAGTGCCCGGCGAGGTGGATTTCCTGCACGGCCTGCGCCGGCAGTTCCGCCAGGAACGCGTCGAGGTCGAGACCGAGGTTCGCGGCATTGACACAGGCATTGTTGACGTCGAGCAGCAAACCGCAAGCCGAGCGGTCGACGACGGCCGCGAGGAACGCCCCTTCGCTCAGCGTCGAGTGCGCAAACGAAATGCAGGCGCTCACGTTTTCGATGAGGATCTGCCGACCGAGGAAGTCCTGCACCTCGCCCACGCGCTGCGCGAGGTGCGCGACGGCCTCTTCGGTGTACGGCAACGGCAGCAGGTCGTTGAAGTGCTCACCGTCGGCGTGCGTCCAGCACGCGTGCTCGCTGACCAGCCCGGGCTCGAAGCGGTGGATTGCATCGCGCACGCGCCGCAGGTGCTCGCGGTCGAGCGGCGCCGCCGATCCGAGCCCGAGCCCGACTCCGTGCAGGCTGAGCGGGTACCGTGCGCGCAGCCTTTCGAGCGCCCGGACCGCCGGACCGCCATCGTGGAAGTAGTTCTCAGTGTGCCCTTCGAGCCAGCCGACGTCCGGCTGTTCGGCGAGCAGCACGGCGTGATGCGGCTGCCGGACGCCGATCCCGGCACGAACCGGGACCGCCCCGACGACATCGGGTGCAGGCGTCGGCCCGCGCAAGCTCATTTCGGCCTGGCCGGAGCCTCGCGTTTGCCGCCGATCTTTTCGCATTCGGCCGCCGGCACGAACCGCCACTCGGCGGGATCGTTGTCGGTCGTGGCAGCGCCCGCGCAACCGTGGCTCGCGCTCGCGCAGTCGTTCTGCCCGGCCTTGGCGACGCCGTAGCACTTGACCTCGTCGCCCTTCGGCTTGCCCATGTCGCCCTGTGGACCGGCCTGCGCCGCGGCGGCGAGCAGACTGCCCACCGCGGCGGCGATCGTCAGTGGCTTGGCCTTCATCGGTGGTCGTCCTCGCGTGGGCACGTGACAGGAGCGACAGGTTGCCGCATTCCGGCGCGACGCGCCAGCCAGCGGAATTCCAGCCGGGTTGGCGGGCGGCCGGAGTGGTGGCAGCATTCGCCACCCTGACCGACTGCCGGTGGCCGAGCCGACCATGGGCCTGAAAGAGTGGATTCGCCGGCTGGGCGGTGCGCGTGACGCCGTCGAACCCGCGGTTAGCGTCGATCTGGCAGTCGCTGCACTGCTCGTGGAGGTGCTGCGCGCCGACTACGACGTCGCGGCCAGCGAACGTCGGCAGGTCGCCGCTTCGCTGGCCCGGTTGCTGGGGCTCGACGACGAGCAGGGCCGGGCACTGGTCGAGGAGGCCGAGCGGCACATCGACCAGGCGCACGATCTCTATCAGTTCACGTCGCAGGTCAACCGGGCGTTCGACGAATCCGGCAAGGTCCGCCTGCTCGAAGCGCTCTGGCGCGTGGCGCGGGCCGACGCGACCGTGCACAAGTACGAGGAGCACCTGATCCGGCGTGTCGCCGACCTGCTGCACGTCCCGCATGCGGGTTTCATCAGCGCGAAACTGCAATCGAACCGATGAACATGCCCCAGGCGGGTGCGTGGAGCCGTGACGCATGGCCGAAACGACGGGGCTGCCGCCTGCAACGCAGTCGTCGCCCCGTCTTGCGGTCGGGCATCACGGTCGGTTACGGTCCGTAGGGCAACCGGACCGCACAGGCCATGGATCCGTCCCAGACATCGACATTGCGCAAGATCGTCGTCCTGAACCCCAAGGGGGGGTCGGGCAAGACCACGATTGCCACGAATCTCGCGGCGTATTACGCGTGGAAGGGCCGCAGCGTCGCCCTGATGGACCACGACCCGCAGGGCTCGAGCATGCGCTGGCTGAAGTTGCGCCCGGCCGACCTGCCCAGGATCCATCCGATTGCCGCGTTCGAGAACAGGCTCGGTGTCACGCGGACGTTCGCGCTGCGGACGCCGCCGGGGACCGACAAGCTCATCGTCGATACGCCGGCCGCGGTCACGGCGCTGCAGATGCCCGAACTGACGCGGGACGCCGACGCCGTGGTCGTGCCGGTCATGCCCTCGGACATCGACATTCACGCTGCCTCGCGCTGCATCGCCGACCTGCTGCTGGTCGGTCGGGTGCACCGTTCGGAGCAGCGGCTCGTGATCGTCGCGAACCGGGCCCGGCGCTATACCAAGGCATTCGCGTCGCTGATGCGGTTCCTGGACAGTCTGCGGATTCCGGTCGCCGCCGTGCTGCGCGACTCGCAGGCCTACGTGCGCTCGGCCGAGTGCGGCATGGGCATCCACGAGATGAAGGGCGCGCTGCTGCAGGACGACCTGAACAGCTGGAAGCCTCTGCTCGAGCGGCTGGAGCAGCGTCGTCCGCCCCCCGCGATCGCGGTGGCAGGCGGAGAATCCGCGTAGGCCGCCGCCGTACGGCGGATCAGCGCGTGCCGGCGGGCCGGTTCGATACCTTCTCGGCGCCCGCCGTGAACAGCGAGGCTTCGTCCGCCACCGTGAATGCCACCATGTTCGGGCGGCCCTCGTCGTCGTTGCTGCTGCCGACGACCACGACGATCGGCGCGTCGCGGGTCCACATCATGTAGGTGAACCTCGACTGGATGGCGCCTTCGTCGCGCTTGACCGCGTCGAAGTCGCCGAAGCGCGTGCGCGAGCGGTTGACGACCGCGAGCAGTGAAGGCAGCGAGGCGTCCATGCGCGCCGTGGCGCTCGCCATGGTGCCGTCGCCTCCGATCAGGAAACACAGTTCGCGCGTCTGATGCTGTGGCGGCAGGCCGAGCAGCGGCTGGCGGTTCGCCGCGCAGTAGCGATCGCTGCCAGCTTCGTCCTTGTCCCAGTTGCCGCCCGGATACCTGGACTGGATGGTCGATTTCGACGCGTTCCAGGGCAGGCCGAAGACGCCGCCGCGGAACTGGTCGGCCACGGAACCCGCCTGGGCCGCGCCGACGAGAAGGAAAGCTCCCAGACCGCCCAGCAAAGTGAGGTTCGGACGTAGGCCGCGCATGCGCTCGACTCCAGATGATTGACCAGCCGCGGGCCGAGCATAAGCCGCGCCGGGACACCCGCCGGACGGCATCCTGCGAAAGCACGACATGCTTCTCACGGCAGGCCGCACGGCATTGACATAATACTCAACCGCGGCCGGTTTCGCCCGTGACGAGCGCCGCCTGCATCTGCAGGAGGTCCTCGGGCGCGTCGAGGTCGATGGCGGCGTTGTCCATCGGCACGCGCACCAGACGATCGACGTTGCTTCTGAGCACGGTCCGCGGGTCGCGTTCGCCGCGCAGGCCGAGCAGGTCGGTGAAGGCCCAGCGCGGGAAGATCGCGGGCAGGCCGGGCGCGCCACGGTACAGCGCCGCGGCGATCAGCACGGGATGCCGTCGCCAGCTCGCGTGCAAGCGCCGGAGGTCGTCGGCGGTGACGGCCACCTGGTCCGCGAGCAGCAGCAGCAACGCGGCCGAGCCCGGAGGCGCGGAGTGCACCGCGACGCGCACCGAGCTCGCGATGCCTTCTTCCCAGCCGCGATTCAGTGCGAGCGAGACTGCACGCTGACGCAGCGTTGCCGCCACCGACGCTGCATGGGCCCCGACGACGATGGTGACGGACTGGCCGGCGACGAACGCGGCGTTGGCGACGAGTTCGCGCAGCACGGGCTCGCCGCGCAAGCGCACGGGTTGCCTGGCCGCGCCGAAGCGCGTTGCCGCGCCGGCGGCGAGGATGGCCACGTGCAGTCCGGGGTTCGACTCGTCCATGTCGACCGGTAGTTTGCCTGCCGCGCTGCAAAAAGCTACAGTCCCGCGGTTGGATAGAGACGTTTTTTGTCCCCGCCTTTCGTCCCGCCGGCAGGCGCGCCTGCGCAGGGCGCGGCCTGCGGGCCGGCGGGCGCCTGAACAAGCGAGTTCCACACCGTGCAAGCCTGGAGAGTCCACAAGTTTGGCGGCTCGAGCGTCGCGGATGCCGCCTGCATGTTGCGCGTCGCGAAGATCGTCGAAAACGACCCTGCCGCGCGCAAGGCGGTCGTCCTGTCCGCCTGCCGCGGCGTCACCGATGCGCTGCTGTCGCTGGTGACGCTGGCGGAGCAGGGCTCTCCCACACTCGACGACCGCCTGCACGAACTGCGGCAGCGGCACGTCGGGATCGCCGGCGAATTGCTGCGCGGCGAACTCCATGACGGGTTCGTCGCCGGGCTCGAGGCCGACCTGCGGGACATCGCCGGTATCCTGCAGACGGTGCGGCTCGTCCGCAGCGCCTCGACGACCATGCGTGACCTGATCTCGGGCTACGGCGAGATCTGGTCGACGCGACTCTTCGAGCGGCTGCTGCGCACCCGCGCGGTCGGCCACGTGCAGTGGCTCGATGCGCGCGAGACGCTGCTCGTCGAATGGGGCCCGATGGGGCCGGGCGTACGCTGGGATCAGTCGCGCACCCAGTTGCGGGAACGGGTTGCCGCGGATTTTGTCGGCACGCTGGTGATCACGGGGTTCATCGCCACCGACACGCACGGTCTGCAGACGACCCTCGGGCGCAATGGCAGCGACTACTCGGCGTCGATCTTCGGTTCGTTGCTCGATGCCGCCGAGATCGTGATCTGGACCGACGTGGACGGCGTGCTGAGCGCCGATCCGCGGCTCGTGCCCGAGGCACAGGTCATCGACACGCTCTCGTACAACGAAGCCATGGAACTCGCGTATTTCGGCGCGAAGGTGATCCACCCGGCGACCATGGCGCCGGCGGTGCAGAAGCGCATCCCGATCTGGATCAGGAACACGTTTGCGGCCGACGCGCCGGGTACGTTGATCCACGACCGCTCGGACCCGGATCCGCTCGTCAAGGGCATCACGACCATCGACCGTATCGCGCTGGTCAACCTCGAGGGTGCCGGCATGATCGGCGTACCGGGAACGGCCCATCGCCTGTTCGGCGCGCTGCGCGAAGAGGGCATTTCGGTCATCCTGATCTCCCAGGGCAGTTCCGAGCACTCGATCTGCTTCGCGGTGCCGGAGGCCGAGGCCGATCGCGCCGACCGCGTCGTACGGCGGGCGTTCGACCCGGAACTGCGCGAAGGACAGATCCAGAGCATCGAGGTCAACCGCGGCTGCAGCATCCTCGCGGTCGTGGGCGACGGCATGGCGGGCGCGCACGGCGTCGCGGCCAAGGTCTTCCACGCCCTCGGCTCGGCCGGCGTCAACGTGCGCGCGATCGCGCAGGGCGCCTCGGAGCGCAACATCTCGGTCGTGATCGACGGCAAGGGCAGCGCGCGCGCGCTGCGCTCCGTCCATTCGAGCTTCTATCTGTCGGCGCACACGGTTTCGATCGGTCTCATCGGGCCGGGGCTGGTCGGCAGCTCGCTGCTCGAGCAGATCGCGAGCCAGGTCGCGCGGCTGGAGCGCGACTTCAAGCTCGACCTGCGTGTCCGTGCCATCGCCGGCTCGAAGACCATGCGTCTGTCGCAGGGCGCCATCGACCTGGCACGCTGGCGCGACGAGTACAGGGCGGGCGGCGACCCGGTCGACCTCGACCGTTTCGCCGACCACGTCCACGCGGATCATTTCCCGCACGCGGTCATCATCGACTGCTCGGCGAGTGCCGATGTCGCCAGGCACTACGCGCACTGGCTCTCGGAAGGCATCCACGTCGTCACGCCCAACAAGAAGGCCAACAGCTCGGCTTACGGCGAATACCAGCGCATGCGGGACGCGCGCCGCGCCGCCGGGTCGCATTACCTGTACGAAGCGACGGTGGGAGCGGGGCTGCCGGTCATCCAGACGCTGCGCGACCTGCGCGAAACCGGGGACCAGATCCGCCGCATCGAAGGCATGTTCTCGGGGACGCTGGCGTACCTCTTCAATACCTGGGACGGCTCCGAAGCGTTTTCGGCTGTCGTGCGCCGCGCGAAATCGCTGGGCTACACCGAACCCGACCCGCGCGACGACCTCTCGGGCATGGACGTCGCGCGCAAGCTGATCATCCTCGCGCGCGAAATGGGTCTGCAGACGGAGCTGAGCGAGGTCGAGGTCGAGAGCCTGGTGCCGGGCCAGATCGCCGCCTGCGGCATCGACGAGTTCCTCGACCGGCTCGCGGAATTCGACGGCACGATGCTCGCGCGGCTGCACGACGCCACGGCGCGCGGCAACGTGCTGCGTTACGTCGGCTCGGTCGACGCGCAGGGCAAGGCCGAGGTCGGCCTGGTCGAGCTGCCGAAGTCGCATCCGTTCGCGAACATCGCGCTCACCGACAACATCGTGCGCTTCGAGACGGCGCGCTACGACAAGAACCCGCTGATCGTGCAGGGGCCCGGCGCCGGGCCGGCCGTGACGGCGGCGGGCGTGTTCGCAGACCTGCTGCGCGTCTGCGCCTACCTGGGGGCCAAACTGTGACGCAGGCGTCGGGCCGCAGGTCGGCCACGGCCTTTGCGCCGGCGAGCGTCGGCAACGTCGCCGTCGGGTTCGACATCCTGGGGCACACGGTCGCCGCACTCGGCGACAGGGTGCGGGCGGTGCGCCGCGCCGAACCGGGCGTGTCGATCCGCTCGATCACCGGCGTGCACGTCGACCTGCCGCTCGTCGCCGACAGGAACACGGCCGGCATGGCCGTGCTCGCCATGGTGCAGGACCTCGCGCCGCCGTTCGGTGTCGATCTCGAGATCGAGAAGGGGATCCCGCTGGGGTCAGGGCTCGGCGGTTCCGCGGCGTCGGCCGTGGCGGGCATCGTCGCGGCGTCGGCGCTCGTCGACGAGCGGCTGGACCGCACGCAGTTGCTCAAGTACGCGATGCAGGGCGAGGCGGTCGCGAGCGGCGCCGTGCACGTGGACAACATCGCGCCTTCGCTCTACGGCGGGCTGGTGCTCACGGTGGGCATCGACAATCCGTTCGTGAAGCCGATTCCGGTGCCCGAGTCGATCCGCTGCGTGCTCGTGCACCCGCACATGGTGCTGCCGACGCGCGAGGCGCGCGCCATCCTCAGCAAGACGGTGCCGCTGTCCGACGTGATCTGGCAGCAGGCGAACCTCGCGGGTTTCCTGGCCGGCTGCTTCAGCAACGACCTCGCGCTGATCCGCGAGTCGCTGCTCGACGTCGTCATCGAGCCGCAGCGCCAGGTCCTGATCCCGGGTTTCGCCGACGTGAAGCAGGCGGCGCTCGCGGCGAACGCGCTCGGCGCCTCGATCTCCGGCGCCGGTCCCACCGTGTTCGCCTGGGCGGACGTGGCCGATGCCGAACGGGTGTGCGCCGCCATGGTCGAGGCCTTCGCGCGCCACGGTCTGCAGTCGGACCGCTGGGTTTCGACGATCGACCGCGCGGGCGCGCGCGTCGTGGGTGACTGAGCCGATGCAGTTCCAGAGCACACGCGATCCGGGACACCGCGTCGGTCTGAGCGATGCCATCGCGCAGGGGCTCGCGCCCGACGGCGGCCTGTACGTGCCGACGATGCTGCCGTCACTCGACCCGCGCGATTTCGACGGCGCTGATGACGTCCGCGCCGTCGCCAGGAGGCTGCTGCGTCCGTTTGCGAAGGGCGACGATCTGGCCGACCTGGTGCCGGAAATCGTCGACGAGGCATTCGACTTTCCCGTTCCGGTCGTCGATGTTTCGGCCAGCACGTGGCCGTTATCGGTGCTCGAGCTGTTTCACGGCCCGACGGCGGCCTTCAAGGATTTCGGCGCACGCTTTCTTGCGGCAACGCTCGAGCGCATCCCGCGCCGCGATCCGCGCCGCACGACGATCCTCGTGGCCACGTCGGGCGACACCGGCGGTGCCGTCGCCGCCGCGTTCCACGAGCGCCCCTGGGTCGACGTCGTCGTGCTCTATCCGCGCGGGCTCGTCTCGCCGCGACAGGAAAAGCAGCTCGCCTGCTGGGGTGGCAACGTGCGCACGCTCGCCGTCGCGGGCTCGTTCGACGACTGCCAGCGCATGGTCAAGGAGGCCTTCGTCGACGCAGACCTCAACCGCACGCTGCGGCTGTCGTCGGCCAACAGCATCAATGTCGGCCGGCTGCTGCCGCAGATGGCCTATTACGCGCTCTCGAGCCTGGGCCTGTACCGGCGCGAGGGCCGCAAGCCGAACTACATCGTGCCCTCGGGCAATCTCGGCAACGTCGCGGCGTGCCTGTGGGCGCGTCAGGTGGGCCTGCCGATCGGTGAGATCGTGCTCGCCACCAACGCGAACCTCACGGTCACGGATTACCTGAAGTCCGGCGAGTGGCAGCCGCGGCCGGGCCTCGCTACGCTGGCTTCCGCGATGGACGTGGGCAACCCCAGCAACATGGAACGGCTGCGCTGGCTCTTCGGTGGTGCGGACGGGCTGCGCGCGCAGGTCAGCGCGCAGGCGGTCCTCGACGAGGAGATCCGCGCGACCATCGGTCGCGACTTCGCCGAATGGTCGCAGACATGGTGTCCGCACACGGCCACGGCGGCGCACGTCTACCGCCATCTGCCGGTGGAACGCCGCGGGGAGCGCTGGGTGCTGGTCGCGACCGCGCATCCGGCGAAGTTCAACGACATCGTCGAGCCGTTGATCGGCACGACTGTACCGGTGCCATCGGCGCTCGCCGCATTGCTCGCGCTGCCGTCGCGGCAGCGTGACGTCGAGCCGACGCTCGCGGCGCTGCGCGAAGTTCTCGTGGGTGCAGTGGCATGAGGACGGTGCTCGGCCTGCCGCTCTGGCTCTGGGTGGTCTTCGGCCTGGCCGCGGTCGGTGCGGCGGGGTATTTCATCCGCGACCAGGTGCGTCTCGTGCGCGCGCGTCGCGCCATCGACAACGTCATTTCGTCGGTGGCGTACGACGAGTTGCGCAACGTGCTGCTGCCGACCGGCAGCGGCGACCAGATCCACGTGAACTACCTGCTGCTGACGCAGAAGGGCCTGCTGCTGATCGACCTCTTCGACGCCCACGGCGTGATCTTCGCCGGGGAGAAGATGGAGCAGTGGTCGATCTTCGGACCGAAGCGGCACTACATGATCACCAACCCGCTGCCGATGCTCTACGACCGCATCGCCGCGGTCCGCCAGTTCACGGGCGACGACGTGCCGGTGGCGGGCCGCATCGTGTTCTCGATGCGCGGCGAGTTTCCCAAGGGCCGGCCCGGCGACGTGATCCGGCTCGACGAGTTGCAGGACCAGTATCCGGTGGTCGAGAAGTCTGCCGGCGGCGCCGCAGCGGCCTTTGCCGACGTCTGGAGTCGCATCCGCCTCGCGGCCCAGCCGAACCCGCTCGCACATTGAAGCCCCGTCCGGGGCGCCGCGCTGTCGTCGGCTATCGTCGTGCCTGCGTCGCGTGATCGGCGAGCACTTTCGCGACGCAGCCAGTGACCTTGCGCGCCGTCGCAAGGTGCAGGAATTCGTTCGGCCCGTGCGCGTTCGAGTTCGGGCCGAGCACGCCCGTGATCAGGAACTGGGTCTGCGGGAACTTCTCGCCCAGCATGCCCATGAAGGGGATGCTGCCGCCGGTGCCCATGTACATCGAGTCGCGGCCGAAGAACGCCTGCGAGGCGTCCTGCATCGACCGCTCCAGCCAGGGAGCGAATGACGGCGCGTTCCACCCACCCATGGCGGACTCGACGACGAACGACACCTTCGCGCCATAGGGTGGGTCGGCCTCGAGCGCACGCACGAGCGCCGCGGCGGCCACTTTCGGGTCCGTCGTCGGCGTCAGCCGGAAAGACAGCTTGAGGCTGGTATACGGCCGCAGCACGTTGCCGGCACTGCCCGGGGCTGGCAGGCCGTCCGCGCCCGTCACGCTCAGCGTCGGCCGCCAGGTGTTGTTGAGCAGCAGTTCCAGCGCGTCATTCGAGACGGCGCGCATGCCGTCCGCGAACGGGAACCTGGCGTGGACCGTCTCGCCGAGCACCGCGGCGGCGATCTCGGCCTGCGTGCGCCGGTCCGCGGGGATCGGCGTGTGCAGTTCGTCGACGAGAATGGCGCCCGAGTGCATGTCTTCCACGCGCGCGAGCAGTTCGCGCAGCACGCGGAAGCTCGAGGGCACCACGCCGCTCGCCGTGCCCGAGTGCACGCCCTCGCGCAGCACGTCCACGCGCAGCGTGCCAATCAGGTTGCCGCGCAGCGAGGTCGTGCACCAGAGCTGCTCGTAGTTGCCGCATTCGGCATCGAGACAGACGACGAGGCTCGGCCGTCCGAGTCGTGACCCGAGCGCGTCGATGTGGGCGGGCAGGTCGGGGCTGCCGCTTTCCTCGCTGGCCTCGATCAGCACGACACAGCGGGCGTGCGGGATGCGCTGCTCGCGCAGGATGCGCAGCGCCGCCAGCGACGCGAACAGGGCGTAACCGTCGTCCGCACCCCCGCGTCCGTAGAGCTTGCCCTCGCGCAGCACGGGCGTCCACGGCTCGAGCCCGTCGGACCAGCCGGTGAATTCCGGCTGCTTGTCGAGGTGCCCGTACATTACCACGCAGTCGTCGACGTCGCCGGGGACGTCGATCATGAGCACGGGCGTGCGGCACGGCAGCCGCAGGACCTCCACCGTCGAGCCCGGTGGTGCGGCCGCCTCGGCCCAGCGCCGCATGAGCTGCACGGCAGCCTCCATGTGGCCGTGCGACTCCCAGTCCGGGTCGAACACGGGGGATTTGTTCGGGATGCGCACGTACTCGACGAGGTGCGGCAGGATCGAGTCGGACCAGAGCGACTCGATCGAGGTGACTGCTCTAGAAATATCCATATTTTACAGTAACCTATGACCTTGTTTTCACGCGCTCGCGAGATCCGCCGGCGCGGCGGGGAAGGCGAAGAACTGTAGCGCATTGCGTGTGGTCGCGGCCGCCACCGTGGCGTATGTCTCTGACCGGCACGCTGCGATCGTCCTGACGACGTGCGGCAGGTATTTCGGTTCATTGCGTCGATGCACGGGCTTCGGCTGCAGGTCGCGCGGCAGCAGGTACGGCGCGTCGGTTTCGGCCATGAGGCGATCGAGCGGGATCAGCCGCACGAGATCGCGCAGGTGCTGCCCACGGCGCTCGTCGCAGATCCAGCCGGTGATCCCGATCGAGAGCCCGAGGTCGAGGCAGGCGCGCAGTTCGCGCTCGTCGCCGGTGAAACAGTGCGCGACGCCACCGGAGAGCCGCGGCAGGTAGTCCGACAGGATGCCGATGAAGGCGTCGTGGGCGTCGCGCTGGTGCAGGAACACGGGCTTGCCGGTCTCCACGGCCAGTTCGAGCTGCCAGCGGAACGCGCGTTCCTGGTCGGCATGCGAGGATAAATTGCGGTAGTAGTCCAGCCCGCACTCGCCCGCGGCGCCGACCTCGGGACACCCCAGCCACTCGCGTAGTTGCGGCAGGTCGTCCGCCCGCAGGTCGCCGGCATGGTGGGGATGGACGCCCGCCGTACAGCGGAAGCCGACAGGATGCGCCCGCACCCAGTCGATCGCGGTTCGCGTGCTCGCGAGAGTGCTGCCCGTGACGACCATGTGGCTGACACCCGCGGCGCGCGCCGCGGTGACGACCTCGTCGCGATCGTGATCGAAGCTGTCGTGGGCCAGGTTCAGTCCGATGTCGACGAGGGGCGGTGTCGGGCTCATGCGCTCGGCTGTGATAACGTTCGCGGCTTTCCGAGACTAGCGAGTTCCCATGGCACTGGACAAGGCGGCACTCGACAGCCTGCGTCTCGAGCGGGAACCCGACGCGGGCAAGTACCAGGAGCGGCGCAGCTCGCGGCGCTGGCTCTGGGCGGCGCTGGCCGCGGTACTGCTCGTGGCGGCACTGAGCTGGTGGTGGTCCGCGACGAGTCCGATCGAGGTCGAAACGGCGACGGTCGAGGCACCGTCGGCGACCGGTGCGGTGCTCAATGCGTCCGGATACGTCGTGGCGCGCCGGCTGGCGACGGTCAGTTCCAAGGTCACCGGCCGCGTCAGCGAGGTGCTGTTCGAGGAAGGCGCCTCCGTCGAGGCGGGGCAGGTGCTCGCGCGGCTCGATCCGGCGACCGTGCGTGCCGAGCACGAGGTGGCCGCCCGCGGCCTCGAGGCCGCCCGACGCAGTCTGCGCGAGATCGAGGTGCGGCTCGCCGATGCGCGACGCACGCTCGAGCGCAACCGCTCGCTTGTCGACAGCAAGCTCGTCGCCCAGAGCGTGCTCGACGCCTCGGAAGCCGACGTGAACGCGCTGGGCGCGCGGCTCGCCGCCGCGCGGGCCGAGGTCGACGTGGCCGAAGCGCAGGTCGGGCTCAGCCGGCAGGCCCTGGCCGACCTGGAGATCCGCGCGCCGTTCACGGGCGTCGTGATCTCCAAGGACGCACAGCCCGGGGAGACCGTCTCACCGATGTCGGCGGGTGGCGGCTATACGCGCACCGGCATCGCGACGCTCGTCGACATGGATTCGCGCGAAGTCGAGGTCGATGTCAACGAGGCGTACATCAACCGCGTGCGCTCCGGCCAGAAGGTGGAGTGCGTGCTCGACGCGTACCCCGACTGGAAAGTTCCCGCGCACGTGATCAGTATCGTGCCGACTGCCGATCGGCAGAAGGCCACCGTGCGCGTGCGCATCGGCCTCGATCAGCTCGATCTGCGCATCCTGCCGGACATGGGCATCAAGGTGAGTTTCCTCGAGGACGCTGGCAGCACATTTTCGGTGTCCCAGGTGCGCGTGCCGGCCACAGCGCTGGTCCGGCGCGACGACGCCACGTTCGTCTGGGTCGTCCGCGACGGCAAGGTCGAGCGGCGCGAGGTGGAAGCGGGCGCCGAGGACCGTGATGGACAGCTGCCGGTCGTCAAGGGGCTCGCGGGAGGCGAGACCGTCGTCGTCGATGCGCCGGCGCGGCTGCGTGATGGCCGCGCCGTGGAGTTGAAGGCCGTTTCATGAGCGCGGAATCCGCGGCGACCGCCGACGCGCGCCCGATCGTGCGCGTCCGCGACCTCGTCAAGGAATACCGGCGCGGCGCCGAGGTCGTGCGGGTGCTCGACGGCCTGTCGCTCGACATCGCGCACGGCGACTTCGTCGCGCTGATGGGCCCGTCGGGTTCCGGCAAGTCGACGCTGCTGAACCTCATCGGCGGGCTCGACCGGCCCACGTCGGGCTCGCTCGAGGTCGAGGGGCTGCGCGTCGATCACCTCACCGACGCCTCGCTGGCGCGCTGGCGTGCCGACCACGTCGGCTTCGTGTTCCAGATGTACAACCTGCTGCCGGTGCTGAGCGCCGAGCGCAACGTGGAGCTGCCGCTGCTGCTCACGAATCTCGGGCGCGAGCAGCGCATGAGGCGTGTCGCCGCGGCGCTCGCCCTCGTCGGGCTGTCGCACCGCGCGAGGCACCGCCCGCGCGAGCTCTCGGGCGGCCAGGAGCAGCGCGTCGGCATTGCCCGTGCGATCGTCACCGACCCGACGCTGCTGCTCTGCGACGAACCGACGGGCGACCTGGACCGCAAGTCGGGCGACGAGGTCCTCACGCTGCTCGAGGCGCTCAATGACGAGTACGGCAAGACCATCATCATGGTGACGCACGACCCGCACGCGGCGGAGCGCGCGCACCGCATGGTGCAGCTCGACAAGGGCACGCTGAGCGAAGTGCGCTGATGACCGGCGTCGGCAAGTACCTGCCGCTGATCGCCGCGAGTCTGCGGCGCAAGCGCCTGCGGACCTTCTTCACGGTGGCGTCCATCCTCGTCGCGTTCCTCATGTTCGGACTCGCCGAGTCGATGCGGTTCGCGCTGCAGTCGGGCATCGACGTCGCCGGTGCCGACCGGCTGCTCACGATGCACAAGGTCTCCTTCACGCAATTGCTGCCGGCCAGCTACGAGAGCCGCATCCGGTCGATCGACGGCGTCGTCGCCGTCGTGCCGCAGACCTGGTTCGGCGCCTGGTACCAGGACGAGCGCAACCAGATCCCGACGTTTCCGACCGAGCCCGAGGGATTCCTGCGCATCTATCCGGAGATCCACGTGCCGGAGGACCAGAAGCTCGCGTGGTTCGCCGACCGTGCGGGCGTGGCCGTCGGCCGCAGCGCCGCCGACCTCTTCCACTGGCGCATCGGCGATACCGTGCCGCTGCATTCGGCCATCTGGCGCCGGGAGGACGGCTCGGCCACATGGGACTTCACCGTGCGCGCGATTTTCGACATGCCGAAGGGCGGCGACACGCGCCAGATCGCCATGCACCAGGAGTACTTCGAGGAGGCGAAGCTGCAGGGCAAGGGCCTGATCGGCTGGTACGTGATCAAGGTGAGCGACGTGGACCGCGCGCAGGCCGTTGCCCGGCAGATCGATGCGTCGTTCGCGAACTCGCCGGCCGAGACCAGGACGTCCTCGGAGCGCGCGATGGCGCAGTCGTTCGTGAATCAGATCGGCAACGTCGGCGCGATCCTGTCCGCGATCGTCGCGGCCGTGTTCTTCACCATGCTGCTGGTCACCGCCAACACCATGGCGCAGTCGGTGCGCGAGCGCACGAACGAGATCGGTGTGCTCAAGACGCTCGGCTTCAGCAACGGGGGTGTGCTCGGCATGGTGCTTGCGGAGTCCGTGCTGGTGACGGTGCTCGGCGGCGCGGCGGGCATGCTGCTGGCCGGCCTGATCGGCGTCCAGTTCGAGAAGGTGCTGGAGCAGTACCTGCCGGGCTTCCGCGTGCCGCCGTCCGCGTTCCTGAAGGCGACGTTGTACATGGTGGCGCTCGGCGTGATCGCCGGCGCCATGCCCGCCTGGCAGGCCATGCGGCTGCGCATCGTCGAAGCGCTGCGTCGCGACTGAGACCTCCATGGGCATCCGCATCACCATCAACCAGTTCGTCGCCGTGACCGCGATGAACCTGCGCAACCTGCCGTCGCGGCTCGGCGCATCGCTCGTCGCCGTGATCGGCATCGGCGGCGTCGTGGCCGTGCTCGTCTCGCTGCTGTCGATGGGCGAGGGCTTCCGCGCCGCGCTCGACCTCTCCGGGCGCGACGACGTCGCGATGATCCTGCGCGGCGGCTCGGCCGACGAGCTTTCGAGCGCGATCGGGCGCGACGAGTTCGACGTGATCCAGCTCGCACCCGGCATCGCCCGCGACGAGCGGGGCCCGATCGTGTCCGGCGAGATCTACACCATCGTCGACCTGCCGATGCGCAGCACGGGCACGGGCGCCAACGTGCCGTTCCGCGGCGTCGGCCCGCGCGCCATGGAGCTTCGCGAGGACTTCCGGATCGTCGCCGGGCGCATGTTCCACCCCGGGCAGGACGAGGTGATCGTGGGGCGCGGCGTGTTCGCGCAGTTCGGCAACGTCGACCTCGGTCGCGAGGTGACCTGGGGCTCGCAGACCTGGCGCGTCGTCGGCGTGTTCTCGGCCGGCGGCAGCGTGTCGGAATCGGAGGTCTGGACCGACGTCGTCGTGCTGCGTGGCGTCTACCGGCGCGGCAACACGGTACAGATCGCCCGTGCGCAGCTCGAATCGCCGGCGGCGCTGCGCAGGGTCGAAGCGGCCCTGCAGCACGATCCACGGCTCAACGTCACCGTGCGCAGCGAACGGGCGTTCTATGCGGACCAGTCGCGCATCCTGCTCGCGCTGATCCGTCATGTCGGCACGACGCTCGCGGTGCTGATGGGCATCGGCGCCGTGTTCGCCGCGCTCAATACCATGTACTCCGCGGTGTCCTCGCGCACGCGCGAAATAGCCACGCTCCGCGCGCTGGGCTTTGGCGCGTCAGCGGTCGTGGCCTCGGTGCTGCTCGAGGCGGCCGTGCTCGGCCTGCTCGGCGGCATCATCGGCGGGCTGCTCGTGTACCTGGCGCTGAACGGCTACCAGGCGTCGACGCTGAACTGGGGCAGCTTCAGCCAGCTCACGTTTGCATTCACCGTGACACCGCGCCTGCTCGTGACCGGCCTCTGGCATTCGCTCATACTCGGTCTCGTGGGCGGCCTCCTGCCGGGCCTGCGGGCCGCGCGGATGCCGGTGACGGCCGGCCTGAGGGAACTGTAGACCATGCGCAGTCTCGGTCGCGGCAGTGCTGGCGGAGCACCGGGCAGCCAGCCGCTGCAGCTCACACTGTGGTCCGACCGCGACGTCGGCACGGCATGGAACGTGCGCATCAGCCGCCGGGCGCGCCGAATGTCCATGCGCGTGTTTCCGGGCGGCCGCGTCGAGGTCGTCGTGCCACCTGCGACCGGCCTGGCGGCCGTCGAGCGTTTCGTCGCGCGTCATCGCGAATGGGCCGAGCGCCGCTCGCGCGAGCTGCGGCTGCTGACGCCGAAAGCCGCGGAGCGTCAGCCGTCGACGGTCGAGCTGGCGCTGCTCGACCGGACCTGGAGCGTCGACTACGTGCCGGGCCGCCGGGTCCGCGCGGAGGAGGTTGCCGCGTCGCGCCTCGTCGTACATGCCCCGTCGTTCACCGACCGGTACGTGAGTCAGGCGCTCGTGCCATGGCTCGTGCGGCTCGCGGCGCACGAACTGTCGGCCCGGTTGCGGCCGCTCGCCTCGCAACTGGACGTCGACTATGCGCGCATGAGCGTGCGCCGCCAGCGCACGCGGTGGGGGAGCTGTTCGGCCCGGGGCACGATCAGCCTGAACGTCTGTCTGATGTTCCAGCGGCCCGAAGTCGTGCGGTATCTGATGGTCCACGAACTCTGTCATCGCCGGTACATGAATCACTCGCGGCGCTTCTGGGCGCTCGTGGCCGAGCATGAGCCCGCGTGGGAGCCGCTCGACGTCGAGCTGCTGCAGGGCTGGCGCAACGTGCCCGCCTGGGTGTTCACGTGACCTCGGCACGTGACGAAAACGCCGCCTCCCGCAAGCCGCCGGTCGAGGGCGAGGCGCGTCGTTCGCCAAGTCGTCGGGGTTCCGGAGTCGTCATGACCGCGCCCACCTCAAGACGGTCGAGGAGATCATCGGCCACGAGCGCGGCATAGGCGGGACCAGCGGCGTGGCCTGTCTCGCCAACGCGCTGGACCTCCGGTTCTTCCCGGAACTGTGGAGCGTCCGGACCTCCATCCGAGGCGTGTAAAATCGGCCGGTTGCGGGCCGCGGGCCCGACCGGACACCGCCATGCAGGAACGACTCCACAACGTCAACGTCCTCTCGAGCGAACTGCTCGCCACGCCGGACGAGATCAAGCGCGACCTGCCGTTGCCGGCCGCGACCGAAGACTTCATCTATCGCAGCCGTCATGCGGTGCGCCGCATCCTCGACCGGCAGGACCCGCGCCTGTTCGTCGTCGTGGGCCCCTGCTCGATCCACGACCCGGCCGCCGCACGCGACTACGCCGCGCGCCTGAAGGAGCTGGCGGCCAGGGTCGACCGCTCGATGCTGCTGATCATGCGCGTGTACTTCGAAAAGCCGCGCACGACCGTCGGCTGGAAGGGGCTGATCAACGATCCGGACATGGACGACTCGTTCCACGTCGAGAAGGGCATCCGCATCGCGCGCGAACTGCTGCTGCACCTCGCGGAGGGCGGCGTCCCCGCGGCCACCGAGGCGCTCGACCCGATCATGCCGCAGTACCTGTCGGAGCTGATCACCTGGACGGCGATCGGCGCGCGAACGACCGAATCGCAGACGCATCGCGAGATGGCCAGCGGCCTGTCGACGCCCGTGGGCTTCAAGAACGGTACCGACGGCTCGCTCACGGTGGCGATCAATGCGCTGCAGTCGGTGCGACACCCGCACCACTTCCTCGGCATCACGCAGACGGGGCAGTCCGCGGTCTTCCGCACGCGCGGGAATCGGCATGGCCACATCGTGCTGCGCGGCGGCGGTGCGCGCACGAACTATGATTCCGTCAGTCTCGCGCTGTGCGAGCGGGAGCTGGAGAAAGCAGGGCTCCCGGCCAACATCGTGGTCGATTGCAGCCACGGCAATTCGAACAAGGACCCGGGACTGCAGCCGCTGGTGGCCGAGAACCTGGCGAACCAGATCATCGAGGGCAACCGCTCGATCGTCGGCTTCATGCTCGAAAGCAACCTGCACTGGGGCAGCCAGCCGATGTCCAGCGACCGCGGTCAGTTGCAGTACGGCGTTTCGGTGACCGATGCCTGCATCGACTGGTCGACGACGGAAGGCCTGCTGCTGTCGCTCGACGAGCGGCTGCACACCGCCCCGCGGTTTGGAAAGCAGGGAAATCCGGGGACGGGTACCTGAGACAGGCAGATCGGGGGAGAGGTACCTGAGATGTACCAGCCCCCTTACCACATGAGGTCGTCGGGGACGACGTACTCCTTGTAGGCGTCGTCGATGGGTGTGGCCGGTGACGCCGAGGGCGGCGGCACGACGGCGCGCGGCTCGCGCTCGCGGATGCGCTCCGTGACGTCCGCCGGCAGCAGTTCGTAGCGTCCGTCGCAGCGTACGATGCCGAGCTCGCCGCACAGGATGCGAGCGCGCAGCGGGGCGTCGACGGCGATGCGGCCGACCTTGCCGTTCATCATGAAGTTGTAGTACTCGTCGCTCTCCGGCTTCGCGATGCGGTGCTGCCCGACGAGCTGGCGGATCTCGGCCCAACGGGCCTTCGCGGCGGCTTTCTCCTCGCGCTTGCGGTTGAGCTCCGCGTCTTTCGCCGCCTTGGCCGCGGCGACGCGTTGTTGCTCGGCGAGCCGCGCCGCTTCGCGCTGCTCGCGGTCTTTCTTGCCGACGTGCCTGCGGTCGTCGAACTGGCGGCGCTGCTTCTGCTGCTCCGCCTGCCTGACCTGCTTTTCGCTGACCAGCCCCGCTTGCAGGAGTTGTTCTCGCAACGACAAGCCTGACATCAACCATGACCTCGCGGCACGACCGGACGACCGGATCCAATATGTTACGCAGCCCGACGCGCGATGCGAAGCAGGGGCTGGCCCGACACCGCCTGCATGCAAAGCGGAGTCGGCGTCCGCTGACGCAACCCGGTGCGCCTCGCCTGCTAACATCACGTTTTTCCCGACCGACCGGTCGGCGTACGCACCCCCATGCAGGAGGATCGAGCATGACCATCAAAGTGGGCGACAGGATGCCTGCCGGCACATTCAAGACGATGACCAAGGATGGCCCGCAGAACATCACGACGGACCAGTTGTTCACGGGTAAGAAGGTCGTGATCTTTTCCGTCCCCGGCGCGTTCACGCCGACCTGCGACGCGAAACACCTGCCGGGGTTCGTCGAGAAGGCAGGAGACATCAAGGCCAAGGGCGTCGACACGGTTGCCTGCATGGCCGTCAACGACGTCTTCGTCATGAACGCCTGGGGCAAGCACTCGAACACGACCGACAAGGTGCTGATGCTTGCCGACGGTAACGGCGACTATGCCCGGGCGCTCGGGCTCGAACTCGACGCGAAGGGCTTCGGCATGGGCGTCCGCGGTCAGCGGTTCGCGTTGGTCGTCGACGACGGCGTGGCGAAGCAGGTGCTGGTCGAGGCGCCCGGTGAGTTCAAGGTCTCGGCCGCCGAGCACGTGCTCGGGCAGCTCTGATCGCAGGTGTTGCCCGAACTCTCTCGCGCTGGCGTGCGGGAGGGCGAGGCAACTGCACCTTACGGAATCCCCGGATACCAAGGGCCAACTTGCCGAAATCAGTTGACCCCTGGGCAGTCCCTCTCCCGCTCACGCGGGAGAGGGCGAGCGGCATCAGCCGAGCGCTTTCTCGAGTTCCGGCACGACCTGGAACAGATCGGCGACGAGGCCGATGTCGGCGCTTTCGAAGATCGGCGCCTCGGCGTCCTTGTTGATTGCGACGATCGTGCGCGCGTCCTTGATGCCCGTCATGTGCTGGATGGCACCCGAAATGCCGATTGCGAAGTAGACCTCCGGCGCGATGATCTTGCCGGTCTGGCCGACCTGCAGGTCGTTCGGCACATAGCCCGCGTCGACGGCAGCGCGCGAAGCACCCACTGCGGCGCCGAGCTTGTCGGCGAGCGAGTAGATGATCTTGAAGTTGTCGGCGCTGCCGAGCGCACGACCGCCGGACACGACCTTCGAGGCAGACTGCAGGTCTGGTCGTCCGGACGTAGCCGCCGAGCGCGCAATGAACCGCGTGTGCGAGGGCAGGGCGACGCCCGGATCGACCTTCTCGACCGGTGCGCTGCCGCCCGTGGCGGCGGCTTCGAACGAGGCCACGCGCACCGTGGCGACGACCGGTGCGCCGGCCGGCGCCTCGACGGTGAGGATCGCATTGCCGGCGTAGATCGGGCGCTTGAACGTGTGCGTGCCTTCCACGGCCATGATGTCCGACACCTGGCTCACGCCGAGCAGCGCGGCCACGCGCGGCATGACGTCCTTGCCGAACGTCGTCGACGGGCCGAACACGTGCGTGTAGCCGGCAGCGAGCTTCGCCACCTGCGGCGCGTAGACGGCCGCGAGCGGCTCTTTGTTGGCCGCATTCTCGACCACGAGTACTCTGGACACGCCCGCGAGCGCCCCAGCCTGCGCCGCGACCGCAGAGCCATCGGCCGCGAGCACGGCGACGTCGACGGTGGCGCCGGGGACCTTCGCAGCGCAGGTGACGGCCTTGGCCGTGCTGGCATTCAGTTTCGCGCCGTCATGCTCGGCGACGACGAGGATCTTGCAGCTCATCAGACCAACCCCTTCTGCTTCAGCGCGCCGACGAGCTCGGCGACGTCCTTGACGATGATGCCCTTCGAGCGGACGGGTGGCGGCTCGACCTTGACGGTCTTGAACGCCGCGCCCTCGGCCACGCCGTAGTCCGCCAGGCTCTTGGTGTCGAGCGGCTTCTTCTTCGCCTTCATGATGTCCGGCAGCTTCACGTAGCGCGGCTCGTTGAGGCGCAGGTCGACCGACAGCACGGCCGGCAGGTCGATCTCGTTGGTCTCGAGCCCGGCGTCGACTTCACGGGTCACCGTGGCCTTGCCGTCGGCAATCTCCACCTTCGAGCAGGACACGGCCTGGGGCCGGTCGAGCAGGGCGGCGAGCATCTGCGCCGTCTGGCCGTTGTCTTCGTCGATCGCCTGCTTGCCCAGCAGGACCAGGAACGGTTGCTCGGCCTCGACCACCTTCTGGAACACCCGGGCCACCGACAGCGGGGCGACGGCGGCATCGGTCTGCACCAGGATGGCGCGGTCGGCACCCATGGCCAGCGCCGTGCGCAACTGCTGCTGCGTGTCGGCCGGGCCGATGCTCAGGGCGACGACTTCGTCCGCGAGGCCCTTTTCCTTCGCACGCAGCGCCTCTTCGAGCGCGATCTCGTCGAAGGGGTTGATGCTCATCTTGACGCCTTCGGTGATCACGCCCGTGTTGTCAGGTTTGACACGGATGCGGACGTTGTAGTCCACGACGCGTTTGACACCGACCAGTATTCTGCGCACGCGCTCCTCTCCTCTTCAGCCGTTGGCCCTTTGCAACGCAACATCATACCCGGTGCCGGTGTTTCGGTAACACCGGCCTTCGGAAACGCCGGCGGTCCGGAGCCCCCGGTCGTCCGGCACCCCAGGCCCTCGGAGGCGACGGTGCCGGGCTTCACCAGCCCCGCTTTTCGTCGAGCTGGCGAGTCAGGTTCAGCAGGCGCCGATAGCTCTCGAGCCGGCGCGGGTCGATTTCCGCCTTCCGTACGGCCGCCTGCACCGCGCAGTGCGGCTCCCGGACATGGAGGCAGTCCAGAAACCGGCAGCCGCGGGCCCGCTCGGCGATCTCCATAAACCCGCTCTGGACCTGCTTTGGCTCGACCACAGGAGGAGCGTAGTCCCGGACACCCGGGGAGTCGGCGAGTTCGCCCCAGGGAAGCTGGACGATGGCCGACGCAACCGTCGTGTGGCGACCCTCGCCCGTACCGGCCGAAAGCTCGGACGTGGCTCGCTGGACCGTGCCGCACAGGGCGTTGGTCAACGAAGACTTGCCCACGCCCGACTGGCCGGCGAGCAGCGTGCGCTTGCCGCGCAGGCCGTCGACGAGCGCCTCCAGTCCGAGCCGGCGCCGGGCCGAAACGGCGACGACCGGGATGCCCATGCGGCGGTAGGTTTCGACGAAGGAGAAGTCCGCCCCGGCACATGCGGCGGGATCGTCGAGCAGGTCCCGCTTGTTGACGATCAGCAGCGGGGCGATGCCGGCATAGCCCGCGCCGGCGAGGTAGCGGTCGATCAGGAACGGGTCGCAGGCCGGGCGAGGCGCGACCACGATGCCGAGCTGGTCGAGGTTGGCCGCGATCGCCTCGTCGCCGCCGCGGCTGTCCGTGCGCAGGAGCACGTTGCGGCGGGGCAGGCGCTCCCCGACCACCCAGGCATCGGCGGCGGACCCCTCCGGTTCGAGGAGTACCTCGTCGCCGGCGACGACCTCGAGACGACGTCCGCGCACCTTGCAGGCAAGGCGCTCGTCCGAGTCGCGCGCGAGGACGACGACGCGCCTGCCATAGGACTCGACCACGACCCCCGCTCGCGTCACCCCGGAGGCGGCTTCCTCGGCCGCTGTCCGCAGCTTGTGCTTCGGATGACGCGGGCTCCGGCTCACGTGGCGATGCCGGACGTGCGGGCTGCCGGCGAGGGCCCGGGACCGAGCCCGGGCGCGAGACGCGCGATGCGCGCGACCGGGGGCGGGTGGGAGTCGTAGAACGCGGAGTGGAGCGGGTCCGGCGTCAAGGGGCTGGCGTTCTCGCGATACATGTTCACCAGCGCGCGGGCCAGTTCGGGGCCGTCGCTGTGACGGGCCGCGAACGCGTCAGCCTCGTACTCGTGCTTGCGTGACCACGCCGCCGCCAGCGGCGTGAACACCCATGTGAACGCGGGCAGCACCATCATGAACAACAGCAGTGCCGCGGCGTCGCTCGGCTGCGTGACGCCCAGAGCGTCGTAGAACCATGGCTGTTGCGCGAGCCAGCCCAGCAGGGCAAAGCCGGCCAGCGAGACCAGGCCGCTGACGACGAGCCGCTGCGGAACGTGCCGGAGCTTGAAGTGGGCGAGCTCGTGAGCCAGCACGGCCTCGACCTGAACCGGGCTCAGGGACTGCAGCAGCGTGTCGAAGAACACGATGCGCTTTTCGCGTCCCAGCCCGGTGAAGTAGGCGTTGCCGTGGGCGGAACGCCTCGACCCGTCCATCACGTACACATCGCGGGCATGGAAGCCGCAACGGGCGAGCAGGGCGTCGATGCGCGCGCGCAGCCCGGCATCCTGCAAGGGCACGAACCTGTTGAAGAGGGTTGCGATCCAGCGGGGCCACGCCCAGAGCAGGACCAGCGAAAAGGTCATCCAGACGGCCCAGGCGACGAGCCACCACCGTGGCCCCGCTGTCTGCATGACCCACAGGACGACGGCGACGACGATGCCGCCGAGCAGCCCGCCCAGCACGAGCGCCTTGACGAGGTCGGCGACCCAGGTGGCGACAGTGGTGCGATTGAAGCCGAAACGCTCCTCGAGCACGAACGTGCGCCAGAGCGAGAAGGGCAGGCCCAGTGCGCCGAGGAGGAGCACGACGCAGACCATGAGGGCGACGCCATGCCGAAGCGAGCCGTGCGGGCCCAGCCGCTCAACCTGGGTGGCGACAACCGCCAGCCCGCCGCCCAGTGTCATCCCCAGCAGGACCAGCGCATCGGCGAGCATTTCCAGCCTTCCCAGGCGCTGGCGGGCCACCGTGTAATCGGCCGCCTTCCGATGTTCCTCCGCCGTGACCGCCGCTGCGAAAGCCCCTGGCACTGTGTCGCGCTTCGATTCGACCTCCCGCACCTGGCGCGTAGACAGCCAGAGCTGGAGCGCGAGGTGCGTCGCGACGGCGACGACGAAGGCTGCGGTGAACCAGTGCGCCATGTGGGGAGTGAGCGTGCCGTCCGTGGCGGCCGGGACCCAAAGCAGGGGCGGCAGCTTAGCCTTTGCTACAATCCCCCACAATTGATCGCCGAGACGCGTGAAACCGGGCCACGAGGCTGCCTGCTCGAACCGGTGTCCCAACAGACCACCCCGCCTCGTGAAAGCCGACAACCTCATCTGGATCGACCTCGAGATGACCGGGCTGGACACGCAGTCCGACCGGATCATCGAGGTCGCGACCATCGTCACCGACGCCAGCCTGAACGTGGTGGCCGAGGGCCCCGTTTTCGCCATTCACCAGCCCGAGGCGACGATGGCGCGCATGGACGAATGGAACCGTACGACTCATGGCGCGTCCGGTCTGCTGCAGCGGGTGCGCGAAAGCCGCGTCACGGCGGCGGAGGCGGAAGCCAGGACGCTGGAGTTTCTCGCGCAACACTCGGCACCGGGTGCGTCGCCCATGTGTGGCAACAGCATTTGTCAGGATCGCCGATTCCTGGCACGCGAGATGCCGGCGCTCGAGAAGTTCTTCCACTACCGCAATCTCGACGTGAGCACCGTAAAGGAACTGGCGCGCCGATGGGCGCCTGCGGTTCTGGAAGGCGTCACGAAGACCTCGAAGCATCTTGCGCTGGACGACATCCGGGAATCCATACTGGAACTGGATCACTACCGGCGGCAGTTCTTCAGGGTTGCGTGAAA
>JAYRRR010000129.1:0-11892 GCA_041910015.1 Steroidobacteraceae bacterium
AGGTTCTGCGTGCCCGCGTGCACGGCACTGCCCCGGCCCTTGGCGATGGGCGTGGACTCGCCGGTCAGCATGGACTCGTCGACGCGGCCCTCGACCTCGTCGACGACGACGCCGTCGGCTGCGAACACCTCGCCCGTGCGCACGAGCAGTCCGTCGCCCGGCTGCAGCTCGATCGTCTGCACATCCTCGCTGCGCCCGTCGCGCAGGCGCCGCGCCGTCACCGGCGCGAGCCGCGCCAGCGCGTCGGCCACGCTGCCCGCCCGGTGCCGTGCGACCATCTCGACGTAGCGGCCGACCGTGAGGAAGAAGACGAACATGGTGACGGAGTCGAAAAAGACCTCGCCGCGCCCCGTCATCGCGTTCCAGACGCTCGCGACGAACGCGCCGAGGATGCCGAGCGAGACCGGCACGTCCATGCTCACGGTGCGGCCGCGGATCGCATGCCAGGCGCCGACGTAGAACGGCCAGCCCGAATACAGCGCGACCGGCACCGAGATCAGCATGCTGACGAGCCGGAAGAACTCCTGCATGCCGTGTTCCATGCCACCGACGTACATCGGCAGTGCGAACATCATGACCTGCATCATGCCGAAGCCCGCGACCGCGAGGCGCTTGAGCGCCGCGCGGCGCTCGGCGAGCGCGACCTGCCCGGCCGGTTCGCCGGCCAGCGGATGCGGGCGCAGGCCGACGTGCTCGAGCATGCGCAGCAGGTCGCCGAGCCGGGCGCGCGCCGGATCCCACACCATGCGCGCACGCGCGGTCGCGGGGTTGACGCTCACGTCGAGCACCCCCGCCTGCAGACGCAATGCCTTGTCCGCGAGCCAGCTGCAGGCCGGGCAGCGCAGGCCCTCGAGCAGGACCGTGATCGAGCGTGCCCCGTCCGCTTCGGCCCGCGTCAGTCGCTCGACGAGCTCGGGGCGGTCATAGGCGGCCCAGCGGTCGGGCCGCGGCGTTTCGTCGGCGCGGGCTCCGGCCTGGTTCCGATACCGGTAATAGTCATCGAGCCCCGCACCCGTGATGAACTCCGCCACGGCTTTGCAGCCGTGGCAGCAGACGGGTTGCTCGCGGGCAGCGATGCGCGCGTGGATGCGCACGCCGGCCGGGATCGGCTCGCCGCAATGAAAGCAGGCCGAGCCCGTGAGCGCGGTCATGGAGCGCGCGGGGCTGCCTCGCCGCAGACCGTGATGCTGCCTTCGCGGTGGCAGTCCTCACGGACCAGCGCGTCGGGCCGCGTCACCGCGAGGTACAGGGTGACGGCCCCGCCGAAGACGGCGGCCGCGGGCGGCACGATCAGCAGCCACGGCCAGACGTGGCGGTACCAGGGACGTGACGGGTCGTTGCTGCTCATGCGGGGCGAAGCCTGTCAGTGGGTGGGCGCGAGGAACCGCGCCTTGCCGGACGCCTCGAGCGCACTCGCGTCGGCGGTGCGGATCGACACTTCGATGTCGGCGCCGCCGTGGAGTTCCGCGCGCGGCACGCGGATGCGCACCGGGACGCTCTTCACCTCGCCGGGGCCGACGGCGACCATCGCCGTGCCGTAGTCGATCTCGATGCCGGCGATGCCGCTCGCCGTGATCACGAACTCGTGCGGAGCCGCGTCCTTGTTGAGGATCTTGACGTTGTAGACGTTCTCGATGAGCCCCGCGCCGCGCTCGCGGTAGAGCGCGTTGCGGTCGCGCAATACGTCGACGCCGACGACGTTGCGATGCGTGATCGCATAACCGAAGCCCGCGGCCAGCAGCGCGAGCAGTGCAGCGTAGCCGAGGGTGCGCGGGCGCGCGACGTGCCTCGGTCGCCCGTCGAGGCCGTTTTGTGTGTCGTAGCGGATCAGGCCCTTCGGATAACCGACCTTGCCCATGACCTCGTCGCAGGCGTCGATGCAGGCGGCGCAGGCGATGCATTCGTACTGCAGGCCCTTGCGGATGTCGATGCCGGTCGGGCAGACCTGCACGCACAGTGTGCAGTCGACGCAGTCGCCGAGCCCCTGGCCCCTGTGATCGGCACCCTTCCTGCGCGCGCCACGCGGCTCGCCGCGGCGCTCGTCGTAAGTGATGATCAGCGTGTCGCGATCGAACATCGCGCTCTGGAAGCGCGCGTACGGGCACATGTACTTGCAGACCTGCTCGCGCATGAAGCCCGCGTTGACGTACGTGGCGCCGCCGTAGAACAGCACCCAGAACGTCTCCCAGGGCCCCGTGGACAAGCCCGCGATCTTGCCGGCCAGCTCGGTGATCGGCGTGAAATAGCCGACGAACGTGAACCCGGTCCACAGCGCGAAGGCGATCCAGAGGAACTGCTTCGCGCCCCGGCGCAGCAGCTTCGGCTTCGTCCAGGGCGATTTCGCGAGCTTCATCTGCTGCGAGCGGCTGCCCTCGACCCAGCGTTCCATCCAGAGGAATACCTCGGTCCACACCGTCTGGGGGCACGCATAGCCGCAGAACAGGCGTCCGGCGAGCGCCGTGAAGAAGAACAGCGACAGCGCCGCGATGACCAGCAGCCAGGTCAGGAAGTAGAAGTCCTGCGGCCACAGCGTCAGCGCGAACACGTGAAACTTGCGCGCGGGCAGGTCGAACAGCACCGCCTGGCGGCCCTCCCAGCGCACCCAGGGGAGCAGGTAATACAGGCCGAGCAGCGCCCAGACGGCGTACACGCGCAGGCTCTGGTAACGGCCCGCGATCTCGCGCGGATAGATCTTCTGGCGGGCGGCATACAGCCCGCCTTCGACGTGCTCGTGGGCTTCGGTCATTCGGGACCCCGTGTCCCTTCCTCAGCCCCCCGGTCTGAGTGGTCGGAACGCGCCGTCCTGACAAGATAGAGGGTCAGCAGGCTGGACAGCGCGGCGACCAGCCAGAAAAAGAAGAAACCGACCGCGTAGCCTGTCATGCGGCTCGAGAACGCGGGCGGCGGGTAGTCGTCGTTGCCGACGAGCAGCGGGTCGAGGAAGGCGAAGCACACCATCGCCGCGACGCTCGCGACGAGAAACGACGACCAGGCGACGATGGCCACGTCCTGACCGAGACGCGGCCACCGCATCCTGCCAGCGTACTCGCCTCCGGCGTCGCGCATGTCAGGGCGATCCCTGCTGCCCCAGGCGCGTGACGTAAGCCGCCAGCAGCTTTACGCGCTGCTCGCCGAGCTTGTCCTGCCATCCGGGCATCTGGCCTGTGCGGCCATTGACGATCGTCTGCCTGATCGCCTCCGCGTCGCCGCCGTAGAGCCACACGTCGTCGGTCAGGTTCGGCGCGCCGACGGCGGCCATGCCCTTGCCGTCGAGGCCGTGGCAGGCGGCGCAGACCTGCTGGTAGCGTGCCTCGCCGGCTGCGGCAAGCGCCGCGTCGGCGGGCTGGCCGCCCAGCTTCTGCACGTAGGCGACGACCTCGTCGACGCCCTGATCGCCGAGCACCGGCCCCCAGGCCGGCATCGCCGCGACTCGGCCGCTGCCGATCGTGGCGACGACGGCGTCAGGATCGCCGCCCCACTGCCAGTCGGCATTGGCGAGGTTGGGGAAACCCCGGGCACCGCCGCCGTCCGATCCATGACACGGCGCGCAGTTGTGCTGGAACAGGTTGTGTGCGGTCGACATGGCCTGCTCGTTGCCCGCGAGCTCGGCCACGGGCAGCGCGGCGAGCGGGGCGAGCAGTTCCCGCGCCCGGGCTTCGACGGCCGCCTTTTCCTCGGCGTACTGCTTCGCCTGGGTCCAGCCCCTGGTGCCGCCGAAGTTGCCGAGGCCGGGGTAGAGGGCGAGGTACAGCAGGCCGAACACCACCGTGACGTAAAACAGCCACAGCCACCACTTCGGCAGCGGGTTGTTGTACTCGCGGAGATCCTTGTCCCAGACGTGCCCCGTATCGGCACCGCCGCCGATCTTCTCGCCGGCCGAGCGCGGCTTCGCCGTCCAGCGCAGCAGCCAGACGCAGGCCAGGATGTTGACGATCGTCAGGACGACGATCCAGAGGCTCCAACCAGTACTCATGGGGTCTTGCTCCCTTGATCTTCAGACGACGGATCGTCCTCGAGCGGCATGCGCGCCAGCTCGTCGTATTCCGTCTTGCGTCGTTTGCTCCAGGCAGAGATCACCAGCGCCACGAACGCGACCAGCAGCGTGAGCGTCACCAGGCCGCGGAGGGTGCCGATATCCATGCCTCAGGTACCTGTCTGCAGGTTCGTGCCGAGGCCTTGCAGGTAGGCGATCAGCGCGTCCATCTCGGACTTGCCCGCCACGGCCTCGGCGGCGCCTGCGACGTCCGCGTCCGTGTACGGCACGCCGATCCTGCGCAACGCTTCCATCTTGTTCGCCGTGAGCGCGCCATCGACGCCCGCGTCGAGCAGCCACGGGAACCGCGGCATGTTCGATTCCGGCACGACGTCGCGCGGGTTGATCAGGTGCACGCGGTGCCAGTCGTCCGAATAGCGGCCGCCGACGCGCGCGAGGTCGGGCCCCGTGCGCTTCGAGCCGAACTGGAACGGATGGTCGTACACCGACTCGCCCGGCAGCGAGTAGGGCCCGTAGCGCTCCGTCTCCGACCGGAAGGGCCGGATCATCTGCGAGTGACAGACGTAGCAACCCTCGCGCACGTAGATGTCGCGCCCGACGAGTGCGAGCGCACCGTAGGGTTTGACGCCGGGGGCGGGCTCCGTGACCGCCTGCTGGAAATACAGCGGCACGATTTCGACGAGCCCGCCGACGCTGATCACGAGGGCGATCAGCACGCCGAGCAACCCGACTTTCTTTTCGACTGTTTCGTGGTTCATCGTCCTTACCTTCAGGCGGGCTGCACTACGGGGGCGTCCGCGGTGCCGGTGCGCGCCGCGATCGTCTTCCATACGTTGTATGCCATGAGCAGCATGCCCGCGAGGACCAGGGCGCCACCGGCCAGACGGACCGCGTAGTACGGATACGTCGCCTTGATCGACTCGATGAACGCGTAGGTGAGCGTACCGTCGGCGTTCGTCGCGCGCCACATCAGACCCTGCATCACGCCGGCGATCCACATCGAGGTGATGTAGAGCACCACGCCAATCGTGGTGACCCAGAAATGCACGTCGATGAGCCTGGTGCTGTACATGGCGTCGCGGCCGTAGAGCTTCGGGATCAGCGCGTACATCGTGCCGATCGTGATCATCGCCACCCAGCCGAGGGCGCCGGAGTGGACGTGGCCGATCGTCCAGTCGGTGTAGTGCGAGAGCGCGTTGACCGTCTTCACCGACATCATCGGCCCTTCGAAGGTCGACATGCCGTAGAACGACAGCGAGACGATCATGAACTTGAGGACCGGGTCGGTGCGCAGCTTATGCCAGGCGCCGGACAGGGTCATGATGCCGTTGATCATGCCGCCCCACGACGGCGCGAGCAGGATCAGCGAGAACACCATGCCGAGCGACTGTGCCCAGTCGGGCAGCGTCGTGTAGTGCAGGTGGTGCGGGCCGGCCCACATGTACGTGGAGATCAGCGCCCAGAAGTGCACGACCGACAGGCGGTACGAATACACGGGCCGGCCGGCCTGCTTCGGCACGAAGTAGTACATCATGCCGAGGAAGGCCGCGGTCAGGAAGAAGCCGACGGCGTTGTGGCCGTACCACCACTGCACCATCGCGTCGACGACGCCCGGGTAGACGCTGTACGACTTGGTCAGCGTGACCGGGATCTCGAGGCTGTTGAAGATGTGCAGCACGGCGATCGTGATGATGTACGCGGCGAAGAACCAGTTCGCGACGTAGATGTGCTTCACCTTGCGCAGCGCAATCGTGCCGAAGAACACGACCGCGTAGCTGACCCAGACGACGGCGATCAGCAGGTCGATCGGCCACTCGAGCTCCGCGTATTCCTTGGAAGTCGTGATGCCGAGCGGCAGCGTGACGGCCGCGAGCAGGATCACCACCTGCCAGCCCCAGAACGTGAACGCGGCGAGGCCGTCGCTGAACAGCCGGACGTGACAGGTGCGCTGCACGACGTAGTACGACGTCGCGAACAGCGCCGAACCGCCGAACGCGAAAATCACCGCGTTGGTATGCAGCGGCCTCAGGCGCGCGTAGGACAGGAAGGGCAGCGGGGGCAGCAGGTCCGGCCAGAGCAGCTGGGCCGCGATGAGGACGCCGACGAGCATGCCGACGATTCCCCAGATCACAGTCACCACCGCAAACTGCCGGACCACCTTGTCGTTGTAGTGCGTGGCCGTCGTTTTCATCGATCGCCTCGAGGAGGAGAATGGGAACAATTATCGTTTGTCACGTATGCCGAGCGAGCAACATGCGAATGCTAAAGAGATGGATTGCCGCAGGCGAGTAGGGGCGCGCGTGCAGACGCATATGACGCATATGTAGTTTCCGAAGGGGCTTGTCCGGATTGCGGCTGGACTGGTCATTTCGCACATTCCCTGTAGAGGCAACGCGCCCTTGGGCGCATCGGAGGCATGATGCAACGCCTCGACCGGGTTCTGGCCGTGATCGACCCCACCGTGGACGTCCAGAGGGGCGCCATGAAGGCTGCGCGCCTGGCGCGCACGTCCGGCGCGTCGCTCGAACTCTTCGCTTGCGATTTCGACCCGGCGCTGAGCGGCGCCCCGTTCTTCGACACCGACGAACTGCGGCGCATGCGCGAGGATTTCGTCGCCGAGCGTGCCGAGTATCTCGAGCAGCTCGCCGAGGAACTGCGCGCGACCGGGCTGGACGTGACCACGCACGTGCACTGGGACAATCCGCTGCACGAAGGCATCCTGCGCCGCGTCCGTGAGTTCACGCCCGACCTGATCGTCAAGGACACGCACTATCACTCGCCGCTCAGGCGCGCGCTGTTCACGAACACCGACTGGAATCTGATCCGGGCCTGCCCGGTGCCGTTGCTGCTCGCGAAACAGACCGAATGGCCCGCGAATCCACTCGTGCTCGCTGCGCTCGACCCCGGGCACCGCCACGACAAGCCGGCCGCGCTCGACGGTGACATCCTCGATGCGGCCCGCCTGCTCGCACGGGCGATGGGCGGCGGCACCGTCGAGGCCGTGCACGCGTTCTTCCCGGCGGCCCTGTTGGCGGCGACGGCCGGTATGGCGGGCGCACCGTTCGGCGCCGACATGACGCTGACCGACGTGCTCGAGGCCGAGCGCGCACGCGTCACCGAAGCGGTCCATGCCGTCACCGGGAGCCGCGGGCTCGAGCCGGGGCACGTGCGCGTGCTGCAGGGGGCGGCGACGGAGCTGCTGCCGCGCGTCGCGGAGAACTCGCGCGCAGCCCTGATGGTGATGGGTGGCCTCGCCCGGGGGCGGCTCAAGGAGCTGTTCATCGGCAGCACGGCGGAGCGCGTGCTCGACCGTCTGCCGTGTGACGTGCTGGTCGTGAAGCCGGCCGACTTCCGCGACACACTGCCTTTTTGAAGTGCATCGCAGAACTGCGCGGCCAGCGCCGGCGGGTGGTCGACGACGTCACATAATCACGGCGTACCCCGCCCCTATACTCGGGGTCGTATGCCGTCCGCCAACGTACTTCTCGTCAGCGCCCAGTCGGCCGACAAGGCCAGGATGGCGGGCGCGTTCGCCGCCATCCGCGGGCAGCCCTACCGGCTGGAGGTGACATCCACGCTGGCGGAGGCGCTTGCACGCCTGAAACTCGGGCGCGTGGATGCGGTGCTGCTCGACCTCGACCTGCCGGACAGCACGGGCCTCACGACTTTCCTGCGCGTCCAGCCCAAGGCCGCCCACGTGCCGATCGTCGTCATCGTCGGCGAAGGCGAGGAGGAGACCGGCAACGACGCGGTCGGCCGCGGCGCCCTCGACTTCATGCTCCGTGAGCAGATGACCGCGCAGCACGTCGAGCGGCTCTTGCGCTACGCCACCGAGCGCACGCACACGCTGCTCGCGCTGAAGGCCTCGGAGCAGCGGTACCGCGAGCTGTTCCAGAACGTCACCGCGGGCGTGTTCCAGACGACGGACGACGGCAAGTTCATGGCGGCGAACCCGGCGCTCGTGCGCATGCTCGGCTACGACTCCGAGGACGAACTGCTCGAGCTCGACATCTCGCGCGACATCTACATGGACGCGGGCCACCGCGACGACTGGGCCCGGGCGATGCGCGATTGCGGCGAGGTGCGCAACGCCGAGATCGTGTTGAAGCGCAAGGACGGCTCGAAGATCGTCGTGCTCGAGAATTCGCGCGCCGTCCGTGACGCCGAGGGCCGCGTGCTGTTCTACGAGGGCACGCTGACGGACATCACGGCGGCGCACGAGCTGTCGCAGCAGCTTTCGTACGACGCCAGCCACGACGCGCTGACCGGTCTCGCCAACCGCCGCGAGTTCGAGCTGCGGCTGCAGCACGCGCTCGAGCTGACGCAGGCGACCGGCGCGACGCACGTCGTGCTGTTCCTCGACCTCGACCGGTTCAAGGGCGTCAACGATTCGAGTGGTCACGTGGCCGGCGACGAGCTGCTGCGCCAGCTCGGCGAGGTGCTGCGGGGCCGCGTGCGTTCCGCCGACCTGGTCGCGCGTCTCGGTGGCGACGAGTTCGGCGTGCTGCTGCAGAACTGCAACCAGAACGACGGTCTGCAGGTCGCGCAGCAGTTGCTCAAGGCGGTGCAGGAGTTCGAGTTCCTCTGGGGTGCGCACCGCTTCGCGCTGGGCGTGAGCATCGGCCTCGTCGCGGTCGACGGGCGCTTCAAGCGCATCGCGCAGGTGCTCAACGCGGCCGATTCGGCCTGCTACCAGGCCAAGGACGCCGGTCGCAATCGCGTGGTCGTCCACCGGGAGGACGCGCTGCTCCATCAGCGCCACGGCGAAATGGGCTGGCTGGCCCGCGCCAAACGGGCGCTCGTCGACAACCGGCTGTTCCTCGAGGCGCAGCTCATCCAGCCGCTGCTGCCGGCGCCGGATGGCGCACCGCGGCTGCCGCACTACGAACTGTTCGTCCGCATGCGCGACGAGTCCGGCCGCGTCGTGCCGCCGGCGGCGTTCCTGCCGGCGGTCGAGCGCTTCAACCTCTCCGTCCGCTACGACCGCTGGGTCATCGGCGCGGCCTGCCGGTGGGCCGGAGAGCACCCCGGCGTCTTCGATCGCGTCTCGCGGCTGTTCGTCAATCTGACGCGCGACAGCGTGATCGACGCGGAGACGGCCGAGTTCGTGCGCCAGTCGCTCGCGACCAGCGGCGTGAACCCGGCGCACTTCGGTTTCGAGACGGCGGAATCGGTGGCGATTGCCCACCTCGGCAAGGCCAATCAACTGATCGCGAGCCTGCGTCGCGCGGGCTGCGCGTTCGCGCTCGACGACTTCGGCAGCGGCGTGTCGTCGTTCGCGTACGTCAAGGCGCTCGGCGCCGACTTCCTCAAGATCGACGGCATGTTCGTCGGCAATCTGTCGCAGGACCGGGTCGACTGCGCGATGGTCCGCTCGATCAAGGAGATCGGTCATGTCATGGGCAAGCTCGTGATTGCCAAATCGGTCGAAAGCGATGCGGTCCTGCAGCAGTTGCGCGAGATCGGCGTCGACTACGCACAGGGCTTTGCCGTGGCCGCGCCGCAGCCGATCGAGTCCCTCGCCCAGGTGCAGGTCGCCGATCTGCTCGCCTGAGCCCGCCCGCGCTCCGCCTCTCGTCCCATGGATCCCCTGCCCTGTCTGTCGCGTTGCCGTTGCGTAGAATTAATCGCGCGATCAATATGATCGCATGGCACGGCAGGCGCGAACGGGTGACGCAAGGGTCGGGCGGTCACGGGCAGCGGCACCCTCGCGGCGCGGTGCGCCCAGGCCGCGCGGCCCGGGGCGTCCGCCGGGCGGCGATGCCGAGATACGCGCGGCGCTGCTGACCACCTGCATGCGCATGCTCGCGACCAACCGCTGGCTGCCGGCACTGATCGTGCACGAGGTGCTGCACGAAGGCGGGCAGCTGCGCGAGCAGTTCATCGGGCACTTCGCGGGCCGGCTCGCGCGTCACACGGCGCAGCGGTTCCGCGAGGGAGTGCTCGTCCGTCCGCAGGCGATGCCATGAAGCCGGTACCCATCCTGGTCGCGCTGCTGCTGCTCTCCGGATGCACCGACGAGCGACCGCAGCAGGTGCTCGGCACCGTCGAGCGCGATCGTCTCGAACTGGTCGCCGAGTCGAACGAGCGCATCGTCGCGATCCCCGTGACCGAAGGCGACCACGTCGCCGCCGATGCGCTGCTCGTCGTGCAGGAGGCCGGCACCGCGCAGCCGCGCATCGACCAGGCTCGCGCCGCACGCACGGAGGCCGAGCGCCGACTCGCCGATCTCGTGGCGGGGCCACGCGCGCGGGAAATCGATGAAGCGCGCGCGGCGCTGGCGGGCGCGGCGAGCACGCTGCGCACGGACACGAGCGAATACGAACGCGTCCATGCGCTGGTCGAGCGGCGGCTGCTGAGCCAGTCGGAGCTCGACCAGACCCGCGCCCGGCGCGACGCGTCGCGCGCGAGCCGCGACGCTGCCCAGGCGCGTCTCGAACTGCTCGAGGAAGGGTCGCGCGCCGAGCAGATTGCCGCGGCACGGGCCGCCGTGGCACAGGCCGAGGCGGCCCTTGCGGAAGTGCAGACGGTCGCAGACCGCTACTCGGTGCGGGCGCCGCGCGCTGGCCTCGTCGAGGCGCTGCCGTACGAGCTCGGCGAACGGCCACCCGCGGGCCGGCCGGTCGCGATCCTGCTGGCCGACGGCGCTCCGTACGCACGTGTCCACGTGCCGGAGCCGTTGCGCGCCAGATTCGGGCCCGGGACGCGCGTCGACGTGCGGGTCGACGGCGTCGCCGACGTCGTTGGAGGTACGGTGCGCTACGTCGCGGCCGAGGCGGCGTTCACGCCCTACTACTCGCTTACCCAGAAGGACCGCTCGCGTCTGGCCTACCTCGCCGAAATCACGCTCGAAGGGCCGGCAGCCCAGCAATTGCCTGCCGGCCTGCCGGTGCAGGTCACTGTGCCGCCCGGCCCGTGATGTCGGCGCCAGTGGCCGCGGCGACTGACGACGGCATCGCGATCGTCGCGCGCGGGATCACACGCCGCTTCGGCCGGGTCACCGCCGTGGACCACGTCGATCTCGACATTCCGCGGGCGCGCATCTACGGCTTTCTCGGTCCGAACGGCTCCGGCAAGTCGACGACCATCCGCATGCTCTGTGGATTGCTGCGGCCGACGTCCGGAACGGTGCGCGTGCTCGGCCACGAGATGCCGCGCGAGGCGGAGCGGCTGCGCTCGCGGCTCGGCTACATGACGCAGAAGTTCTCGCTCTGGGACGACCTGACCGTCGGCGAGAACCTCGCCTTCATGTCCCGGGTCTTCGACCTCGAAGGCGCCCGGCGCCGGCAGCGCGTCGACGCAGTCGTCGCGGAATTTGATCTCGGCCGGCTGGTCGCGCAACGCGCCGGGACGCTGAGCGGCGGTCAGCGCCAGCGGCTCGCGCTCGCCGCGGCCACGCTGCACGAGCCCGAACTGCTGCTGCTCGACGAGCCGACCAGCGCCGTCGATCCGCAGAGCCGCCGCGACTTCTGGGAAAGCCTGTTCGCGCTGGTCGCGCGCGGCGTCACGATCCTCGTCTCGACGCACTACATGGACGAAGCCGAGCGCTGCCACGAACTCGCGATCCTCGCCGACGGCAGGCTGGTGGCGCAGGGCGCACCGAAGGCACTGATGCAGGACATCCCCGCACGCGTGGTCGAGGTCGAGGCCGGGGACATCGTCGCGGCGCGCCGCGCACTGCTCGACGAGCCCGCCGTCCTCAGCGTCGCACAACTGGGCACGCGTCTGCACGTGCTGCTGCGTCCGCAGACGCCCGACGCGGCGGCGCTGTGCGCCGACCGGCTGCATCACGCCGCGGTGCCGGCGCACGTCGCCGCCGTCGGTGCGAGCCTCGAGGACGTGTTCGTGGCGGCGACCGGCTTCCGGCGCACGACGCACGTCGCGGCGGACGGCGACTA
>JAYRRR010000130.1:0-2561 GCA_041910015.1 Steroidobacteraceae bacterium
GCACTGACTCTGGCAACGACAATGCGCAACGCGATCGCGGACGCGGTGGACACGTTGGTCGGGACGACGGCGACGATCGAGTTCCAGACGTCGGGTGACGTTGAAATCGCCACACTGACGCTCGGTAATCCAGCGTTCGGCGGTGCGGCGGCGGGCGTCATCACGTTGTCGGGTACACCGCTCTCGGACAGCAACGCGACCGGCGGGACGATGGCGAAATTCAAGATCAAGTCCGGCGGGACAACCGACCAGATCACGGGCACGGTCGGCACCTCGGGACAGGACATCAACTTTCCGGGCGGCCTCACCGTCGGCGCGGGCGATACCGTCACGCTGACCTCGTTCACGATCACCTGTCCGGCGAGCTGATGCTCTACATCGCGCGACAAGGCGCGGCGACGCTGCAGGACAACCAGGGCACCACGTCCGCGGAGCACGGCACGTCCGTGGCGGCACATGCCTCCACTGCGCACACGAAGAATGCGACGTACACGCAACTGATCGCGGCCACGGCCTACGAGGCGTTCGGGATCTTCGTTGGCGTGCACGCCAATGCGACGGCGAGCACGCGCGTGTCGATCCTCGTCGACATTGCCATCGGTGGGGCGGGCTCCGAGACGGTCATCATCCCCAACCTGATTGCGGGCAACCAGGCGGCGAGTGCGACGACCTCGCTGATGGGAAGTCATTACTTCTTCCCGATCCGCATCAAGGCGGGCAGTCGCATCAGCGCGACCTGCCAGGCGGGCGTCGCGGCCGACACGGTCAATGTGGGCGTGCACCTGCTCCAGCATCAAGTGCCGGGGGCGTGGTACGGAACGCGGGTGACGGCCTACGGGGCGGACACGGCGACGTCAACGGGCGTCAGCATGTCCCCGGGCAACAACACCTACGCTACGGATGTGAACCTGTCAGCGTCCACCGCGAACCCGATCAAATACCTGCAGATCGGGACGGACCTATATACCAACACGACCGGGTCGACGCTGCGCGGACTGCTCCGGTTGACGGCGGGATCGAGCGTGCTGGCGCAGGATCTTCCCTACGCCGAGAGCACGACGCTCGAGAGCACGATGTTTACGCCCGCGAACTTCATCCTGTCGCACATGCGGCTCAACATCCCGGCGGGCGTGGCCTTGAAGATTTCCGCGATGCGCAATGCGGCGGCGGCATCCCGTGGCTGGTCGGCCTACGGAGTCGATTGAATGGCCATCACGGAAGCGTTCGCCAATTCGCAGGCGGTCGATGCGACTGAATGGTCCTGCACCACGGACACGTCCTACGACTCGGCCGACCTGCAGACCGGGGACGGCGTGTATCAGTGCTTTCTCGACGTGTCCGACATGGTGAACACGGACATCCTGCAAATCCGCCTCTACGAGAAAGTGCAATCATCGAGCACGGCGCAGGTGGTGTTCGAGGCGATCCTGCGTGATGCGCAGCAGGAACCCGTATGGGTGAGTCCGTCATTCATCCTGTTGCACGGCTGGGATTTCACGCTCGATGCGATCGCGGGCACGATCACGGTGGAATGGTCGGTTCGTAAAATCGCGTAGGTGGCGTAAATGGGGTGGCCGTTCTCGCCGCTGCTGCCGGGCGCGGCCCAACTGCAAGGCACCGCGACGCACAGCGGCTCGGGTGCCGCGAGCCTGCCGCTCGTCACGGCGACGGGCGACGGCGGCACGCGCGCGATCGGCCCGTTCACGCGGCTGGGGCCGATGGGCACTGCCGCGCGCCTGTACGGCGAGTTCACGAAGGCTGCGGCGGTCGAGCACGAGGGCTCTGGCGCACCAGGGCTGCCGCTGGTCACGGCGGACGGTAGTGGCAAGAAGGAGCGCAAGGGCTCGGGCACACCGTCGCTGCCGCTGCTGATCGCAGCCGGCGCGGGGACGAAGGCTCGCAAGGGGACGGGGACACCCTCACTGCCGCTCGGCACCGCGAGTGGATCAGGCACGAAAGCCCGCAAGGGCTCGGGCACACCGTCGCTGCCGCTGGTCGCCTCGACAGGCATAGGCATCAAGTCCGGCGAAACCGCAGGCGACGGCACGCCGTCCCTGCCGATCCTGACGGCGGCCGGCGACGGGACCGTAGATCACCTCGACACGGCACAACCGACCGGCGGCTGGGCGCACTACTTCCGCGCCGAGCAGGCCGCGCTGCGGCGCAAGCACCTGCGCGCGCTGGCCGAGGAAGCCGAGGAGGCGAGCGAGCGCGAGGCGCTGGCCGAGGCGCTGGAAACGGCGCTCATCGCAGATGGCACCGCGACGCAAGGCGACGTGGACCGGCTGCGCCTCGACCAGATCGCCGCGCTTTATACGGACCGCACGCTGCTCGATCGACGCGCACAACGCGCGCTGGCCTACGCAGAGCGGTCGCGCACTGAACTGGCGACACGACTGGCGCTGCGTGAACTGCAACGCCAACAGGAGGACGAGGAACTGGCCGTACTGCTGGTCCTCGCCATCGACTGACAGAATCCGACTGGCCGCGGTTACGGCCTGCAATCGAGACGACCATGATCGACGAAACTCCGGGCGCAAGCCCCGTTGAGGACGCACCCC
>JAYRRR010000131.1:0-58289 GCA_041910015.1 Steroidobacteraceae bacterium
CGATAGAGATCACTCAGCCGCGCCGTCATTTGCCCCGACCTGCCCTCGCCGATCACCCGGCCATCCACCTTGATGACCGGCGCCAATTCGCCCATCGTGCCGGTGCAGAACATCTCGTCGGCGCAATACGCCTGTGCCAGCGTGAGGTCCGTCTCCTCGTGCCCGATGGCGTTCGCGACGCAGAGCTCCAGTACCGCGGCGCGCGTGATCCCCTCGGGGCAGGCGACGAGTCGCGGCGTGCGCAGCCTGCCGCGCTCGACGAGGAACACGTGCGTGGCATTGGTCTCGGCGATGAACCCGCGCTGGTCGAGCATCAACGCGTCGTCCGCGCCGGCGACGTTGGCCTCGATCTTGGCGAGGATCGACTGGATCAGGTTGCTGTGATGGATCTTCGGGTCGAGGCAGTCGGGCGGAAAGCGGCGCACGCTGCTCGTGACGAGGCTGAGGCCGGTCTTTGCGTAGACGGGCGCCTTGTGCTCCGCGAGCACGATCAGCGTCGGGCCCTGCGTGTTCAGGCGCGGGTCCATGCCCGAGGTGAGTTTGACGCCGCGCGTCAGCGTGAGCCGGATGTGGACACCGTCGAACATCGAGTTCGCCGCGAGCGTGCGCCGGATCTCCCCGGTGATCTGCTCGCGTGTCGGCACCTGGGCGAAGGCGAGCGCGCGCGCCGAACGCGCCAGCCGCTCGAGGTGCTGGTCGAGCCGGAAGATGCGGCCGCGATACAGCCGCAGGCCTTCCCAGACGGCGTCGCCGCCCTGCACCGACGAATCGAAGGGGCTGATGCGCGCCTCGTCGCGGTGCACGAGTTCGCCGTTTACGTTGACGATCAGGTTGCGGTTGCGCTCGTCGAATTTCTGCAGCAAGGGCGGTTCCTCAGACGCGCAGACGGTGCTGGCGCAGTCGTTCGTACAGGGGGCGGCACTGGGCCTCGATCGCTGCGAGCCGCGGCGGCAGCGGGCGCAGGTCCCTGTCCTGCGGCGAGCCCGCCGGCTCGAAACCGGTCGACTCCTCGACACGGTGATACCAGTGTCGGGCCCAGATGCCGTCGGTGTCGCGCCGGCCGGGCGGCCACCAGAGCATGCGGTCGGAATAAGGCACGCCGAGCGCATCGCAGAGCGCGCGCAGCAGGCGCGCGGGGTCGCGCAGCAGGTCGTCGGCGTCGAGCACCGGAGGCGCCTCGCCGGTGCGCGCGACGACGTGCTCGAAGATCTCGACCTGCTGCGGCAGGCCCGTGGCCAGCAGATCGAAGTCGGCGAGCTTTTCGCCGAGCGAGGCGACCATCGGTCGCGGATCGCGGATCAGGAAGGCGTGCGTGACGAGGTCGAGCCAGTCGCGGCCCATGTGCGGCAGCAGGTGATGCGACATCTGCTTCTGGTAGAAGACGCGGATGCCCGGCGGCAGCGGTGCCGTGAGCGATGCGACGACCCGGCGCCAGTCGCGCTCGTGGTGCGCGAGAATCTCGTCGCGGCCCGGATGGTCGAGACCCGTGACGTCGAGGTAGTGCGCGTAGAACGGCTCGTCGACGACGACCGTGTCGCCGCGGTTGCCCCACGCGCGCATGAAGGCAGTCGAGAGGTTGCGCGGCCCCGACCACATGGCGAGGCGCAGCACGTCGCCCCCCGTCTTCTCGTGCATGCCACCGATCCCGTCCGCGCGGCAGGCGCCGCGCGCGGGCATCTTAGGGCCTGCCGGCACTCACTGCCATGGGCTTGCGGAAGCGATGGACGAACTGGTCGGTCCTGCCGCGGACCGCGGGATCGAACACGCCTTTGGTGTGGTCGTCCGACGGGTGGCGCAGCACGTCGCTCGAGGCGTCGAACACAAAGCCCGCCTGCTCGAAGTCACGGCGCACGACGGCGGGGTCGATCCGGTGCAGCTTGCCGGCGACCTCGGCCGCGTCGCCGTCCGGGTTGGCCACGTGGTCCTGCACGACGACCACGCCGCCGGGCACGAGCGCCGCGTGGAGCTTCGCGAGCAGCACGTCCGGCTTCGTCCGGTTCCACGAGCCGTCCTCCGGACGCCAGTACGCATCGTGATAGCTCATCACGAACAGCGCCGCATCGAGCGACCCCGGCGCGAGCTGCAACTCGTCCACCTCCGCCGTGATCTGGCGGACATTGCCGAGCCGGTCGTTCGCGTAACGCGCGGCAATGCCCTTTTCCGCGAACTTCGCGTACGGCGGGTTGTTGTAGGCAATGACCTTGCCCTTCGCGCCCACGACGCGTGCGAGCAGTTCCGTGTTGTAGCCGCCGGCCGCAAAGACGTCGATCACGCGCATGCCCGGCCGGACGCCGAGGAACTCGAGCACCTCGCGGGCATGCCGCGTCGCGTCCTGCTCGCGGTCCGCCGCGGGCCGATCGGGACTCGCAAACGCGGCATCGAGTGCCTGCGCGCCGCCGGCCGTCGTCTCCGCGGCCGGTGCGGTGACGATGCCCGTCGCGAGCAGGCCGGCGACGACCGTCGCGCGAATCCACAGCGGTACGGAACGGATCATGATGCTTCCCTCCTGCGTGGGATCAGGGGCCTGCTGTTTCAGGCGGCTCGTGCATGGCCGGCCAGCACGCCGCGGAACTCCCGGGCCTCGCCGAGCAGCCACTGCCGGAAACGCGCGACGACAGCGTCACGCAGGCGAGCCCTCGGCACGAGCAGATGGTAGTGTAAATCGAGTTCCAGGACCTGCGGATACGGCAGGACGAGCCTGTCGTGCGCCAGGTCGTCGAGTGCACAGGCGAGGCGGCCCAGCGCCACGCCCTGCCCGGCACAGGCCGCCTGCAGCGCGAGGTGGCCGTCGTCGAAGAAGAGTCCGCACTCGATCTCCGGCACCGTGGCTCCCGCGACCTGCAGCCATTCGTGCCAGGTCGGCGGCCGTTGCGCTGGAATAGCGTGACGCCGAGGAACTGCTCGAGGCCGCGGATCTGGTGGCTGATCGCCGCGGGCGTCACGTGCAACTCGCGGGCCGCGCGCGTGAAGCTCAGACAGCGGGCCGCGGCCTCGAAGGCGCGCAGCGACGTGAGTGGCGGGAGGGAGCGTGGCATCGATGAGTTCCTTTCATCGACGCGTGCAGAAAAACTTGATTCCGGCGCGAACCTCCGTGCGCCTACGCTGACTGGCTCGTGGTCAGGGTACACAAACTCGATTCCCGGCTGCGCCCCGCGCACGCGTGCCTCTTCCTCGACGTCGACGGCACGCTGGTCGAGCTCGGGCCGGCCCCTGATGCCGTCGTCGTGGACCCGGTCGAGCGGCTGCCGGCGCGGCTGCTCCACGAACTGGGCGAGATCGCGGAGCGGCATCCGGGCCTGCTGCTGGAGGACAAGGGTCGTGCGGTCGCGCTGCACTGCCGCCATGCGGCGAGCCTGCAGGAAATGCTCGAGCGCGAAGTCGAAGCTCTGGCAAGACGACACGGCGGAGACGACCTGCAGGTGCAGCCAGGCGCCTACGTCCTCGAGCTGAAGGCGTCCGGTATCACGAAGGCCCATGCCATCGAAGCGTTCATGCGCGAGGCGCTGTTCATGGGGCGCGCCGCTGTTCGCGGGCGACGACCTGACCGACCTGCACGGCTTCGAGGCCGTGCAGCGACTCGGCGGCGTGTCGGTCGCCGTCGGCCCGCGCGTCTCGGCGATGGTCGAGGTCGCGACGCCCGCGGAGCTGCGCGAACTGCGGCTCGAGTTCGTCGGACGCGAGCCGGCGTTCGACGCGCTGCTGACGCCGGACTGCGGCGATTCGCCGGCGGGCGTCTTCGCCGTCGACCTGCGGGGCATGGCCGAGGCGCGACGCACCTACCTGCGCAACACGGCGGTGCTCGAGAGGGTCCTGCGCGGCGCGGAGGGCGAGGCGCTGCGCATCGTCGACTTCTGCCCGCGCTTCCGCCGCCGGGGCCGCATGTTCCGGCCGATGGAGTTCGTGCGCATCGTCGAACCGCAGGCGGGCCGCCCCGTCGTACGCGTGCGGCTGCGGCCCTCGATGGGCTACGGCCAGGGCAACCCGCAGCAGCACACCGGTTCGCACAACATCTGCTACCACACGCCTCAGCTGCGCTATCGCATGACCACCAACGCGTCGCGTACCGCGGTACAGGACGGCGGCTGGTTCGTGCTCGACACCGCGGTCGCGTTCATCCTCGGGCCCGACGAGACGCTGAGCGGCGCGCCGCTCACGATCGCCCGCGACTTCCTCGCCGCGACCGTCGAATACTGGCAGGACTGGGTGCGCAGTCTCGCCATTCCGGTCGAGTGGCAGGAGGCCGTGATCCCCGCGGCCATCACGCTCAAGCTCTGCACCTACGAGGACACGGGCGCCGTGCTCGCGGCACTGACGACGTCGATCCCCGAGCACGCGGGCAGCGAACGCAACTGGGACTATCGCTACTGCTGGCTGCGCGACAGCTATTTCGTCATCCAGGCGCTTAACCGGCTCGGCGCGACGCGGACGATGGAGGCGTACCTGCGCTACATCGACGACGTCTCCATCCGCAACGAAGGCAGCCCGCTGCAGCCGCTGTACGGCATGGCCGGCGAGACGCAGTTGACCGAGCGGATCGCGACCGCGCTGCCGGGGTATCGCGGCATGGGCCCGGTGCGCGTCGGCAACCTCGCCTGCCTGCAGAAGCAGAACGACGTGTACGGCGCCGTGGTACTCGCCGCGGCGCAGACGTTCTTCGACCAGCGGCTGGCCGCGCCCGGCGACCTCGGGCTGTTCCAGCGGCTCGAGCGCGTGGGCGCGCAGGCGGCGGCGATCTACGCGCAACCCGACTCCGGCCCCCGGGAATTCCGCGGCATGCAGCGCACCCACACGTTCTCGGCGGCGATGTGCTGGGCCGGCTGCGACCGGCTGCACCGCATCGCACGGGCACTCGGCATGCCGGAGATTGCGGCCGACTGGCAGCGCCGCGCGGACGCGATGCGCGAGACGATCCTGACGTCCGCGTGGAACGAGCACAAACAGGCGTACTGCGGCAGTTTCGGCGGCGACGAGATCGACGCGACGACCGTGCTGCTGCCCGAGCTCGGCATCGTGAGCGGCACGGACCCGCGCTTCCTCGGCACGCTGGCGGCCGTGGAGCGCGAGCTGAAACGCGGCGACTGGCTGTTCCGCTACCGCCATCCCGACGACTTCGGCACGCCCGTCACCGCGTTCACGATCTGCGCGTTCTGGTACGTCAACGCGCTGGCCGCCGCCGGCCGCACGCGGCGACGCGGCCGGAAGACCGCCATCGAGCACATCCCGATCGGCATCGACATCGACGCCGTCCAGGCCGCCGCGCAGAAGGCGCAGGGCAACGATGCCGTGCAGCGCATGGTCGCGGGCCTGCTCGGCCGGCGCAGCATCATCGGCGTCGACCGGCTCGACTACAGCAAGGGCCTGGTCGACCGCTTCCAGGCCTACGACCGCTTCCTCGACAGCTATCCCGAGAACCTGGGCCGCGTGACGTACCCGCAGATCGCGCCCGTCAGCCGCGGCGACGTGCGCGAATACGCGCACATCCGCCGTGCGCTCGAACAGGCCGCCGGACGCACGAACGGCAAGTACGCCGACACCGACTGGACGCCGATCCGCTACCTGAACCGCAATTACCCCCACCCCTGCGTGCTCGGCTTCATGCGCGCGTCGCAGGTCGGGCTGGTCACGCCGTTGCGCGACGGCATGAACCTCGTCGCCAAGGAATTTGTCGCCGTGCAGGACCCGGACGACCCCGGTGTGCTGGTGCTGTCGACGCTCGCCGGTGCCGCGCGCGAGCTCGGCAGCGCGCTGCTCGTGAACCCGAAGGACACGGGCAGCGTGGCGCGTGCGCTCCGGCAGGCGCTGCAGATGCGCCTGCCGGAGCGCCGCGCGCGCCACCAGCAGATGCTCGAGGTCCTGCGGCGCAACGACCTCACCGCCTGGCACACGCGCTTCGTGGACCGGCTCCAGCAGGCCCGCCGCATGACGGCCGAGGTCAGCCTCCCCATCCGTGCCACCTCGGCCGGTTGACGCTACCGCCGCGGGAATCAAGCGGGATTTCCGCCAGCCAGCGACCGCTTACCTCGCGCGATCCGCAGGGTATAGTCGGCGGATACGACGCCGACAGCGCCGACCGGGGGAGATCCATGACCGAGACGAGTGGCGGGGAAGTCCTTGCGCGTCTGTTACAGGCAGAGGGCGTGGAAAAGGTCTTCGGGATCATCGACGGCACGTACTTCGGGTTCTATTCGAGCCTGCACCGGCTCGGCATCGAGATCGTCACGCCGCGCCACGAGTCCTGCGCCGCCCACATGGCGGGCGCCTATGCCCGGCTCACCGGCAAGCTCGGCGTGTGCATGGCGAGCAACGGCCCGGGCGTGGCGAACCTGCTGCCCGGTCTGGTGGTGGAAAACGCCGAGGGCAATCGCGTGCTCGCGATCACGAGCTGCCGCCGCCCGCAGATCGTCTACCCGGACCGCGGCGGCGCCTATCAGGCGTTCGACCAGGTCGGCGCGATCCGCCATTTCGCCAAGTGGAGCGCGGCCGTCGTTGCCTTCGATCGCGTCGCCGAGCTCGGCCGGACGGCGCTGCGGCACAGCCACGAGGGGCGCCCCGGCGTCGTGCACCTCGACGTGCCCGAGACGGTCATGAACGGCAAGGTCAAGGCCGACGTGCCGACCTGGCAGCCACAGCAGTCCCGGCGCACGCGCCCGCTGGCCCCGGCGCCCGACCAGGTCGCCCAGGCGGCGGAGCTGCTCGCACGCGCGGAGCTGCCGATCATCCACGCCGGCAGCGGCATCGTGCACGCCCAGGCGTACGACGAGCTGCGCCGTGTGGCCGAAAGGCTGCAGGCTCCGGTGACGACGAGTTGGGCAGCGCGCGGCGTGCTGCCCGAGACGCACGATCTGGCGATGCCGATGCCGCTCATCAAGCTCAACAACCAGGTCCGCAACGATGCGGACGCTGTGCTGGTCGTCGGCTCGCGGCTCGGCGAGACCGACTGGTGGGGCAAGGCGCCGTACTGGCGGCACCCGTCCGAGCAGAAGATGGTGCAGGTCGACATCGACGGGCACGTGCTCGGCGCCAACAAGCCCGCGACGCTCGCCGTGCAGGCCGATGCGAAGCTCTTTCTCGCGGCCCTGGCCGACGAGCTCGAGCGCCGCGGCGCGGACATGAACCTCGACTCGCGCCGCCGTCGCGTCGCCAGGTACGGCGAGACCATCCGCGCCGAGCGCGCGAAGCTCGACGAAAAGCTGGCCGACATGGCCGTGCCGATGAACCCGGCCCACGTCGCGCACGCCTGCCAGCAGGTGTTCCCGGAAGGCAGCATCCTGGTCGCCGACGGCGGCAACACCGCCGTGTGGGCCATGATGTTCCACCAGATGCGTGTGCCGAACACGCTGCTCTCCACCTTCAAGTTCGGCATGCTCGGCGCGGGCGTCGCGCAGGCGCTCGGCGCCGCCGTCGCACGGCCCGACATGCCCGTCTGCTGCATCATCGGCGACGGCGCCATGGGCTTCCATCCACAGGAAATCGAGACGGCCGTGCGCAACGGCCTGCGCGTGGTCTACGTCGTCGTCTGCGACCGGCAGTGGGGCATGGTGAAGATGAACCAGCAGTTCGCCCTCAAGCCGATCAAGACCCTGATCAGGAAATCGCTCGGCCCCGACGAGACCATCAAGGCCGACCTCGGCGAGATCCGCTTCGACAAGGTCGCCGAGGCGATGGGCGCCCACGGCGAGCGCGTGGCGGACCCGCGCGAGCTGCGGCCAGCGCTGGAACGGGCGCTCGCGAGCGGCGGCGCCGCGGTCGTGCACGTCGACGTCGACCCGGTCAAGCACATGTGGGCGCCGGGCCTGATGTACTTCAAGGACATGCACCAGGAACCGAGGGGTCAGACCCCAGTCAAGTTTTTCTGAAGAGGGGTCTGACCCCATGAACGAGCTCGACGCGGTCCGGCTGAACTTCAGCCCGGAGGCGCTGATCGCGCTCGACCTCATCCTCGCGTTCGTCCTGTTCGGCGTCGCGCTGGACATGCGCGCGCAGGACTTCAAGGGGCTGCTCACGTCGCCACGCGGCACGCTGATCGGGCTGTTTGCGCATTCCGTGCTGCTGCCGGCGGTGGCGTGGGCGCTGACCATGCTGCTGCGGCCCAGTCCCAGCATCGCGCTCGGCATGATCCTCGTCGCCTCCTGCCCGAGCGGCAACATCTCGAACTTCCTCGTCAACTACGGCCGTGGCAACACGGCGCTGTCGGTGACCATCGCCGCATTCTCGATGCTCGGCTCGATCGTGTTCACGCCGTTCAACCTCTCGTTCTGGGGCGCGCTGAACCCCGACACGCGGCCCATCCTGCACGCGGTGACGCTGAGCCCGTGGGCGGTCTTCGGCACCATCGTCGTGCTGCTCGGCGTGCCGACGGTGTTGGGCATGTGGGTGGCACACCGGTGGCCCGCGTTCGCCGCGCGCTCGCGGCGCGGGTTCCGCCTGCTGTCGCTGCTGTTCTTCGGCGCCTTCGTCGCGGGCGCACTCGCGGCGAACTGGGACTACTTCCTGGAATACACGGGTCGCGTCGTGCTGTTCGTGTTGCTGCTCAATGCCTTCGCGCTGCTGACCGGCTATTTCACGGCGAAGGTCGCCCGACTCGTCGAAGCCGACCGGCGCGCCGTCGCACTCGAAGTCGGCATCCAGAACTCGGGCTTCGGTCTCGCGCTGGTGTTCAATTTCTTCGGCGGACTCGGCGGCATGGCGATCGTCGCGGCCTGGTGGGGCATCTGGCACATCCTCGTCGGCCTGACGCTCGCCTCGATCTGGCGCCGGTTCCCGCCCGTCGTCCACGCGCCGCAGGAAGTCCCGGCGTGAGCGGGCGTCGCGTGTTCGTCACGGGCGGCGCGGGCTATCTCGGCAGCGCGCTGGTGCAGGCGCTCACGCCGCGCCTGCAGGCCGGCGAGTTCGAATGCCTGGTCGCGAGCGACGTGCGCGAGGTGCCGCCGGCGGCACGGATGCCGGGCGTCGAATACGTCGTACACGACGTGCGCTCGCCCGGGCTCGACGCGCTGCTCGCGCGACGACGCATCGACACGCTCGTGCATCTCGCCGCCATCGTGACACCGGGCGCGAAGTCGAACCGCGAACTCGAGTACGCCGTCGACGTGACCGGCACGCGCCACGTGCTCGACGCCTGCGTGGCGACGGGCGTGCGGCAGTTGATCGTGACCTCGAGCGGCGCGGCCTATGGCTACCACGCCGACAATCCGGCCTGGCTCACCGAGGACGATGCGGTCCGTGGCAACGAGGCCTTCGCCTACTCGCATCACAAGCGGCTGGTCGAGGAAATGCTCGCGCAGTACCGCGGCGAGCATCCGGCGCTGCGACAGGTGGTCTTCCGCGTGGGCACGATCCTCGGCGAGACGACACGCAACCAGATCACGGCGCTGTTCGACAAGCCAAGGTTGCTCGCCATCCGCGGCGCGCCGAGCCCGTTCGTGTTCGTGTGGGACCGCGACGTCGTGGGCGCCATCGAGCACGCCATCCGCACCGACGCGGCCGGCATCTACAACGTCGCCGGCGACGGCGCCCTGGGGCTGGACGAGATCGCGGCGCGTCTCGGCAAGCGCTGTGTCCACCTGCCCGCCGGCCTGCTGCGAGCGGTGCTTGCGCTGCTGCATCCGCTGGGGCTGGTGCGTTACGGGCCCGAGCAGGTTGACTTCCTGCGCTACCGGCCGGTGCTGTCGAACCGCCGTCTCAAGGAGCAGTTCGGCTACGTACCGCAGATGTCATCCGCGGAAGCTTTCGACTTCTATTGCCGCACGCACGGCCTCGGCACCGGGCCCGCGCGTCACGCGGCCGGCGACAGCCGGCCTCCCGGCTGATGCGCCGGAAGTTCACCGACGCGGTCGTCGTCATCAGCGGCGCGGGTGGCGGGCTCGGGCGCGCGCTCGCGTTGCGTTTCGCCCGCGGCGGCGGCCACGTGGCCCTGCTCGATCGCGACCAAGCCGGCATCGCCGCGGTCGCGGGCGAAATCGCGGCCCTCGGCTGCGACGCGCTGCCGCTGCGTTGCGACGTCACCGACGAAGACGCCTGCGAGGCCGCCGTGGCCGCAACGGTCGCGCGCTTCGGACGGCTCGACGTGCTGGTCAACAACGCCGGCACTACGCACCGCAGCCCGTTCGAGGCGACGCGGACCGCGGTGCTGCGACAGGTCATGGAGGTGAACCTGTTCGGCGCGATCCACCTCACGCGCCCCGCGCTGCCGCACCTGAAGGCATCCCGCGGACTGATCGTGACGCTGTCCAGCGTCGCCGGCTTCAGTCCGCTGATCGCGCGCACCGGCTACTCGGCCAGCAAGCACGCGCTGCACGGCCTGTTCGAGAGCCTGCGCACGGAACTCGCGCCGGACGGCGTCGACGTGCTGCTCGTGTGCCCGTCTTTCATCGCCACCGGAATCGATCGCAACACGCTCGGGCCCACCGGCGGCGCCGCCACACACGCGCAAGTCGTCACCGGCAGGCAGCTGCAACCCGACGACGTCGCCGAGCGCATTTTCCGCGCCGCCGGGCGCGGCCACCGGTTGCTGCTCGTCGGCGGCACGGCGCGCGCGAGCTGGTGGCTGAGCCGGTTCGCGCCCGCGTTGTTCGAACGCGTCATGGCGCGTCGGCTCCGCGACGAGATGAAATGACGACTCAGCCCCAGCGTGAAATCCAGAGCGCCTCGTCGCAGATCCGCTGTTCCGCGTGGATCATCGCGGCACCGACGCGAGTCTCCCAGTCGGCTCCGTCGTGCTCGACGTCGAGCAGGCGCTCGATCTCGCCGAGGAAGATCCGTGCCACGGCCGCCTGACCGTTGGCTCGCGGGTCGACGAGCAGGTCGGCCGCGCCCTCCTTCAGTCTGGCCCGCCTCGCGCGCGACAACACGGGACGTCATGGTCCGGCCGCGCGTCGGCAAACTGAACCTCAGATCGTCGATGCCGGTCGTCGGCAGGTGCCCCGCAACGATGTCGGATTCGCCCGGCGGCGACGGGCGGCGAGGTATCATCGGCGCATGCAGGCGATGGTCCTTGAAGCACCGCGCGAGCGATTGCAGGCGGTCGAACGGCCCGTGCCCGAGCCGGGGCCGGGGCGACTGCGCGTGCGCGTTACCGCCTGCGCCGTCTGTCGCACCGACCTGCACGTCATCGACGACGAGCTGCCCGGCGTGCCGCATCCGATCGTGCCGGGGCACGAAATCGTCGGCACGGTCGACGCCTGCGGCGCCGGAACGTCCACCCCGCGCGGCGCGCGTGTCGGCATCCCGTGGCTCGGCCACACCTGCGGTCGCTGCGGGTTCTGCGAGCGCGGCCAGGAAAACCTCTGCGACGACGCGCGCTTCACCGGCTACCAGCTGGACGGCGGTTATGCCGACTATGCGGTCGCCGACGAGCGCTACTGCCTGCCGTTGCCCGCCGGTCTCGACGACGTGCACACGGCGCCGCTGCTCTGCGCCGGGCTGATCGGTCATCGCGCACTCGCCATGACCGGCGGCGCGCGGCGTCTCGGCCTCTATGGCTTCGGCGCGGCGGCGCACATCGTTGCCCAGGTCGCCCGCCACGAGGGGCGCGAAGTCTGCGCCTTCGTCCGGCCGGGCGACGCTGTGACCCGAGACTTCGCGCGCGAACTCGGCTGCGCCTGGGCCGGAGACAGCGACCAGCGGCCGCCCCACCCGCTCGACGCCGCGATCATCTTCGCGCCGGCGGGCGAACTCGTGCCCGCGGCGCTCGCGGCCGTGCGCAAGGGTGGCACGGTCGTCTGCGGCGGCATCCACATGAGCGACATCCCGTCGTTCCCGTACGCGCGACTCTGGGGCGAGCGCGTCGTCCGCTCGGTCGCGAACCTCACGCGCCGCGACGCCCTCGAGTTCCTCGCGCTCGCGCCGCGCGTGCCGGTCCGGACGCAGGTCACGACGTTTCCGCTCGCGGCCGCGAACGAGGCACTGGAGGCGCTGCGCGCCGGCCGGCTGCGCGGCGCGGCCGTGCTCGTGCCGTCGCACGCCGCATGAAGACCGCGCTGGAGCCCTTGCGGCGCGACCCGCACGCGCGCCGCCGCCTGTCAGACATGCTCACCCAGATCGCCAACGACCCCGAGCGCGATTCGATCGCCGTCGCCGACGTCCGCGACGCGATGGGCGACCGCGCCTTCGGCGCGCTGATGTTCGTGTTCGCCGCGCCGAACGCGCTGCCCGTGAACATGCCGGGCGTCTCGGTCGTGCTCGGCGTGCCGCTGCTGTTCCTGGCGCTGCAGCTCACGCTCGGTTTCGCGGTGCCGTGGCTGCCGCGGTTGCTGGTCGACCGCCGGATCCGGCGCCAGCGCTTCGCCCGTGTCATGAGCCACGCGGTGCCGTGGATACGCCGCGCGGAGCGGCTGCTGCGACCGCGGGTGACCGTGCTCGCGGACGGCGCCTTCGAACGCGTCATCGGCCTCGCCTGCGTGGCGCTGTGCGTCGTGTTGATCCTGCCGATACCCTTTGCGAATGCCGGCCCGGGTGTCGCGATCTGCGTGCTGGCGCTCGCGCTGCTCGAGCGAGACGGGCTCGCCACCCTGGTCGGGCTGTCGATCGGCGTCGCGGCGGTCGCGCTCGCATGGGGAGTGATCCTCGCGATCGTGAAGGCTGTATCCTTGTTCGTGCGTCACTGGCTGGGGCTCTGACGACCCGCCTTTTGCGAAGCACTGAGGGAGTCGCGCGATGAAGATCCAGGTGAAGCACACGCTCGGAACCGACGTTGCCTCGGCGTTCAGGCTCTGCACCGAGCAGAAGTCGCAGGAGGCGGTGTACGCCCAGCTCGGCGGCACGGACGTCCGCATCAAGCGCGAAGGACGCGCGCCGCACGTCAAGCTCAAGGTCTCGCGCAAGATGCCGGCGAACCCGCCCGCGGCGATCCGCCGGCTCGTGCCGACGACCAACGACGTCACTCATACCGAGCAGTGGGGCAGCGACGGCAAGGGCTACGCGGCCGACATCGCTGTCGACATCCGCAGCGTGCCCGTGAAGATCGTCGGCACCAAAGTGCTGCAGCCGGACAGGGGCGGCTGCTCGGTCGCCTGGCACTTCGAGGTCACCAGCGGCATCCCGCTGCTCGGCGGCCTGATCGCCTCGTTCGCCGGCGACGAGATCCGCAAGAACATCGAGGACGAGGCCAGGGTGCTCAAGTCGTCGATCTGAGGCCGGGCGCCGCGCACGGGCGCCCCGGCGACGGATTGCTGCGGCGCATCTAGCCAATTGCGAAATCCGCGCGTGGGCGGCGACAGCTACGATGTCCGCATGCCGCGGATGTCGCCGATGGACCGGGCGTTCTTCCTGCTCGAGACCGAGCAGCGGCCGATGAACGTCGGCCTGCTGGTCGTCGTCACCCCGGGATCGAGGGCACGCGGCCGCCCGTCCGACGAGCTCGTCCGCCGCATGCTGCGCTGCCCGGTCGGGCCGCCGTTCAACTACATGCTGGCTCCCGGACGACTACCCACGCTCGTCGAGTTGCGCCACGTCGACCCGGCCGAGCAGTTGTTCCGCCACGCATTGCCGCCCGGCAGCGAGTTGCGCACGCTGTTCGAACGCGTGTGCCAGATCCACTCACGGCGCCTCGACCGGGCGCGCCCGCTCTGGGAAATGCACGTCTTGGACGGGCTCGCGCGCGGCCGGGTGGCGCTGTATTTCAAGACCCATCACGGGCTGCTCGACGGGCTGGGGTTCATCAAGGTGATCCACGGCGCCGTGAGTCGCAAACCGGGGGGAAGCGCGCCGCAGGCCATCTGGCGCGGGCTGCCGGAGACCTCCAGCGGCAGTCCGGCCCGGCCTGCGGTGCCGCATTCCCACGCCGGTGTGCCGCCACTCGCCCTGCTGCGCAAGGGCCTCGGCACGGCGCGCACGGTGACCGACCTCGGCCGTCTCGCCTGGCACCTCGGCCGGCGCGACCTCGGGCTGGGCCGCGGCATGTCGACCCCGTTTCTCGCCACGCCCGACGTGCTCAAGGCCGCACCGTCGCCGAACCGCGTGCTGGGCCACAGCACCGTGCCGATCGCGCGTGTCCGCGCCGTGGCCCACGCGGCCGGCGTAAAGGTCAACGACGTGCTGCTCGCGACGCTCGACCTGGCGATGAGCCGCTACCTCGAGCGGCGCGGCGTGCGCATCGACCGGCCACTGGTCGCCGACATGCCCGTCGCGCTGCATGACGACGTCGGCACGGGCAACCGCATCACCATCCTGCAGGTGCCGATGGGGCGTCCCGGCAGCTCGCCCGCCGAGCGTCTGGCCGACGTCGTGCGCGAGACCGGCACGGTCAAGGACGAGGTCCGGCGACTGTCGCCCGACGCGCTGTTCCTCTATTCCATCCTCGAGCATGCGGTCGCGAGCACGATCGAGACGCTGAACCTCGGCGAGCTGCCCATGCTCGCCAACGCCGTCATCTCGAACCCGGCGGGTCTCGCGGGCAAGGTCTGGTTCAACGGCCTGCCGGTCGAACTGGCGCTGCCGGTGTCGGTCGTGGCGCACCATCAGGTACTCAACATCACCGTCTCGAATTACGACACGGACATCAACGTCACGTTCATCGCCCTGCGCGAAGCACTACCGGACGTGCAGCGTCTGGCCGACGAGGTCGGTCGCGCCCTGCTCGACCTCGGCCGCGCGGTCGGCCCGCAACGGCGGCGGCGGCGGCGGACGGTCCCCGGCCGCGCGCGACGCAAAACGGCCACCTCGCGTCCGACCATGCATTAGGCTGTCCGGCAGACCGGCCCGCGGAGGACCATCCCTTGGACGTTCGATCGCTCGCCCGCGACACGAGTGTCGCGGCCCGGCTCGCGCTGCGCGCCTGGCGCCGCCGGCGTTCGCCCGCCGGCCCGCAAGACACCGCCGCCTGGCGTGCCGACCTCGACACGTGGCTGCATGCGCTGCCGAAAGGCGCCGTCGCGGAACACCGTCACGTCGACGTTCCGGCCAGGCGCGCGCCCTGGTTCGACACCGGCCTGCAGCTTGCCGCCGGCGACCGTGTCACGTGGTTCGCGAGCGGCCGCGTATACCTGTCGCGGGTCCTCGACATCTGGGTGCGGCCGTCGTTCCAGCTTTGGGGTCGCCTCAGCGACTCGGGCACCGTGTTCCGGGGTACGCGCGACACGCACACGTTCGTCGCCGCATCGGACGGGCCGCTGCACCTGGCGAGCTACTTCCCTGGCGAATGGTCCGACCCGCAGGGTCGCCTCGGCCACGGCGCCGCCGACTATCACAAGGTCTCGGGCGGCATGAGTGTGCTGCTCGTGCGCTGGGCGAGCGGCGTCGACGTGGCCGCGGTCCTGGGCGACGCAAGCCCTGCCCCGGCCCCGGTCGTCGCCGAGTGCGAGCGCCTCGCGCATCCCGTCGTACCGCCCGACGGCTGGAACTATCTGTGGTACCTCGGGCCGGGCGAGATCTACCGGCCCGGCCGGTCCGACGACGGCCGGCGCACGATCTGCTGCGACACGCACGGCGACGTCGGCATCCTGCGTCGCGATGTCACCGCACCGCTCGCGCCCGGCCTGCGGCTCGACTGGCGCTGGCGCGTGACGCAGTTGCCCGCGGACCTGCGCGAGGACTCGCTGCCCTCGCACGACTACCTGAGCATTGCCGTAGAATTCGACGACGGACAGGACCTGACGTATTACTGGAGCGCGGCCTTGCCGGTCGGCACGGTGTACCGGTGTCCGCTGCCGACCTGGCGGGACAAGGAGACGCACGTCGTCGTGCGGTCGGGCACGTCGGAACTGGGCCGCTGGCTCGACGAAGACCGCGACCTGCACGCCGACTACCACGCGTTCGTCGGCGGGCCCGCGCGCTCCGTGGTCCGCGTCTGGCTGATCGCGAACAGCCTGTTCCTGCGCGGGCGCGGGCGCTGCGACTATGCGGACATCGGCATCACGGGCCCGGACACCGGTCGCCTCACGGTGCTCTGAACGGCCAATGGAACGCAACGGGGGACGGCGCATGCAAGGCCTGATGATGGACACGCCGCTGCTGATCACGGAGATCATGCGGTTCGCGGAGCGGAACTTCGGCGACCGCGAGATCGTCTCGGTGACGTTCGACCAGCCGCGGCACCGCACCACCTGGCGCAGCGTGTTCCAGCGCGCGCGTCAGCTCGCCAACGCGCTCACGGCCGCGGGCGTGCGGCCGGGCGACCGCGTCGGCACGCTCGCCTGGAACGACTACCGCCATCTCGAGCTGTACTACGCCGTCTCGAGCATGGGTGCGGTCCTGCACACCGTCAACCCGCGCCTGTTCCCCGAGCAGCTCGAGTTCATCATCAACCATGCCGAGGACAAGCTGCTGTTCGTCGACCCGACGCTGCTGCCCGCGCTCGCGACGCTGCAGGGCAGGATTCCCTGCGTCGAGCAGGTCGTCGTCATGACCAGCGCCACCGCGATGCCGGAGGCCGTGGCCGGCAAGCTGGCGGACTACGAGTCGTTCATCGCTGGCCAGCCCGACACCTACGAGTGGCCAGCGCTCGACGAGAGCACGGCGAGTTCGCTGTGCTACACCTCGGGCACCACCGGCAATCCGAAAGGCGTGCTCTACAGCCATCGCTCGACGGTGCTGCATGCCTATGGCGGCTGCATGGCGGACACCCTCGGCGTCTCGGCCCGCGACTCGATCCTCGCCGTCGTGCCCATGTTCCACGCCAACGCCTGGGGCCTGCCATACAACGCGCCGATGGTCGGCGCCAAGCTCGTCTTCCCGGGTGCGCAGATGGGCAACGCCGCGACGCTCACGCAGCTGATGAACGAGGAGCAGGTCACGCTGGCCGCCGCCGTGCCGACGGTCTGGCAGATGCTGCTGCAGCACCTGCAGCAGACCGGCGAGAAGCTCACCACGCTGCGGCGCACGGTCATCGGCGGTTCGGCGGTGCCGCTGCAGATGATCCGCGACTTCCGCGACCGGCACGACGTCACCGTGATCCAGGGCTGGGGCATGACCGAAATGAGCCCGCTCGGCACCGTGAGCACGCTGCGTCCCGAGCAGGAGCAGTTGCCGCCCGAGGAGCAAGTGGTGCTGCGCGGCCGCGCGGGTCACGGCATCTTCGGCGTGTCGATGAAGATCGTCGACGACGCGGGCGCGGAGTTGCCCTGGGACGGCGTCGCAACCGGCGAGCTCAAGGTGCGCGGGCCCTGGGTCTGCCGCAGCTACTACAAGGTCGAGCCGTCGGGGTCGCACGATGCCGACGGCTGGTTCGCCACGGGCGACGTCGCCGCGATCCACCCGAACGGCTTCCTGCAGATCACCGACCGGGCCAAGGACGTCATCAAGTCGGGCGGCGAATGGATCAGCTCGGTCGATCTCGAGAACTGCGCCTGCGGTCACGCCGAGGTGTTGATGGCGGCCGCCATCGGCGTCCGGCACCCGAAGTGGGACGAGCGGCCGATCCTGCTCGTCGTGCCGCGGCCCGGTTGCCAGCCGACACCCGAGTCGATCCTCGATCACCTCGGGCGGCATTTCGCGAAGTGGCAATTGCCCGATACGATCGTGTTCACGGACGCGCTGCCGCTCACGGCCACCGGCAAGATCAACAAGCGGTCGCTGCGCGACACCTACGGACAGGTGCTGATGCAGGCGGCGCCGGGCCAGGGCTGAGGCCACACGCGCACGCGCCGGGCCGAGGCACGCCCGGTGCCGTGCTGCGCGGCTTTCTACAGCCGCGGGCTCGCGAACAGCCCCGCGAACAGGCGATCTTCGGCGAGCATGTGGTCGGCGACCATTTCGCCGAGCAGGAAACGCAGCAGGTCGTCCCGCAGCATGCGCCCCGCCTCCGCAGCGGCCCGCATGCGTCGCGCCTTTTCCGCGAGACCGCGATGCGCCTGACGATGCCGCTCGAGTTCGCGGTAGCCGCGCTGCTCGAGGATCGCTTCCTCGGTCGTGAAGTGGCATTCGATCTCGCGCACGAGTTCGTCGACGTGCCGCGTCACCTGCGGGCCCTCGCGCCGGGCCGCATCGAGCACGTCCTCGGCCCGCGCGAACAGCTCGCGATGCTGGCGGTCGATCACCGGCTCACCGCACTCGAATCGCGGCTGCCACTCGAGATGCAGGCCGGGTGCCGGTTCGGGGCCGTCGTCACTCGAGCGACGGTCGACGACGACGCGATTGCCGCCGCCGGCCCGCGCCTGGACGAGCGCGGAGTCGAGGCGCTTCCACCACAGGCCGACCGGTTCGCCGGGATAGCGCTGCGCCACCGCGCCGCTGACGGTCGCGGGCCCGAGGCCGGCGAACGACTTGGTCTCGATCTCGCGGCACACCTGGGCCGCGACGCGTTCGCCCTGGGCGTGGCCGGCACCGTCGAGCTCGACGACGAACTGCCCGGGGCTGGTGCGGGAACACCGGTCGCAAGGGCGCAGCGACGCCTCGATGCAGCGTGCAACGTGTCGCGCGACGATGTCCGCCGCGTCCGGGCCGAGCACGTCATGGATCAGCCGCCAGCGATCAATTTCAATGACCAGCAGCGTCGCTGCGTGATGTGGGCAGCCCGTCATGCCGCGTTCGTGGTCTCCGGTCTCCGAAGATGCGCCGGCCCGATCCGGCGCACCGCAGCACGCAGGCCGCAGCCTGCCGCGTCCGGGATCTGGCGGAGCGTAGGAGACCGCAGGGGCCGGCGCGATATGCACTTACCCCTATGCACCAGGCCGTGGCGGCGCGCCCCGGCCGCGTCTTCCCGGGGGTGTCAGGCGTGGGCGTCCGGCGTGCGCTTCAGGCCGCCATGCGTGCGAGCAGCGCCTCGGCCTCGGCCAGCGACATCGGTTTCGGCACCGGGTAGTCGCGCGCCGCCTCGATCATGGCCGCCCGCGCGATCCCGGGCACGTCGGCGCGCTCGAGCGCGGCGATCTTCTCCGGAATGCCGATCGCATGGTTCATCTCGCGCACCCGCTCGACGAATCGTCGCGCGAGCTGGTCTGCGTCTTCGCCGGCCGAGCCCGCGCCGATCACGACTGCGAGTTCGGCCAACCTGTCACGCGAGCGTGGTTCGTCCACGAGGAAATCGAGCACGTACGGCAACGTGATGGCGTTCGCGAGCCCGTGCCCCACGCCGTACAGGCCGCCGATCTTGTGCGAAAAGGCGTGCACGTAGCCCACGTAGGCCCTGGTGAACGCGAGGCCGCCATAAAAGGCAGCCAGCGCCATCGCCTCGCGCGCCTCGAGGTCGTCGCCATCTTCGCAGGCGCGTCGCAGGTGGCCGAAAATCATGCGCACGGCCGCCTTGCAGTGTCGTTCCGTCTCGGCGTGCGGCCAGCGGTTGAGATACGCCTCGACGGCGTGCGTCAGCGCGTCCATGCCGGTCGCCGCGGTGATCGGCCTCGGCATGCCGCGCATGAGCTCGGCGTCGAGCGCCGCGGCCGCGGGCACGAGCCTTGGATCGATCACGGCCGCCTTGACGTGTTTCACGGGGTCGGTCACGACGGCAGCCACGGTGACCTCCGACCCCGTGCCGGCGGTCGTCGGCAGCGCGTAGAGCGGCAGCATTGGCCTGGTCACCTTCAGCATGCCGACGAGTTGCGCCGGGGCCTTGCCGGTCACCGCCATGGCGTCGATGACCTTGGCGGCGTCGATGACCGAGCCGCCACCGACCGCGAGGATGGCGTCGCTGCCATGCGCCCGCACGGCCTCGTAGCCAGCCTGCAGCATGGGATAGGTCGGGTCCGGCGTGATGCCGTCGTGCACGGCCACGTCGATGCCGCGCGCCTCGAGGTCGCGCCGCAGCGGCTCGATCAGCCCGAGTCGCACGAGCACGGTGTCGGTCACAATCATGACGCGACGCGATCCGAAATCGCCGAGGCTGGCGCACAGCCGCCGCGCGGAGCCGGGGCCTACGAACAGCGTCGGCTGCGGGATCGCGACGATGCGCGACACCGGCCACAGCAAGGGCTTGAGCAGCCGATGGATCCACAGGCGAAGCTGGAACAGCATGGCGCTCCCCGATTGATGCGGTGCATCATGCGATGACCGTGGGGGCCTGCCAAGATGGGTTGTCCGCAACGGCCGCCGCGTGACCGCCTGTCGCACGCCGCCCGTTCGTCAGGCCGCCTTCGCCCGCTGCGACCGCGCGGGGTCAGGGCACGGCATGCGGCGCGATGCGGTCGCACCAGGGCACGGCCTGCTCGAGCTGCGCCGCGAGCCGGAACAGCGTGGCCTCGTCGCCGATGCGCGAGGCCGTGAACAGCATGCCCATCGGCAGTCCGTCCTCGGTCCAGTGCAAGGGCAGCGACAGCGACGGCTGGCCCGTGACGTTCGCCACCATGGTGTAGGGCGCGGCCTCGAACACGGGCGTGAAGGCCTCGAGCACGCGGCCACGCTGGCTGAGCAGGGCCACGCCCGGCAGGGCCGTGAGCACCGTCAGCGCCGCGCGCTGCGCCGGCGCGAGGCGATATGCGCCGACGGCCAACGGCGGCACGCCGACCGTCGGCGTCAACAGCACGTCGAACGACGACGACCACATGAGCCACTGCCGCGCGAAGCCCTGCATCATGCCGAGTGCGGCCGCGACCTCGCCGCCCGACTGCGCCTCGCCGAGCTTTGCCATGACCCAGGTCGCGAGCTCGACGTCCTCGCGCTCCGCTTCGCGCCCGATCAGCGCCGGCGCCAGGCGCAGCGTCGCCGCGACTTCCGCCATGACCAGGGTGCCGTAGCCCGAAATGAAGTTGTCCGGCGGCAGTGGCAGATCGAGCTCGACGACCTCGTGACCCAACTCGTGCAGCTTCGCGGTGGTGGCCTCGAGCGCGCGACGATTCTCCGCGTGCAACGACCGGCCGAGTCCCGCGCCAAACGAAAACGCGATGCGCAGCCGGCCCGGTACCTGCTGCGTCTCCTGCAGGAACGGCCGCGACGGCGGCGGCAGTTTCATGAGCTGCTGTGGGTAGTCGCCGCAGGTCGCGTCGAGCAGCGCCGCGCAGTCACGCACCGTGCGCGTGACGACGTGCTCGCCGATGAAGCCGAACCAGACGTCGGGCAGTTGCGGGCCCGTGGGATTGCGGCCGCGACTCGGCTTCAGGCCGACGAGGCCGCAGTTCGAGGCGGGCGTGCGGATCGAACCGCCGCCGTCGTTCGCGTTCGCGGCGGGCACGATGCGTGCGGCCACGGCCGCGGCGGAGCCGCCGCTCGACCCGCTGGAGGTGCGCTCGAGGTTCCACGGATTGCGCGTCGGGCCGAACAGCTCCGGCTCGGTGACGTTGGTGACGCCGAACTCGGGAGTGTTGGTCTTGCCGAAGATGACCAGGCCGGCGGCCTTGTAGCGCCGCGTCAGCTCCTCGTCCGCGGGTGCCACGAAATCGCGGAACAGCCGCGAGCCGCTGCGCATCGGCTCGCCGGCGTAGGCCGTCATGAGGTCCTTGAGCAGGAACGGCACGCCGCGGAACGGACCGTCGGGCAGCCCCGCCGCGATCGCCTCGCGTGCACGGCCTTCCATCAGATGGATCACGGCGTTCAACTGCGGATTGACCGCGGCCGTGCGCGCGAGCGCTTCGTCGAGCAGGGCCTCCGGCGTCACTTCTCCCGCGCGCACGAGCGCGGCGAGACCGACGGCGTCGTACCGTCCGTATTCCGCAAATGCCATCGCCGCCATCCCCCCCCGGTGCGAGGTCCGCATCATAGGACGAAACGACCATTGCGAGACCCGCGCGGCGTCGGTCATTTTTTGCGCAAATGGACCGGTTTCCGACGTGGCTGGCCGCCCGGCAGCAGGTGAAAGTTCGCACCGGAGGTAAGCCGTGGACTTTCTCTACTCCTTGTACGATGCTCTCGTCAGCATCAACGTACCGGGCGACAAGGCCCGCGCGGTCGTAGATGCCATGGAGCGCGACATGGGCATGACCCTGGCGACAAAGACCGACCTGCTGCTGCTGAAGCAGGACATCGCCGTGGTCCGCAACGAGCTCAAGCAGGACATCGCCGCTGTCCGGCAGGAATTGAAGCAGGACATGGCCCTCATGCAGCAGCAGCTGAAGCAGGACATCGCTTCGGTCCGGCAGGATCTCGCCCAGGACATCGCGCTCGTCCGCAAGGACATGGAAATCCTGCGCAATTCCATGACCGTCCGCCTGGCCTCGATGTTCTTTCTGGGCCTCGGACTGCTCTTCGCGGCGTTGAGGCTGACCTGAGCAGGCTATGAAGCAGGTCATCGGCCGCGGCGCGGTCCGCGGTCGCGCGCCTGCGCCTTGCGTCGGCACGGGTTGAGGCGCCACACTTGCACGCGCGACACATGCCATTCCAACCGGGGGATTCCATGGCACGCCTGCCGACGGGGCGCACGTTGGCCCGCTTCGCGATCGCGGCGATCGTCGCCCCTCTGATGCTTCACGCCGTGACGGCCGCGCCCGTCACCGGCGAGCGCATCGTCGCCGCCGACTCTGAGCCGCAGAACTGGCTCGCGCACGGCCGCACCTACGGCGAGCAGCGCTACAGCCCGCTCACGCAGGTCGACGACGGCAACGTCGGCAAGCTCGGCCTGGCATGGTCGTACGCCACGGGCACGTTGCGCGGCCTGCAGGCGACGCCGATCGTCATCGACGGCCGCCTGTACGCCACGGGTGTCTGGAGCGTCGTGTACGCGCTCGACGCGAAGACCGGCAAGCCACTCTGGACGTTCGACCCCGAGGTGCCGCGCGCCTGGGGCCGTTACGCCTGCTGCGACGCGGTCAACCGCGGCGTGGCCGCCTGGGGCGACGCGCTCTACCTCGGCACGCTCGACGGTCGGCTCATCTCGCTCGACGCACGCACCGGTCGCAAGCTCTGGGAAGTAAACACGATCGACCGCACCAAGCCCTACACCATCACGGGCGCACCGCGCGTCGTGAAGGGCAAGGTGCTGATCGGCAACGGCGGCGGCGAATACGGCGTGCGCGGCTATTTCTCCGCGTACGACGCGAAGACCGGCCAGCTCGCCTGGCGCTTCTACACCGTGCCCGGCAATCCGAAGGACGGCTTCGAGACACCGGAACTCGCCATGGCCGCAAAGACCTGGCACGGCGAATGGTGGGTCGGCGGCGGCGGCGGCACGGTCTGGGACTCCATGGCCTACGACCCGGAGCTCGACACGCTGTACGTCGGCACGGGCAACGGTTCGCCCTGGGCGCGCGCCATCCGCTCGCCGGGCGGCGGCGACAACCTGTTCCTGTCGTCGATCCTCGCGCTCGATCCGGACGATGGCCGGCTCAAGTGGCACTATCAGGTCACGCCGGCGGACAACTGGGACTACACCGCCACGCAGCACATCGTGCTGGCCGAGCTGACGCTCGACGGCAAGCGGCGCAAGGTGCTGATGCAGGCGCCGAAAAACGGCTTTTTCTACGTCATCGATCGCGCGACGGGCGAACTGCTCTCCGCGGACAAGTACATCCCTGCGACCTGGGCGTCGCACGTCGACCTGAAAACGGGCCGGCCCGTCGAAACGCCCGAAGGCGACTGGAGCAAGGAGACGAAGCTCATCGTCCCGGCACCGGTCGGCGGCCACAACTGGCACCCGATGGCCTACAACCCGCAGACCGGGCTCGTGTACATCCCGGCCATGCAGCCCATGGGCATCTATCCGCCGTCGCAGGAGTACCTGAAGACCGGCAAGTACACACGCCGCGACATGTTCTGGAATCCCGGCGTGGACTGGAACCTGTACACCGACACGGCATACGCCGTGCTGCGGCAGGGCGGCGGGTCGCTGCCCCTCGATCGCGGCTATCTCAAGGCCTGGGATCCCGTCGCCCGACGCACGCGCTGGGAAATCGAGCAGCCCGCGTTCTGGAACGGAGGGCTGCTGACGACCGCGGGCAATCTCGTGTTCCAGGGCACGGGCGACGGCCGCTTCGTGGCCTACGCCGCCGACACGGGCCAGGTCCTCTGGGCCGTGCCGACGCTGGTCGGCATCATCGCCGCGCCCATGACCTATGCGGTCGACGGCGAGCAGTACGTGGCCGTGATGGCGGGCTACGGCGGCGCCGGCGGTGTCACGCTCGGCGATCCGCGCACGATGGCCTCCGCAAAGCACCTGAACGAAGGCCAGATCCTCGCGTTCAAGCTCGGCGGCCGGGCCGCCATGCCGCATATCGCCGAGCGCAGCCAGGACATCCCCGAACCGCCGGCGATCGCCGCGACGCCTGCGCAGGTCGAGAACGGCAAGTACAAGTACACGGCAACCTGCATGGTGTGCCACGGCGCACTCGTCGTGTCGGGCGGCGTGACGCCCGACCTGCGCCGCCTCACGGCAGAGAAGCACTCGATCTTCAAGGAAATCGTCTACGACGGCGTGATCCACGGTGCCGGCATGCCGCGCATGGGCGACCTGCTCACGGAGCAGGACGTGCACGACATCCAGGCCTACGTCGTCGAGCGAGCCCGGCAGGATCGTGCGGCCGCGGCCGCGCAGACGAGCGCACCGAAGCCCTGAAGTCCGCCTCGCAGCGTCCCCGGCGCCCTGCGCGCAGGGGCAGGGCGCTGTCGGCAGAATCAGGCAAGCAAACGTTTGCATCGCCGGCACGAGCCGGTCCGTGACGCTTCTCGGCGTGACGCAGCGCTGCGTCGACCATGCCTCGTCGTCAACGGGCAGTGCCGAGGAACAGGACATGGATGTCGATGCAACCTCAATCCGGCGCTGCCGGCCGTCGCTGTGGCTCACGGCAGTCGTTCTCGGCACGGCCTGGGCCGGCGTCGCCAGCGCGGAAGTATCGCTGCGGGTCGATGCGCGGCCGGTCGCCGATCCCATCCAGGCATTCGTCGGCGTCACCGACGCCAACGGACATCCGGTGGCCGGTCTCGGCGCGAGCGACTTCGAGCTGCTCGTGGACGGCAGCGCCGTGTCGTCGCCGACGTTCTCGCTGCCTCCCGCGCAGGGCGAAAGCAAGGTGTCCGTGGTGCTGGCAATGGACAAGAGCCAGACGGTCAAGAAGGCCGCCGACGACGCGATGCGCGCGGCCGTCACGGATTTCATCAATTCGATGCAGGTTGGTGACTACGCGGCGGTGGTGATGTTCAACGGTACGAATCCGGACAAGGCTTCGGTCGTGCAGCCATTCACGCAGATCGACGGTGGCGCCGGCACTTCGGCGCTGGTCAGTGCCGCCAACGCGCCGTACGAAGGCTCCGGCAGCAACATCCTCGACGACGTCACGCTGTCGATCGAGCAGCTGCACTCGCCGCCCGTGGCGCTGCCCGAGGGACCGAAGACGGTGCTGGTCGTGAGCGACGGCCGCGACAATGCCTCGACGGCGAAGTTCGACGACGTCGTCGCCGCGGCCAACGACGCGGGCGTCTCGGTGTTCGCCGTCGGCGTCGGCAACGTCAATGGCACGCTGATGCAGGACCTCACCGCGGCCACCGGCGGCCAGTACCTCGCGGCACCGACGTCGCAGGAAATCGCGGACGCCTATTCGCGCATCGCCGATCAGCTCAAGAACGAGTACCTGCTGACGTTCTCGTCGAGCATCACCGACTGCGACGCGCACACGCTCGAGGTGCGCGTGACGGGACAGACGGCCGCGTCCTCGGATTTCACGCGTTGCGACGCACCGAGTGGCGGTGGCGGTGGTGGTGGCAATGGTGGCGGCGGTGACGACGGCGGCGGCGGTGGCAGCACCGGCTGGCCCGAAGTGCTCGCCGGCCTGGCGGCGCTGGCCACTGCCCGGCGGGTGCGTCGCAGGAGCTAGCCTGCTTTATGCGTGAAGCGGTGTGAGTTACTGAAAAACAAAAGCCTCCATTGTGCTAAAAAGGCTTTGCAACAAGACCTTTCGGCACTCAAGAGGCTTCTGCGTGATCGACGATAGCACACGACAGTCTGTCCTGTTTGCGGATTTGTGCGACAAGCCGGTGGTGGCGAAGTTTGACCAGCGCCACGCAAGCTCCGATGGCGGAGCGATCCTGCTGCAGGCGTGTGATCGGCGGCTCGGTCTGACCACGGCATTGATCGGTGGCATCGAGGATCGGCGCCAGGCCGGCAAGATCCGCCATGCCCTCGGTGATCTGCTGCGCCAGCGGCTGTACGCGATCGCCTGCGGCTATCCGGACGGCAACGATGCGAGCCGTCTGGCCGCCGACCCGATCCAGAAGCTGCTCGGCGGTCGCGATCCGGTCACGGGCGAGGGCCTCGCCTCGCAGCCGACGCTGTCGCGGTTCGAGAACGCAGTGACTCGGGCGGATCTGTACCGGATGGGGATCACGCTCGCCGAGACCGTGATCGAGCGCCATCGCCGACGCCTCAAGCGCAAGGTCAAGCGGATCACGATCGATCTGGATCCGACCGACGATCCGACGCACGGCGCGCAGCAACTGACCTTCTTCAACGGTCACTACGACAGCTGGTGCTATCTGCCGGTGGCCGGGTTCCTGACCTTTGACGAGGAGCCGGATCAATATCTGTTCGCTTACGTGCTGCGTCCCGGCAATGCCAGCGCCGGGGTCGGTGCGATCGGGATCTTGTCGCGACTGTTGCCGCGACTGCGGGCGGCCTTCCCGCGCGCACGGTTGCGGGTGCGCCTGGACGGCGGCTTCGCCGCCGCCGAGATGTTCGCCTGCTGCGAGCGTGAGGGACTCGAATACGTCATCGCGATGGGGAAAAACAAGGTGTTGGAGCGCCGCGCCGCGCGCCTGATGAGCACCGCCCGGCGCCTGTCGCGCGAATCGGGCGAGACCGAGCATCTGTATGGCGAGACCCGCTATGCCGCCGGCACCTGGGACCAGCAGCGCCGGCGCGTCATCATCAAAGCGGAGGTGGTCCGTCATCCGGGACGTGAGCCCAAGGACAACCCGCGCTTCGTGGTCACCAACTTGCAGCACTCGCCCCGGCATCTGTACGAGTCGATCTACTGCGCCCGCGGGGATGTTGAAAATCGGATCAAGGAACTGCACCACGGCCTTGAGATCGATCGCACCAGTTGCAGTCGCTTCCTCGCCAATCAGTTGCGCGGACTGCTCAGCACCGCTGCCTACGTGCTCTACCAGGAACTGCGCCTGCACGCCGCCCGCACCACGTTCCGATCCGCTCAGGTCAGCACGCTGCGCGAACACCTGATGAAACTGGGTGCCTGGATCGAATCCTCGGTGCGCCGCCTCGTGCTGCACCTGCCCGCCAGCTGCGTTCACCGCCACGACTGGCAGATCATCGCCAGAAACCTTGGCGCGGCACCCGCATAGCGCTGTCGGACTGACCTCGTTACCGCGCGCCGTGACCGGAGAGGGCCACGTCCAGCACCCGTCGCTGTAATTTCATCTTCGCCGACCCGTGGCGGCCAAGAATGCTCGCCGGCCGCCGTCGACCGTGGAAAATCATCGCCACGCATCGACATCACGCGTCCGCGTCGCAATACTTGCGGCCAGAATCGTCCGATCCGCTCACTTCAGTGGAGTCGAGATGTGGCGCGGTGGTTTAGGCGTGGCCGATCTGTTTCCGCACCTTTCGTCTGGCGCTGCCCAAGTAGCCATACCCTGCTCCGTTTCCACATCCCGCTCATCGAACCGGACAGGCGGGTTTCCCGCATCCGGCTCTCGGATGAGACATCATGCTTGCGCCCACGGGAAGTTACGCGTCAGGTGGGGCAGGCGAACGAGACCGAGAAACCCGTAGATGTATTCGGCGGGGTACTGCCGCGTGCCACTGCCGCTCTTCCTGTGCTTGTGGCATAACCACAGGCGAAGCCGACGGCCGGTGTATCGATCCAGCAACCGGTAAGCCTTGGTGACCGGCCCCAACTGGAAGTAGTTGGTCCAGCCGCATAGCGTCCGATTGAGACCCCGTACCACCTCGTCGGCCGTTAGCAGGCATCGGTTGTGGGCGGTCTGCTCATGGATCTTGTGGAGCATCCGCGTCACGATCAAGTGGAATCACGACACTCGCTCCCTCCTACAGGGTATGCGGTACGATCGTCGTCCGTACCTATCATCTGGGCCGCATCAAACGTCGCTCCTGCGTTTAGTACCGCCGCCGGTTAAGCCGATGGCTATCCTGCATCGATCGACCTGTCGTGGCCACTACCGCCGGGGTGTGACAACGAGGCGCTCAGGCCCGGCCTTATCCGCTTGCAGCCGCTGTCGCGCTCCACCCGACGCCCAACTTTGCCACGATCCACGTCGATCTCGCCCGCAAGAGCCTGTCGCCCTCGGCTCGGCATGCACCTGAATCACCGGCAGCCGAGCGTGGAATCCGCACTATCCTGCGTGTACTCAAGACTTGCAGCTTCACTGCCTAGAACGCTCCCGGGCGAGCGCCAGCTTCTTCAGCTCCACCACACTGAGACGCGCACGGATTCTTTCGTAGAGTTCGGCGGCCTGCCGGTAGTCGCCCTCTCGGAAGGCTGCTTCCGCCTTCGGGCGCACCTGAGCTTCAAGCACATCCAGCGCGTATCCGTCGCCCCACGACTTGCGTTGAAGCTCAAGTGCCGAGAAGTACTCAGCGTCACCTTGCAACGCGCGCTCACCGAAGCGCTTTACCGATTCCTGCAGGTGCGCAACTGCTTTCGCAATACCTTTGGGCGTGTTCGCCGCTTCATTGCGATACTGTTCCGCGGCAGCAGGATCGGCAGCACGGATGAGCTCCGAAAGCGAGTAGCGGACACCTTGGCGTGCAATACCAAATCCAACCTCGAATGACTGGCGACCGTGATACACGTCAATTTCCAAGTCCCCCTTCCGGTATCGGACGATGGTCGGCAGTGACTCTGTCTCGGTGAAGCCATGATCGCCGAGAAAGGCAAATCGCTTGCGCACCGCACCGGCAAAGTTGAGTCGCGTGCGCTCGCGCCCGATTTCCATTTCCGCCTCCATGCTCACGGTACCGGTGGCATCCAATAGTTCATCGCTGGATCGAACGTCCATCCACGATCTCTGAGCAACGCCTCTCTGCATTCAGGAAGGGGCCGGCGGTGTCGCCTGGCGAAGCGTCTCGAATCGGTAGTCCTCGTCGCATCTCCTCTCGGAGCACACCAGAATTTCGCGCCCAATTCGCTTTCACGCCGCCAAGGTCAGGCGTCAGACGATCAAGCAGTGATCGTTCACCTTTGGCGAGATTCTGCAGATCCTTCGTGCGACCGATGACGGTCGTTGTTCCCCTTGCGGCAACCGCTCCGACGCGCCTGCTCTTGTTGGCGATCTTGATGACCTTGCTGCCGATGTTGACGAACCGGCCACCCGGCACGATCGCGATCGTGGCGATCACGCGCTCCTGCCATCCCGATTCGGGATCCGAGAACACGACGTAGGCTTCGTAGAAGCCGTTGACCGTGCTCACTCCCGGCGTCACGGTCACAAATATTTCCCACACGATCTCCCGCGTCGAAGGGAGGACCGAGTCTGGAGACGTCTCGACGGTCTGGCCGGAGAGCGGCATCGCAGTGCACACCGCCGAAATCGTGCCGAGCCCGCACGGCCCGCTGCCGCCGCCCTGCGCCGACTGCCCGGGAAGCGACATCGCCGACGGCGGCGGGGGGCCGCCGCCACCGAAAAGGAAATTCCGTACCGTTGCGGTGATGGAGGTGATTACAGAAGCGCACCAAACGTAACATCCACCGTCGATGAAAAATCCAGACGGATCGGTGAAGCTCAACGGCCGATTGCCGACGTAGGCGTACGGATTGACCGACTGGCTGTCGCCCAGGTCGCCGATGAGCGGGTCGACCGACAGGAATCGTCCGGTCGTCGGGTCGTAGACGCGCCCGTTCATGTGCACGAGCCCGACGCTGTCGAGCATCTCGTGGCCCGTGAATCCGCGCCGCGAGGTGTTGGCGATGCCCGCGACATCGGGCGCCGTGGTGCTGCGCCAGTCGCTGCCGCGGCGGGCGCCGAACGGTGCGAAGCTCTCGCGCAACGCGGCGTTGCCCTGCGCATCGAGCACCGCTTCCGGACCGCCGAGATGATCGCTCAGCAGATAGCGGGCGGACTCGGTGTGATCGGCGTTGCGTGATACGACGAGCGTGCCAGTCCCGACGGACACGTAATGCCGCCATTGCGTGTTGTTGATCGATGTGGCGAACTCCTTCTCGAGCTGCCCATCCCCGACGTAGTGCGTGGTCTCCGTGCCGTTCTGGTATGTGGCAACCTGCTTCCAGCGCTGGTGCTCGGGCCCGTAATAGAGCTGTGTGTCATAGCTGCCCGCGCGCAGCCGGGTGGGCAGGTTGAACGAGGCCCAGTTCTGCGCGAGCGTACCGCGCTTGGACTGGTTGCCGTTCGCATCGTAGGCATAGGCCTGGCTGCCGTCGGAGGTCACGGCGTGCGGGTGCGAGCCGCTGTTGTAGGCGAGCGTCCCCAGATCCGAGCGATACGTGAGGTTGCCGGATGCGCTGTAGCTGAACGTCCGTGCCACCTCGCCGCTGCGCTGCGACGATTGCAGGCGATCGAGCGAATCGTAGCCGAAGGTCTCGGTGATCGACTGCAGCAGGTCCTGCCGCTGCGTCAGGTTGCCGTTCGCATCCCAGTCGAATGCGAGATTCTGCCGGTTGTTCAAGGATGAGGCGCCGGCCTGGCGCAGCAGCAGCTCGTTGGTCCACGGTCGATAGCCCGAAGTGACCGTGACTGTCCCGGTGGCGCCGAGCGACTCCTTGGTCGGCAGCGACGAGTCGTTCGTCTCCCAGAGCCGCCAGAGTTCGATCGGCGTGGACTCGGTCACGTCCTCGATCCGGAACGGCTCGCCAAAGCTGTAGCCGTACTTGACCTTGAAGCGTGCGCCCGACTTTCCCGTCGGCATGGGACTTGCGGGATAGGTGAGCGTGTCGAGCCTGCCGATCGTGTTGTAGCTGTAGTCGAATGTGTACGTCTGGTCGGCCGTGACGCTGCGCGTAGCAAGGCGGCCCTTGTCGTCGTAGGTGCGGCTCTCGCCGTAGCCCGGCCCGGACATCGAGGTCAGTTGACCGATGTTGTGCTGGGCAGCAGACGTGCCGAATACGAAGGTACTGGTGCCTTCCGGCTCGGTGCGCGAGGTGATTCGTCCGAGCTTGTCGAACACGGCGCTGAAGTTCTGGCTCCTGGCGTTGCTCCACGCGGTGCGTTCGTTGAGCGAGTTGCCGGTGAATGTCCAGGCGCCGCGGTCGGCATCGGTCCACTGGGTCATGAAGCCATGGTTGTTGTATGCGCCCGTCGAGACGAAGCCGTCCGCATCCTGGATACGCGCCAGGTTGCCGGAGGAGTCGTAGTCATAGCGCGTCGTGCCACCGGGGGTAGGATCAGTGACTCGACGCAGTCGACCCATCACGTCGTTGACCATGGTCTGACTGTGAAGACGCGGGTTGGTCACGGTCGTGATCTGCCCCCCGTACGCATACGAAGTCGTTCGGTCGATGACCCCGCCCGGCTGGACCAACCTCTCTGTCGCAGGGCGATCGAGCAGATCGTAGGTCCATTGCCGGGCGCCGTTATTGGTCGTTGGCGAAAACGGCAATGCGGACGACACCAGGCGACCGAGGCTGTCGTACGAATGCATCGCGTCGATCGTCCATACGCCGAGAATGCGATGCGACTCATCGAAACGCGGACGGTCGTAGCCATCGAAGAAGCGTACGCTCGTGCGGATCGGCACGTCGTCGGTGCCGAAATCGTACTGCCACTCGAGCCGTCGCAGATCGGCAACGCCCCAGCACGGCCCGACGCTGCAGGATTCGTGAGCCCACGTCGTCCAGGTCAGATCGGGGCGCCGTTCAGACTGCCGCCGGCCGAAGTCGTCGTATTGCCAGCGGGTGACGAGTCCATTCGGGTCCGTCAACTGCGTCGGCAAGCCGAAGTCGTAGGAATACTGCAGCGTGCGTACGTTGCCCATCGCGTCCGTGATGGACTCCGGCAGCTGGCAACGCGAGCCGAAATTCATTGACGTCGCGCGTGCCGGCATCGCCGCACCGGTCGAGGTCGAGCCCACCACGCTGATCGACTTCAGGTTGCCGCAGGCGTCAAACCCCGCGCTCGTCGTGACCTTCTGGCTCGCCACCGATGGTTCGATCACCTGCTGGGTCACACGGCACAACGTGGTGTCGGTGACGTAGCTCGCGCTCATCGTGCGGGTCGACTGGCCCGGCGCCACTTGCGTGGTTGACGAGGTCTGGGGCAAGCCGAGGCAGTTGCTGCCAGGGTCGTTGGCGAAGGTGGAGTCGACCGTGTTCTGCCAACTCGTGCCATAAAAGGGCGAACTCAGATTGTCATCGGTGACGGTGATCTGGATCTGGGTCGGATTGCCATAACCGTCCGCATACTGGAAGCCAACCGCTCCGGTCGATACGGCGGATCCATCGATCTCGCGCTGGATCTCGGTCGCTGCAGCGATGTAGGGGAATTTCCGCTGCTGATAGGCCACCGCTCCGAGCGTCTGCTCGGCTACCGACGCGCTCCAGTCGGTGAGCAGCTTGCCGTCGCTCTGGTAGACGCTCCTCTGGGTGTGTATTCCTGTGTAAGGGAACGGCTGCTTCACGTAGTCGTAGGTGTAGAGTCCATTGCGACTGTCGAAGATGCGTTGCGCATAAAACCCCTCGAACCCCCGGCCTTGCACGTGGCTGCGGGCGCCGTAGTAATGGAACTGCTTCTGGTACGCACTGCCGGTGCCGTCGGTCGCGGTGAACTGGTTGACCACGACGAGCGGCACCTGCAGGTCCGCTTCCGGAAATGTGGCGATTGCATATTTCGTGTGATTGCTCTGCGCGATCGACACGTAAGTCGGCTGCTGCACCATGCCAAAGCCATCGGTGAACGTGGTCGCCAGATCCGGCACGACGTTCGGCACGACGCGTGGATGGAGTTTCAGCTTGTTGTTGTGAGTCTGATCGGCCCAGCCCAGGTCGACGAGCCCGTCGCCGTTCGTGTCAGTGACGAACCAGGCGCCGCGCTGGACGGGCACGCCGGTGTCGATGACCGTCGCATCGACGCCGTCGCCCGTGGAACGGCGCGCCTTCCAATTGCCGTTGGCCGTCACGCCGGTAATGAGGTCCTGCTTACCGTCTCCATCGTAGTCCGCCGCCATGGCGATGTCGCCCCAGCTTGCCTGGGTGTCGATGCCCGGTCCAAATGCGGCGCCCGCGGCAGTGCAGAGCGACGGGTAGATCTGGTAGGTACCACCGGCGGAGCTCGGGCCATACAGGTCCGTGCAACCATCACCGTTCCAGTCGATGAAGCCGAAGTCGATACCGACGGCCGTCCTCACGTAACTGCCGACTTCCTGGAACGAGGATCCGGTCGAGACCAGCGGTCGCCAGTAGTACGTATAGGTGTAGGTGCAGGCGTTGATTACTTCGCCACCGTCTGCCTGCGCGTCGAACGATGCCTGGACATCGGGGGAGACGATGTCGATCTCGCAACCGCTCCGCACCGATTTTCTGAGATGCACCAGAATATCGGCGCGGCCATCGCCATTGAAATCGGCAACGTTGATCGATCGCGACATGGACCAGAAGTCGCCGGTCGACAGGAAGGTCCAGTCCGTCGTCGACGAGCCGAGTATCGTGTACCAGATGGCCGAAGTCGCCGCAAAGGAGACGCCAGCACCGGGCGCCGTCGTGTTGAGCTGAACGTAGAGCTTGGTGATTCCTCCGAAAAGGAGGGGCTCGTCGTAGTACCAGACGAGATCGGGCAAACCATCGCCATTGACGTCGGCCGCGTTCGCGCCGGCCGAGTAGCTCTGGTTCGTGTTGATCGTCGTGCCTGTCGATACGGAGACGAGAGCGGAGCCGTTCCAGTACAACCGGTACCAGTAGCCAGCCGCGGGGTAAAGAAGATCCGTCTGCCCCTTCGCAGCAAAATCGCCCGGAATGAGCGCGCTGTCGGTTGGCGTGATGACACCGGTCGACACCGGCGTGGTATAGGTGCCGCTCGATGTGCCATACACAATCTGCCAATCGTAGTTGCTGCCCGAGGCGATCGGGTAAATGAGGTCTTGGACCCCGTCGCCGTTCATGTCGAGGGGCAGGATGCGCGTGGAGGCAGCCGCTGCGGTACCTAGTAGCGTTGGTGTGGTCGCCCAACCCGCCTGGCCATTTTGATAGTCGATCGTCGTCGGGCGCAGGCACGACAGCGCAGAGCACTCCTGGACCGTCGTAAGCCGAAGATGGCGCGTCGTCGCGCCTTGCTGATAAATGAAGTTGTAGCTCTTGATCGGACCGCCGGTCGCGTAGTCCTCGATGACGATCGAGTCGAGCTGATTCAACTCGCGCACGACGTTCCCGGCCAGATAGCCGACCACCGGATCGTTCGTTGGTCGCGGCGAATAGTTGAACTTCACACGGTAGAACGGGCCCTGCCCGGTCGCCGTCATCGGGTACGCGATCGAATCGATGCGGTACGTGCCGTTCGTGTAAGCGCCGTTTTGCGCCTCGTTCACATAGGTCAGCGCGATGCTGTTGCCGGCTCCCGAAAGGCGGTCGCGAACGCGCGACAGCGCCCATGTGCGCACCGTTCCGCTGCTGCCGGCAAAGACGCGCGAGTCCGTCGTCGTGCCGTACTCGCGGATGAGCCCGTTCTTGCTCGTCACCGTGAACGACGCCGGTCCGGCGCCGACGCTGCCCGAGGCCACGATGCGCGAGAACGACTCCACCTCCGTGGCGTACACCGAGCCGCTCGCGCCATAGGTGCCGCTGACGAGCTTCAGTTGCTGCCCGTCCAGGCAAAAGCGGTCGGACGTCGTGTTCGTCACCGCAGCCGGCACCCCATCCTGCGCCAGCGTCTTGTTGCAGCGGGAAATGGCTGACAGGCCGGAAATCGACCAGCCCTGGCCGAGCACGCCATTGCCACCCCGGCTGCTGTAGTTCAGCGCGAGCTTGAGGTCGACGGTGGCGACGCCCGGCGGTGTCCAGATCGGAATGGTATAAGACGCGGCACCGGAGTTCGTCACACCGAACGTGCCCGCGGTGCGGCCTGCGGCGATGGTCGTTGGCAGCGCTCCCATCGCCATCGACCGCGAGTACGAAGTGTCGTCGCCCACGCCGAGCGAAGGGTCCGCAATCGGCATCGACGCGCCGATCGGTGCGGTCGTCGGCACGACGACCGGACTGCCGTGCGGCGTGAAGTACGGCTCGGGGCGCGGTTCACCGGCCCACCCCAGGCCGGCGATGAATGTCAGCGCAGTGACGGCGACGAGCGGAAGCCCGCCTCCGACGAGGCTTCGTTGGCGAATCGTGGCGACCATGCTGTTATTCTCTCGTGTGGTCTGCACGGGCCATACGACGACTCAAGCACGCCGTCAATGCTCGCTGCGGTGGCTTCGGGCATCGCACCAAGCATAGGTGCGATGCCCGACGGCTCACTTCATCAGAAACTCCTGCGCAGTTCCACGCCCCACTGCCGCGGCTCGGAGATCGACGCGAACGGCGTGCCGAATGTGCTGGTCGTCATGTTGTTGACGCCGGTCACGTACTGCTCGTCGAACGCGTTGGTCACGAAGGCCGCGACGCCCCACTGATCGCTCGGGCTCGACCACGCGAGCCGCACGTCGGTGCGGTTGGTGGCTTCGCCGGTCTTGAAGTTCGGGCTGATCTGGCATTCGCCCTGCAGGACCGAAGCCTGGTTGCAACGCGTCTCGCCGCGGTAGGCATGCATCGCGGAAAAGTCGAGCAGGCCGTGGCCGCCGAGGTGCCACACGTAGCTGAAGCCAAATGCCGCGGAGAACTCCGGCTCACCCGTCGGTTCGCCCGACAGGTCGTCGCCCTCGGGCGAGACGTAGTCCTTGTACGTGGCGTCGATGTACGCGACGTTCGCGGTGAGCGTCAGCGCGTCCGTCGGCTGCCAGCGCGCGTCGACTTCGACGCCGAAAGCCTCTTCATCGCTGGTCGTCACGACGTACTGGCAGAGATCGGGGCAAACCAGCGTGATCGACTGCTTGTCGCCGTACTCGTAGTAGTACACAGAGGCGTTGACGATCAGGCCGATGTCGGCAAACAGGCTCTTGACGCCGCCCTCGGCGTTCCAGACGTCCTCGTTGTCGAACAGCGACAGCGGCTGCACGCTGTTGTAGCCACCGGCCTTGTAGCCCTTGGCGATCGAGCCGAACACCATGACGTCCGGCGTCACCTCGTAGTCGATCACGAAACGCGGACTCAGGTCGTCCCAGGAGTTGTCCGACGTGACCTTCTGGCCTTCGATGACCTGCGTGCCCACCGGCGGGAACGCGAAGACGACGTCGAACACGTACTCCGACGGCGGAATCGGCCAGACGTCGAAGAACCCGCCGGCCTGCAGCGCGGCGAGCGTCGCGTCGAGTTCGGGCGCGACACGCGGGCCGTTGTACCAGCTGAACTCCTTCTCGTCGTGCGTGTAGCGCAGGCCGAAGGTGAGGTTCAGGCGGTCGGTGGCGTGCCAGATGACGTCGCCGAACGCGGCCGCGGCCTTGTAGTCGCCCTCGTTGTACATGGTCTCGCGCCACGGCAACCCGAGCATCGTCAGCGGGATGCCGTTCAGGCCGAGCACGAAGGACGTGAAGCCGAACAGCGTCCCGTCCTGCGGGAATTCGCCGACCGGCACCATGCCGAGGTTCAGCAGCACCGTGTCGATGCTGTCGGTGTAGGCGTGCGTGTCGCTCTGCTGCTTCGCGTCTTCGGCGTAGTAGCTCACGCCGGCCACCCAGTCGAACGCGCCCGTCTGGCCCGAGAACTTGAACTCCTGGTAGAAGCTCTCGTTGTCCTCGACGTTCGCCGTGTCGAAATAGAGCTGTATGTGGTTGGTGCCGTCCTCGTCCTCGCGGTTGACCGTCTCGAACGTGCGCCACGCGGTGGTCGAGCGGAAGTCGGACCAGCCGAAGTCGTGATCGATGAACAGGATCGCCTCGTCGAGCGAGCGCGACTCCTCGTTGCCGACGACGTCGTTGTAGATCTTCGCCTTGCGAGGGTCCACATATTCCGCCGGGTTGGGCGGGTATTCGGTGCGGACGTCGTTCGGGCCGAGCGGCACGAGGCCGATCGCCGGCCGCGCGAGCTGATCGAGGTCGTCGTGGTTCCAGGTGAGCGTCGCGGAGGTGGCGTCCGTGATGTCCCACTTGAGCGCGGCGCGGGCCGCCCAGTTGTCCTCGGGCCAGAGGTCCTTGTGCGTGGCCGCGTCGCGCATCCAGCCGTCGCTCTCGTTCCACACGCCGTTGAGGCGCAACGCGACGTCGTCGCCGAGCGGGATGTTGACCATGCCGTCGACGCGACGCTTGTCGTATTCGCCGACGCGCAGCTTGAGCTGCGCGTCGAACTCGTCAGCCGGCTGGCGCGTCACGATCGACACGGCGCCCGCCGCGCTGTTGCGGCCGAACAGCGTGCCCTGCGGGCCTTTGAGCACTTCGATGCGCTCGATGTCGTTGAACGCGAGCAGCGACGCACCCGAGCGCGCCGAGTACACGCCGTCCACGTAAACGCCGACCGCCGGGTCGGTGCCGACGCCGAAGTCGCCCGTCTGGATGCCGCGGATCTGGTAGCGCGGCTGCGTCGGGCTGTCGCTCGAGACGACCAGGCCCGGCACGAAGCCGTTCAGGTCGCCCATGTCCTCGGCCGCCGTGTCGTTGATCAGCGATTCGTTGACGACCTGCACCGTGATCGGCACTTCCTGCAGCGCCTGCTGGCGGCGCTGCGCCGTCACGACGACTTCCTCGAGCGCCGACGACGGACGCGCCGCCGCGTCCTGGGCGAGCACGGCGCACGGCGCGACGGCCGCCACCATCGAAACGCCGGCGAGCGCGGCCGCAATGGCGCGCGCGAGGCTGTGTCCGCGATCGGTCATGGGATCTCCCTGTTGCATCGAGTTCATGTCGCTCATTCCCTTCCGTCGGGGCAAATCAGTTCTTCACCTGCAGCATGTACTTCGCGACCGCGAGCCGCGTCTCGGGGTCGAGGTAGTCCTGCGGCGGCATTTCCGGGTAGTCGGTGCGCTTCCTGACGGGCTTCGCGATGTAGTCGGCAATGCCCTGCGGGTTGTCCAGGTAGAGCGCCTGGATCGCCTGCACGGCGGGGCCGATCATGCGGCCGGTGTAGATGTGGCAGCCGCTGCAGATACCGAGGTAGGCCACCTTGCCACGCTCCGCGGGGTCGATCGAGCGCGGCGGCACCGGCGGCAGCAGGTACGTCGAGATGCTCGACGTGTTGGTGAAGTCGCATTCGGCAAAGTCGCCGACGCCCGCGGTCACGTACTGGTGCCGGTTGATGATGCAGCTTCCCGGGCTCGGGCCCACGCGCACGATGTCCAGGGCCTTGCCGCCCTTGCCTTCGGCGAGCAGCAGCGCCTTGCCTTCCGGGATGGTGTCGTAGCCGTTGTTGAGCATGATGTTGTCGAGGATCTTCACGCGGTCCGAATTCGGCTCCGACTCCGGGTCGACCGTGATGTTCGCCGCGTGACTGTGGTCGGTGATGATGAGCGCCGCGACTTTGTTGCCCGTGGCGACGTTGCCTTCGACGACGACGTCGTCGGCCGCCATGATCAGGATGCCGGTGCCGGACGGGATGCCGGCGACCGTCGAGCCGGGCGCGCCGAAGTTGGCGTGGTTGTTGTTCACGACGAAGTTGTTGCGGAAGATCACGTCCTGCGTCGTCTTGATCGGCAGGCCCGGCGTCACGAAGGCCAGCAGGCCGCCCGCGTTGTCGTGCACGTAGTTGTTCTCGACGATCGCGTGGCGGCTGTTCTCGATCTCGATGCCCGCGACGCTGTCGAACACCTCGTTGTGCGCGACGTGCACGTTGTCGCTCATGCCGACGTAGATCGCCGCGTCGGCGATCCCCGAGACGAGGTTGCGCTCGACGACGCCGTTCTGTCCGAGCTGCGGGAAAATGCCGTAGACGCCGGCGTCGACGATCACGTTGTTGCGGATCTCGAAGTTGTTGCCGGCCTGGCCCATCACGCCGTTGCCCTTGTAGTTGCGGATCTCCAGGTTCTCGACCACGAAGTTGTTGCCTGAATACAGAATGGCGTCGTTCAGCTGCTTGCGTCCGTCGAGCACCGGGCGACGGCCCGCCTCGATCACGCCGATGATGCGGATATTGTCCTTGTCGATGTAGACGGTCTCGTGGTACGTGCCCGGCATCACGCGGATGGTCGTGCCCGGCGCGGCGTTCTTGACGGCCTGCAGGATCGACTCGCCGTCCTTGACGACGACGAACTTGTCGGTGGGCGGCCCGGCGACGTTCTCGATCGAGCCCGCGGCCGCCGCGGCCTTTACCTGCTCCGCCGCCGCGCCCTCCGCCTTGAAGCCACCGGAATACTGCGCGCCGCCGCTGGTCGAGGTGATCACGACGTCCGTCTTCGAGGCACGCCCGAGGTACGCGCCACCCGCAGCCGCTGCGGCCACGACGACGACGCCCAGCAGGATCCTGATCGCTCTGCTCATCGGAAGGCTCCTTGCGAATCCTGTCGTCCCGGTGCTGCGGACACGCGGACCGCGCCCCGGGGATTGTCGAGCGGGTGCAGGACGGAGGGCACGCGCGGCGGCACCTGCGGCATGAACGTCTCGTCCGTCAGCGTCTGCAGGAAGTCGACGACGCGGTCGACTTCGCGCTCGGTCAGGTCGGGCGTGCTGATGTGCCAGTGCAGGTAGAGCGTTTCTCCCCTGGGCACCGCGTTGCCGCGACCCTTGTTGTAGAACTCCACCGTCTCGCGCAGCGTCGTGAACGCGCCCGAGTGCATGTAGGGCGCCGTGAGCGCGATGTTGCGCAGCGTCGGCACCTTGAAGCCGCCGCGCAGTCTGGGCGTGCCGAAGGTCACCTGAGCGCCAGCATCGAAGGCGTGCCCGCGCGGCTCCGGAGCGCCGATCACGGCGATCTGGCCATTGGTGAACAGCGGCGGCATGTGGCACTCCGAGCAGCGCGCGACGAAGGAGCGGAACACGTTGAGCCCCTCGATCTCGCGCTCGGACAGCGCCGCCGCGTAACCGTGCGCATAGCGGTCGTAACGACTGTTGAACGACACGAGCGACGACTGGAAGGCCGTCAACGCGCGGAAGACCTGCGCCTCGGTGATCGGGCCCTGGTGCCGCGGATACGTCTCGCGGAACAGCCGCCGCCAGGTCGCGTTGCCGTTCAGCGTCGCGAGCAGGTGCGTCGGCTCGTTGTCCATCTCGACGTCCGAATAGAGCGGCCCGGCTGCCTGCGCCTCGAGCGACTCCGCGCGCCCATCCCAGAACAGGCGCTGCAGAAAGCCGACGTTCCAGAGCGTCGGCGCGGCCCGGGCTGCTTCACGGCCGTGGGCACCGATCGAGCGCGCCCGGCCGTCGGCGAGACCCTTGTCCGGCCGGTGACAGCTCGCGCAGGACAGCGTGCCGTCGCCGGACAGCGACGGGTCGAAGAACAGATAGCGGCCGAGGTCGATTTCCAGCGGCGTGAAGCCGTCGCGGTGCGGCGGCAGCGAGGTGCGCGTGCCACCCACGCCGCGGTTCTGCAGCGAATCGTAGAGCTCGTAGCGGTCGCGGAACTCGCAGGTGCCGCGTGCGGTCAGCTCGAAGCTCGGCGGACAGTGCCGGCTCAGCTCGATCTGGACGGGTGCCGCCGCGCAGGCTGTCTGCGGGCTGCCAACCGATGCGAGCGCCGCGAGCGCGACGCCGCCGGCGGCCTGCCGCAGCCACCGGCGCGACAGCATGCGATCAAGTGGCGATAGAATCACCGCGCGGCGCCGGCGGACTGGATGTGGCCGACGACGTCGTCGACGTCCTTCTGCGTCGTGACCAGCGCCGCCATCATCGCCATCTGCCGGCCGTGCCTGTCGCGCGCATCGGCACCACGGATGCCGGTACGAAAATGTTTCAGCTGCCGCGCGATGTAGACTGCATCGAGGCCGGCGAGCCGCGGCGCGCCGAGGGCCTCGTTGCCTTCCGCCCTGCCACCGTGGCACGCGCCGCACTTGCCCTGGTACACGTTGTTGCCGTTGCGCGCGTCGAACTTCGCAGGAGGGCGAACCGAGGTCTTCGGCAGTCCTGCCACGTACTTCGCGAGTGACGCCAGATCGGCCGGCTTGCGCAGCAGCGCGAGGTTCGCGGCCCGCATCTGCACCCCGTAGGTGTCGTCCTTGTGCGTGCCGCGCAGGCCGTCGACGAAGTTCTGCAGTTGCCGCTGCAGATACGCCTCCGACTGGCCGGCGATGGCCGGCGCACCCACGACTGGGTTGCCCTCGCCACGGCTGCCGTGGCAGGCGGCGCACGAACCGTACAGTTGCTGCGCGGTGGCGGCCGTCGCGGCCGGCGCCACGGCGAACGCCAGCGCGAACAGCACGAGCCGCGCCCATGACCCCGGCCGCTTCATCGAGAGTCCCCCTGCCGGCGCGGTCTGGCCGCGCCACTTCTTGCTTGATACCGCAATCTAGCAAGCCACCCCAGGGTTCCGCAAAGCTCACCGCGCAAGTGTCACCTGCCGAAAGCTCAGATTGATGCGTTCGTCCACCGGGCGCGCCGTCTTCGGGACCGCGTGCACGTAGTGATGCTGGGTCGAGCCGGCCATCAGCAGGACGCTGCCGTGCCCGAGTTCCAGCAGGGTGACGCAGTCGCGCTGCCGCCGGTGCCGCAGCCGGAATCGGCGGGCCGCCCCGAGCGATACCGAGGCGATGACCGGGTCCGCGCCGAGTTCCGGCTCGTCGTCCGCATGCCAGCCCATGCCGTCGTTGCCGTCGCGATACAGGTTCAGCAGCACGCCGTTGTAACGATGACACGTGAGCCGCTCGACCCAGCGGCGCAGATCGAGCAGCTCGCGCGACCAGGGCGCGGGCTCGTGCGCCGTGCCGGAATACGCGTAGGTCGCGCCCGGATCGCCGTGCCACGCGACGAGCCGCGGCACGCGATGACGGCGGCCGAAAATGAGCACTTCTTCCTGCTGCCAGTCGATACCGGTGCGCAGCGCGGCAAACAGCCCGTCGGCCACGTCCGTTTCGAGCGCCTGCGGCCAGAGCCGGACGTCGGCGTCGGGCAGGTCGAGCGTCTGGCACGTCGGCAGCGACGGAAGCGGCGTCGGGCGCATCGCCGCGCAGCGTAGCCTTCGCGCGCTCCAGATGCACGCGCACCGCACCACGTGGCTGCGACTGGCAGGCGAGAAGGGTGCGCTGGCGATCTTCGTGGCGAGGACGCCATGGCCATCGATCCCCTGTTCCGGCGGGGCGTTTTCGGTTAGGTATCGTGCCCGATGCGTCCGCGGCGTCGCGGACGGACAATCGAGTCGTCTTGCGAGGAACCCTGTATGACGAGTCTCCGCGCCCGCGCCATCAACGCCCTGCTCCGCCTCACGATCAAGCGGATGTGGCGCTCGGCCCCGACCATCGAAGCACTCCGTGCGCACACCGCGAAGTCAGACACCCGGCTGGGAGGCCGCGCTCCGCCATGCCCGACCGAAGCCACGGCAGTGGCGGGAAGGCCCGCGCTGTGGATCGGCGCGCCGGAACTCGCCACGCGGCACGGCACCTTGCTGTACCTGCACGGCGGCGCCTGGTGCCTGCACATGCCGGGGATCTATGCCGGATTTGCCGCGGCGCTGTCGAACGCGACCAGTCTGCGCGTGCTGCTGGTCGATTACCGGCTGGCGCCGGAACACCCTTTTCCCGCCGCCATCGACGACTGCCTCGCCGCCTACCGCGCGCTGCTCGAAGGGCCCTGCGGCCGGCCGGTCGCAATCGCCGGCGACTCCGCGGGCGGCAGCCTCACGCTGGTCACGCTGATGCGCGCGCGCGACGCGCAGTTGCCGCTGCCCTCGTGCGCCGTGCTGCTGTCGCCGTCGACGGACCTCACGTTCACGGGCCCGTCGATGCGCTACAACGAGCGCGCCGACCCCATGTTCAGCGCCGCGGCGCTCGACCTGCTGCCCGACCTCTATTGCCCGGCGCAGGAACGCGGCAATCCACTGCTGTCGCCGCTGTTCGGTGACTGGTCCGGCCTGCCGCCGCTCTATTTCGTCGCCGGCTCGACCGAGATGCTGCTCGACGACTCGGTGCGGGCGCACGACCGCGCCATGCAGGCGGGAACCTCGTCACGCATCGACGTGGGCTGGGCGCTGCCGCACGTGTTCCCCATCGTGCGCATGCTGCCCGAGGCCCGCGCGGCGCTGGACGAGATCGCTGGCTTCATCGCACAGCACCGCCGTCAGCCCGCGGCGCTGCAGCCACCGGGAGCCGTTGCAGTCGCTGCCGAGACAGCCATCGAAGCGAGCGTGCGCTCGGCGCTCTAGCCGCGCAGCGCCCTGCGCTGCAAGGGAGTCGTGCGATCCGCCGCACGGGCCCTCGAGTGCGAGCGCGGCTGTCCGCGCTGTTCCACCCGTCGCCAGGCGCGCTCGTGCAGATGAAACACGACCGTGTTGACCAACGGCTCGATCAACCCGACGCCGGTGGCGACGGCAATCGAGCCTGTCAGCAGGTACGCGACGCTGAAGGCGACGCCGATCGGCCGTTCCGGGGCGCCTTCCGGTCCACCGCGGCGCAAGAGCGGTGGCGTTCCGGTTCCGGGATTACACGCGCCAGAGCGTCACGGGCCATGGATGGCCCGTGACGAGCCCGCATGGATGCGTCTTGCCGGCGTCTCTGGCGCGTGCAATCCCGGAACCGGAACGCCACCACCAACCGCAACCGAAGTGCGAGTCGGTCACGCGCGCGCCGACTACTGCCTCCCGGCCACCACCGGCTCGCCGAGCACCTCGATGCGCGCACGGGCCACCCCGCGCCTGAGCATGCCGATCTGCGCCGCGGCCGCCCGCGACAGGTCCGCGATGCGCGAACCCACGAACGGTCCACGGTCGTTGACGCGCACGACCACCGAGCGGCCGTTGCGCAGGTTCGTGACTTTCACGGCGGTGCCAAACGGCAACGTCGGGTGAGCCATGGTGTAGGCGTTCGAGTCGAAGCGTTCACCGCTGGCGGTCGGCCGGTCGTGGAACGCGGCGCCATACCAGGAGACGACGCCCTCCTGCGCGACGGTGAGGCCGCGCTCGACGGCCGCGGCAAAATCGCGGACGGACACCGGGCTCGACTTCTCGGCGTTGGCGAAGCCGTTTGGAACCGAGAGGGTCAGCACGGCCGACGCGACCAGCGCCGACAGCGACAGCCGGGCGCGGCGGACGTCGTCTTCGGGGTCCTTGCGGGCCATGTTCCGTACCTCCGTGGGCTGAATGCTGGGCTGGGCCATTCGGCCCGGTTGCCCCGGCCGCGTCAAAACGACTTGGGGAGGCAGTGACACCGTGCACGGTCTGGACCGCGGGGCGCGCCGCGCCCGCCATGTCGGCTGGCGGGTTCAAACGCCTCGAACCGGCCGCCGCGGGTGTCCATCGAGGCGGGCAAGAATACCAAGACAGCCCCTCCCGCGTCACCCCGAAATTCAGTAACACTATGTCCATCAATGGCTTACATTCTTGCGGCAGAGATTCTGGCCGGTCGCCAGCGGACCCCGGCGGCGCTGTGCTGAGAACCTTTTGTTGCAGTGCATTGACGCGGCCAGCCACCCATGTCATATGACAGCCGTATCCACGATCGTCGCCTGGGTCAGGGGTGCGGCTGCGCGGGTTTTGGACCCGGGCCGGCGGGCCCCTGCGTGCGGCGGTGCCATTCACAAGCAGGGCCGGCCATGAGTCGAGAGCAGCACGAAGTTCCCACGCCCGGGGCCGCGCGTCCGGGTGCAGGTACCCGCAAGCCGGTGGCGACCGGCCTGCCGCCCAGGCAGGGCCTCTACGACCCGCGCCACGAGCACGATGCGTGCGGTCAGGGCTTCGTGGTCAACATCAAGGGCCATCGCTCGCACCGGATCGTCGAGCAGGCGATCCAGGTGCTGAAGAATCTCGACCACCGCGGCGCCTGCGGCTCGGAGGTCAACACCGGCGACGGCGCCGGCATCCTGATCCAGATGCCGCATGCCTTCAACGACGAGGTCTGCCGCAAGGCCCGCATTCCGCTGCCCGGCCCGGGTCAGTACGGTAGCGGCATCATCTTTCTGCCGCGCAACCCCACGGTCCGCCGCCAGGTCGAGCAGCGCTTCGAGCAGGTCGTCCAGTCCGAAGGGCTGCACGTGCTCGGCTGGCGTACGGTGCCGACGCAGAACGGCATGCTCGGCGAGACGGCGCGCTCCTGCGAGCCGTTCATGCGCCAGGTCTTCATCGCGCGCCCGGCCGACCTGACAGACGACCTGGACTTCGAGCGCAAGCTCTACGTCATCCGCAAGCGCGCCTACAACGACATTCGCACCTCGACGCTCGCCGGCGCGGAGTACTGGTACATCGTCAGCCTCTCGTCGCGCACGCTGGTGTTCAAGGGCATGCTGCTCACGACGCAGCTCGACCAGTACTTCACGGACCTGCACAACCCGCTGATGGAATCGGCGCTCGCCCTGGTGCACTCGCGCTTCAGCACCAACACGTTCCCGAGCTGGGACCGCGCCCACCCCTACCGCTACATCGCCCACAACGGCGAGATCAACACCGTGCGTGGCAACGCGAACTGGATGCACGCGCGCGAGGCCCGCTTCGAGGCGGAAGCCTTCGGCGACGAGATCCGCAAGATCCGGCCGATCATCAACCCGAACGGCAGCGACTCGGGCATGTTCGACAACACGCTCGAGCTGCTCTATCTGTCGGGCCGCTCGCTGCCGCACGCCGTGATGATGATGATCCCCGAGCCGTGGTCGAACCACGAGTCGATGGACGACGACAAGCGCGCCTTCTACCAGTACCACTCGAGCCTGATGGAGCCGTGGGACGGCCCCGCGTCGATCTCGTTCACCGACGGCATCCAGATCGGCGCCGTCCTCGACCGCAACGGCCTGCGTCCCGGCCGCTATTACGTCACGAAGGACGACATGGTCATCCTCGCGTCCGAGGCGGGCGTGCTCGACGTGCCGGCCGAGGACATCGTCCGCAAAGGCCGCCTGCAGCCGGGCCGGATGTTCCTCGTCGACACGGCCGAGGGCCGCATCGTCGAGGACGACGAGATCAAGCGCACACTGGCGGCCGCGCGCCCGTATCGCACCTGGCTCGACGAATACCAGATCCACGTCGACGACCTGCCGCAGCCCCCGGAGCTGCCGCAGCCCGACCCCGACACGCTGCTGCAGCGGCAGATCGCGTTCGGCTGCACGTACGAGGACCAGCGCATCCTGCTGGCGCCGATGGCGCGCGACGGCGTCGAGGCCGTGGGCTCCATGGGCAACGACACGCCGCTCGCAGTGCTGTCGGACAGGCCACGCCTGCTCTACGACTATTTCAAGCAGCTGTTCGCGCAGGTCACGAACCCGCCGATCGACTGCATCCGCGAGGAGATCATCACCTCTGCCGAGACGCGTCTGGGCTCCGAAGGCAACCTGCTCAACCCGCAGCCGTCGGACTGCCGCCGTCTCGAGCTCAAGTGGCCGATCGTGACCAACGAGGAATTCGCGCGCATCCGGCGCATGGACCTGCCGGGCCTGCGCGTCGGCGTGCTGCCGATCCTGTTCCGCGTGAGCCGCGGCGAGAAGGGCCTCGTCAAGTCGATGGAGGAGCTGCGGCTGATGGCGCGCCGGCTGATCGAGGAGGAAGAGGTCAACGTCATCATCCTGAGCGACCGCGGCGTCAACAAGGACTTCGCGCCGATCCCGGCGCTCATGGCGGTCGCGGGCCTGCATCACTACCTGATCCGCGAGGGCCTGCGCACGCGCGCGAGTCTCGTGCTCGAGACCGGCGAAGCGCGCGAGGTGCACCACTTCTCGCTGCTGATCGGCTACGGCGTGAGCGCGGTGAACCCGTACCTCGCGTTCGAGACCATCGAGCAGATGATCCACGGCGGGCTGCTGACAGGCGTCGATTACCGCAGCGCCTGCCGCAACTTCGTCAAGGCGGCCTCGAAGGGCGTCATCAAGGTCGCCTCGAAGATGGGCATCTCGTCGCTGCAGAGCTATCGCGGCGCGCAGGTATTCGAGGCACTCGGCCTGAGGCAGGACGTCATCGACGAATACTTCAGCTGGACGGCCTCGCGCGTCGGCGGCATCGGCACGGACGTGATCGCGCAGGAGGTGCTGTTGCGCCACGCGGCGGCGTTCTCTGAACGGCGCCGGTCCGGCAGCGCGAGGACGCTGCCGGTCGGTGGCCAGTACCAGTGGCGCGCGGAGGGCGAGCGGCATCTGTTCACGCCCGAGAGCATCCACAACCTGCAGAAGGCCGTGCGCACGGATTCCTACGACGCGTTCAAGGCCTACTCGGCGCTGATCGACGACCAGTCGACGAATCTCTGCACGCTGCGCGGCCTGCTCGAATTCAAGTCGCCCGAGCCCGTGCCGCTCGAGGAAGTCGAGCCGGTCGAGAGCCTGATGAAGCGCTTCAAGACCGGCGCGATGTCGTACGGCTCGATCAGCAAGGAGGCGCACGAGACGCTCGCGATCGCGATGAACCGCATCGGCGGCAAGAGCAACACCGGCGAAGGCGGCGAGGACCCCGAACGCTACCGCTGGACCAACGAGCTCGGCGACTCGAAGAACTCCGCGATCAAGCAGGTCGCCTCGGGCCGCTTCGGCGTGACGAGCGAGTACCTCGTCAACGCCCGCGAGATCCAGATCAAGATGGCGCAGGGCGCCAAGCCCGGCGAGGGCGGCCAGTTGCCCGGCACGAAGGTCTACCCGTCGATCGCCAAGACGCGCCACACGACGGCGGGCGTGGGCCTCATCTCCCCGCCGCCGCATCACGACATCTACTCGATCGAGGACCTCGCGGAGCTGATCCACGACCTCAAGAACGCGAACCGCCGCGCGCGCATCAGCGTCAAGCTGGTCGCCGAGGTCGGCGTCGGCACGATCGCAGCGGGCGTGGCCAAGGCCCACGCGGACGTCGTGCTGATCAGCGGCTACGACGGCGGCACGGGCGCCTCGCCGCAGACCTCGATCACGCATGCCGGGCTGCCGTGGGAACTCGGTCTCGCCGAGGCGCACCAGACGCTGGTGCTCAACAACCTGCGCTCGCGCGTCGCGGTCGAGACGGACGGGCAGCTCAAGACCGGACGCGACGTGGCGATCGCCGCGCTGCTCGGCGCCGAGGAATTCGGCTTCGCGACGGCGCCGCTGGTCTCCACCGGCTGCATCATGATGCGCGTCTGCCACCTGAACACCTGCCCGACCGGCGTCGCCACGCAGGACCCGCGTCTGCGCGAGAAGTTCAAGGGCAAGCCCGAGCACGTCGTCAACTTCATGCGCTTCGTCGCGCAGGAGCTGCGCGAGATCATGGCGCAGCTCGGCTTCCGCACGCTCGAGGAGATGGTCGGCCGCGTCGACAAGCTCGAGCCACGCAAGGCGGTGGAGCACTGGAAGGCGAAGGGCATCGACCTGTCGACGCTGCTCTACTCGCCCGAGGTCGACCCGGACTGGGGCCGCTGCTGCCAGGACGAGCAGGACCACGGCATCGAGCGCTCGCTCGACGTCACGCACCTGCTCACGCTGTGCCATCCGGCCATCGAGCGCGGCGAGGAAGTCGCGGCGACGCTGCCCATCCGCAACGTCAACCGCGTCGTCGGTACGGTCGTCGGCAGCGAGATCACGCTCAGGCACGGCGCCAGGGGGTTGCCGGAAGACACGATCCGCCTGCACTTCCGCGGCTCGGCCGGGCAGAGCTTCGGCGCGTTCGTGCCACCGGGCCTGACGCTGTCGCTCGAAGGCGACGCAAACGACTACGTCGGCAAGGGCCTGTCGGGCGGCAAGATCGCCGTGTTCCCGCCGCCGCACTCGCCGTTCGTCGCCGAGGACAACATCATCGTCGGCAACGTCGCGCTCTATGGCGCGACCCGCGGCGAGGCCTACATCCGCGGCATGGCCGGCGAGCGCTTCTGCGTCCGCAACAGCGGCGCGACCGCGGTCGTCGAGGCCGTGGGAGACCACGGCTGCGAGTACATGACCGGCGGCCGCGTCGTGGTGCTCGGCCCGACGGGGCGCAACTTCGGCGCCGGCATGTCGGGTGGCATCGCCTACGTGCTCGACGAGAAGGGCGACTTCGGCTCGCGCGTCAACGCACAGATGGTGAACCTCGAACGCCTGACGGACGCCGCCGAGATCATCGACGTCCGCCACATGATCGAGCGCCACCTCGCGCACACCTCCAGCGACCGCGCGCGTCTCGTGCTCGACGCCTGGGACACCATGCTGCCGAAGATCGTCAAGGTCATCCCGAAGGATTACCAGCGCATGCTCGCCTGCATCGCACGCGCCGAGGAGCAGGGTCTGGTCGGCGACGAGGCGATCATGGTGGCGTTCGAGCAGAACGCGCGCGACCTCGCCCGCGTCGGCGGCAACTGACCGGAAAGGTAGGGACGATGGGGAAGCCAACCGGATTCATCGAGTACCTGCGCGAGCTGCCCGTCGACCGCGCGCCGCTCGAACGCATCAACGACTTCGACGAGTTCCACCCGCACCTCGAGGAAAAGCGGCTGCGCAACCAGGGCGCCCGCTGCATGGACTGCGGCGTGCCGTTCTGCCACACAGGCAAGCTGATCAGCGGCATGGCCGCCGGCTGCCCCGTCCAGAACGTGATCCCCGAGTGGAACGACCTCGTCTACCGCGGGTTGTGGCGCGAGGCGCTCGACCGCCTGCACATGACGAACAACTTCCCCGAGTTCACGGGGCGCGTGTGCCCCGCGCCGTGCGAGGGGTCGTGCGTGCTCGGCATCAACGAGTCGCCCGTCACGATCAAGAACATCGAGGCGGAGATCATCGACCGCGGCTGGGAGGAAGGCTGGGTGCTGCCCGAGCCGCCGGCCGTGCGCACGGGAAAGAAGGTGGCCGTGATCGGCTCGGGTCCGGCCGGGCTCGCCGCGGCCCAGCAACTGAATCGCGCCGGGCACGCCGTGACGGTGCTCGAGCGCGAGGATCGCCCCGGCGGCCTGCTGACCTACGGCATCCCGAACATGAAGCTCGACAAGCGCCTGGTCGTCGATCGGCGTTTGCGGCAGCTCGAGGAGGAGGGCATCCGCTTCGTCTGCAACGCGAACGTCGGCGACAATGTCGAGGCCCAGTTGCTGCTGCGCGACTTCGATGCGACGGTGATCTGCACCGGCGCCACGCAGCCGCGCAACTTGCCCATCGAGGGGCGCGACCTGCGCGGCGTGCACTACGCGATGGAGTACCTGACCGCGAGCACACGCGCGCTGCTGAACGGCGGTGCCGATCGCTCGCCGATCCATGCGCGCGGCAAGGACGTCGTGGTCATCGGCGGCGGCGACACCGGCACCGACTGCGTCGGCACCGCGCTGCGCCAGGGCTGCCGCAGCGTCACGCAGATCGAGATCATGGCGCGCCCGCCGATCGAGCGGGCCGCGGACAATCCGTGGCCGGAGTGGCCGAAGGTCTACAAGCTCGACTACGGCCAGGAAGAGGCCGCGGCCAGGCAGGGCGACGACCCGCGCGTCTACCTGACGACCGTCAGGAAGTTCGTCGGCAACTCGCAGGGCCAGCTCGAGTCGCTGGTCACCGTGCAGGTGAAATGGGAACGCAATGCCGCGGGCGCGTTGGTGCCGGTCGACGTGCCCGGCACGGAGCAGGTGCGCCCGGCGCAGCTCGCGCTGCTGGCGATGGGGTTCCTCGGCCCCGAGCAGTCGCTGCTCCGGGAACTCGGGGTCGAATGCGACGCGCGCAGCAACGTGCAGGCCGGGTTCGGCCGGTACGCGACGAACCTGAAAGGCGTGTTCGCGGCCGGCGACTGCCGGCGCGGGCAGAGCCTGATCGTCTGGGCGATCCGCGAAGGCCGTGGCGCCGCCGAGGCGTGCGATCGGTATCTGATGGGGAAGTGACGTCTCGCCCGCGGGCAGAAAACCCGACGGATGCCTGTCGTCGCGTCAGCCCATCGGGATCGCGTGGCGCTCGCCGTGCTCGTACACGACGTTGGCACGGCCGACCAGCAGCGGGTCGATCGGGCCGACGGCTTCGAGGTCCTTCTTCGCATAGGGCAGCCGGTGCAGCACGTAGCGCATCGCGTTCAGGCGCGCGCGCTTCTTGCAGTCCGACTTGATCACGCTCCACGGCGCGTCGGCCGTGTCCGTGTAGAAGAACATCGCCTCCTTCGCCTTGGTGTACTCGTCCCACTTGTCGAGCGAGGCCATGTCGATCGGGCTCAGCTTCCAGTGCTTGAGCGGATGCGACTTGCGCTCCTTGAAGCGGCGGCGCTGCTCGCCCCGGCTCACCGAGAACCAGAACTTGATCAGGTGGATGCCGCTGCGGACCAGGTTGCGCTCGACCTCGGGGCACTGCCGCATGAACTCGAGGTATTCGTCGTCGGTGCAGAAACCCATGACGCGCTCGACGCCGGCCCGGTTGTACCAGCTCCGGTCGAACAGCACGATCTCGCCGGCCGTCGGCAGGTGCGAGACGTAGCGCTGGAAATACCACTGCCCGCGCTCGACCTCGCTCGGCTTCTCGAGCGCCACGACGCGTGCGCCGCGAGGGTTCAGATGCTCCATGAAGCGCTTGATCGTGCCGCCCTTGCCGGCCGCGTCGCGGCCTTCGAACAGGATCACGACGCGGGCGCCGGTTTCCTTGACCCAGGCCTGCAGTTTGAGCAACTCGACCTGCAGCTTGTACTTCTCGTGCTCGTAGGTCTTGCGCGACATCAGGTGCTTGTACGGATAGGCGCCGTCGCGCCAGCCGTCGGCCAGTTCGGCGTCCGTCTTCTGCCGCTCCGCGGTACGCACGGCGTCGCCCGCCTTGAGCAGCACCTTGCGCAGCGCGTCGATGTCGTCCGGCGACGCACCAGCGAGGATCGCCTCGAGCGACTCGGCCGCCTCGCCTGTCGACTCGGCCAGCGCACGTCGCGTGATGTCGGTAATGGCGTACGCCTTCGATTCGCGCGCGGCATCGACCGCTTCGCTCACCGAAAAGGTTGCGATGCCGTCCGCCGTCAGGCGGGGCGCGATATCGCCCCGCGCGGTGCGCCGCGCCGCGACCGGACCCTTGCGTGCCGCAGCCTTGACGGTGGCGACGGGCTTCGCTGTGGCGTTCCTGCGGCCACGCCGGGGCGGCGCGTGCTGGCGGGCTTCCTGTGCCGGGGTTCTGGCGCCCGGCCCCTTGGGGGTGCTCTGATCCATGGCGTTCACGTTTCGCGGATACGGTCTCTCAGGTTAAACCCGCCAACGGCCTCCTGCCTACGGAATATCCGAGAGGGGCCGACGGGCGTCACGGAATCGGCGCCCGGCGGCCGTTCAGGCGCCGCTCCCCACCGCCCGGGCGACGGCGCGGCGCTCGCGCCAGACCCACCACGCCCCCTTGACGTCGGTGCGCCATACGGGGCACCAGCGCAGCAGCAGCAACTCCTCGGCATTCGCGGCGATGCTCGTGAACGCGGCCAGGCCGAGCAGCCACGACTGGTGACCGAAGACGAACAGCGTACCGACGTAGACGCTGAGCACAACCCCGGCGACCTTGGACGCATAGGTGTGGAAACTCGACAACCGGCCATAGCGCCAGAGGGCCATCGCGCTCTCGAGCAGCCAGCAGGCGACGATGGCGCCGACCGGCCAGGCGTGCGCCGCGAGCACGTCGCCCCGCAGCAGCACCACGCCGGCGAGCGTCGCATACCAGAGCAGCGAATCGCCGAGCGAGTCGAGCCGCGCGCCGAGCCGGGACTCGAGGTGGAACCTGCGCGCGATGCAGCCGTCGACGGCATCGGTCAGCAATGCCGGGATCAGCAGCCAGGTGAACGCGCGGTCCTGACCGAGAACGGCGAGCGCGAGCAACACCGGGGCGCAGGCGATCCGCGCGAGGCTGAGCGCGTTGGGTACCTGACGCCAGGAACCGTGCGATCCTCGTGCCATGGTGTCGACCGTCGCGTGTCGCGTCCTCAGGGCCGATAGTGGAACAGGTGCGACTCGAAATCGCGCCCGCCCGTCATGCGTGCGAAATCGCACAGCCAGCGCCGCGTTTGCGCGGGCTGCACGATCTCCTCGACGTAGAAGCGCTCGGCCGAGCGGAACGGCGAGCGCAACCGGTCGAGTCGCTCGCGGATGCCGCGCCGCGCGGCCTCGGGGTCGGGCGCCGCGTCGAGCTGTGCCTTGAACGCCGCTTCGATGCCGCCTTCCGCCGGCAGCGAGCCCCACTCGCCGCTCGGCCAGGCGAGGCGATGGCGGAACCGCGTGTGGTCGATCATGCCAGCACCCGCGACGCCGAAGACGCGGCGCAGGATCACGGCGCACCATGGCACGGTGGTCTGGTAGATCGTGGCGATGGCGCGCGTGCCGTCGCGGATGGTGCCGGCCTTCTCGGCCTGCGTGCCGATCGTGAAACCGCCAACGTCGACGAAGTGCACGACCGGCAGACCGAAGGTCTGCGCGAGCTCGACGTGTCGCACGAGCTTGCGCGATGCCGCAGCCGTCCAGGTGCCACCCATCTGGCCGGGATCGCTCGCGACGACGGCCACCGGCCAGCCGTCGAGACGCGCGAGCCCGGTGACGACGGAGCGGCCCCAGCTGCGGCCGATCTCGAAGACGCTGCCGCGATCGAGCACGGCATCGAGGATGGGACGGATCTCGTAGGGCCAGCGTCGGTCGCGCGGAATCGCGCCGTCGAGCCACGGCTCCTCGCGCGTCGCCGGGTCCGTGCATTGCACGCGCGGCGGCCGGTCGCCCGAGCGCGACGGCAGGTACGACAGGAAGCGGCGGACGCGAGCGAACGCCTCGCTCTCGGTGTCGACCACCTCGTCGACACTGCCCGTGGCCGCGTGCAGGTCGGCTCCGCCGAGCTGCTCGGCCGTGACCTTCTCGCCCGCCGCGGCGACGACCGGCGGCCCCGCCGTGAACATCTGGCCGATGCCGCGCACCATCACCGAATAATGGCTCGCGACGAGCCGTGCGGCGCCGAGACCCGCGACCGGTCCGAGCCCGAGCGCGATCACCGGGACGCGTCCGAGGTTGGCGATGACGGCGTCGAAGCCGGGCACGAACGGCACGTAGGTCGCGCCCATGCGTTCCACCTCCGCCACCGACCCGCCGCCGCCGGTGCCGTCGAGCAGGCGCACGAGCGGCAGTCCGTACTCGCCCGCGAGCTTCTCGAGCTGCGCGTTCTTCTCGTGGTGATAGCCCTCGGACGAGCCGCCGCGGACCGTGAAGTCGTCGGCGCTGACGACGACCCGGCGCGCGTCGACGTCGCCCCAGCCGCCGATGCAGCCCGAAGCCCGAAAGCCCTCGAGCGCGCCCGCCGCGTCGTAACGGGCCTCGCCGGCCAGGCTGCCCCATTCGCGGAAGGTGTCGGGGTCGAGCAGGGCTGCGATGCGCTCGCGCACCGTCAGCTTGCCGCGGGAGCGCTGCCGCGCGACGCGGTCGGCGCCGCCCATGCCCTGGGCGAGCGCCTGCCGGCGCCGCAGTTCGTCGATCTCTCGTTGCCAGTCGTTCATGCCGCCGATCCCGGCCCCCGGTGCCGAGCCGTTCGAGATCATCCCACGCCGACATGACGCCGCGCCGTCCATGCCAGTAACATCCGTGGTTTCCGGCATGCGCCGCGAGGACCTCATGCAGCTCTTGTTTTGCCCCCGGTTCGCCGCAGCCGTCGCGCCAGCGGCCCTGCTCCTGATCGTCGCTCCGTTCGCGTCGCACGCGGCCGACGCACCCGCCATGGACGATGCCGCGCGCATGCAGTACGCGCTCGGCTACCAGCTCGGCAAGGACCTCGCCGCCGTCGAGCCCCGGCCGCAGGATCTCGCGCGCGGCGTCGAGGACGGTCGCACCGGCGCCAGGTCGCGGCTCACGGACGAGGAAATGAACGCGGCGCTCGGCATGCTCGAGGACCGCATCGAGGAGCAGCGCACCAAGGCGCAGGCCGCGGCGGCCGAAAAGGCGCTGGTCGACGGCAAGGCCTACCTCGCCGCCAACGCGCACAAGCCCGGCGTGCAGACCACGGCGAGCGGCCTGCAGTACCGCGTCATCACCGCCGGCACCGGCCCCAAGCCGGCCAGGGAAGACACGGTCACCGTGAACTACCGCGGCACACTGGTCGACGGCACGGAGTTCGACAGCTCCTACAAGCGCGGTCAGCCCGCGCAGTTCCCGCTCTCGGGCGTGGTCCCGGGCTGGACCGAGGGCGTGCAACTCATGCCGGTCGGGTCGAAGTACGAAATGGTGCTGCCGCCCGAACTCGCCTACGGCGCCCAGGGGCCGCTCGCGAACCAGGTACTCGTGTTCGAGGTCGAACTGCTGTCGATCGTGAAGCCGGAAGATGCGGCCAAGTGACGGCCGCTGAGCCGATGCCGGTTGCGGGCATCGACGGCATCGAGCTGCGCTACGAGGTGCGAGGCGAGCCCGGCGCGCCCGCCCTGCTGCTGATCATGGGGCTCGGCATGCCGGCCGCGATGTGACCGGGCGAGTTCCTGGCGACGCTGCTCGAGCGCGGCTTTCGCATGATCACGTTCGACAACCGCGACAGCGGACGGTCGACGCGACAGCGGGCGGTCGACGCGACAGCGGGCGGTCGACGCGACAGCGGGACGCACCGCGGCCCAGCGTCGCGGCCGCGATGACGCGGGCGCTGCGCGGGATGAAGGTCGCGGCGCCCTACACGCTCACCGGCATGGCACTGGACGCGGCCGCCGTGCTCGACGCCGCGGGCGCCCAACGGGCGCACGTGGTCGGCGTCTCGATGGGCGGCATGATCGCCCAGGTGCTCGCGGCCCTGCAGCCGCAGCGCGTGCTGTCGCTGACCTCGGTGATGTCGTCGAGCGGCAAATGGGCGCGATCCTCGCCTCCGGCGACCGTCGCGTGCTGCTGCGGAGCGTGGTCGCACCGACGCTGGTGATCCACGGCGCGGCCGATCCACTCGTACCGGTCGCCGCAGGGCGCGACACGGCCCGCCACGTCGCGGGCACGCAGTTCGAGATCATCGGGGGCATGGGGCACGATTTTCCGCCCGCGCTGATGACCCGGGTCGCGGCCCGCATCGCCGACCACTGCCGGAAACAGGGGCGATGTGCCCTATTTCCCGAAGAACCGCGCGGCCGCCTCGGGGTAGAGCCGCGTCAGGCTCGCTCGCAGCAGGTCGGCGACGAGCACACGCAGGTTTTCCGGCGCGGTTGAATTCATTTGCGCGGCGGCATGCGTCCTGGCCTCGCGCCAGCATCGGCGCAGTTCGTCCTGCCGCGCCAGGACGGCATGACGCGCGGCGTCGCGCCAGCGGGGATCGGGCTCCGACTGCCTGAACTCGCCACGACCGCGGCCGTAATGGCCGACCGCGAGGTAACGCACGAGCGCGGCCTCGAGTCGCGCGTCGAGGAATTCGTCGGACCAGCGCACGAGACCGCCTTCAAGACCGCGCCCGGCGTTGTAACGCTGCGTCAGCTTGCGCGCACCGAGCGCGCCGACGACCCCGCCGAGCAGCGCACCGGCGCCGAGCGTGAGCCCCCCCGCGGCAAGATCCGCCGCGAGTCCGCCCAGCGCACCCGACACGAGGCCGCCCAACAGCCCGACCTGGTCCGGGTCGGGTGCACGCTCGGTGGAGAATTCACTGTCCAGGCAGGCGAGGATCTCCTCGCCCGCCCCGCCTGCCAGACCGTGCAGCCCGACGAGTTCGACGGTACTCGAGCGAATGGCCGCGTCCAGTCGCTGCAGCAGCGCGCGTTGCGCCCGCTCTTCCGCGGGGCCGACCGACACCGAGCCGCCGGCCACGCTGCGCGCCGCGCGCCGGAGCTTGTCGGCGAGCGAGTCGGCGTCCGCCAGCCGTTCCTCGTCCCGCACGAGTGCCTCGAGCTGACGCGCGATCACGTCGGCGCTCGCCTGCAGCACGTCGCGGTCGCGCCCGGCCCAGGCGTCGCGGCAACGCGCGAACCCCGCGCGCTGCTCGGGGCCGAGACAGGCTTCCAGAGCCTCGAACAGGCCGTGCTCGTGCAGCCAGCAACGACCGAACGCGTCGAACGGCAGCACGTCGCGCGCGAGCCCCGGACTCTCGCGCTCGAGGATCTCGCGCCAGCGTCGCGCGATCTCCGCTTCCTGCGCGGCGTCGGCACGCGTGCCGAGCTGGTTGAGCAGGATCAGCGTGGGCTTGCCGAGCCAGCGCAGGATACGGACTTCGGGCGCGACATAGCCCGCCGTCGCAGGATCTTCGGTCGCGTTGGCGACGTAGAGCAGCACGTCGGCCCCGTCGCGCGCCGCGCGCAGCGCCTGCTGGCCGCACCAGAACGGACGGTCGGCGAGACGGTCCCACACCTGCGACAGGAACCAGCCGAGCGGCTGGTCGCCGCGCTCGAGACGCCGCAACAGCCGCACGCTGTCGCCGAAACCCGGCGTGTCCCAGAGCACGACCTCGTCGCCGGCGCGCGTGCGCATCAGCACGTGCGCCTCGGCCGTCTCGGTCACGTGCGCACGATCCATGACGGCGCCGATGTCGGCGCGCAGCAGCGTGCGTGCGAGCGTCGTCTTGCCGACGTTCGTGTGCGACAACAGCGCGACTCCGATACTGACGTGTGGCGTCGTCACGCGCGCCGCCCGCCACCGGCGCGTCGCAGGGCCGCGACCGCTTCCGACGGCACGGCAGGTGTTCGCGCGATGCCGGCGAGATCGACGAGACAGGCGTCCCAGCCGTGTCGTTCGACGAAATCGCGCCACGCGTCACGCCTTTCCTGCACGCGCGCGGCGAGCGAGGCATCCTGTCCCATGCGCGCCAGGAACGGCGCTTCGTCGATCAGCGCGACCCTGCGCATCGAGTCATCCCCGCCGGCGCCGGCGGCCCGCGCCGCCATCAGCACAGCGCCGTGATTCTCGGCTTCGGGCGTCGAGGCCAGGCTGAACACGAGCAGGTCCAGGTCGGGCGCCGCCGTCGCGCCGACGGCAGCGAACGCGCGCTCGTCGCCATAGGCGACGATCGCTTGCCGCTCGATGCGGGTGCCGGCACCGAACGCCTCGGCGAGGAGCCGGCGCAATCCTTCGTCGGCGACTGGGCCAGGCTCACAGGCGTAGGGCGTGACGCGCACCGACAGCGCAGGCAGCGCCGCGTCGCTGCCGTCGAGAAGGCGACGCGCATAGGGCAACAGCGCGTCGGGCACGGCGGCGTTGCGCGAGGCACTCGCGAGCACGAGCGACGCCCATGCGGCAAGCGCCAGCCGCGGCAGCACGACGAACAGCACCGCGGTGATCGCGACCAGGTGGATCCACGGCGCCGCTGGACCGCCGCCGGTGCCGCCGCGCCAGTGCAGCGCGTCGACCTGCGCGTCCGTGACCGGCAGCGCGATGCCACTGACGGCCGCAGCGGGACCGTACAGCCAGTGCAGCAGGCTGCGCACCTGTGCGGGCCCGAGGAACGTGCTCTCCCAGCCCGCCCGGTACTCGAGCGCGATGCCGCGCACGTAGAGGCCGCCGACCAGACCGACCGCCGCAGCCGCCGCAGCGAGATGAAACACGCGCTTGCCCTGCTGCACGAGCAGCGGTTGCGCGAGCGGCCACCACTCGTCCGAGTAGCGGCGCAGCGCGGCCGCGAGCGGGCGATGATAGAAGGAGGCCTGCCGGATCAATGCCGCGGCGCGCCGCCAGCCCCAGCGCGCGAGCCACGCCACCCA
>JAYRRR010000132.1:0-16541 GCA_041910015.1 Steroidobacteraceae bacterium
AGGCGGAGAACATCGCGGCGACTTCCGCGTGTGTAGCGAGAATTTCTTTCGCCGGCTTCTCCGTGAGCATGATTTCAGCCGGCCACGGCGCCGACGCGAGCACGTACCCCTTGACCGTCCCCCAGCGCCACGCGCGGCGCATTGACGCCATGTAGCGATTGCAGCGGGCAGCGCTTAGCGTGCGCGGGGGCTTCGCGGGCTCGCGGCGCGCAGCCGGCTTGGGTTCCTGGCCTTCCGTGTCGGCCGCCTTGGCCTTGCCGACTTTGCGCGCCAGCAGCTTGTTACGGAACGTCTCAATCTGGCTGCGCCCGAACGCGCGAACCTTCGTGCCGCCGTACTCGTTCGCCCAGTCGGCAAGCATCGCGCTCAACTGCGGATGCCACTTCAGTTGCTTAACGGTCGGATCGTCTAGGAAACGTTCGACCAACTGCCGAATCGTGATGGTGCCGGCATCGGCCTGCGCGCCGCCTCGGTCGCGCATGGCGCGAAACTCGCGCTCGATCCGGTCGGCCCATTCGGCCGCCTCGGCTTTGGTGTCGAAAGCTTTGGTAGTGCGCGCGAAACCCTTGATGCGCACACAGGCGAGCCAACGGGACTCGCCGGAATCGGTACGGTAGGCTTGGTAACTAGCCACGGTCGCCTCCTCTTCAGGCTGCTGGGGTCAGGCTCCGCCAGCGTTGCCGCGCTGGCGCGAGCCGCACTTAGAAGCGCAACTCGCGTGCTAATCCTACCCCCAGTGCCTATCCAAGTGCCAATGGCACTCGGCCCCGGCGTTGCATCAGGTATCCCGTGGGTTCGTAACTCGTTGATTTTATGGCGGAGAGGGTGGGATTCGAACCCACGGTCCCCGTGAAGGGACGCCGGTTTTCAAGACCGGTGCAATCAACCGCTCTGCCACCTCTCCGGGCGATTTCGGCACAGGGCACGCGCATTATCCACGAAGGAAGCGCACGTCGCCGCGCAGGCCGCGCCTGCGTCACCCTTTGATCACTTCCGCCCCACCCATGTACCGGCGCAGCACGTCCGGCACGGCGACGCTGCCGTCGCCCTGCTGGTAGTTCTCCACGACCGCGACGAGTGTGCGCCCGACCGCGAGCCCCGACCCGTTCAGCGTGTGCACGGGCTCGGGCTTCCCGGTCGCCGGATTGCGCCAGCGCGCCTGCATGCGTCGCGCCTGGAACGCCTCGCAGTTCGAGCACGAGGAAATCTCGCGGTACTTCTGCTGCCCCGGCAGCCAGACCTCGATGTCGTACGTCTTGGCGCTGCCGAAGCTGGCGTCACCCGCGCAGAGCGCGACGACGCGGTACGGCAGGTCGAGACCCTGCAGCACCTTCTCCGCGTTGCCGACCAGCCGTTCGAGTTCGGCGTACGAATCTTCCGGCCGGCACACGTGCACGAGTTCGACTTTCTCGAACTGGTGCTGGCGGATCATGCCGCGCGTGTCCTTGCCGTAGGAACCGGCCTCGCTGCGGAAGCACGGCGTGTGGCACACGTAGCGCCGTGGCAGCGTCGCCGCTTCGAGGATCGATTCGCGCGCCAGATTCGTAACCGGCACCTCGGCCGTCGGAATCAGGAAGAACTCGGCCTCGCCGGAGACGACGCGGAACAGGTCCGCCTCGAACTTCGGCAGCTGGCCCGTGCCGACGAGCGAGCTGCGCGCGACGAGGTACGGCGCATAGATTTCCGTGTAGCCATGCTGGCCCGTGTGCAGGTCGAGCATGTACTGGATCAGCGCGCGGTGCAGCCGCGCGAGCCCGCCCTTGAGCACGACGAACCGCGCGCCCGAGATCCGCCCGGCGGCCTCGAAATCCATTGCGGTGCCGGCAAGCTTTTCGCCGATCGCGACGTGGTCGAGCGGTTCCCACTCGAACGTGCGCGGCGTGCCCCAGCGGCGGACTTCGACGTTGGCCGTCTCGTCGCGGCCTTCGGGCACGCTCTCGTGCAGCAGGTTCGGCAGCCCGAGCACGAGTTCGTCGAACTCTGTCTGCACGGCCGTCAGTTCTTGCTCCAGCCCCGCGAGCCGGCCGCCGAGCGCCTCGCCCTCCGCACGCAGCGCGGTGACATCCTGCCCCTGCGCCTTCGCCTTGCCGACCGCCTTGGCGTGCGCATTGCGCGCGGCGCGCAGCTCGTCGGCGGCGACCTGCGCGACCTTCCGCCGCTCCTCGATCTGACGGAAACGCTCGACGTCGAGCGTGAAGCCCCGCCGCGCGAGGTTGGCTGCGACAGCGGCAGGATCGGAGCGGAGCAGGCGTGCATCGAGCATGTCGGGAATTCGAGGACCGGAAAGGGTGCGAGTTTAGCAGCCTCGGCCCCAAGCCCTGCCCCTTGTCAAATTCTCCTTAACTGGGGTCTGACCCCTTCCAGACACGGGCGAGTGCTTCGGCGATCCGGATCTCGAGCCCGCGCGGCACGGGCGCGTAATACCGGACGGGCTCCATCCCGTCGGGAAAGTACTTCTCGCCCGCGGCGATCGCGTCGGGCTCGTCGTGCGCGTAACGATAGCCCTTGCCGTAACCGAGGCCCTTCATGAGCCCGGTCGGTGCGTTGCGCAGCCGCAGCGGCACCTCGAGCGTGCCATGCTGCTGTGCGTCGGCCATCGCGGCCTGGAACGCGACGTAGACGGCGTTGCTCTTCGCGGCGCAGGCCATGAAGACCACCGCCTGCGCCAGCGCGAGCTCGCCCTCGGGGCTGCCGAGGCGTTCGTAGGCTTCGGCGGCCTCGAGCGCGAGCTGCAACGCGCGCGGGTCGGCATTGCCGATGTCCTCCGACGCCATGCGGATGACGCGCCGCGCCACGTAGCGCGGATCGCAGCCGCCGTCGAGCATGCGGCACAGCCAGTACAGCGCGGCATCGGGATCGGTGCCACGCACCGACTTGTGCAGGGCCGAGATCTGGTCGTAGAACTGTTCACCCTTCTTGTCGAAGCGCCGGTAGCCACCCGCGGAGACCTCCGCCGCGATCTCTTCCGTGACGACGCCCTGCCCCGCGTGGGCCAGGTCGGCCGCCACTTCGAGCAGGTTCAGCGCGCGCCGCGCGTCGCCGTCGGCGGCGCGTGCCAGCGTGGCGATGGCGTCTTCCGTCGCGGTCACGGCACTCTCGGCCGCCGAGAACTCGCGCGCGAGCGCACGCCGCAGCACTTCGACGATGTCGTCGGGGCCGAGCGAGCGCAGCACGTAGACGCGGGCGCGCGACAGCAAGGCGCCGTTGATCTCGAACGACGGGTTCTCGGTCGTGGCGCCGATGAAGTAGAGCGTGCCGTCCTCGACGTACGGCAGGAACGCGTCCTGCTGCGCCTTGTTGAACCGGTGCACCTCGTCGAGGAACAGCACCGTGCGACGGCCTTCGTCGCGACGCAGCCGCTGGGCCTGCTCGACGGCGGCGCGCACGTCCTTGACGCCCGCCATGACAGCCGAGAGCGCCACGAACCCGGCATCGCAGGTCTTCGCCACGAGGCGCGCGAGCGTGGTCTTGCCGGTGCCGGGCGGACCCCAGAGGATCATCGAATGCAGGCTGCGGCCCTCGAGCAAACGCCTGAGCGGCTTGCCGGGTGCCAGCAGGTGCGACTGACCGACGAATTCGTCGAGACTCGCGGGACGCAGGCGGTCCGCGAGCGGGCGAAAGGACGCGGGATCGTTCATGGACGGAAGGCTACCGCAACCAGCCTTCGACCTTCTCGGCCCAGCCTCCGGTCAGCACCCACGCGAGCCACAGCCCTGCGGTCACACCGGCCGTGTTGGCCAGCATGTCGTTGAGGTCGGCCGTGCGGCCGGCCGCCATCGCGAACTGGCCCACTTCCATCGCGAAGCCGAGCGAAAGCAGGCCGGCCGCGACCAGCCAGTACCGCGGCCGCGTGCACAACCCGGTGAACCAGACCGCCAGGAAGAGGTAGGTCGCGAAATGCTCGACCTTGTCGAAGCCGCGCGGCGCCTCCGTGGCGAAGGCGGTCTGCAGGCTGCCCCAGGCCACGCCGAGCACGAGCACGACGCTCGCGGCGATCCAGAAGTTGCGGTAATTCAAGGCGAGCATCCGAGACGACCGCGTTCAGCGCGCGGCGGCGTCGCCGATCACGTCGGCGCCCGCAGGCGGCACGAAGCGGAACAGCGACTCGTCCAGCGCACCGCCGCGCTTCACGTTCGCGAACTGCAGGGTGGTGGTCTGGCCGAGCTTGTCGACGAGCTCCATCGCGGCGAGCTCATTACGGGCGTCGAACGCGAGGCTGACCCGCTCGAAATCCGACCCGTGCTGCCTGGGCAGGAGCCGGCACCAGATCCAGTCCTGCCGCTGTTCGACCGGCCCGGCGGCAAAGGCATCACCGACCTTGCCAGAGCCCGAGAGCAGCATCGCGGGGGTCGCGCCGAGGCCCTGCTCCAGCGACCGCACGGTCACCTGCTCGAGGTCGGGGTCGTACAGCCACAGCTTGCGGCCGTCCGCGACGATCGTCTGCACGTGCGGCTCGCGATAGTCCCAGCGGAACCGGTCGGGTCGCGACAGCGCCAGCGTGCCGCTCGCGCGTTCGGTGACGTCGCCCTTCCGGTCCTGCACGACCTGCACGAAGTCGGCCGAAAGCGTCCTGAGCGAGCCCAGGTACGTCTCGACGCGCGCGACGGCGTCAGCGGCAAGGGCCGCCACGGGCGCGAGGCCCAGCGTGGCCGCAAGGAGGGCTGTCCTCAGCCCGCCGGGAGCAGAGGACCGGAATGCCGGGATCATGCGTTCAATCCACCTCGGGAGGAGGTGGAGCATAGACCTCACGCGAGCCATTGGAGTTCAGCGGGCCCACGAGCCCCGCGGCCTCCATGGCCTCGATCATGCGCGCGGCGCGGTTGTAGCCGATCTTGAGCCGGCGCTGCACGCCCGAGATCGACGCCTTGCGGGTCTCGGTGACGATCCTGACGGCCTCGTCGTACAGCGGGTCCTGCTCCGCGTCGCCACCCTCGCCGTCGCCGCCCGCGCCCTCCTCGCCCGGCAGCCCCGGGATCGGTGCCGACGGGCCCTCGAGGATCTCGTCGATGTAGACCGGCGCACTGTGGGTGCGCAGCGAGCTCGCGACCTTGTGCACTTCCTGGTCCGAGACGAAGGCGCCGTGCACGCGCACCGGATGCGACGTCCCCGGCTGCAGGAACAGCATGTCGCCGTGGCCGAGCAGGCTCTCGGCACCGCTCTGGTCGAGGATGGTGCGCGAGTCGACCTTGGCCGACACCTGGAACGCGATGCGCGTCGGGATGTTCGCCTTGATCAGGCCCGTGATGACGTCGACCGACGGGCGCTGCGTCGCGAGGATCAGGTGGATGCCCGAGGCGCGCGCCTTCTGCGCGAGCCGCGCGATCAGCTCCTCGACCTTCTTGCCGACGATCATCATCATGTCGGCGAGCTCGTCGACGACGACGACGATGTTGGGCAGCGGTTCGAGCTCGGGTACCGAGGCCGGGTCGAGGCCCGGCGCGAGACGCTTCATCTCGATCGGGTCCCTGAGCGGCTTGCCGGATTCCGCGGCTTCCCTGACCTTGCGGTTGTAGCCCGCGAGGTTGCGCACGCCGGCGAAGGCCATGAGCTGGTAGCGGCGTTCCATTTCCGCGACGCACCAGCGCAGCGCGTTGGCGGCCTGCTTCATGTCTGTGACGACCGGCGCGAGCAGGTGCGGGATGCCCTCGTAAACCGAGAGCTCGAGCATCTTCGGGTCGATCATGATCAGCCGCACGTGCTCGGGCGTGCTCTTGTAGAGCAGCGACAGCACCATCGCGTTGACCGCGGTCGACTTGCCCGAACCCGTCGTGCCGCCGACGAGCAGGTGCGGCATGCGCGCGAGGTCGGCGACCACGGGATTGCCGCCGATGTCCTTGCCGAGCACCAGCGCGAGCGGCGAGGCCAGGTCGTCGTAGGCCTTCGACTTGATGATCTCGCCGAGCGTGACCATCTCGCGCGTCTCGTTCGGAATCTCGAGACCCATGGTGGACTTGCCGGGGATGATCTCGACCACGCGCACGCTGATCGCCGACAGCGCGCGCGCGAGATCCTTGGCGAGGTTGGAGATCTGCGCCACTTTGACGCCGGGCGCCGGGCGCAGCTCGAAGCGCGTAATGACCGGGCCGGGGTGCACCTCGACCACTTCGGCTTCGACGCCGAAATCGCGCAGCTTCAGCTCGACCAGCCGCGACATGGCCTCGAGCGCCTCGGCGGAATAGCCGCCGTGACGCGCCGGCGGATCGTCCAGCAGCGAGAGCGCCGGCAGCGCGGCGGCACCGCTGCGCTCGAACAGCGGCACCTGCTTTTCCTTCTCGACGCGTTCGCTCTTCTCGACCCTGGGCGCCGGCGCCTCGATCTTCGGCGGCTTGCGCTCGGCGACCTTCTTCTGCTCCTCGCGCACGACGACTTCGCGCTGCTGCTTCACTTCCTTGCCGATGTTCTGGTCGCGCCGCTGCGACAGGCGCTCGCGCACCAGCGACACGCCCTTGAGCGCCGAAGCCCCGATGCGGTCCATGACCTCGAGCCACGACACGCCCGTGGCGAGCGAAACGGAGCCGAGCCAGACCGCGAGCAGCAGCAGCGTGGCGCCGAGAAAGCTCATCGACTGCGCGAGGCCTTCGCCGAGCAGCGACCCCACGACGCCACCCGCCGTATTCGGGAAGCCGGCACCGGCGAAGTGCAAGGTCGCGAGGCCACAACTGCTGGCGAGGGCGAGGAAGAAGCCCAGGCCGCGGAACGACGCGGCACGACGATCGACCGGCTCGCGACTGCCACGCTCCTGGAACAGCCGGTAACCGGCGAAGCCGAGCATGACCGGGAACAGGAAGGCCGGGCCGCCGAACAGGAAGAAGAACAGGTCGGACAGCCAGGCGCCGAACGGTCCGATCAGGTTCGTGACGGGGCCCGGCTGGCCGGTCGAGGAGAACGCCGGATCGGCGCGGTCATAGCTGACGAGGGCCGCGAACAGGATCAGGGCGAGCGCCCCGAACAGCCAGAGCGCGCTTTCGCGCAGTCCACGGGCGACATTTGCCGCCTGCGCGCCACCGTCGACGGCGCGTCTTGCTTCAGTCTTGCCCAAGTTACATTACCTGATGGTTCAACAGTGGCGCGTAACCCTTTGGTTTACCTAAGGCTACAGCCAGACGCGCCTCACGGCCAGCGCTCTTGCGCCGGACGGCGCCGAGTTCTTACCATGCGGCGCCTTCGGCCGCGCGTCGCGCGCCAGGATTCTCAAGGAATTGTACATGACCGCTCCCCGACACTCGCGCCTGATCATCCTGGGGTCCGGTCCGGCCGGGTACTCCGCGGCCGTCTACGCCGCGCGCGCGAACCGCAATCCGCTGCTGATCACGGGCATGGAGCAAGGCGGCCAGCTCATGACGACGACCGAGGTCGACAACTGGCCGGGCGACCCGCACGGCCTGACGGGGCCCGGCCTGATGGAGCGCATGCGCGAGCACGCCGAGCGCTTCCACACCGAGATCCTCATGGACCACATCAACGAGGTGGATCTCGGCCGCCGCCCGCTGTGGCTGAAAGGCGACCGCGGCGAGTACACCTGCGATGCGCTGGTCATCGCGACGGGCGCGAGCGCGCAGTACCTCGGCCTCCCCTCGGAACAGGACTTCAAGGGCCGCGGCGTGTCGGCGTGCGCGACCTGTGACGGCTTTTTCTTCCGCGGCCAGCGCGTGGCAGTCGTCGGCGGCGGCAACACGGCAGTCGAGGAAGCCCTCTACCTCTCGAACATCGCCGCGCACGTCACGCTGATCCATCGCCGCGACAAGCTGCGCGCCGAGAAGATCCTGCAGGACCAGCTGTTTGAACGCGAGCGCGCCGGCGCGGTCGATATCGTCTGGAACCACACGGTGGAGGAAGTCCTCGGTGACGAATCGGGCGTCACGGGTGTGCGCGTCGCGGCCACCGACGGCTCGAGCACGCGCGACATCGCGGTCGCGGGCCTGTTCGTCGCGGTCGGCCACAAGCCGAACACCGGCCTCTTCGCGGGCCAGCTCGACATGAACGGCGGCTACATCGTCGTGCGCACGGGGTCGAACGGTGGCGCGACGGCGACGAGCGTCCCGGGCGTGTTCGCGGCCGGCGACGTGGCCGATCACGTCTATCGCCAGGCCGTGACCTCGGCGGGCACGGGCTGCATGGCCGCGCTCGACGCGGACAAGTACCTGGACGTGCTGGATGCGGGCAGCGCCCACTGACGCGGCGCGCCCGCGCGGTCGGGCGCCCCGCCGGTGACGGCCTCCGCCTCGGCACCGTAGCCGTGTCCCTGCAGGCGGAAGTCATCGAACGGATCGCGGACGTCGCGGCGCGCGACTGGGATGCGCTCGATCCCACCGGCCACCCGTTCACCCGGCACGCGTTCCTGCACGGCCTCGAGGCCACCGGCTGCGTCGGCGGCGACACCGGCTGGATTCCCGCCCACCTCGTCGTGCGCGACACCCGCCGCGGCCGGCTCGTCGCCGCCGTGCCGCAGTATCTCAAGACGCATTCCTGGGGCGAGTTCGTCTTCGACTGGAGCTGGGCACAGGCGTACCTGCGCACCGGCAACGACTATTACCCGAAGCAACTCGCGACAGTGCCGTTCACGCCCGTGACCGGGCCGCGCCTGCTCGTCGGACCCGGCGTTGCGGCCGCAGCGGCGCGCGAACTCCGCGAAGAGATGGCAGGCCTGCTGCTCGACACCGCGCGCCGCGCCGGCGCCTCCGGAGCGCACGTCAACTTCACGCACGACGAGGACCAGGCCGCCCTCGAGCGCGCCGGGTTCCTGCGCCGTCACGACTGCCGCTTCCTCTGGCGCAACCGCGGCTACGCGGGCTTCGAGGACTTCCTCGCGACCTTTCGTGCCGACAAGCGCAAGAAGGCCCGGCGCGAACGGCGCAGGGTCGCCGAGGCCGGCATCTCGTTCCGCACGCTTCCCGGAGAGTCGCTCGACGACGCGATGTGGCGGATCGTGTTCGGCTTTTCCGAACGCACGTTCCTGCGTCATGGCAACGGCCACTACCTCAACGTCGCGTTCCTGCAGCAGGTTTCGCGCGCGCTGCCGGGCGCCATCGTGGTCAAGCTCGCCGAGCGCGACGGCGAGCCGGTGGCGGCGGCGATCTTCGTCGAGGGCGGCGGCGGGCTGTACGGCCGCTACTGGGGCGCAGCCCGGCCCGAGGACTCGCTGCACTTCGAGGCCTGCTACTACCAGGGCATCGAGCACTGCATCGAGCGCGGACTCGCATACTTTGACCCCGGCACCCAGGGCGAGCACAAGATCGCGCGCGGCTTCGAACCGACGCGCACGCTCTCGGCGCACTGGCTCGCGCACGATGGGTTCCGGCGGGCCATCGCGCGGTTCCTCGAAAGAGAGCGTGCGAGCGTCGACGACTATATCGCGGCGGCAGCGCGGCGCCTGCCGTTTCAGCGCGGCGAGGCCGGGCATGACGAGGCCGGCCAGCCGGCAGCAACCCGCGACGAGAGCGCGCCGGCGGCACCGGGCACGTCATCGTGATCCGCTGGCTCGAGCCGGGCGACCCGCCGGAGGCCTTCCCGGCCGTGACGCAAGCGCTCGGGGAGCCGAATGGCCTGCTCTGCGCCGGCGGGGACCTGAGCCCCGAGCGGATCCTCGCCGCCTACCGGCGCGGCATCTTCCCGTGGTATGCCGTGGGCCAGCCGATCCTCTGGTGGTCACCGGACCCGCGCATGGTGCTGTTTCCCGAAGAACTGCGCGTGACGCGCAGCCTGCGCAGGAGCCTCCGCAACCGCGGCTATCGCGTGACCTGGGACACCTGCTTCGAGGACGTCATCGCGCACTGCGCGGACAGCGGCACGCGGGCGTCCGACGGCACATGGATCTCGCCGGAAATGCGCACTGCCTATGTCGAACTTCACCGACTCGGCCACGCGCATTCCGTCGAGGTCCGGCTCGGCGAGCAACTGGTCGGCGGGCTGTACGGCCTCGAACTCGGGCGAGTGTTTTTCGGCGAGTCGATGTTCGCCCAGGAGACCGACGCCTCCAAGGTGGCGCTACACTGGCTCTGCGCTGCGTTGCGCACCCGCAACGCCGAATTGATCGACTGCCAGGTGGCCAGCGCGCACCTGTCGTCACTGGGCGCGCGCCCGATCCCGCGCGCCGAGTTCATCGCGCGCCTCGCAGGAAATCCGCTGCCGGGTAGCGAATGACCAAGTGGCGGCACGGAAAAGCCGGTGCCGGGTCCGGATTGCTTTACCGGGGGGGTTTATGCAGAATTCGCGCGCCTTTTGGGCGATGTGAGGATGCATGGCGAAGGAAGATGCGATCCAGATGGAAGGCCGCGTGGTCGAGACGCTGCCGAACACGACATTCCGCGTCCAGTTGCAGAACGGGCACGTCGTGACTGCGCACATCTCGGGAAAGATGCGCAAAAACTACATCCGCATCCTCACGGGCGATGCCGTCACCGTGGAAATGACGCCGTACGACCTCACCAAGGGGCGCATCGTCTACCGCGGTCGCTGACCCGCGGACGCTTCGCGGCGAACGTCGACACAGCAGAGGCCGGCCCCACGCCGGCCTCTTGCATTGCGGGCCGGACACCTATTCGAGCAACGCCGGCTCGTTCGTGCTGCGCGTTTCGACCTTGAGCTGCCCGTCGGAGCCCACCGTGACCATCGCCTGGCCACCGTGCTCGAGGCGACCGAACAGCAGCTCCTCGGCGAGGGGCCGCTTGATGTGCTCCTGGATCACGCGGGCCATCGGCCGCGCGCCCATCTTCGGATCATAGCCGCGCCCGGCGAGCCAGGCGCGCGCGTCCTCGTCGATGTGCAGGGCGACGCCCTTGTTCTCGAGCTGCGTCTCGACCTCGACCAGCAGCTTGTCGACGACGCGGTGGATCGTCGCCTGGTCGAGCGGCGCGAACTGCACCACCGCGTCGAGGCGGTTGCGGAACTCCGGCGAGAACATCCTGTGGATGGCCTCCATGCCGTCGCTCGCATGATCCTGCGCGACGAAGCCGATCGACGCGCGGCTCATGTCCGCCGCCCCGGCGTTCGTCGTCATCACAATGACGACGTGACGGAAGTCCGCCTTGCGTCCGTTGTTGTCAGTGAGCGTGCCGTGATCCATGACCTGCAGCAGCAGGTTGAAGACGTCGGGGTGCGCCTTCTCGATCTCGTCGAGCAGCAGTACCGAATGCGGGTGCTTGGTGATGGCCTCGGTCAGCAGCCCGCCCTGGTCGAAGCCCACGTAGCCGGGGGGGGCGCCGATCAGCCGCGACACCGTGTGGCGCTCCATGTACTCCGACATGTCGAAGCGGACCAGTTCGACGCCAAGCGCCGCGGCGAGCTGACGCGTCACCTCGGTCTTGCCAACGCCCGTCGGGCCCGCGAACAGGAACGAGCCGACCGGCTTCTGCTGGTCGCCGAGACCGGAGCGCGCCATCTTGATCGCCGCGGAGAGCGTCTCGATCGCGTTGTCCTGGCCGTAAATGACCAGCTTCAGGTTGCGCTCGAGGTTCCTGAGCACGTCACGGTCGTTGCTCGAGACCGTCTTCGGCGGGATGCGCGCGATGCGGGCGACGACGTCCTCGATCTGCTCGACAGTGACCTCGTCGGCGCGCTCGCCCGCCGGCTTGAGCCGCTGGCGCGCGCCGGCCTCGTCGATCACGTCGATCGCCTTGTCGGGCAGGTGCCGATCGTTGATGTGCCGCGCCGACAGTTCGGCGGCCGCCTTGAGCGCTTCGTCGGCGTACTTGACGCCGTGGTGATCCTCGAACCGGCCGCGCAGGCCGCGCAGGATCTCGATCGTCTCCTGTACTGTGGGCTCGACCACGTCGATCTTCTGAAAGCGGCGCGTCAGCGCGTGGTCCTTCTCGAAGATGCCGCGGTACTCCTGATAGGTCGTCGAGCCGATGCAGCGCAGGTCGCCGTTGGCGAGCGCCGGCTTGATCAGGTTCGACGCGTCCATGACTCCACCGGACGCTGCGCCGGCGCCGATCACCGTGTGGATCTCGTCGATGAACAGGATCGCGCCGGGCTGCTTCCTGATCTCGGCCAGCACGCCCTTGAGGCGCTTCTCGAAATCGCCGCGGTACTTGGTGCCGGCGATCAGCGAGCCGAGGTCGAGCGAGTAGACGGTGCTGTCCGCCAGCACGTCCGGCACCTTGCCTTCGACGATGAGGCGCGCGAGGCCCTCGACCAGCGCCGTCTTGCCCACCCCCGCCTCGCCCACGTACAGCGGGTTGTTCTTGCGTCGCCGGCAGAGGATCTCGACCGTGCGCTCGATCTCGAGCGAGCGGCCGATCAGCGGATCGATGCGTCCTTCCTGGGCCAGCCGGTTGAGGTTCGTGGCGTACTTCTCGAGCGCCGAGGCACCCTCGGCGTCGCGCTCGCCCTCGACCTGCGGAGGCGACTCGTCGCCACCGCCGGCCCGGGGTGCGTCCTCGGACTTGGACAGCCCGTGCGAGATGAAATTGACGACGTCGAGCCGGGAAACCTCCTGCAAGCCGAGCAGGTACGCGGCGTGGGAGTGCTTTTCGCTGAAGATCGCGACCAGCACGTTGGCGACCGAGACCTCCTTCTTGCCGCTCGACTGGACGTGGAACACCGCGCGCTGCAGCACGCGCTGGAAACCGAGCGTGGGCTGCACCTCGCGGTCGTCGTCCTGCTTGAGCCGCGGCGTGGTCTGCTCGACGAAATCCTTGATCTCCTTGCGCAGGCGCGTGGCGTCCGCGCCGCAGGCGCGCAGGATCTCCCGGACCCTGGGGGTGTCGATGATGGCGAGCAGCAGGTGCTCGACCGTCATGAATTCGTGCCTCGCCTCGCGGGCGCCCTGGAAGGCCTCGTTCAGGCAGATCTCGAGTTCGCTGCTCAACACGGTTCTCAAGCCTCTTCCAGGGTGCAGAGAAGGGGGTGCTGGTGCTGCCGCGCATAGGCCGTCACCTGCGCGACCTTCGTCTCCGCGATCTCGTACGTGAACACGCCGCACACACCCTTGCCCCGGGTGTGCACTTCCAGCATCACGCGTGTCGCCTTCGTCCGGTCCATGCCGAAAATGTGCTCCAGGACGTCGACCACGAATTCCATCGGTGTGAAATCGTCGTTCAGGAGAATCACCTGATACAGCGGCGGCCGTCTGGTCTTCGGCCGCGCCTCCTCGACCATCAGACCGTGGCCCGGCTCTGGATGTTCCTCGTTCATGCCTGCCTTGCGTCGCTCGAAGGTTCTATATAGGGGTCCCCTACCTCCCTGACAAGCCGCGGGGGCCACTTCGTGACTGGCGGCGCGCGGGATGCGTGTTCAGACTGGAGCAAAGCGGGCAACCCCGGAACCCTCGTCAACCCGTCGGGCGGTCGTACCTGCCGCGCCGGAAAAGCCGCAAACCGGTCGTGATCCGTTTGAGACGCAACTGTCTTGAGGCGCCGACATGCAAGTCCGTATGATGCCGGGACCCCGTGGAACGGCCTTGCCGGACGGACACTTACGAAGGACCTGATGCAACTGCCCCAGAGCGTGAACGCGCGCTTGAGCCGGATCGTCTCGGCGGCGCAGGGCGCAGGGTCCGAGGGTTGGCACAGGCGGCTGCCGCTGGCCGTCTCGGCGCTGCTCGTCGTCCTGCTGGCCTGGCAACTCGTGCAACTGGCGTGGGCAGTGCTCGGCGCGGGCAACGGCCGGCCCGCGGCCGGGCCGCAGGCAAACGCCCCGGTCGTGGCCCGGCCGGCCGTCGACGTGGGGGTGATCATCGCCGCGCACCTGTTCGGTGCAGCCAGTGCCCCGGCCGGCGCGACGGACCCGAACGCGGTCGCCGCCACCCAGATGCCGCTCGTGCTGGTCGGCACGATCGCGCACTCCGACCCCGAACTCGGCTACGCGATCATCGGCGAGAACTCCGCCTCGGCCAAGGTCTATGCCGTGGGCAAGACCATCACGGGCGGCACGAAGCTGCATTCCGTGTATCCCGACCGCGCGATCATCGACCGCGGCGGCAAGCTCGAGGCACTGCTGCTGCCAAAGAAGTTCCAGGGCGGCGGCATGTCGGCCGCCGCGGCCGACAACCTAGCGGACCCGATGCTCGGCGAACGGCTGCGCCAGCTCGCCGCGAGCAATCCGGCAGCGATCACCGACATCCTGCGTCCGCAGCCGGTGTTCGCGAACGGACAGCAGCGCGGCTACCGCGTCTATCCGGGCCGCAACCGGCCGCAGTTCAACAAGCTGGGCCTGCTGCCCGGCGACATGGTGACCGCAATCAACGGCACACCGCTCGACGATCCGGCGCGCGGCATGGAAGTGCTGTCGACCATGAACAGCGCGGCGAACGTCACGGTGACGGTCGAGCGCAACGGCGAGCCCGTCCAGGTGAACATCAACAACGCCCAGATCGCCGCGGAAGCGGCAGCGGCGCAGCCCCTGCCCGAAGCCATACCGGTCGAGGAAGTGCCGGCGGACATCGGGGATTCCGAGGAATGACGATGAACCACGACAAGTTCCACCGGACCGCCGTGGCGGCTGCGGGCCTCGCTCTCGTTCTCGCACTCGGCGCCGGCGTGCCTTCGCCGCCTGCGGCTGCGCAGGCGCACGCCCAGGCTCAGGGCACCATCACGCCGAACTACAAGGACGCGGACCTGTCGCAGATCATCGAGGCAGTCAGCGCGGTCACGGGCAAGAACTTCATCGTCGACCCGCGCGTCAAGGCGCAGGTCACGATGCTGTCGTCGTCGCCGATGACGCCGAACGCCTTCTACGAAGCCTTTCTCTCCATCCTGCAGGTCCACGGTTTCGTTGCCGTGCCCTCGGGCGACACGATCAAGATCATCCCCGATGCCAACGCGCGCCAGGTGCTGGCCAACGACCTGCCCTCGCACGTGAACGCCAGCTCCGACGAGATCGTCACCCAGGTCGTCGCGGTCAGGAACGTGAGTGCGGCGCAGCTCGTGCCGATCCTGCGGCCGCTGATCCCGCAGTACGGCCATCTCGCCGCCTACCCCGCGTCGAACATGCTGATCATGTCGGACCGCGCCTCGAACGTGAACCGGCTGATGCGCATCATCCAGCGCATCGACCAGCAGGGCGACGAAGCCGTCGACGTGATCCCGCTGCAGAACGCGAGCGCGGCAGAAGTCGTGCGCATCGTGAACAACCTGTACACCGGCGGCGCCGCGGCCGAGGGCGCCGGCATGCCGTCGGTCAAGGTCATCGCCGACGACCGCACCAACAGCGTGCTGGTGAGCGGCGAGACCTCGCAGCGCCTGCGCCTGAAGACGCTGATCGCGCATCTCGACACGCCGCTCGAGACCGGCGGCGACACGCAGGTGCGCTACCTCAAGTACGCCGACGCGGAGAAGATCGCGGCGAAGCTGCGCGAGCAGATCCAGGGCATCGTCACGGCGGCGAGCCCGGCAGGCACCGCGGGCGCGGCTGCGGCCTCCCCGACGCTGGCGGCCGCGGGCGGCGACAAGAGCGTCACGATCTGGGCCGAGCCGCAGACCAACGCGCTGGTCGTCACGGCACCGCCCAAGGTCATGCGCTCGGTCATGGCCATCGTCGACCGCCTCGACATCCGCCGCGCCCAGGTGCTGGTCGAGGCGATCCTCGTCGAGATGTCGATCGACAAGTCGCGTGACCTCGGCGTCAACTGGGTCGTGGGCTCGACCGATTCCGAGGGCCGCACGCTGCCCGCCGGCGGTTTCATCAACCCGATCAACGGCACGGGCATCGGCGAGATCCTGCAGGGCATCCTGAAACCCGACTCTATCCCGCCCGTCCCGAGCGGGCTCACGGTCGGCCTCGGCGAGATCAACGAGAACGGCACGAGCTGGGCCGCACTGATCCGCGCCATCGACGGCATCGGCAACACGAACATCATCGCCACGCCCTCGATCGTCACGCTCGACAACGAAGAGGCCGAGATCAAGGTCGCTCAGGAAGTGCCCTTCATCACCGGCCAGTACACCAACCAGGGCATCACCGGCGGCACCACCGGGGTCAACCCGTTCACGACCGTGCAGCGCGAGGAAGTCGGCAACATCCTCAAGATCACGCCGCAGATCAACGAAGGCGCCTCGGTGCTGCTCAAGATCGCGCAGGAATCGTCGAGCATCGCGGCGAGCTCGCAGCAGGTCAGCCAGACCGACCTGATCACCAACAAGCGCACCGTCACCACCAACGTGATGGTCGAGGACGGCGGCATCATCGTGCTTGGCGGCCTCATCGAGGACCAGGTGCGCGAATCGAAGTCGCAGGTGCCCTTTCTCGGCTCCATCCCGCTGCTCGGCGAGCTCTTCAAGACCCGCAGCGTCGACAAGGTGAAGTCGAACCTGATGATCTTCATCCGGCCGCGCATCCTGCGCGACGGCGTCGACGCCGCGATCGAATCCAACGCCAAGTACAACTACCTGCGCGACCAGCAGCAGAAGATGAACAAGGGCAAGGTGCCGCTGATGCCGAGCGAACGGCAGCCGACGCTGCCCGCGCTCGAGCAGCTCGTGCCGCCCGAGTTGCTGAACCCCGCGCGCGCAGCCACCGGCGCCACGCCGGCCGAGCGCGTGCCGTCGACGCCCCCCTCGACGGACCCGCAGCCGTCCGTCCAGCCGCCGCCGACGACGCCGTTC
>JAYRRR010000133.1:0-68717 GCA_041910015.1 Steroidobacteraceae bacterium
GCGCCATCTCGCGTATTTCGACGAAGTCTGGGCGGGCAGCCTGATCCAGCCGGAAATGCGGGCCACCGCCGTCGACTTCTGACGCGTCGCGCCCCGCGACACCCGGTCACGGCGACGACCCGCAAGGTCCCGCCCCGCCCGACCGCTATAATGCATCGGATGGTCTGGAAACCCGACGTCACCGTGGCCGCCGTCGTCGAGCGCGACGGCCAGTTCCTTTTCGTCGAGGAACGGGCCAGTGGCCGCGTCGTCCTGAACCAGCCCGCCGGACACCTGGAGAACGGCGAAACCCTGTTCGAAGCCGTGGCACGCGAGGTGCTGGAGGAAACAGCCTGGACGTTCGTGCCGCAGCACGTCACGGGCGTCTATGTCTGGGCACCGGAACACCTGTCGCGCACGTTTCTGCGCGTCGCGTTCACCGGCCGGCTGGAAGGGCACGATCCGGCGCGACCGCTCGACCACGGCATCCTGCGCACGCGCTGGCTCGACCGCGAGCAACTGCTCACTGCGCAGTCGAAGCACCGCAGTCCGCTCGTCCTCCGCTGCGTCGACGATTACCTCGGCGGAGCGCGCTACCCACTGGAGCTGGTCGGGCACCTGATGCGGGCCCGGAACGCGTCGCAATCACACGCCGCCGCCGGCTGACTGCTGCCGCGCGCGAGCCTTCGTCCGATATGCGGGCGGCCGCCACGCAGCGCCCCTGCCCGCCTTGCTCTAAGATCCGGGCATGCCCTCTACGCGTGTCGTCCTGGCGCTTTCCGGAGGCGTCGATTCCGCGGTTGCCGCGGTGCTGCTGCAGCAGGCCGGGTACGACGTGCATGCGCTGTTCATGCGCAACTGGGACGAGGACGAGGATGACTACTGCACGGCCGCCGCCGACCTGCAGGACGCGCGCCGCGTGTGCGAGGAACTCGGCATTCCGCTGCACACGGTGACCTTCGCCGCACAGTACCGCGACCGGGTGTTCGCCCACTTCCTCGAGGAGTTGCAGGCCGGGCGCACGCCGAACCCCGACGTGCTCTGCAATCGCGAGATCAAGTTCGGCGTCTGCTTCGAGCACGCGTTGCGGCTCGGCGCCGGGCTCTTCGCGACGGGTCATTACGCGCGCAGCGAAGGTGGCCGCCTGCTGCGCGCCGCCGACGGCAACAAGGACCAGACATATTTCCTGCACAGCGTGCCGGGCGCGATGCTGCGCCGGACGCTCTTCCCGATCGGGCACCTGTCGAAAGACGAGGTGCGCCGGCTCGCCCGCGAACACGCGCTGCCCGTGCACGACAAGCGTGACAGCACGGGCATCTGCTTCATCGGCGAGCGTCCGTTCGCCGAGTTTCTGCAGAGCTACCTGCCTGCGCGTCCGGGCCCGATCGAGACGCCCGAGGGTCGCCGGCTCGGCACGCACCGCGGCCTGATGTACTACACGCTGGGCCAGCGTCAGGGGCTCGCGGTGGGCGGCGTGCGCGGCACCGGGGAAAAGCCGTGGTATGTCGCCCACAAGGACCTGGCGCGCAACGCGCTCGTCGTCGTGCAGCAGCACGACCACCCGCTGCTGCTGTGCAAGAGCTTCGCCACCGAGCCGGCGCACTGGATCGCCGACACGCCCCCGGTGCCGGCCGGAAGTTCCCTGCGATGCACCGTCAGGACGCGTCATCGCCAGGCCGACCAGGATTGCGAGGTCGATGTCGGGCCCGACGGCCGCTGTCTCGTGCATACGGCCACGGCCCAGCGCGCGATCACCCCCGGGCAATCGGCCGTCTTCTACGAGGGCGAGACCTGCCTCGGCGGGGCCGTCATCGCGTCGACGGCCGCCGGGGAGCGGGTCGAGGTCGAATCGGGACATGCCGCTGGTCTATAATTCGTCGGTTTTGGTCGCGCCGTTCCCCGCCCCGGAGGTTCCATGAGAAACAGTTTCAAGACCCGCACGTCGCTTGCGGTCGGCCAGCAGTCGTACGAGATCTACAGCCTCCCGGCGCTCCAGGGCCACGACCTGTCCCGCCTGCCCTACTCGCTCAGGATCCTGCTCGAGAACCTGCTGCGCTTCGAGGACGGCGTCAACGTGACCCGCGAGGACGTCGAGGCGCTGCTCGCGTGGGACCCGAAGGCGACCCCGAGTCACGAGATCGCCTTCACGCCGGCGCGCGTGATCATGCAGGACTTCACGGGCGTGCCCGCCATCGTCGACCTCGCCGCCATGCGCGAGGCCATGGTGAGCCTCGGCGGCAACCCGCAGGAGATCAACCCGCTCGCACCGGTCGAACTCGTCATCGACCATTCCATCCAGGTGGACAACTACGGCACCGCGGACGCCCTGCAGAAGAACAACGAAATCGACTTCGCACGCAACGGCGAGCGCTATTCGTTCCTGCGCTGGGGCCAGACGGCGTTCCGCAACTTCAAGGTCGTGCCGCCGAGCACCGGTATCGTCCATCAGGTCAACGTCGAACACCTCGCGCGCGTCGTGTTCGCGCAGGACAAGGACGGCGTGAAGCGCGCCTTCCCCGACACGGTCGTGGGCACCGACTCGCACACGACCATGGTCAACGGCCTCGGCGTGCTCGGCTGGGGCGTCGGCGGCATCGAAGCCGAGGCGGCCATGCTCGGTCAGCCGGTCACCATGCTGATCCCGCACGTCATCGGCTTTCGGCTCAAGGGCTCGCTGCCCGCCGGCGCGACTGCGACCGACCTCGTGCTCACGATCACCGAGATGCTGCGCAAGAAGGGCGTCGTCGACAAGTTCGTCGAGTTCTTCGGCGACGGCCTCGCGAACCTGCCGCTCGCCGACCGCGCGACCATCGCCAACATGGCGCCGGAGTTCGGCAGCACCTGCGGCATCTTCCCGATCGACGAGGAAACGATCCGCTACCTCGAGCTGACCGGGCGGTCGGCCGAGCAGGTCGCGCTGGTCGAGGCGTATGCGAAGGCCCAGGGTCTGTGGCGCACCAACGGCATGCCGGAGGCGCAGTACACCGACGTCCTCGAACTCGACCTCGCCAGGGTCGAGCCGAGTCTCGCCGGCCCGAAGCGGCCACAGGACCGCGTGCCGCTGCGGATCGCGCAGGACGTCTACCGCACGAGTCTTGCCGCGATGGTCGCCGAGCGCAGCACCCGCAACGCCGCGGCGACGGGCACGGCGCAGGTCACCTCGGGCGGCAGTACGTTCGAACTCAAGGACGGTGCCGTGCTGATCGCGGCGATCACGAGCTGCACCAACACCTCGAACCCGAGCGTGCTCGTCGCTGCCGGTCTGCTCGCGCGCAAGGCGCGCAAGCTCGGTCTCGTGGCGAAGCCGTGGGTCAAGACGAGTCTCGCCCCCGGTTCGCGCGTGGTCACCGACTACCTGCAGAAGGCCGGCCTGCTCGCCGACCTCGAAGCCGTCGGCTTCTACGTCGTGGGTTACGGCTGCACGACCTGCATCGGCAACTCGGGCCCGCTGCGGCCTGAGATCTCGGACGGCGTGAGGGCCGGCGACATCGTCGCGACCTCGGTGCTGTCGGGCAACCGCAACTTCGAGGGACGCGTGCACGCGGAAGTGAAGATGAACTTCCTCGCCTCGCCGCCGCTCGTCGTCGCCTATGCGCTGGCCGGCACGATGGACATCGACCTGGACAACGCGCCGCTCGGCACCGACGCCGCGGGCAAGCCCGTTCATCTCAAGGACATCTGGCCGTCCGCGCACGAAGTCGCCACGACCGTCCGCGCCTGCGTCGACTCGGCGATGTTCGCGCGCAGCTACTCGAGCGTGTTCACGGGCGACGCCAACTGGCAGGGCATCGAGGTGCCGGCCGGCGAGGTCTATGCGTGGGAGTCGGCTTCCACCTACGTGCGCAATCCGCCGTATTTCGCGGGCATGTCCATGGCGCCCGGTACCGTGGCCGATATCCGCGGCGCCCGCACGCTGGCGGTGCTCGGCGATTCGGTGACGACCGACCACATCTCTCCCGCGGGCAACATCGCGCGCTCGAGTCCGGCGGCGAAATATCTCATGGGCCAGGGCGTGCAGCCGGCCGATTTCAACCAGTACGGCGCGCGCCGCGGCAACCACGAAGTGATGATGCGCGGCACGTTCGCCAACATCCGCCTGCGCAACCTGATGCTGCCGGGCACCGAAGGCGGCGTGACGCTGCACGTGCCCACCGGCGAGCAGATGTCGATCTACGACGCGGCCGTGAAGTACAAGGCCGAAGGCACACCACTGATCGTCATCGCCGGCAAGGAATACGGTACGGGCTCGTCGCGCGACTGGGCTGCGAAGGGCACGATGCTGCTCGGCGTGAGGGCGGTCATCGCCGAGAGCTTCGAGCGTATCCATCGCTCCAACCTGATCGGCATGGGCGTGCTGCCGCTGCAGTTCAAGGATGGCGTGAGCGCGCAGTCGCTCGGTCTCACGGGCAAGGAGAGCTACGAGATCATCGGCCTGAACGGCGGTGCCGCGAAGGTCGTGACCGTGGTGGCGACGCCTCCGTCGGGCGCGCCGGTCAAGTTCGAGGCGCGCGTGCGCATCGACACGCCGAAGGAGCGCGAGTACTTCCAGCACGGCGGCATCCTGCAATACGTGATCCGTCAGCTCGCCTCGCCGGGCAAGGCGGCATAGCGCGGGAGCGGGGTCACGACCAACGCCATCGACAACGCGGCCGCTGCGCTGCGCGCCGCCAGACACGTCTGCGTGCTCACGGGCGCCGGTATCTCCGCCGAGAGCGGCGTGCCGACGTTCCGCGACGCGCAGACGGGGCTCTGGGCCCGATTCCGTCCCGAGGACCTCGCGACACCCGAAGCGTTCCAGCGCGACCCCCGGCGTGTCTGGGACTGGTACGAGTGGCGGCGCGAGCTGGTGCGCCAGGCCGAACCGAACGCCGGTCACGCCGCGCTCGTGCGGCTCGCGGGCTGTGTGCCGCGGCTGACGCTGGTCACGCAGAACGTCGACTCGCTGCACCAGCGCGCTGGCAGCGTCGGCGTCATCGAGTACCACGGCAACATCCTGCGCGACCGTTGCGCGGCGGAAGGGCTCGTGGCGTCTCGCGCGCCGCTTTCGATCACCGGCCTGCCCGAGTGCGCGCGCTGCGGCGAGCGGCTGCGGCCCGACGTCGTCTGGTTCGGCGAGGCGATTCCGCGCGACGCGCTGCTGGCCGCCGACGCCGCAGCGGCCGATTGCGACGTTTTCCTGTGCGTGGGCACCGCGGCGACGGTGCATCCGGCGGCCGGTCTCGCCGAGCGCGCGCACGGCGCCGGGGCCACGCTCATCGAGCTGAACGTCGAGGCGACCGCGCTGACCTCGTTCGTCGACGTCGTCCTGCGCGGCCGCGCCGGCGAACTGCTGCCGCTGGTGCTCGCGCGCATCGCCGGCTGAGTGAACCCTCTCCGCGCCGGTCGACGGCGCACCACACCGCTCAAAACGGCGGCCAGTACGTCCACCCGAGCTGGAAGCCCACGTCGGGCGTGTTGTTCATGTTCGCGAGGTTCTCCGTCACCGCGAACGTGAAGAGCTGGGCTTCGCGGCGATAGCGCAGTCCGAGGCTCAACTGGTACTTGGGAGAGGTCAGTTCCCCGAGCCGCGTGTCCCTCGAGTCGTACAGGCTCGGGCTCGCGTACAACTGCACGATCGAATGCAGGCGCCCGGTCAGGTGCGAATCGAGCCCCAGCACGAGCGTCGGCACGATGCGCGCTTCCGGTTGTGCGTCGCTTTCCGAGCCGCCGTAATCGACGACGCCGAGCGATGCGTAGACGGCGTGGTTCGAGCCGCGCCGGGCCAGCGACGCCTGCAGGCCGACGTCGGCGCGCCCCGTGGAGAGAAAGTTGCGGTGGCCGGCGACCGGCACCTTGACGGCGCCCTCCAGGGCGAGCGACCACGGCTCGGGCAGCCGCAGGCCGCTGTAGCGCAGGCCGAACGTCGGGTCGAGCAGGCCGCTGCGCGAATGACCGTCGAGCTGCACGTACTGCAGCGATTCGAGGTCCATGACGATGTTGAACTGGTCGCGCTTCAGTCCGTGACGCCCCGCCTGCGACAGCCCCAAGGCCAAGTGGACCTGCTCGATGATGCCGTCCAGTGCGCCGCCGCCGTAGACCGCTGCGGCGACGACCACGTAGGCGCCCCAGGCCGGCGTCAACTGGCGGTGCAGCGTCACGTCGAACTCGCCGAGTTCGAGATCGACGAGGTAGTTCTCGCCGGGCAGCGCGCGCAGCGCCACCACGTCGTCCGCCGTCAGGTTGCGCCGGGGTCGCGAGCGCAGGTAGCGTTCGACGGGCCCGCTGAGCGCCCAGGTGTTCTGGTAGGCGAACTCGGTGTCGATCGCCCAGCGGCCCAGCTCGATCGACCCCGCGAATGCCGGACGCATGTCGAGACGCAGGTAACCGAAGGGTGTCAGGTCGCGCGCGCGCAGCGGCCCGTAGAACTGCTGTCGGGACTCGAGCGGCATCGTCCCGGCCGGATCGGCGTGGGCCGCGCCGTCGGCCAGCATGGCGATCAGGACGACGATCGGCATCCGCATGTGCTGCCCTGCGCGTTCCATGCGATCACCGCCCCTCCCCGGGAGACGACGGCACGGCCAGCGTGATCTGGAATTTTTCACGGAAGACACTTTGTGGCAGCTTGTCGCAGGTGTGGAAACATCGTCTGTCAGACGAACCCGACCGTCGAGGGACGTTTCGGCAGGTTTGGCCATCGAACAGTTCGTTTCCGCCGAGGTCCATAGCACATGCGCTGGCATCGTTCCCACGGGCACCCGCTGCCTTCCGAAATCACGCCCCCCGCCCGGTACTTCAACCGCCGGGAGGTCGTCGCCGGGCTGCTCGGCGCCGGCGCCATCGGTCTCGCCTGGCCGGCCCGATCGACCACCGCGACGCTAGAGTTCACGAAGAACGCGGCGCTCAGCCTGGACGAGGCGCCTAATTCTTTCGAAGATATAACGACTTACAACAACTTTTACGAATTTGGCACAAGCAAGACCGACCCGTCCGAACACTCGGGGAAGTTCCGGCCCCGGCCCTGGACCGTGAAGATTTCCGGCGAAGCGGCGAAGACTGGCGAGTTCGATCTCGACGACCTGCTGCGCCCGCACGCTCTGGAAGAACGCATCTACCGCCTGCGCTGCGTCGAGGCCTGGTCGATGGTCGTCCCCTGGGTCGGCGTTCCGCTCGGCAAGTTGCTCGCACGGTTCGGGCCGAGCTCGCGGGCGAAGTACGTCGCGTTCACGACCGTGCTGCGGCCAGCCGAGATGCCGGGACAGCGCTTTCCGGTCCTTGACTGGCCGTACGTCGAAGGGCTGCGCATCGACGAGGCGATGCATCCGCTGACGATCCTCGCCGTCGGCGTGTACGGCCGCCCGCTGCCGAACCAGAACGGCGCACCGTTGCGGCTCGTGGTGCCCTGGAAATACGGCTTCAAGGGCATCAAGTCGATCGTCGCAATCCGCTTCACGGAACGGCCGCCGCCGACGAGCTGGAACCTGGCCGCGCCGGACGAATACGGCTTTTTTGCCAACGTGAATCCGGACGTCGATCATCCCCGCTGGAGTCAGGCGCAGGAGCGACGCATCGGAGCCAGCCTCTTTGCCGAGAAGCAGCGCACGCTGCCGTTCAACGGCTACGCCCGGCAGGTGGCATCGCTGTACCGCGGCATGGATCTGCGCCGGCATTTCTGACCGCCGCATGAACCGAGCCGCCAGGTCCGTGCCGCGACGCTTCCGGGCCGACAAGCCGGTCGCGTTCGCGCTCTGCGCCGTGCCCCTCGCGTGGATCGCCGGGCGCACGCTGGGGTTCGCGGAGCTTTCGCTGGGTCCGAATCCCGTCGAAGCACTGATCCACTCACTGGGCTCGTGGGGCCTGCGTCTGCTGCTGCTGACGCTTTGCGTGCGGCCGGTGGCCATGCTGCTGCACCAGCCGCGGCTGATGCGCCTGCGACGCACGATCGGCCTGTTCGCGTTCGCGTACCTGGTGCTGCACTTGCTGGCCTGGCTCGTCATCGACCGCGCGCTCGACCTGCCCGGCATCGTGGCCGACATCGCGAAACGTCCCTACGTCACCGTCGGTTTCACGGCGCTGCTGATGCTCCTGCCACTCGCGGTGACCTCGACCGACGCGTGGATGCGCCGGCTCGGCGGCCGCTGGCAGACACTGCACCGGCTTGTCTACCCGGCCGCGATGCTGGGCTGCCTGCATTTCCTGTGGCTCGTGAAAGCCGACTGGCGCGAACCCGCCCTGTATCTCGCGCTGCTGACCGTGCTGATGGCCTGGCGCTGGCGGCGACGATCGCTCAGCCGGGCGACCGCCGCAGTGCCACGTGCGCCAACACGCTGCCCAGGATGAGCGCGAGACCGGCATAGAACTGCAGCCCGAGTTCCCGGTGCTCGCCGAGCAGCAGCATGGCGAGAAACACGGCGTAGACCGGCTCGAGGCTGATCGCGAGCTGCGTACTGAACGCGCTCAGCTTGCGCAGCGCCACGAGCGACAGCGCAAACGGAAGCAGCGTGCACGCCAGCGCGAGCACCAGCAGCAGCGCGGCATCGCGTGCGTCCGGCACGACGGGCAGGCCGGTGTGCTGGCTGCCGAGCACGACGGCCAGCACGGTCAGGAACGTGGTCCCCGCCGCCAGTTCGAGACCGGTGACGACCAGGGGGGCGGCACGTTCGACGTGGCGCTTGTTGAGCACCGCGAATACGGCGACCAGCAACGCCGACAGGATGCCAACCGCGATGCCGGAGTGCATGCCGCGGGGCGTGCCGCCCACGACCAGCATGACGCCGGGCACCGCCGCGATGCCGATGAGCAATTCGCGCCAGTCGAAGCGGCGTCCGGTCACCCACGGCTCGATGATCGACACGAGAATCGGCGCCACGGCCATGCAGGTCGCCGCGACCGAGGCATTCGCGAGCTTGATCGCGGCGTAGAAACTCACCCAGTGCAGCGCGACGACGACGCCGATGCCGGAAAAAATGCCGAGCGTGGGCCAGTCCAGGCGACGCAGGCCACGCCAGAACGCGGGCGCCAGGCAGAGCGCGGCCACGACGAGCAGCATGCGCCACCACACCAGGGCATAGGCCGACAGCGTGATGAGCTTGCCAAGGATGGCCGTGAAGCCCCAGATCGCCACGCAGCCGTGAATCTGCAGCAGCGCCTTGTTCGATGGTGTCATGGCGGAGGCTGCCCGCGGCCCGGACGATCGACCGCGACGACGACGGGCCGGCTCAGGCGGGCTCGGCCTGCTGCTTCCTCTGGCCGATGTAGCCGCGCACGATGTCGAGCGCCGTACGGTTGCTCGGCGGCAATTCGACGTCGCAGATGGCCTTCGGCGTCACGCGATCGCCCCAGCGGACCAGGTGCGCGCACCAGGTCAGGCCCGCGCCGAACGCGGGCAGCAGCAGCAGGCCACGGGGCTTCACGCGCCCTTCCTCGAGCGCCTCGACCAGCGCGACCGGCACCGTCGCCGCCGACATGTTGCCATAGCGCTGCACGTTCACGTACACCTGCCCGGGGACGACCCCGACGCGTTTGCCAACGGCGTCGATGATGCGCAGGTTGGCCTGATGCGGCACGACGAGATCCACGTCCTCGGGACGGAACCCGCGACGGGCGAGCACCTCGGTGCTCGCGGCGGACATCGCCAGCACCGCGCGCTTGAAGATCTCCTGGCCTTCGAAGATCCACGCCGTGTCGCCATACAGTCGGCCGACGTTGGCATAACGCGCGCCCATGCCTTCGACGACGAGCGTCGGCCGCCCGTCGCTGTCGCAACCGAGCTTCTCGGCGAGCAGGCCCTCTTCCGCGTCGGTCGCTTCGAGCACCACGGCCGCGCAGCCGTCGCCGAACAGCACGGCGACGCCGCGGTTCTCCCAGTCCATGAACGACGAAATGATCTCGCCGCCGACCACCAGCGCGTTCTTGACCACACCCGTCCGGATGAGCGCCGTCGCGGTGCTGAGTGCATACAGGAAGCTGGTGCAGGCCGTGTTGATGTCGTAGACCGCGGCGCGCTTGGCGCCGAGCCGGACCTGCAGGCCGGACGCCTGATTGGGAACCTGGTCGTCGAAACTGCAACTGCCGATGACGATGAGTTCGACGTCGGCCGGGGCGAGACCGGCACAGGCGAGCGCCCGCATGGCACTGACATAGGCGAGCTCCGCCAGCGGCAGGTGCGAGATCCGGCGTTCCCGGATGCCGGTGCGCGAGGTGATCCACTCGTCGTTGGTGTCGAGAAACGTCGCGAGATCGGCGTTGGTCAGAATGCTGGGCGGGAGGCACTTGCCCCAGCCCGTGATGGCTGCATGCGTCACCGACTACCCCCGGGGGTCAGTCTGGAAATGGGAGCGACACTTTACCAGCCCGTCGGGCTCCGCGAGGGCCCGGCGCCGTTTCTGCCCCCACGCCACGGGGCGGCTCGGGCGCTACAATGCGCGGCCTGACCCCTGCTGGTCACTGAGAGGCTGACGATGAAGAAAGCGAACCTCGTGCTGATGGCTGCCATGACGGCGGCCGGACTGGTCGGCGTAGCCGGCGGGTCGCTGCTACCCGTTTCGGTGGCCGTGGCAGCGGACAAGGAGAAGCCCGCGGCCAAGCAGAAGCTCAGCGCATCCGTGGCCAAGCCACTGATGGCGGCGCAGAAAGCCATGAACGAGAAGAACTGGCCAGAGGCGGCGACGCAACTCGCAGCGGCGCAGGCGGTGGAGCCCAAGACGCCGTACGACGCGTTCATGATCGACGAGCTCGGCTGGTACGTGGCCCTGCAGCAGAAGGACTACGTGACGTCGGCCGAGGCCCTCGAGCGCGCCCTGAATTCCGGTCTCGTGCCGGAGGCCGACAGGCCGCAGCGGCTGCGCGCACTGACGCAGATGATGCTGCAGAACAAGCAGTACGACAAAGCGGTCCAGTACGGCACCGAGTACCTGAAGGCATCGCCCGGCGACGCGGAGATCGCGCTGCAGCTCGCGCAGGCTCGCTACCTGTCCAAGGACTATGCGGGCGCCAAGGCGGCCGCCGAGCAGATCATCGCGTCGACGCCGCAGCCGCCGGAGGCCGCGCTGCTGCTCGCACTGCGCACCAGCTACGAAATGAAAGACAGCGCCGGCACGACGAGGGCGCTCGAAGGCCTCGTGCGCCACCACCCGCAGCGCAAGTACTGGGAAGATCTGCTCAACGACCAGCTCTTCCGCACCAAGGACGACCGCGGGCTGCGCGCGCTGTACCGGCTCATGAACGACACGGGCACGCTCGACAAGCCCGAGGACTATTCCGAAATGGGCGTCATGCTGGTCACGGGCGGCTTCCCGAACGAGGCCAAGCAGATCCTCGAGCGCGGCATGTCGGCCAACATCTTCCAGGGTGACGCACGCGTGCGGGTGGAGGCAGAACTCGGCCGTGCCCGGTCTGGTGCCGCCATGGACGCCAAGGAAATCACCACGGCGGCGCAGCAGCTCGCGGCCGCCAAGACCGGCAACCAGATGGTGGGCATCGGCAAGCTGTACTTCAGCGCGGGCGACTACGAGAAGGCCACCGACGCCCTGCAGAAGGCCCTGGCCAAGGGCGGCGTGACGGACTCGGACGACGCGAACCTGCTGCTCGGCATCGCCGACGCCCGGCTTGGCAAGGCGGCCGAGGCGAAGACGGCGTTCGACGCGGTGAAGAATCCGACGCTGGCCGAGATCGCGCGGCTGTGGAAGCTCAAGCTCGATACGGAGGCAGCCCCGCCGGCGGCGGAGCCGGCCGCGACGACAGGCTGAACGGGCCGGCCGGGCGTAAGAAAGGGGCGAGGACCGCCGTCCCCGCCCCTGCTCCGCGATCGATGTCGAGGGCTTCGGACTGCGTCAGCGCGACGCCGTCTTCCAGAGCTTGGCGACCTCGGCGGACTTCGGGTCCTTGACGGCGTCGAACGCCTTCATCGCACCGGCCTTGTCGCCCTTCCGCTTGAGCGCGATGCCGAGCAGCATGTGGGCGCCGTCGGCGTCGGCCAGACCACCCTTCGCGACGGCCCTCTGCAGCGCGGACGCCGCCTGCGCGTAATCACCCGCGCTGAAAAAGAGCACGCCGGTCTTCTGCATCTCTTCGCCGGTCTTCGCGGCGGCCAGTTGCGCCTCGGCCTTGGGCAGCGCCAGCCGCTCCTGGTCGGCCTTGCGTTTGGCGGCCTCCAGCGTCCGCTGCGCGCGCGTCAGCTCGTCGCCCTGGAACAGGCCCGCGTCGATGGCCTTCTTCATGACACGCTCGCCTTCGATGCCGAAGCCGCCGATCACGAGCGCCTGCGTCATGTCCACGTACTGGCGCGTCTCTTTGAGCGCGCCGACGTCCTCGGCCAGGCGGTAGAGCCCCATGAGCTGCTGGTCGTTCTTGGTCTGCTTGAGGTACCCGTCGAGCACGCGTTCCCAGGTGTCGGGCGACGGGTAGTACTTGAGCAGCTGTTCCAGCGCGCGGGCCGTGCCGGCGCTGTCGTTCAGCTCATAGTTGGAGCGCAGCACGAGCTGCAGCAGGTCCTGGCTCGGCGTGCCGCCCGACTTCATGATGCGGTCGGCCGCGGCGATGGCGCCCTTGTAGTCCTTCTGCATGTAGTACGCGTTCGCGGCGAGCAGCTGCATGTCCTTGTCGCCGGGAACCGCCTTCAGGTAGGACTGCGCCGCCTGCGCCGCCTTGCCGTAGCTGCCGGCGCGCGCGTAGAGCTGCGCGAGCGTCTTGGTGCGCTGCACCTTGTCGCCGGCGGACATCTGGCCGGAGGCGAGCTGCCCCTCGAGCACGCGTGCCGCATCGGCATTGCGGCCCTGCTGCAGGTACACGTACCACAGCATCTCGTTGATCTTGTACTGGTCGAAGGCGGTCTTGCCCGGCGCACCGTCCGCTTCCTTGATCTTCGCCAGCGCCTGATCCCAGCGCTTCCTGGCGATGGCGTCCTGGGCCGCCTTGAGCGGCACGCCGACCTTCTGGCTGACCTTCTGCTGTGCCTCCGCCGTAACCGGCACGCCCAGCAGGGTGGCCGCGACACCCGTCCAGCCCGCCACCGCGAGCAGGCTGCCGAGAACGAAACTCGCCTTCCTCATCGAATGCCTCACTGGGGACTTCAACCCCGCTGACAAGGAAAAAGCCGCCGGCGCTCGACGCCCCGGCAGCTCCCTTTGACCCATGGGCCCCACCCCGGCAGGCGAGCGCGGCCCTCCCGTGCCTCTACATGAACTGCTCGTTGCCGACGAAGCCGATCTTCAGCAGCCCGTTGCGTTGCGCGGCCGCCAGCACTCGCGCCACCACGCCATAGGCAGCGCGCTTGTTCGGACGGATGTGCAGTTCCGGTTGCGGATCGTTCGCCGCCTCGCGGCGGAAATACGTGTCTAGAGCGTCGACGGTGACCGGCGAGCCGTTCCACAGCACGGTGCCGTCGAAGTCGATCTCGAGATTGATGACGACCGGCTGCACGTTCTGCTGCGGCGTGTTCTGCGCACGCGGCATGTCGAGCTTCACAGCGTGCGTCATCACCGGAATCGTGATGATGAACATGACGAGCAGCACCAGCAGGACGTCGATCAACGGCGTCATGTTGATGTCCATCATCGGATCTGCGTCCGTGCCGCCCTCTCCAACGCTCATACTCATTCGCTTGACTCCCGCCTTCGATGTCGCAGCCGGGGCTCAGCGCCCGAGACCACGATCGGGCTCGGTGATGAAGCCGACCTTCTGGATGCCGGCGCGCTGGCACAGCACGATCACGCGGCCGATGTGCTCGTAGGCCGTGGCGCGATCGCCGCGGACGTGGATCTCCGGCTGGGGATCCGTGACCGCGACCGCCTTGATACGGTCGAGCAGCGCCTCCTGAGTGGGCACCAGCATCGTGTTCCAGTAGACGTTGCCTTCCTTGTCCACCGCGATGTTGATGTTTTCGGGCTTGGTCTGCGTGGGGATGTTCGCCGCCTTCGGCAGTTCCACCTTCACCGACTGCGTGATCACCGGGATGGTGATCAGGAAGATGATGAGGAGCACCAGCATCACGTCCACGAGGGGCGTGACGTTGATCTCCGAAATCGCCTTGTCGTCCTCGCCCGGGTCGCCGCCCGTGATCGACATGCTCATGGTGTATTGCCTCCGGCCGCGGCCGAACCCGGTTACTTCTTCGGCGCGCCCGCGATGACCTTGGCACCGGCGCCTTCGACGCGCGAGCCGCTGACGATCACCTGCTCGAGATCGTTCGAGAAGAGCTTGACCTTCTCCATGATCTGCTTGTTGCGACCGAGCAGGAAGTTGTAGCCGAGCACGGCGGGGACCGCGACCGCGAGGCCGATCGCCGTCATGATGAGCGCCTCGCCGACGGGGCCCGCGACCTTGTCGATCGAGGCCTGACCGGCCACGCCGATCGCGACCAGCGCGTGGTAGATGCCCCACACCGTGCCGAACAGGCCGATGAACGGCGCGGTCGAACCGGTGGTCGCCAGGAACGGCAGCTGCGTCGAGAGCGCGTTGCCGATGCGCGCGGTGGCGCGGGCGAGCACGTTGTCGATCCACTCGTGCAGCGGAACCTGCTGCGTCAGACGCTCGTCGTGGTGCTCGGCCGCGTCGATCGCCTCGGCCGCCATCACCTTGAAGATGTTGCCCTTGCCCGTGAGCTTGTTGACGCCGGTCTTGATGTTGTCGGCGGCCCAGAAGCTCTTCTCGGCCTCCGCGGCCTGCGACAGCAGGCGACGCTGCTCCCACCACTTGGTGAAGATGATGAACCAGGAATACGCGGACATCAGCACGAGGAGGACGAGCACGCCCTTCGCGACGAAGTCGCCCTGCGCCCAGAGGGCCTGGATTCCGTACGGGTTGTCGACGCTGACTGCTTCGGTGGCCATTGAGGTCGGTTCCTGTGTCTTGTCTTGACTGATCTGGCGTTGCGGACGGTCTTGCGACCGGGGGTCAAACTGCGGTCAATCCGTGAGGCGGAACGTGACGGCGAACGTGTGCCACATGGCAACGGGCTTGCCGTCCTCCTTGCCGGGAACGAAGCGCCAGTTGCGCTGCACCTCCTTCACGGCCGCCTCGTCGAGCCGGTCGAAGCCGCTGGACTTGGCGATCTTGACCTCGCCCGCCCGGCCGGTTTCGAGCACGTAGACCTGCAGCACGACCGTGCCCGCCTCGCCGGCGCGACGCGAGGCCGGCGGATATTCGGGCTGCGTCGTGCGCGCGCCCTTGCCCTGCGTGGACGGCGGCGTCTTGACGACGGCGCGCTCGACGGGCTTCGGCGGCGGCGGCGCCTGCACGACCGGCCGCTCGCTCGTGACGTTGGAGATCGCCGTGGTCGGGCCGCTGTCGACGGCGAGGTCGATCGCCACCTCGGGCGGCGGGACGTAGGGCGGCGGCTGCTCGATGTCCGGCGGCGGCGGCGGCGGCTCCTTGTCGTCGTCCGGCAACTCCTCGATGATCTTCGTCTCGACGGGGCCCATCACCGTCTGGACCATCTTCGCGCCGAGCCCGGACGCAAGCACCCAGAAGAACAGGACGTGGATGATGACGACGAGCACGAAAGCAAGCGTTCGCTTGCTGTTTTTCGCCGGATCGTCAATCGAGTAACTGTAGGCCACTTATCCTCCACATTCGGTGGGCACACGAGTAGGCTGCAGCCCGGTCGGGTGACCGACACTACAAGAGCCTTTCCACCCTCGCAAGCCCAGACTTGAATCCGCGCAAGCCCCCGAAGTCGCGCTCGTCCGTCGGTTCCATTGTCACGGGTCTGGTGTGCCGCGCCGCACTGGTTTGACGCAGTGCATCAAGCGATGCGCCCGTGGACGACCGGCCTGCCGGTCATCTACCGATCTGTCAGCGGGCGCGACTTTACCCACGCGTCAACGCCAAGACAATAGTCGGAATGGACTTCGACGCTGCTGCCGTGCGTCCGGTCGACCGTCACCGGGCGCGCGACTCGATGCCGGAAGCGCGGCGAGCCGCAGGCGCGTCCACACCCTGCCAAGGCGATGTTCATGACGCCGCACTGCGGTCCGTGACGGCGCCGAGCGACGCGCTGCTCACCTGCTGTGCATACTTCGCGAGCACGCCCCGCGTCGCGTAGGGCGGCCGTGGCTGCCAGTCTGCACGCCGGCGCACCAGCTCGGCCGTAGCGACGTCCAGCGTGATCGTCCGCGTCGTGGCGTCGATGCGGATCAGGTCGCCATCGCGCACCAGTGCGATCGGCCCGCCGAGCGCGGCCTCGGGTGAGACGTGACCCACGACGAAGCCATGGCTGCCGCCGGAGAAGCGCCCGTCGGTCAGGAAGGCGACCTTGTCGCCGAGTCCCTTGCCCATGATCGCGGCGGTCGGGCTCAGCATCTCGCGCATGCCCGGGCCGCCGCGGGGTCCCTCGTAGCGGACGATGATCACGTCGCCGGCCACGACCTGGCCGTCGAGGATCGCCTGCAGCGTCGCCTCCTCGCCGTCGAACACGCGCGCGCGGCCGGTGAAGCTCAGGCCTTCCTTGCCGCTGATCTTCGCCACGGCACCGTCGGGCGCGAGATTGCCGTAGAGCACGACCAGGTGGCTGTCGGCCTTGATCGGGTGGGTGAGCGGTCGCACGATCGCCTGCCCCGCCGGGTAGGGCTTCACCTTTGCCAGGTTCTGACGCAGCGTCTTGCCCGTCACGGTGAGGCAGTCGCCGTGCAGCAGGCCCGCGTCGAGCAGCGACTTCATCAGCGGCTGGATGCCGCCGATGCGCACCAGGTCCGACATCGAATAACGCCCGCTCGGGCGCAGGTCCGCGAGCACGGGCACGCGCGCGCCGATGCGCGTGAAGTCATCGAGTTCGAGCGGGACGCCCGCGGCATGGGCGATCGCGAGCAGGTGCAGCACCGCGTTGGTCGAACCACCGAGCGTGATCACCACGGTGATGGCATTCTCGAAAGCTTCGCGCGTCAGGATCATCGAGGGCCGGATGCCCTGCTTGATCAGGTTGACGACAGCGCGCCCTGCCCGTTCCGCGTCGGCGCGTTTGGTCTTCGAGACGGCTTCCTGCGCCGAACTGTTGGCGAGGCTCATGCCGAGCGCCTCGATCGCGGAGGCCATCGTGTTGGCGGTGTACATGCCCCCGCAACTGCCGGCGCCCGGGATGGCCGTGCGCTCCACCTCGCGCAGCTCGCGGTCGTCGATCGCGCCGGTCGCGTGTGCGCCCACCGCCTCGAACACCGAGACGACGTCGCGGTGCTTCTCGCCAGGGCGGATCGTACCGCCGTAGACGAAGACCGCCGGGCGGTCGAGACGCGCGATCGCCATCATGCAACCCGGCATGTTCTTGTCACAGCCGCCGATGGCGACCAGGCCGTCGAAGCCCTGGGCACCGGCCACGGTCTCGATCGAGTCGGCGATGACTTCGCGCGAGACGAGCGAGTAGCGCATGCCCGGCGTGCCCATGGAAATGCCGTCCGACACGGTGATGGTGCCGAAGACCGTGCTCTTGCCACCGGCGGCGTCGGCGCCGCTGGCCGCCTTCGCGGCCAGCTTGTCGATGTGCATGTTGCAGGGGGTCAGGTTGCTCCAGGTCGAGGCGATGCCGACCTGCGGCCGCCGGAAGTCACGGTCGGTGTAGCCCACCGCGCGCAGCATGGCCCGGCTGGCGGTCTGTTTCACACCGTCGAACACGAGCTTGGAATAGGGACGAACGTCGACTTTGCGGCGGGTCATCGGCGGGCTCCGGGCGCGGACGCAGTGGCTGCGGGTCAGCCTGCTATTGTGCGACCTCGCGCGGCGCGGGTCACGCCGGCGTAACGGTCACGAGCCTGCGCCGCAGCTGCTCGAACCGGCGGGCACCCGTGACCACGAGCGCGAGGGGGATCAGCCGCACCAGCACGGCAGCCACCAGCCGCACGACCGGGACGCGGGTGGCGCGACCGTGCCGTGCGCAAGACGCGAGCGCGCCCGCGAGACCGCAGAGACAGCCGGCGACGATGGCGAGGCGCTCGAATCCCAGATCCATGGCCGGTCCGGTCGGGCGGCTGCGCCGGCTCAGCCGTAGCGCTCGGTCAGCAGCGCAAACAGCGCACGCACGGCTTGCGGCTCCGCACCCACCGGCCGGCCCGGCCGCTCCCTGGGGTTCCACGCGAACAGGTCCACGTGCATCCAGTCCGTCGTCAGGGTGACGAAGCGCTGCAGGAACAGCGCGCCGATGATCGCGCCGGCGAACGTCGAGGCGGAGACGTTGTTGACGTCGGCCACCTTGCTCGCGATGTCGTCCTCGTACCCGGCCCACAGCGGCATCTGCCACAACGGGTCGGCGACGCGCCGTCCGTGACCCAGCAGCGCTTCCACCGTTGCCGGCCGCTTGCCGAACAGCGCGGGCAGTTCCGGCCCGAGGGCCACGCGGGCCGCGCCGGTCAGCGTCGCCAGGTCGACCAGCAGGTCGGGTGCTTCCTCATCCGCGAGCGCCAGCGCGTCGCACAGGATCAGCCGGCCCTCCGCATCGGTGTTGCCGACCTCGACGGTCAGGCCCTTGCGCGTCCGGATGACGTCGCCCGGACGATAGGCGTTGCCGGATACCGCGTTCTCGACGGCCGGGATCAGCACCCGCAGACGCACGGGCAGTCCGGACTCCATGACCAGCCGCGACAACGCGAGCGCGCACGCCGCGCCACCCATGTCCTTCTTCATCAGGGCCATGCCGGTCGCCGGCTTGAGGTCGAGCCCGCCCGTGTCGAAGCACACACCCTTGCCGATCAGCGTGAGCTTCGGCCGGGATGGGTCGCCCCAGCGCAGATCGAGCAGTCGCGGCGCCACCGCCGACGCCTGTCCGACCGCGTGGATCGCCGGAAAGCCGGTCCGCAGTGCCTCACCGGAGACTTCCTCGATGCTCGCGCCACACGTCTGGGCGAGGCGCCTTGCCTCCTCCGCGAGCCGGGCGGGGTTCATGTCGGCCGCGGGCGTATTCACGAGGTCGCGCGCCCAGGCGGTCGCCGCGGCGATGCGCAGCATCGGCACCAGGCTGGCGCCGGCCGGCGCCAGCAGACGCGGCCGCGCGTCGCCCGGCCGGGCGGTCGCGGCGCTCTTGTAGGATTCGAACCGGTAGCTGCCGTACGCCCAGCCGAGCACTACAGTGGCGGCCGCCTCGGGCGCCAGCGCCTGACCGGCGAGGCGCCAGCGCGTCCCGGCGGGCAGGCGCTCGGGCAACCCGGCGACGTGCCACGGTTCCAGCGAGTCGAACGAGCCCGGTGAACCGAGTCCAAGCACGGCGCCGCGGATCGTGCCGCCCGGCCCCGGCAACAGCGCCAGATGCTGTCTTTCCGCCTTGAAACCGGTGGCACCGAGCCAGACCCGTACGGCCACGTCCTGGCCGGCGAGCCACTCCTCCAGCGCCGGCTGGCCCACGAGCCAGAGATCACACGGCGCGGGGCCGGCAGCATCCGTCGAGTCGATCAGGAAATCCGTCGTCATCGTTGGCCCTTGCGCCCCGCCGATGCACAAGCTTAGCGCGATGCCATGATGACCGATTCCGGTCGACTCTGGCCCGGCCGTGCGAACCGTCGATGATGCCCGCGACGAAGGGCGGTCGTGGCCGGCCGCTTCCGTGTCGTCGTCCTCGCGACGCCTCTTGCATTGCGGTTGACAATGGTTGCGCCGCTGTGCTGCTATGCGTCATCTCTATTGCTGTCAGATGCAGGCGCAGGGTGAAGTCGTCCGTCGACACTTCCAGCTTCCCAGCCAGCGGCACCACGGCTCCGTCGCGGCTGGTCGGTCTGCTGCTTGCGTCCCTTGCCCTGCTTCCCCTGCGGAGGTGCGGGGCTCCGGGCTGAGAGCGCAAAGAGAGGCGCAATTGGACACCAGGAACCCCGCACGGCACCGGCCGGCGCGGGGTTCTTCGTTTGAGGCTGCTGGATTTCGCTTTTCGACAGACCGAACCACTGAATAGCTGGAGATTGCACAGATGCGCGCGTATTCGAAGAAAGACGTCGACAAGAAGGCCCTCAAGGGAGCGAGGATTGCCGTCGTCGGCTATGGCAGCCAGGGTCGCGCGCACGCGTTGAACCTGAAGGACTCCGGCTACGACGTCGTCGTCGGCGTCCGCAAGGGCGACAGCTGGAAGCAGGCGAAGAAGGACGGGCTCGCCGTCAGCACGCCCGCCGAGGCCGTCAAGGGCGCCGCGCTGGTCGCACTGCTCACGCCCGACACGACGCAGGCCGAGAATTACAAGGAGATCCTGCCGAACCTGGCGCAGGGCGCGACGCTGCTCTTCGCCCACGGCTTCAACATCCACTTCGGCCAGATCAAGCCGCGCAAGGATCTCGACGTCGTACTGATCGCACCAAAGGGCCCGGGTGGCCTCGTGCGGCGCCAGTTCCAGGAAGGCCGCGGCGTGCCCTGTCTGATCGCCGTCGCGCAGGACGCCTCGGGCAAGGCCCGGGCCAGGGCGCTCGCCTACGCGGACGGCATCGGCGGCACGCGTGCCGGCGTCATCGAGACCACGTTCAAGGAAGAGACCGAGACGGATCTCTTCGGCGAGCAGGCCGTGCTCTGCGGCGGCGCCACGGAACTCGTGGTCAAGGGCTACGAGACGCTGGTCGAAGCCGGCTACCAGCCCGAGGTCGCCTATTACGAATGCCTGCACGAGCTGAAGCTCATCGTCGACCTGCTGCACGAGGGCGGGCTCGCGAAGATGCACAAGTACATCTCCCACACCGCCAAGTGGGGCGACCTCACGCGCGGCCCGCGCGTCGTCAACAAGGCGACCAAGAAAGAGATGAAGAAGATCCTCGGCGAGATCCAGGACGGCAGCTTCGCGCGCGTCTGGATCCGCGAGAACAAGACCGGCCGCCGGAAGTACGAGGCGCTCATGAAGCAGGACCTCGCGCACCCGATCGAGAAGGTCGGCGCGCAGCTTCGCGCGCGCATGCCCTGGCTGAACCAGGGTTGAGGACCGCGCCGCACTCCACTCCCGACACCGCACGGTGAAGAACATGTCCAAGCGAGACCCGAACCGCGTCCTGATCTTCGACACGACGCTGCGCGACGGTGAGCAGTCGCCCGGCTGCAGCATGACGCAGCCCGAGAAGCTGCGCATGGCGAGGGCGCTCGCGGAGCTCGGCGTGGACGTCATCGAGGCGGGCTTCCCGATCGCTTCGCCCGGCGACTGGGAAGCGGTGCACGAGATCGCACGCGAGGTGCGCGGCCCGATCATCGCGGGCCTCGCGCGCTGCAACCGCGAGGACATCGACAAGGCGTGGAGCGCGGTGAAGGCCGCCGGGCGGCCGCGCATCCACGTCTTCCTCGCGACCAGCGCGATCCACCGCGAGCACAAGCTCGGCATGGCCAAGGAGGAGATCCTCCACACCGCCGTCGAAGCCGTGAAGTACGCGAGGAGTCTCTGCGAGGACGTCGAGTTCTCGCCCGAGGACGCCTCGCGCACGGAGCTCGACTTCCTCGGCGAGGTGGTCTCGGCCGCCGTCGCGGCCGGCGCCACGACGATCAACGTCCCCGACACCGTCGGCTACACGACGCCCGAGGAGTACTGCGAGATCTTCACGTTCCTGACGCAACTGCCAGGCACGGAGCACGTCACCTTCAGCGCGCATTGCCACAACGATCTCGGCATGGCGGTCGCCAACAGCCTCGCCGCCATCCGCGGCGGCGCGCGGCAGGTCGAGTGCGCGGTCAACGGCATCGGCGAGCGCGCCGGCAACGCCTCCCTCGAGGAGATCGCGATGGCGATCAAGGTGCGCGAGGGTCTCTACGGCCTGCACACCGGCATCGACACGAAGCGCCTGTTCCCGACCAGCCGCCTGCTGTCGAGCATCACGGGCCTGCCGATCCCGCGCAACAAGGCGATCGTGGGCGAGAACGCCTTCGCGCACGAGTCGGGCATCCATCAGCACGGCATGCTCAAGCACCACTCGACCTACGAGATCATGCGCCCGCACGATGTCGGCATGTCGCGCACCAACCTCGTGCTCGGCAAGCACAGCGGCCGCGCGGCGCTGCGCGAGCGCATCAAGGAACTCGGCTTCGAGCTCTCCGACACCGAGCTCACGCGCGTCTTCGACGACTTCAAGGCGCTCGCCGACAAGAAGAAGGAGCTGTTCGACGGCGACATCGAGGCGCTCGTGCTCAGGAACGACGCCGGGGCCGCCGGCCCGTGGAGTCTCGAGAACCTGCACGTCGTCAGCGACTCCTCGCGCTTCGCGACCGGCCGGGTCGTGCTGCGGCACGCCGACGGCCGCATCGTCACGCAGGAGGCCTCGGGCGACGGCCCGGTCGACGCCGCGCTCAAGGCCATCGAGCAGGCGACCGACACGTTCGCCAGGCTGCGCAAGTTCGAGGTGCGCAGTGTCACCGTGGGCGAGGACGCGCAGGGCGAAGCCGTGCTGACCTGCGAATACCAGGGCCGCAGCTACCGCGGCACGAGCGTGACGACCGACATCGTCGAGTCGAGCGCCCGCGCCTTCGTGGAGATCGTCAACGCGATCGAGTCGTCGCGCCGCCGCAGTGGCGACGCCGGCGAGACGCCCGCCGCCGCGGTCTGAGGCCGCGCGGCGAGCACCGCCATCGGAGTCCGAATGTCCACCAGGAAGAGCCTGTTCGAGAAGGTCTGGGAGCGGCACGTCGTCGTGCCCGAAACTGCCGAGACGCCCGCCGTCCTCTACGTCGACCTGCATCTCGTCCACGAGGTGACCTCGCCGCAGGCCTTCGACGTGCTGCGCAGCCGCGGCCTGAAGGTGCGTCGTCTCGACCGCACGCTCGCGACCATGGACCACTCGACGCCGACCGACACGGCGCAGGTCTTCGGCGGCCTGCCGATCCGGCTCGAGTCGGCCGCGAAGCAGGTGCACCAGCTCGAGATGAACTGCGCCGAGTTCGGCGTGAACCTGCTCGGCCTGCGTGACGACCGCCGCGGCATTGTGCACGTGATCGGTCCCGAGCTCGGTGCCACGCAGCCCGGCAAGACGATCGTCTGCGGCGACAGCCACACCAGCACGCACGGGGCATTCGGCGCCCTCGCCTTCGGCATCGGCACGACCGAGGTCGGCTACGTGCTCGCCACGCAATGCCTGCTGCAACGCCAGCCGAAGTCCCTCGCCATCGACGTCGCGGGCCGCCTGCCGGCCGGTGTCACGGCCAAGGACCTCGTGCTCGCGATCATCGGCCGGATCGGCGTCAACGGCGGCACCGGCCACGTCATCGAATACCGCGGTCCCGCGATCGAGGCGCTGTCGATGGACGAGCGCATGACGGTCTGCAACATGTCGATCGAGGCCGGCGCGCGCGCCGGCATGATCGCGCCGGACGCGACCACGTTCGACTATCTGCAGGGTCGTCCGTACGCGCCGCAGGGCGACGCCTGGGAGGCCGCCGTGGCCGACTGGGCCACGCTGCGCTCCGACGACGGCGCGACCTATGACGAACGCGTGGCCATCGACACGGGCGCGCTCGAGCCGATGATCACCTTCGGCACGAACCCCGGCATGGTGACCAACATCGGTGGCGTCGTGCCGGACCGGCCCGGCGACACCGTGTTCGCACGCTCGCTCGCCTACATGGGCCTGCAACCCGGCGACAGGCTGGTCGACAAGTCCGTGCAGGTCGTCTTCATCGGCAGTTGCACCAACGGCCGGCTGTCCGACCTCGAGGCGGCTGCCGGGGTCCTGCGCGGTCGCAAGGTGGCCCGCGGCGTGCGCGTGCTGGTTGTGCCCGGCTCGCAGCAGGTCAAGCGGCAGGCCGAGGAACGCGGCCTCGCGCAGGTGTTCCTGGATGCCGGCGCCGAATGGCGCGAGTCCGGCTGCTCGATGTGCCTCGGCATGAACGGTGACCTCGTCGACGCCGGTCAGTACTGCGTGAGCACCAGCAACCGCAACTTCGAGGGCCGGCAGGGCATCGGCGCACGCACGCTGCTCGCAAGCCCCGCCGCCGCCGCCGCGGCCGCGATCCGCGGCCACGTGACGGACCCGCGCGAATTCCTCGGCTGACCGCGCCCGCGACAACCAGAACCCACCCCATGGAACCGATCACAGTCATCCGCTCGCGGACGGTCGTCATGCCGTCCACCAACATCGACACCGACCAGATCATCCCCGCGCGCTTCCTCACGACCACGGTACGTGACGGCCTCGGCGTCTCGCTGTTCGCCGACTGGCGCTACGACGAGACCGGCCAGCCGCGCGCCGACTTCGTGCTCAACCAGCCACAGTCGCGGGGCTGCCAAATCCTGGTGGCCGGCCGCAACATCGGCTGCGGTTCCTCGCGCGAGCATGCGCCGTGGGCCCTGCTCGACTACGGCTTCCGCGCGGTGATCAGCACCGGGATCGCGGACATCTTCCGCAACAACAGCCTCAAGAACGGCCTGTTGCCGGTGGTGGTGGACGAAGCCACGCACGCCTGGCTGGTCGCCCATCCCGGCGTCGAGGTCGCAATCGACCTGCCCGCGGCGTCGCTGCGGCTGCCCGACGGCCGCGAGGCGCGCTTTCCGATCGACGCGTTCGCGCGCTATTGCCTCATGAACGGCATCGACGAGCTCGGCTACCTGCTGAACCAGTTGCCGGCCATCGAGCGCCACGAGCAGTCAAGGGGCGTGCGGTGAGGGCGCGCATCGCAGTCCTGGGCGGCGATGGCATCGGTCCCGAGGTCACCGCCGAGGCAGTGCGCGTCCTCGACGCCATCGCACGGAAGTTCGGCCACGAGTTCCAGTACGCCGAGGCGCTGGTCGGCGGCGCGGCCATCGATGCCTCCGGCTCCGCGCTGCCACCGCGCACGATCGATGCGTGCCGCGAAAGCGCCGCCGTGCTGCTCGGCGCCGTGGGCGGTCCGCAATGGTCGGATCCGTCGGCGCGCGTGCGCCCCGAGCAGGGGCTGCTGGAGCTGCGCCGGACGCTCGGCGTGTTCGCGAACCTGCGTCCCGTGAAGCCGCTGCCATCGATGCTCGATGCCTCGCCACTCAAGCCCGAGGTGATCAGCGGCACCGATATCCTGGTCGTGCGCGAATTGACGGGAGGCATCTATTTCGGCCGCAAGAGTCGCACGGCGCACGAGGCCGAGGACGTCTGCACGTACACCGTCACCGAGATCGAACGCGTCACGCGGGTGGCGGCCCGGCTGGCCGTGGGTCGCCGCGGCAGGATCGCCTCCGTCGACAAGGCGAACGTGCTCGAGACTTCGCGACTGTGGCGTTCAGTGGTCGAGCGCGTCCTCGGCCAGGAGTTTCCGCAGATCGAATTCGAGCACGTGCTGGTCGATGCCGCGGCGATGCACCTGATCCGCCGCCCCGCCTCCTACGACGTCATCCTCACCGAGAACATGTTCGGCGACATCCTCACCGACGAGGCGTCGATGATCGCTGGATCGCTGGGTCTGCTGCCTTCGGCCTCGCTCGGCGACGGCCGCGTGGGTCTCTATGAACCGATCCACGGTTCGGCTCCCGACATCGCCGGTCGCGGCATCGCGAATCCGTACGGCACGATCCTCAGCGCCGCCCTGCTGCTTAGGTATTCACTGGGGCTCGAAGCCGAGGCACAGGCCGTCGAAGCGGCCGTGGCGGACGCGGTCGCCGCGGGCGTGCGCACCGCCGACATCGCGCAGCCCGGACGGCCGTCCGTCGGCAGCCGGGAGGCCGGCTCGGCCGTGGTTGATCGCATCTTGTCAAGTCATTGAATTTCAGTGACTTACGACTTTGTCCACAGAAACTGTCAAGCTACACTTGAGAACGCCCGCACTGGCGAAAAAACAACCACGCCGGGGTGGACGAAGGGCGGTTTTTCGGCGCTATACTGCACCCTCGCAGCGGGCCGAGCGCCCGCTGCCCCCGGATCGAGATCGAATCGACGTGCTCGCAAGTGTGGTGAGGACTTGAGTCGGGTTAGTCTTTGTCTCAGGGAATGAGGCAGCTCGGGTCCCAACCCCCGAAGGCCGGCAGGAATGCCGGCCTTCTTTTTTGCACGGGTGTCACTCGATGGCGCGCGCGACATCGAGTGGTCCGGCGAATCGACACGGAACACGTAGCTCAGGACGTTGACGACGGGAAGGATCAACTCCGATCGTCCAGGCGGTCGAGCAGAGCGGCGAAGTCGTTCAAATCAATCCCCGACCGCAGGCCGCCCATGGCGCGGCTCACGGGCAGCCGAACCGGTGAAGACCCTCGTCGAGACGGACCGTGGTTCTCATATGCCCAGGCATCCCAAGCTGCATGTCAGCATGCCACACGGCCGTCCGGTCGGATTCCCCAGGGCACATCAGGGCCACACCTCGATGACAGCCGGGGATCGCGACGTCATCGGCCCCGGCTGCGGTCCAGCGGAAGCAGACGTGCCATTGATCGTTGATGCGGATGCTGTACTGGCCTGTGCGCCGACCCTTCAACGCGTCGAGATGATTGCCCGGCGGCACCTCGAGGTCGTCAGGCTGTCGGGCCTCGCAGCGCCGCATCGAGACCGGCGCGCAAATCGCGCAGCAGATCGTCGCCATCCTCGATGCCGACCGACAGCCGCACGAGCGTCTCGGAGATGCCGGCGCACGCGCGCGCCGCCTCGTCCATCGCCGCGTGCGTCATGCTCGCCGGATGCGCCACGAGGCTCTCGACGCCACCCAGCGATTCCGCGAGCGAGAACAGGTGCAGGTTGCCGAGCAGCGCCTTGACGTTGTCGAGCGTGCCCCCGAGCTCGAAACTGACCATCGCACCGAACCCCTGCTGCTGTCGCTTCGCGATCTCGTGGCCGGCATGCCCGGGCAGGCCGGGGAAATACACCTTGGCCACCGCCGGATGGCCAGCCAGCAGTTCGGCGACGCGCCCGGCATTCTCGCCATGGGCGCGCATGCGCGCGTGCAGCGTGCGCAGGCCGCGCAGCGTCAGGAACGCGTCGAACGGCGCGCCCGTCACGCCGATGCAGTTGCCCCACCACTTCACCTGCTCGTGCAGTTCTGGCGTCGCCGAAATCACGGCGCCGCCGACGACGTCGCTGTGGCCGTTGAGGTATTTGGTCGTCGAGTGGACGACCAGGTCGGCGCCGAACGCGAGCGGTTTCTGCCAGACCGGTGACAGGAACGTGTTGTCGGCCGCCACGAGCGCGCCCGCGGCCCGGGCGCGCGCGGCCACGTCGGCAAGGTCGACGATGCGCAGCAGCGGATTGCTCGGCGTCTCGATCCAGACGAGCGCGGGCTTCGCCGCGAGCGCGGCCGCGAGCGCCGCCGCATCCTGGTAGTCGACGAACCGCACTTGCAGCGCGGCGCGCTGGCCGAGCGCATTGAACAGCCGGTACGTCCCGCCGTAGCAGGCGTGCGGCACGACAGCAACCTGTTCGGGCCGGAAGAGCTGCGTGACGAGCGACACGGCACCCATGCCGGAAGCGGTGACGACGGCGCCCGCGCCACCCTCGAGGTCGGCCAGCGCCCGGCCGAGCGCGTCGCGCGTCGGGTTGCCGGAACGCGAGTAGTCGTACTCGCGCTTCTCGCCGTAGCCACCGAAGGCGAACGTCGACGTCAGGTGGATCGGCGGCACGACCGCGCCGTGCTGCGTGTCCGTTTCGAGGGCCGCCCGCACGGTGCGGGTCCGGAGGCTGTCGTCCTGTGCGTTGCTCATGGGTCCGTCGATCAGTCGAGGCTGCGGTGAAAGACGTCGCGCAGGACGTCGGCTTCCTTGAAAAAGGCGTCGTGGCCGTAGACCGAGCTGATCTCGACCAGTTGACAGGGGCTGCCGGCGCCGTCGCGCAGGGCGCGCATGTCCGCGACCGGCACGAGCTGGTCCTCGAGCACGGCGATCAGGGTCATCGGCACGGCGATCCCGGCGGGCTCGACGCGGTGCAGGTCGATCGACTCCGACAGGCAGACGAACGCTTCCGGACGGTAGGTCTTCGAGTAGGCCTCGCCGCGCGAGACGATGTACGACTCGACCGGGAACACGAAGCGCCCGTCGCGACGCTCGGCCTCGCCGGGAAACCGGTCCTCGAACTCGCGCACGGAGCGGTAGGTGGTCATCGCCAGCGCGCGCGCGAGCGTGAGGCCCTGCTCGCCCTCGCCGTGCGCGATCGCGTAACGGACGAAGTTGCGCTGCACGCTGCGCCAGGCCGTGGACATCGGGTGCGTGCGATGGGCTGCACTCATGACGATGCCGTGACGCAGCCGCGCAGCATGCGCCACGCCGAGCACGAGCGTGACCATGCCGCCGTAGGAGGCGCCGATGCAGCCGTGCAGCCTGTCGATGCCCAGGTGATCCATGACCGCCAGCAGGCAACGCGCCTGGTCGTGCGCGCTGACGCTCGGAAACACCTCGCCGTGTTGCGGACCGGTCGTGCGATGGCTGCCGCCGAGAAAGTCGATGCCAAGCACGCGGAAACGATCGGTGTCGAGCGCACACCCCGGGCCGGCGATGCCGTCCCACCAGCCGGGTACGCCCTCGCGTACGCGGAACACATTGCGCCCAGCCGAGATGCCGCCGAGGACTGCGACGACGGGTGCGCGCTCCGCGCCCGCGAGACGCCAGGCGATCTCGACGTGCGGCAGTGCGCCGCCGAAGTGCAGCGGGAACGGCGCATCGAGCGCCAGCACGTCCTCGAAGCACGCGTAGCCCCTGGGCAGCGAAATCGGACGCGCGGCCGCCGCCGGATCGAGCGACGAGGGATCCGCCGCGCCGTCGTCGGCCGGGGCGGATGTCGCGGGATCGCCCGCGAGCGGCCGGCCGGTGCCGGGACCGGCCGACGGCGAAGATGATGTTGACGAACGCGGCGCAGACACGATTCGGACCAGACCTCTCGACGACCGACCGTCGTTCGCACGAAGACATCGCCCTCGATGCGAACGCATGGGTTCCGGCGCGTACCACCGTGGGTCGTGCCGGCACGTCTTGCCCGTCGAGAGGGCTGCGCGGAGGCGGGTCGATGGCGCGGACACGCGCAGGAGAGACGGTTGCGGCGACTGACATCCCCGCCGGACGGCCGGGGCAGCCTCGCTGCAACTCATCTTCCGGCGGACGGCCTTGCGGTCGATGTCCCCGTGGAGTTGGCACCATTTCGGACGGGTTGGGCCCGATGGTTGCCCCGGCATCAAAGGGCCATTCCCTCCGCCGGTCTCGATGAGCGGGGCGCAGTGTATGGGCGCGCAGGCGTTCGCGCAAGGAAGCGGGCCGCAATCCGGAGTCGGAACCGGTGGCCGGCGCGCCGAGGCGGGCCGCACCGGTGGCACCCGGCGCGCCGCGCCTGGTCCGGTCCGCGTCCGCGCGACGGCTTGCCTGCGCCGCTCCAATGTATTAGTGTGCTAATACGTTAATACATCGACGGCCCGGCATCGTGAAGAAGCACCCCGGAATTTCCCCCCGCCAGGAGGCAGCGGCGGAACGTGCCCTCTTCCAGGCCTTCCTGACGCTGCGTTCGGTCGAGGAATGCCGGGCGTTCTTCAAGGATCTCTGCACGCCCGCCGAGCTGCAGGCGCTCGCGGATCGCTGGTCCGTCGTCGGCCTGCTCCAGGAAGGCTGCTCCTACCGGGACATCGCGCGGCAGACGGGCGTGAGCGTGACGACCATCGGCCGCGTCGCGCGCTACCTCGAGGCCGGCAACGGCGGTTACGTGCTGGCGGCGCGCCGCCTCGGAGAACGTTGAGATGGACAGGCAGGAGCGGTTGCGCATCGCGGTGCAGAAGTCGGGCCGGCTGACCGAGGAATCGCTCGATCTGCTGCACCGCTGCGGGCTCAAGTTCAGCCGCGGCAAGGACCAGTTGATGGTCTACGGCGAGAACATGCCGCTCGACGTGCTCTTCGTCCGCGACGACGACATCCCCGATCTCGTGCAGGAGGACGTCTGCGACCTCGGGCTCGTCGGCCTCAATGTGCTCGAGGAGAAGCGGCTCGCAATGGCGGCCCGCGGCACGCCGCCACGGATCGAGCTGCTGCAGAAGCTCGACTACGGCCGTTGCCGGCTGGCGCTCGCCGTGCCGCAGGAGTTCGCGTACGACGGCCTGTCGAGCATCGCCGGCAAGCGCATCGCGACGACCTACCCGCACGTGCTCGCGCGCTTCCTGGCCGAGCACGAGAGCGAGGCCGACATCGTGACGCTGTCGGGCGCGGTCGAGATCGCCCCACGCCTCGGTCGCGCCGACCTGATCTGCGACCTGGTGTCGACGGGGTCCACGCTCACGGCCAACCGGCTGCGCGAGGTGGCGGTGGTCATGGAGAGCCAGGTCGCGCTCGTGCGTACGCCGCTGGCACTGCCGGACATCAAGGCCGACTGGGTGCGACGTCTGCTCGTACGCATCGACGGCGTGCAGCAGGTCCGCGAAAGCAAGTACATCATGCTGCACGCGCCGCGCGGTGCACTGCCGCAGATCCGCAAGCTGCTGCCCGGCAGCGAGTCGCCGACGGTCATCCCGCTCGAGGGCTCCGCGGACAAGGTGGCCGTGCACGCCGTCTGCCGCGAAACCGTGTTCTGGGAAACGCTGGAGAGCCTGAAGGCCGCCGGGGCCAGCGCGGTGCTGGTCCTGCCGGTGGAGAAGATGCTCGCATGAACGGCACGCTCGAAATCCTCGACTGGCCCGCGCTCGACGAGATGCGTCGCGCCGCCGTCCTGCGCCGTCCCGCGCAACGCGACGCAGCCGGTCTGCTCGATCGCGCCCGTCGCATCGTCGACGAGGTCCGCGCGCGGGGCGACGCGGCGCTGCGCGAGTACACGGAAGAGCTCGACGGTGTGAAGCTCGAGTCGTTCGCGGTCGGCGAGGCCGAATTCGCGGCTGCCGAGGCCGCGCTCACCGGCGAGCAGCGCGCGGCGCTCGAGCGCGCCATCGCGACGGTCACGCGCTTTCACGAACTGCAATCGCTCGCGCCGTTGCGCCTGGAGACGGCCCCGGGCGTGGTCTGCGAGCGTGTGTCGGTGCCGCTGGACGCCGTGGGGCTGTACGTGCCCGCCGGCACGGCGCCACTGCCGTCGACGGCGCTGATGCTCGCGGTGCCGGCGCGCATCGCCGGCTGTCCCGTGCGCATCATGTGCACTCCGCCGCGCAAAGACGGCACGGCCGATCCGGCCGTGCTCGTGGCGGCGCGGCTCTGTGGCGTCGACCAGGTGTTCAAGCTGGGCGGGGCGCAGGCGGTGGCCGCCATGGCCTATGGCACTGCCACCGTGCCCAAGGTCGTCAAGATCTTCGGCCCGGGCAATGCCTGGGTCACGGCGGCCAAGCAGATCGTCGCGCAGGACGCCGATGGCGCCTCGCTCGACATGCCGGCGGGGCCCTCCGAAGTGCTGATGATCGCCGACGATGTCGCGCGTCCGGCGTTCGTGGCTGCCGACCTGCTCGCACAGGCCGAACACAGCGCCGACGCGCAGGTCGTGCTCGTGACGACCTCGCGCGCGCTCGCCGAAGCGTGCGTCGCCGAGGTGGCGCGCCAGTTGGCCGCCCTGCCCCGTCGCGCCATCGCCGGCCAGGCCATCGCGGAAAGCCGTGTCATCGTCGTGCCGGATCTGACCGAAGCCGTCGCCGTGAGCAACCGCTATGCGCCCGAGCACCTGATCCTGCAGGTCCGGGAACCGCGCCGGCTGCTCGCGCAGGTGCGCAATGCCGGGTCGGTCTTTCTCGGCGCCTGGACGCCCGAGACCATGGGCGACTACTGCAGCGGCACGAATCACGTGCTGCCGACCTACGGGCACGCGCGTGCCTACAGCGGGCTCGGCGTGCTCGATTTCGTCAAGCGCGTCACGGTCCAGGAACTGACGGCCGACGGGCTGGCGGCGCTCGGCCCGACCGCACGGACGCTCGCGAGGCTCGAATCGCTGGACGCCCACGCGAACGCGGTGACTGTCCGTCTCGAGGCCATTGCGGCCGGAGCACGCGCATGAGCGGCTCCCTGCTCGATCTCGCGCGGCCCGACATCCTGCAGTTGCAGCCGTACCAGCATGCCGCCTGGGATCCGTCGCTCGAGCGCCTGCACGCCAACGAAATGCCCTGGCGCGCCCAGGGCGACAACACGCGCACCGGCCTGAACCGCTATCCCGAGCCGCAGCCGAAGGCGCTCGTGCAACGCATGGCGCAGCTCTACGACGTGCCGGCAGCGAACGTGCTCGTCGGCCGCGGCAGCGACGAGGCCATCGACCTGCTGGTCCGCGCGTTCTGCCGCGCCGGTCAGGACAGCGTCGTCATCACGCCGCCGACCTTCGGGTTCTACAAGGTCGCCGCGCGCATCCAGGGCGCCGGCGTGAGCGAAGTGCCGCTGAGCCGCGACGGGTTCGCCCTCGACGCCGAGGCCGTGGTCGAGGCCGGGCTGCGCGCCAAGATCGTCTTCCTGTGCTCGCCGAACAACCCGACCGGCAACCTGCTCGACGACGCCGCGATGCTGCGCGTCTGCGAGAAGCTGGCGGGCCGGGCGCTCGTCGTGCTGGACGAGGCCTACGTCGAGTTCTCGGGCCGGCCGAGCTGGACGGACCGCCTCATGGCGCAGCCGAACCTCGTCATCCTGCGCACGCTGTCGAAGGCGTACGCCCTCGCCGGCGCGCGACTCGGCACGCTGGTCGCCGGCGCGGACGTCGTCGGCCTGTTGAAGCGCATCATCCCGCCGTATGCGATCCCGGCCTCGACGGTCGACGAAGTGCTGGCGCTGACGGAGGCGCCGCAACGCGCCATGGCCGCGGCGCGCATCGCTGCGCTGCTCGACGAACGCGAGTTCATGCGCAGACGGCTCGAACGCTCGCGTCACGTGGCGCGCGTGTATCCTTCGGACGCGAATTTCCTGCTGGTCGAATGCCGCGACGCCGGCGCTTTCCTCGCCGCCGGCAAGGCGGCGGGGCTGATCGTGCGGGACTTCTCGATGGCGCCTGGCCTGACGAACTGCCTCCGCATCTCGATCGGCACGCCTGAACAGAACCGGCGCCTGCTGGCGGCCGTGGAGTGAGCATGAGCGGAGCACGCGTACTGTTCATCGACCGCGACGGCACGCTCGTCGAGGAGCCGGCCGACGAGCAGGTCGACAGTCTGGCCAAGATCCGGCTCGTGCCGGGCGTCATCCCTGCCCTGCTCGAACTGCGTCGTGCGGGGTTTCGCCTGGTGCTGATCAGCAATCAGGACGGCCTCGGCACCGACACGTTCCCGACGGCCACGTTCCACGAGCCGCAGGATTTCATCCGCACCCTGTTCGCCTCGCAGGGCATCGAGTTCGACGCCGAGTTCTTCTGCCCGCATCGTGCGCAGGACGGCTGCGACTGCCGCAAGCCGAAGACCGGCCTGCTGACGCAATACCTGCGCGACCATCCGATCGATCCCGGTCACAGCTACGTGATCGGCGATCGCGACACGGACCTGCAACTGGCGGCGAACCTGGGACTCCAGGGCCTGCGCGTGCGGGCCGACGGCGCCGAGGGCGCCACCTGGGCGTCGGTCACGCGCAAGCTCACGCAACGGCAGCGCAGCGCGACGGTGCTGCGCAGGACGAAGGAAACCGACATCCGCGTGCGCGTGGACCTCGATCGCACGGTGCCGGTGGCGATCGCCACGGGCATCGGGTTCTACGACCACATGCTCGAGCAGGTGGCGCGGCACGGCGGTTTTGCGCTCGAGCTCACCTGCACAGGCGATCTCGAGGTCGACGAGCATCACACCGTCGAGGACTGCGCGATCGCCCTGGGCCAGGCGCTGCGCGAGGCACTCGGCGACAAGCTCGGCATCGCGCGTTTCGGCTTCGTGCTGCCGATGGACGAGTCGCGCGCGCAGGTCACCATCGACCTGTCGGGACGCGCCTATGCGGTGTTCGAGGGCCGCTTCGGCCGCGACTCGGTCGGTGGCCTGCCGACGGAACTCGTGCCGCATTTCTTCCGCTCGCTGGCCGAGAGCCTCGCCGCGGCCGTGCACGTGCAGGTGCAGGGCGAAAACACGCACCACATGGTCGAGGCCTGTTTCAAGGCCACCGGTCGCGCGCTGCGACAGGCCGTGCGCATCGAAGGCACGGAACTGCCGAGCAGCAAGGGCGTGCTGTGAGTGTCGCTGCCATGCGGCGGGACGCTTCCCTGCGCGGCGCTCGCGGGCCCGGATCGTCATGACCGACGTCGCCATCATCGACAACGGCGGCGCGAACATCGCCTCGTTGCGGTTCGCGCTGGACCGTCTCGGTGCCGATGCGCAGCTCACGCGCGATCCGGTGGCCCTGCGCGAGGCGCCGCGCGTGATCCTGCCCGGCGTCGGCGCGGCCGGCGACGCCATGCAGCGGCTGCGCGCGCTCGGGCTCGCGGAGATCATCCCGCAACTGCGCCAGCCGGTGCTCGGCATCTGCCTCGGCATGCAGTTGCTGTTCGCTGCCAGCGAGGAAGGTGACACCGCCTGCCTGGGCATCATTCCGGCACGCGCCACGCGGTTTGCGGACCGGCCCGGGTTTCCCGTGCCGCACATGGGCTGGAATCAGGTCCGCTGCGGCGATTCGCCGCTGCTGCGCGGCCTGGAGGACGCACCCTGGATGTACTTCGTGCACAGCTACGCAGTGCCACTCGGCCCATGGACCGTGGGCGTCACCGACTATGGCGGCGAATTCTCGGCGGCCGTCCGCCACGGCAATTTCCACGGCGCGCAGTTCCATCCCGAGCGGTCTTCGCGCACGGGCAGCCGGCTGCTCGCCAACTTCCTGGAGTTGACCTGACGTGCGCCTGATCCCCGCGATCGACCTGCGCGGCGGCCGCTGCGTGCGCCTGTACCAGGGCCGCTTCGACGCCGAGACCGTCTACGGTGACGACCCGACACGCATCCTCGCGCGCTACCGCGAGCTGGGTGCGCGCTACGTCCACGTCGTCGACCTCGACGGGGCGCGCGACGGCACCCAGGGCAATCGCGCCGCCATTGCCGCGCTCGCAAACACCTTCGCCGACGTCACGATCCAGGTCGGCGGCGGCATCCGCAGCCGCGACGTTGCGGCATCGCTGCTCGCACTGGGCGTACGACGCATCGTGGTCGGCAGCGTCGCCGTGACCCGACCCGCCGAGGTGCGCGGCTGGCTGCGGGAATTCGGCGCGGAACGTGTCGTGCTCGCCTTCGACGTGCGGCTCGACGCCGGCGGTACGCCGCGTCTGACGACTCACGGCTGGGAAGCGCAGACCGAGGCCAGCCTCTGGGACGCGGTCGCGGAATATCAGGCGCACGGCGCCGTGCACGTCCTGTGCACGGACGTGGCGCGTGACGGCGCGCTGTCCGGCCCGAACCACGAGCTGTACGCCGAGGCGAGCCGCCGGTTTCCCGCGATCGAGTGGCAGGCATCCGGGGGCGTGAGCAGCGGGGCCGACCTGCGCACGCTGGCCGGCACCGGAGCCGCGGCCGTCGTGAGCGGCCGTGCGCTGCTCGAAGAACTCATCCCCGCCGAGGAGCTCGAGCCATTCTTGCCCGCCGCATAATTCCCTGCCTCGACGTGCGCGACGGCCAGGTCGTCAAGGGCGTGCGGTTCCGCGACCACAAGGTCGTGGGCGACATCCTCGAACTCGCGGCACGCTACTGCGCCGAGGGCGCGGACGAGCTCGTGTTCTACGACATCACCGCGAGCCCCCAGAACCGATCCGTCGACCGCGGCTGGATCGGCCGCGTCGCACGCGTGCTCGACATTCCCTTCTGCGTGGCCGGCGGCATCCGCACCGTTGCGGAAGCCGAGGAAGTGCTCAACGCCGGGGCGGAGAAGATTTCCGTCAACTCCCCCGCCCTGACCGACCCGCCGCTGATCGACGCGCTCGCCAGGCGCTTCGGCTCGCAGTGCGTCGTGGCAGGCATCGACAGCCAGACCGTCGATGGGGACTTCGAGGTCCACCAGTTCACCGGCGACCCGGACCGCTCGCGCGGCACGCGGCGTCGCACGCTCGACTGGGTGCGCGAGGTGCAGGACCGCGGTGCCGGCGAGGTCGTGCTCAACTGCATGGCGAGCGACGGCGTCCGTCGCGGCTACGACCTGCCGCAGCTGCGGGCCGTGCGCGAGGTCTGCCGCGTCCCGCTGATCGCCTCGGGCGGCGCCGGCACGCCCGGGCATTTCGCCGACGTGTTCCTCGAGGCCGGTGTCGACGGCGCGCTGGCGGCGAGCGTGTTCCACACCGGTGTCATCGCGATCGGCGACCTGAAAGAATATCTGCGGGGGAGACGCGTGGAGATGCGCGCATGAACGACCAGGCCCTGGGACGGCTCGACTGGGACAAGGGCGACGGCCTGCTGCCCGCCATTGTGCAGGACGCCGGCAGCGGCCGCGTGCTCATGCTCGGCTACATGAACCGCGAGTCGTTGCGTCGCACCCTGCGCGACCGGCGCGTCGTGTTCTTCAGCCGCTCGCGCAACGAGCTCTGGACCAAGGGCGAGACGTCCGGCCACTTCCTCGAAGTCGTCGACGTCAGCGCCGACTGCGACAACGACACCATTCTCGTGCTCGCGAATCCTGTCGGACCGACCTGCCACAAGGGCACGCCGACCTGCTTCGCCGGCGCCGCCGCTCCCGCGGCCACCGGCATCGCCTTCATCAAGTCGCTGGAGGCAACGATCGCCCGGCGCATCGCCGACAGCCCCGAGGGCAGCTATACGGCGAGGCTGTACGCGAGCGGCGTCAGCCGCATCGCGCAGAAGGTCGGCGAGGAAGGCGTCGAGACGGCGCTCGCGGCCGTGACACGCGACGACGACCAGCTCGTCGGCGAGTGTGCGGACCTGCTCTATCACCTGCTGGTGCTGCTCAAGGCACGCAACCTTTCGATCGATCGCGTCGTGCAGGAACTCGCCTCGCGTCACGCCTCGAAGGCCTGAGACCGACTACGGCTGCACGGACTCTGCCGAGCCCCTGGCCAGCACCAGCATCGCGGTTGCGGCTGCCGCCGTGATCAGCGCCGCCGTGCCAAAGGCCGCACCGGACCCGTGACGCTGCCACAATGCACCGAACACGACGGCACCCGGCAGCACCAGCAGGCCGTTCGCGAGGTGATACAGGCCGTACGCAGTGCCGCGTTCCTGCGCCGCCGCATGATCGCCGATCAGCGAACGTTCGGCCGGCTCGGTGATCGCCAGCGTGACCGCATAGGCGACGAACATGGCCCACACGGCGACGGTGGACGCGTGGTCCAGGGCGGCGAGCGCCCCCAGCACGGCGACACGCGTCGACCAGCCGACGAGCAGCACCGGCGTGCGCCCGAGGCGATCCGAAAGCGCGCCCGCCGGCATCGCGACCAGCATCTTGGCGAGACTCGCCGCAGCCCAGGCCAGCGGGATCCATTGCACGGTCATGCCCGACTGCGTGGCCCACAGCACGACGAAGACCTCCGGCACGCTCGCGAGTGCCAGGCCGCCGGCCGCGACGATCATCGCCCGCAGCCGGCCGTGCAGGCGGCGCCAGTGGAAGCGTTGGGGTGGCGAGGCGACGAACGACTCGCTCTGCGGCAGGCCGAACCCGAGCAACAGCAGCACGAGCAGGCCGGGCACGGCGGAGGACAGAAAGACGACCTGCAGGTCCGTCTGGGCGTGCAACAGCGCATAGGCCGCGAGCGGACCGATGACCGCGCCCGCGTGATCCATCGAGCGATGGAACCCGAACGCCCTGCCGCGTTGCTCCGCGGCCACGGCACCGGCGATGAGCGCATCACGCGGCGCCGTGCGGATGCCCTTGCCGACGCGGTCGAGGAACCGCAGCCCGAGCACCATCGACCACGTCAGCGCCAGTCCGAGCAGCGGACGGGTGGTATTCGACAATCCATAGCCGGCGATGACGAGTGGCTTGGCGGGCACGCCGCGGTCGGCGAGCCGCCCCGAGACGAGCTTGAGCACGCTCGCCGTGGCCTCGGCGAGGCCTTCGACGAACCCGACGACGACCGGACCCGCGCCAAGCGTCGCGGTCAGGAAGATGGGCAGCAGCGGCGTGACCATCTCGCTCGCGGCGTCGTTGAGCAGCGACACGAGGCCGAGCACGACGACGGTCCGCGGCAACAGGGCACGTGTCATGAGCGACCGCTCGGCAGGCATGCGCCGAGCCTACCGGTTTCCACGCGTGGCGTGCATCGGCCGCAAAGGTCTACACTTCCCGGCAGGGGGCATGAATGGCAACGAGGGGAAGTTGCCCGTCCTGGCAGCCGGTTCCAGCAACCGCAAAGGAGACACGATGAGCCTGTTCGGAACGATCCTGGAGAAGTTGGGCCTGCGCAAACCCGCACCGCCGCCGCTGTCCACACAGGCACCCAAGGCTCCGCCCCCGGCGGCGGCCCAGGCGAAGCCCGCCGTGCCACCCCCGCCTCCGCCGCCGCCCAAGCCGGCGCCGATGGCCGAGACGGACGTGGTGGCGAAGCTCGAGAAGCTCGCCGCGGACAACCCGCAGAAGCTCAACTGGCGCACGTCGATCGTGGACCTGATGAAGCTGCTGGGCATGGAGAGCAGCCTCGCCGAGCGCAAGGAACTCGCCGCCGAGCTCGGCTACCCAAAGGACCAGATGGGCGACAGCGCGAAGATGAACATCTGGCTGCACAAGCAGGTGCTGCGCAAGATCGCGGAAAACGGCGGCAACGTGCCGAAGGAACTGCTCGACTGAGCGAATCGGTACCCGGTGCCGATCTTCCGGCGCCGGGCACCGTCAGCGGGCGGCGAGGATGCGCAGCATGCGACGGATCGGCTCGGCGGCACCCCACAGCAACTGGTCGCCCACTGTGAATGCAGACAGGTACTCGCCACCCATGGCGAGCTTGCGCACGCGACCGACGGGAATGTCGAGTGTGCCGCTGACCCGGGCGGGCGACAGCTCCGCAATCGAGGCGTCGCGCGTGTTGGGCACGTAGCGCACCCAGTCGTTGCCGCCCGCGATCAGCCGCTCGATCTCGGCCAGCGGCAGGTCGCGCCTGAGCTTGATGGTCATGGCCTGGCTGTGGCAACGCATCGCGCCGACGCGCACGCAGAGGCCCTCGACGGGGATCGCCTCCGCGTCCGCACGGCCGAGGATCTTGTTGGTCTCCGCGCAACCCTTCCATTCCTCGCGGCTCTGGCCGTTGCCGAGGTCCTTGTCGATCCAGGGGATCAGGCTGCCCGCGAGCGGTGCGCCGAACTGCTCTTGCGGCAGCGACGGCGCGCGCAGCGCGTCCGTGACGGCCCGGTCGATGTCGAGGATCGCGCTCGCCGGGTCGCGCAGCAGCGTGGCCGCCGACGCATGCACGGCACCCATCTGCTCGACGAGCTCGCGCATGTTCGGCGCGCCGGCACCCGAGGCCGCCTGATAGGTCATCGAAGTGATCCACTCGACGAGCCCCTCCCGCAGCAGCCCGTTGAGCGCCATCAGCATCAGCGACACCGTGCAGTTGCCGCCGATGTAGTCGCGCACGCCGGCCGCGAGCGCCGCGTCGATCACGTGGCGGTTGACCGGATCGAGGATGATGACGGCGTCGTCCTTCATGCGCAGCGCCGAGGCCGCGTCGATCCAGTAACCCCGCCAGCCCGCGGCACGCAGCGGCGGGTGCACGGCATTGGTGTAATCGCCGCCCTGGCAGGTCACGACGACGTCGCATTGGGCGAGTGCCTCGATGTCGTTGGCGTCGTGCAGCAGGCCGGCCTTGCGGCTACCGACGACCGGCGCCGCGCCACCCGCCTGGGACGTGCTGAAGAACACCGGATCGACGTGATCGAGGTCGCGCTCGACAGCCATCCGCTGCATGAGCACCGATCCCACCATCCCGCGCCAGCCGACGATTGCAGTCTTCACAGCGTTCGCTCTCCGCCCGCGACCGCGGGCCGTGCGTCAGATCACCACTTCACGCGCGGGCTCGCGCAGGTTGTACGAGGAACTCATCGCGTGGCCATAGGCCCCGGCGTTCGCGATCAGCAGGACGTCACCCTCGCGCGTCGGCGGCAGCAGCCGCTCGTGGCCCAGCACGTCGGCGGACTCGCAGATCGGCCCCACCACGTTGTAGATCTCCGTGCCCGGCTCGCCATGGCGCGTCAGGTTCACGATGTCGTGATGCGCGCCGTAGAGCGCCGGGCGGATGAGCGAGTTCATGCCCGTGGCAACGCCGACGTATTGGACCGCACCCTTGCCCTTGAGTTGCGTCACCTCGGCCACCAGCACGCCGCCCTGCGCGACCAGGAAGCGGCCGGGCTCGATCCACAGCTGGAGCTGCGGGAACCGCCTCACGAGGTCGTCGACGACGGCCTCCAGCGCCGCGAGGTCGACCGGCACCTGGCCCGGCTTTTCGGGCACGCCCAGTCCGCCGCCCAGGTCGATCGCCCGCACGTCCGGAAAACGCTGCGCCAGATCGCCGAGCAGGTTGCCCACCTCCTGCCAGTTGCGGACCTCGAACACACCGCTGCCGGTGTGTGCGTGCAGCCCGACGACACGCGCGCCGGCCGCCTTGACCAGACGCTGGAGCTCGTCGAGCTCGAACAGCGGCACGCCGAACTTCGAGTGCACGCCGGCCGTGCGGACGTGGTCGTGATGGCCGCGTCCGAAGCCGGTGTCGAGACGCACGAGCACGTCACGGTCGCGGAACAGGTCGCCCCATTCGCGCAGCGCATACAGGCTGTCGACCGTCAGGTGCACGCCGTGCGCCAGCGCCCATTCGTATTCCGAACGTGGCGCGAAGTTCGGCGTAAAGAGGATCTTGCCCGGGTCGACGCCGCGCACCGTGTCGAGCACGTGCTGGCATTCGCCCTGCGAGACGCACTCGAAGGACAGCCCGAGCCCCGCGAAGGTGCGCAGGATCTCCGGATGCGGGTTGGCCTTGACCGCGTAGAAGATGCGGTCGACACCATTGATGGCAAGCAGCTGCCGGGCGGCGAGTTCGAGCGAACCGCGGTCGTAGACATAGGCGGCCCCGTGCTCGTGCGCGATCCGCTGCAGCTCTGTACGACGGCCCTGCCACCACGGCGGGCCGCCGGCTGGCAGCACCGGGCCGAGCCCGTGAATCTGCTCCCATGTCGGGCCGAGTACCTCGTCGGACGGTGCGTTCCACACGATCACGTCGTGCAACCGCCGCACCAGCCGGTCACCCTGCTCCTCGTCGACGACGAAGGTGATGTTCAGGTCGTTCGCGGCCTGTGTGACCAGATAAATCTTCTGTTCCTCGAACAACTCGAGCGCGTCGCCGAGCCGATGCAGCGTCGCGCGGATGTTGCGGCCGACGAGGCTCACCGCCGCGCAGGGCCCGATCACCTCGACGCGGCAGAGAGCCGCGAGGTCGGTGATCAGCGCCTCGATCGCCCGGTTGTCGAGCGTATTGGCGGCCGGGTCGAGCGACACCGTCACGCTCGTCTCCGAGGTCGAGACCAGGTCGACCGAGAGACCGTGATCCTTGAACACGGCGAAGGCATCCGCGAGGAAGCCGACCTGATGCCACATGCCAAGCGTTTCCATCGAGAGGAGCGTGATGCCCTTCTTGATGCACACCGCCTTGACACGGGCGCCGCCGTTGCCGCCCGTCGCGGTGACGACCGTGCCCTTCAGCTCCGGCTGCTGCGTGGCGTGGACCGTGAGCGGAATCGAGTACTGCTTGACGGGCAGGATGCAGCGCGGGTGCAGCACCTTGGCGCCGCTCGAGGCGATTTCCTGCGCTTCGTCGTAGTCGAGCGACTTCAGCAGCCGGGCATTCGGCACGGACCGCGGGTTGGCCGTGAACATGCCTGGAACGTCGGTCCAGATCTCGAGCCGACGCGCGGCGAGCTTTGCCGCGAAGTAGCTGCCGGAGGTGTCGGAGCCGCCACGTCCGAGCAGGACCGTGTCGCCCTTCGCATCGCTGGCGATGAACCCCTGCGTGATCAGCACCTTGTGGACGGCCGCGAGTCGCTGTTGCAGCGCGGTGTCGGGCTCGAACACGCAGGTGGCCGAAAGGTGATTGGCACGCGCCGACGCGCCGGCCCGCTCTTCGGCGTGCAGCAACGTGCGAGCGTCGAGCCACTGCACGTCGATGCCCTCGTGCGCGAGGAAAGCCGCACCCATGCGCGTCGCCATCAGCTCGCCGTTCGACATCACGCGCGCACGCAGACGGTCACTCACCTCGCCGATCAGGTGGATGCCTTCTGCGCTGCGGCGCAGCTCGCTGAAATGGTGGTCCAGTTCGGTCGCGACGCCGGGAATGCCCAGATCGCGTGCCAGGTCCATGTGGCGGCGCTCGATCTGTTCCATGACCGGCTCCCATTCGCCGGTGAGCGCCTTGGCGAGCAGTTGCTCGAGACGGTCGGTGATGCCCGAGAGTGCGGAATGCACGACGACCGGGTGCAGCCCTTCGGCCAGCCGCTCGCGTACGACAACGGCGACGTTTTTCCAGTTGCTGACGCTCGAAACGCTGGTGCCACCGAACTTCAGGACGACCCAGGAGCTTTCGGTTGTCATCTCGAGCGGTCCCCAACGGCGCCTTGTGGTGTGGATGGCGCCTTCGTGCTTGCCTGACGGGTCCGGGCGCGGGGCCGGGACGGTCACTGGCTCCCCGTGTCAGGAGCCGGGGGCCCGTGCAGCAGCCGAAGCTACTGGTCTTCGTAGTAGTCTTTCAGTTCCTTCTGCAAACGTTTCTCCGCAAGCACGTCCTCGAGCTTGCTCCACGCCGCCTTGCCCTTCTTGACGGCCTGCTTGCGACGGTCGACGCGCTCGATGAAGCGGTCGTAGTCGTCAGCCTCGGCCCCGGCAACGAAGTCTTCGTCCAAGTCGAAGTGTTCCTCGTCTCGTTCCATCGCACGGCCCTGGAAAATTCCTGCAATTTCAAGGTGCTGCCCGCAATTTCGCAGGCACGAGGCTGCGCACTATACACGGATCGGACCGCATCACAACCGCGTCTTTTGCAGTGCAATGCCCGCGGCGCAACCCTGCCGGCACGCACGCTCAGACCCGGCCTCGCTTCGGTGGTTCCGTCGCCCGGTCAGGGGCTTACGCTCAAGCCGTCGCGACGACGACCGGCGCTCCCCGGTCGAGGCCGAGCCCCTGGGCGGCGCTCTGCTCCGCCCGGGCGATCTCCAGGACCCCGAACGAGTTGACCAGGGCAAGGTAGTCCCCGGGCCGGACGTCCGCGTAGGTGCGGCGCAGCGGAATCTCGTGTCCGGCGGCCCGGACCACGGGGTGAGGGCTCTGGGGAATCAGCGCCGCGTCGATGTTGGTCAGCAGGTTGCCGAAATGGTCGACCGTGACCACGGCACCGCTGACCTGTCCTGACGACACGACCGGCTCGTCGATCCACCCCGGGACGAGTTCGTCGACGATCGGGCCCAGCGCAGACGGCGGCAGACGACCGGAGGCAAGTTCGGCGGCGACCGGCGCGAAGATGTCGCGACCATGGAACGTCGCGCTCGGCCGACGGATGTCGAGCGCGGCGAAACAGGCTTCGTCGAGCCGCCTGAGCACCGGCGGCTCGCGCAACCGCTCCAGCACACCCGCGAGCAATCCGTTGTCCGGCGCCAGGAAGACCTGCGCGTGCGCCTCGAGCACGGCGATGCTGCGAGCGCCGCCGACGCCCGGATCGACGACGGCGACGTGCACAGTGCCCGGCGGAAAGTAGTCGAACGACCGCCCGAGCCAGAAGCCGGCCTCGGCCGGCCAGTGCACGAGCACCTCGTGCGTCAGGTCCACGAGCCGGGCGGCCGGAAAGCGACGCAACACCTGCCCCTTCATGACGCCGACGAACGGGTCCTTGTGGCCGAAGTCCGTCGTCAGCGTGATGACGCCGCAGGCCGCGAAGGCCGCCTTGCCGTCGGCGGGTCGGGTCGTGCCGGTCATCGTTGCCTCGTACCGTCGTGGGAAATCGGGGACATTCACCTGCTTCCGGTCACGCTAGACTGCCACGGTTATGCCCCATCTTTACGTCGTACGCCACGGTCAGCCGGACTTCACCGGCAACTACGATTCGATCACTCCGCTCGGCGAGCAGCAGTCACGCTGGCTGGGCACCCATTTCGCGACACGCGGCCTGCGTTTCGCGCGCATCGCTTCCGGCACCTTGCGTCGCCAGGCCGAGACCTGCGACCTGCTGCTCGCCGAGTTGCCCGGGGCACCGGTGCCGCGGCGCGATGCGCGCTTCAACGAATACGACCACGCCTCGTTGCTCGGTCAGTTCGCAAGCGACCGCAAGCAGGACGCCCGCGCCCACGGCGATCGCCGCGCCTATTTCATCGCCCTCCGTCAGGCGCTGCAGGCATGGAGCCGGTACCAAGGGACGATCACGGGCGGGGAAACCTGGCCCGAGTTCGGCGCGCGTATCGCGGGCGGCTTCGCCGACCTCTGCGAGGGTCTCGGGCGCGACGACAACGTCCTGCTCGTCAGTTCCGGCGGTGTGATCGGACGTTACACGGCGGACGTGCTCGGCGCGGGGCCCGAAGCCGCAATCCAGCTCAACCTGCAGACGCGCAACACGGGTGTGACGGAGTTTGCGTGGACGTCGAGCGGCGCGACGCGGCTCGTCGCCTTCAACGCGATCCCGCACCTCGAGGATCCGTCGCGGGCCGGCGCGCTGACGTACTCCTGACCCGGGCACGACGGCGTACCGCGCCACATCCCGAGCCGCCCGACAGTCGGCAACAGCCGCAACGGCACGCTTCGGAGGACGCCTCGCATCGTCCGCCCGACATCGCACAGGCGGCCCGAGGCTGTCGATGTTGATGGCACCTGGTCCGTCAGCCGGTGTGCCTCGGGTCACACCTGCCTGACGAGCGACGCCAGGCTGCGCGTATCGATCGTCCGCGCGGCCTGCTCGATCTGCGCCTGGTAGCCCGGCGCCATGCCGCGTGCCTCGCCGAGCAATGCAGTGAACGTCTGCTTGAGCGCCGCGGCGTCGAGCGTCCGTCCGCCCGCGAAATAGCGCTGCGCGACACGCCCAATCGCATAGGTCGTCGCGAACGTCAGCCCGGAACTCGCCGCCTGCCGGCCGAGCGAGCGACCGAGCCCGCCGGCGACGCCACCGAGCAACCCGCCGAGCAGCTTGCGACCGAACTGCTCGAGGTACTGCGAGGTCAGGCCGACACCCAGCGTCGCGATGAAGTCTTTCGCGTGGCTGCGGTCCATCGGGTAGCCGTAGGCCTGGCCGATGCGGTACACGAGGCGCATCTGCAGCGGGATGATCGCCATGGAGGCGATCGTCTCGGGCAGCAGTTCGAGCGCCGCGTTGGTGATCGACGCGTTCAGGATCGTCCGGTCGAGCGTGGCCTCGTCGATGTTTGCCTGGCCGAGCACCGCACCGCTCAGGGGCGGTGCTGACGTGGCCGGAAGGTCGCGCGGCAGGTCTGCGACCGCCGCTTCGGCCATCGCGCTCGCGGCGCTGGCGCTCACCGCGGCCCCCGCCTCCGGCAGGCCGAGCGTCGCCGCGAGCTGCCGCAGGAACCCGGCTTCGGCGGGGCCCTGCGCGCCGTCCGAATTCGCGACGGCGATCGCCATTTCGTAGGCGTACTGGCGCAGTTCCGCAGACGCCAGCGGCGCCACGACTGCCTCGAGCTTCGGCTTCGCGAGCAGCACGTCGCGATAGAGGCCCGGCATGTCGGCGGCGCCCTCCGCCCCCAGCGTGTCGGCAAGGCGGCGAATGGCCTCGCGCTCGCGTTCATCCTTGGCGCCATCGGCGAAGGCCGTCATCAAGGCGACCGTCATGATCGATCGGATCTGCTGCGTGTCCATGGGTCGTGCGCGCAGGGGCGGGGAAATTGGTCGGAGCGGCGAGATTCGAACTCGCGACCCCTTGCACCCCATGCAAGTGCGCTACCAGACTGCGCCACGCTCCGACCGGGCGCGGATTATAGCCCAGGGAACCCCGGATTGAATCGCGATCGGAGTTTTCCGACGCCGCGCTCAGCGGCGCAGGATCTTGATGAGGTCTTCGAGCTCGACGCGCAACTGGCGCGCGAGCTGGTGGGTCTGCGTCACGTCGACGCGCGCTTCCTCGCCGTCGAGGCGGTTGCGCGCCCCGCCGATGGTGAAACCCTGGTCGTAGAGCAGCGCGCGGATCTGGCGGATGACCAGCACGTCCTGGCGCTGGTAGTAGCGACGGTTGCCGCGGCGCTTGACCGGCTTGAGTTGCGGGAACTCCTGCTCCCAGTAACGCAGCACGTGCGGCTTGACGCCGCAGAGGTCGCTCACTTCCCCGATCGTGAAGTAGCGTTTGCCCGGGATCGCCGGCAGTTCGTCGTTATTGCTGGGTTCCAGCATACGCTTCCACGCGTGCCTTCAGTTTCTGTCCCGGCCGGAACGTTACGACGCGACGCGCGCTGATCGGGATTTCCTCGCCCGTCTTCGGATTGCGCCCCGGGCGCTGGTTCTTGCTGCGCAGGTCGAAATTGCCAAAGCCCGAGAGCTTCACCTGCTCGCCATTCGCGAGTGACATGCGCAGCTCTTCGAAAAAGAGATCGACGAGTTCCCGCGCCTCACGCTTGTTGAGGCCGAGGTGATCGAACAGGGCTTCAGCGATTTCCGCCTTGGTCAATGCCATCTTGTCTTATCGGTCTCTTATCGTGGCGGAGTATTCACGTTCCAGGTCCCCAACGACCCGCGCCACGATGGCATCCGATTCATCGTCGGTAAGGGTGCGGGAAACGTCCTGCAAATTCAAGCCTATCGCCACGCTCTTGCGACCGGTTTCGATACCCGTGCCGCGATAGATGTCGAACACCGTTGCTTCGCGCATCGCCGTGCCGGCGGCCGCGGCGATGCAGTCCAGCAGTCCTCGCACGGGCACTGTCTCGTCGACGACGACCGCGAGATCGCGCCGGACCATGGGAAAACGCGACACCTCGCGGTAATGCGGCACGCTCGCGACGAGCGCACTGTCAAGTTCCAGTTCGAAAACCACACCCGAATATGTCAAGTCGATCTGACGTTCCACTTCCGGATGCAGGCGCCCGATCCAGCCGACGTGACGGTCGCCACGCAGAATGCGAGCGGTCTGGCCGGGATGCAACGCAGGGTGCGTGGCGGCTGCAAACGAGAATTCCTGCGCCGCGCCGGTCGTGCGCAGCAGCGCCTCGACGTCCGCCTTCACGTCGTGGAAGTCGACCGGCGTCCTGGCGACACCCCATTGTTCCGGCAACGAGGCGCCGGCCGCGATCCCGGCGACGACCGGCACTTCTTCGAGCGTGCCCTGTCCGCCCGTGACGACGAACTTGCGGCCGATCTCGAACAGACGCACGCGCGATTGCTGGCGCCGCTGGTTGAAAACCAGCGCCGCGGCCAGACCCGGCCACAGCGACGCACGCATCGTCGCCAGTTCCGCCGAGATCGGATTCGCCAGCGTCAGCGACTCGACGCCAGGCGTGAAGATCTGCTGCAGCCGCGGTTCGATGAAGCTGTAGGTGATCGCGTCGAAATAGCCGCGCTGCACGAGGACGTCGGCGGCGACGTCGCCGCGGACGCGCGTTTCCGTGCAGGGTGCGAGCGGCTGGCGTGACGGCTGCACGACCTCGGCCACGTTGTCGAAGCCGTGGACGCGGGCGATTTCCTCGATCAGGTCTTCCTCGATGCCCAGGTCGAAGCGCCATGTCGGCGGCATCACCCGCCAGTTCGCCCCGTCACGCGTGACGCTCATGCCGAGACCCTGCAGGATCGACGCCATCTCGGCGTCGTCAATCGGCGCACCGATCACCTGCCGGGCACGCGCCGGGCGCAACGGTACGACCGGCGGCACGGGCCGTTCGTCCGCGAGTTCCGTCACCTCGGTCGGCCCGGGCACGCCGCCCGCACACGCGACGAGCAGTTCCGTGGCCCGCTCGATCGCACGTTCCTGCAGCGTCGGGTCGACGCCGCGCTCGAAACGCTGCGAAGCATCCGTGACCAGACCGTAGCGGCGGCCGCGACCGGCAACCACGTCGGGCTGGAAGAACGCGACTTCGAGCAGTACGTCGCACGTGTGGTCGCCGATGCCCGAATGCTCGCCACCCATGACACCGGCCAGGCCGAGTGGCTTCTCGCGGTCGGCAATGACCAGCACAGAGTCGTCCAGCGCGACTTCGCGACCGTCCAGCAGCTTCAGCGTCTCCGCGGCCCGCGCACGACGCACGACGATGCCGCCGCGGAGCTCGCGCAGGTCGTAGGCGTGCATGGGCTGGCCGAGTTCGAGCATGACGTAGTTCGTGACGTCGACCGCCGCCGAGATCGGGCGCAGACCGGCGCGTCGCAGACGCTCCTGCAGCCACGCGGGCGACGGCGCCTTCGGATCGAGACCGCGGATGACGCGCGAAGCGAAACGCACGCAGCCCGCCTGCGGCGTCAGCTCCACCGGGAAGGTCTCGGCCGAGCCGGCCGCCACCGGTGCGAGCTGGGGGCCGGTGAGCCGCCTGCCCGTGAGGGCCGCGACTTCGCGCGCGATGCCGAGCACGCTCATGCAGTCGCCGCGGTTGGGAGTCAGGTTGACTTCGAGAACGGTATCGTCGAGACGGAGCGCGGCGACGATCGGGGCTCCGGTCTGCAACTCGCGCGGCAGATCGAGCAAGCCGCCCGAGTCCTCGGCAAGGCCGAGTTCCTTCGCCGAGCAGAGCATGCCGAACGACTCCACGCCGCGCAGCTTCGCCTTGCGGATCTCGAGCCCGCCCGGCAGCTTCGCGCCGATGGTCGCCAGCGGTGCCTTCATGCCCGCACGCGCGTTCGCAGCGCCGCAGACGACCTGCACAGACTCACCGCCCGTGTCGACGGTGCAGACGCTCAGGCTGTCGGCGTTCGGGTGCCTCGTCCGCTCGACGATCTCGCCGACGATCACGCCCGGCAACGGTGGTGCCGCCGCCTCGATTCCCTCGATCTCGAGACCGGCCATGGTCAGTCGCGCCGCGAGATCGCGGGCCGCCGGCAGCTCGCCTTCGAGCCATTCCCCCAACCACTGCAGACTGATGCGCATCGTTCTCGCCTTCCCGTGCCGTGGCTCAGCCGAACTGGCGCAGGAAGCGCAGGTCGTTGTCGAAGTACAGGCGGATGTCGTTGACGTTGTAGCGCAGCATGGTCAGGCGCTCGATGCCCATGCCGAACGCATAGCCCGTGTAGCGCTCCGGGTCGATCCCGACGTTGCGCAGGACGTTCGGGTGCACCATGCCGCAGCCGGCGACCTCGAGCCAGCCCGTCTGCTTGCAGACGCGGCAGCCCGCCCCGCTGCAGAACACGCACTCGATGTCGACTTCGGCCGAGGGCTCGGTGAACGGGAAGTACGACGGCCGGAAACGGATGCCGAGGCTGCGCTCGAAATACCGCTGCACGAAGTCGTGCAACACCGCCTTCAGGTTTGCGAGGCTGACGCCCTCGTCGACGACCAGGCCCTCGACCTGGTGGAACATGGGCGTGTGCGTCATGTCGGAGTCGCAGCGATAGACGCGCCCCGGCATGATCATCCTGAGCGGCGGTGCGTCGCGCAGCATGGCACGCACCTGCACGGGCGAGGTGTGGGTGCGCAGCAGCCGGCCGTCCGGGAAGTAAAAGGTGTCGTGCATGGCCCGCGCGGGGTGGTTCGCGGGAATGTTGAGCGCCTCGAAATTGTGCCAGTCGTCCTCGACCTCCGGCCCCTCTTCCACCGTGAAGCCGGCGTGGCGGAACAGCGACTCGATGCGACGGCGCGTGCGCGTGATCGGGTGCAGCCCGCCCGGCTGCTGGCCGCGACCCGGCAGCGTGACGTCGATGCGCCCCGCCGCAAGCTGGCGTTCGAGCTGTTCCCGCTCGAGTTGCGCCTTGCGCGCATCGATCGCCGCCGTGAGACCGTCGCGCACGGCGTTGATGCGGGCACCCGCGGCCTTGCGCTCTTCGGGCGGCAAGGCCCCGAGCGACTTGAGCTGCGCGGTGATTGCGCCCTTCTTGCCGAACAGCTCGACCTTGAGCGCTTCGAGATCGGCAAGCCCCGGGCACGAGGCGGCGCGGGCCTTCGCTTCGGCGGCGAGAGCGTCGAGTCCGGGGGACGTGGTTGTATCGCTCATGCGGCGCCTTTCCGTCTGGCGGGTCGCCGTCGACGCTCGAGGGCGACGTGCCGGCCACTCCGCCGGGGACGCTCACCTGCTTCCGTCGACACGCGGGGAAGCAGGTGAGAAACAGGTGGATGTCCCCTATTTCGCCAGGGCGGCCCTGGCCTGCTCCGCGATCTTGCCGAACGCCTCGAGGTCGTGCACCGCGAGGTCCGCGAGGAGCTTGCGGTCGATCTCCAGGCCCGCCGCCTTGATGCCGGCCATCAGGCGGCTGTACGACAGCTCGAACGTGCGGGCACCCGCGTTGATGCGGGTGATCCACAGCGCGCGCATGTCGCGCTTCTTGGCGCGGCGGTCACGATACGCATACTGGCCGGCCTTGATGACGGCCTGCTTCGCGGTGCGGTAAACCTTGCGGCGCGCGTTGTAATAACCCTTCGCCTTGGCGAGGACCTTCTTGTGACGGCGTCCTGCGATGACGCCACGCTTGACTCGTGCCATGGGTCACCTCGCTCAGGCGTGGGGGAGCAGTTGTTCGAGACGGACGAGGTCCTGCTTGGCGACCTGGGTGGTGCCACGCAACTGCCGCTTACGCTTCGTCGTCTTCTTGGTGAGGATGTGCCGCTTCTGCGACTGACCGCGTTTGAAGCCTTTCGCCGTCTTGCGAAAACGCTTGGCCGCGGCCCGGTTGGTCTTCAACTTGGGCATGCCATTGACTCCTGATTTTGATGGCCCATCTCGCCCACGCCTTGCGGAGCGGGTTCGAGGGCGAAAGACGGCCGAAGCCGCCCTTACTTCTTTTTCGGCGCGAGCATCATGACCATCTGCCGGCCTTCCATCAGCGGGTTCTGCTCGACCACGGCGTGCGCCGCGAGGTCTTGCTGCAACCGCTGCAGGAGTTGCCGACCGAGGTCGGTGTGCGCCATCTCACGGCCTCGGAAACGCAATGTCACCTTGGCCTTGTCTCCTTCCTCGAAAAAGCGCACCAGATTCCTGAGCTTGATCTGATAGTCGCCTTCGTCGGTTCCGGGACGGAACTTCACTTCCTTGATCTGTATCTGCTTCTGCTTCTTCTTCGCCGCGGCCGCCTTCTTGTTCTGTTCGAACTGGAATTTGCCGAAGTCGATGATCCGGCACACCGGCGGGTCCGCCATCGGCGAGACCTCGATGAGGTCGAGATCCTGCGAGGCGGCGAGCTCGAGCGCCTCGAAGCGGCTCATCACCCCGACTTGCTCACCGTCTGCGCCGATGACGCGAAGCTGCGGGGCCGTGATTTCGTGGTTGCGCCGGATGCGCTTGGAAGTTGGAGCAGAGATGCGATCAACCCTCTTCTGACAAACGAACACGGCCGCGGCTCGCGACTTCGAAGGCAAGCTTCGAGGCGAGGGTTTCGAGGCCCATCGACCCGAGGTCTTTGCCTTCGCGCGTGCGCACGGCCAGCGAATTCGACCCCGACTCGCGGTCGCCCGCGATCAGCAGGTACGGGACCCGCTGCAGGGTGTGTTCGCGGATTTTAAAGCCGACTTTCTCGTTTCGCAAATCCAATTCGACCCGAAGCCCCTGATTTTTCAGGAATTCGGTTGCTCGCCGGACGTAATCGGCCTGCGCCCCGGTGATATTCATGACCACGGCCTGCACGGGCGCCAGCCAAGCCGGGAATCGGCCGGCGTGGTGCTCGATCAGGATGCCGATGAAGCGTTCCATCGAGCCCAGCACGGCGCGGTGCAGCATCACCGGCCGGTGGGCCGCGCCATCCTCGCCGATGTACTCCGCCCCGAGACGCTCGGGCAGGATCGGATCGAGCTGCAGCGTGCCGCATTGCCAGTCACGGCCGATCGCGTCGCGCAGCACGAACTCGAGCTTCGGGCCGTAGAACGCGCCCTCGCCCGGGTTCAGCTCGTAGTCGAGCCCGGCCGCCGCGCAGGCGTCCCGGAGTGCCGCCTCGGCCTTGTCCCAGAGTTCGTCGGAGCCCGCGCGCTGCACGGGCCGGTCCGAGAACTTGATGCGAACGTCGGTGAACCCGAAGTCGGCGTAGACGCTCCTGAGCAGCGCGCAGAATGCAGCCGTCTCGGCGTTGATCTGGTCTTCGCGGCAGAAGATGTGCGCGTCGTCCTGTGTGAACGCGCGCACACGCATGATCCCGTGCAGTGCGCCCGACGGCTCGTTGCGATGACAGGCACCGAACTCGGCCATGCGCAGCGGCAGGTCGCGATACGACTTGATGCCCTGCCGGTAGATCATCACGTGGCAGGGGCAGTTCATCGGCTTCACCGCCAGCGTCCGGTTCTCGGACTCGGCGATGAACATGTTGGGCGCGTAGTTCTCCCAGTGCCCGGAACGCTCCCAGAGCACACGGTCGACGAGCTGCGGCGTGCGCACCTCCACGTAGCCCTCGGCCGCGAGCCGCTCGCGCATGTACTGCTCGACCGTGCGCCACAGCGTCCAGCCCTTCGGATGCCAGAACACGCTGCCAACCGCTTCGTCCTGTGTGTGGAACAGGCCGAGCTCGCGCCCGAGCCGGCGGTGGTCGCGCTTCTCGGCTTCCTCGAGCCGCGTCAGATAGCCCTTGAGGCTCTTCTCGTCGGGCCACGCCGTGCCGTAGATGCGCTGGAGCATCTCGTTGCGCGAGTCGCCGCGCCAGTACGCACCGGCGACCTTCATCAGCTTGAACGCGCCGAGCTTGCCGGTGCCCGGCACGTGCGGGCCGCGGCAGAGATCGAACCAGTCGCCCTGCCCGTACAGGCTGATGTCCTCGTTCGCGGGAATGCTCGCGATGATCTCGGCCTTGTAGTGCTCGCCGAGCCTGCGGAACACGTCGACCGCCTCGTCGCGCGGCATCACGCGCCGGCTCACCGGCAGGTTGGCCTGCGCGAGTTCGTGCATCTTCGCCTCGAACTTCGCGAGGTCCTCCGGCGTGAAGGGCCGCTTGAAGGCGAAGTCGTAATAGAAGCCGTCTTCGATGACCGGGCCGATCGTGACCTGCGCCTCCGGGTAGACCGACTGCACGGCCTGCGCGAGCAGATGCGCAGTGGAATGCCGCAGGATCTCGAGGCCCTCGGGGTCTTTGGCCGTGATGATGGCGACGCTGGCGTCGCGCTCGATCAGGTGCGAGTTGTCGACGAGCCTGCCGTCGACTCGTCCGGCCAGCGCCGCCCTGGCCAGCCCCGGGCCGATGGCCGCGGCGACGTCCGCCACGGTGACCGGGCTCTCGAAACAGCGCTGGCTGCCGTCTGGCAGGGTGATGACGACCGGCATCGACGTAAGTCCCGATGGTTAGTCACGACGACCCAGTGCCGGGATCGTGCCAGTGCCCGGGATCGTGGTGGGCGCACGTGGGATCGAACCACGGACCCCTACCATGTCAAGGTAGTGCTCTACCGCTGAGCTATGCGCCCTCAAACGAGCCGCGAAGGATAGCACGGGAAAGAACCGTGTCCAGCGGAACCGCAGGCAGCCCTATCCTGCCCTCTCCCCCGGTTCGCCAAACACCTGGTGCCGCAACCGCCCGATCTGGTCGCGCAGGCGCGCGGCCTCCTCGAACTCGAGGTTGCGCGCGTACCTGTACATCTCGGCCTCGAGCTTGCGGATGCGCTTCATGGCCTGCTCCGGACCCAGGAGCACTCCGCCCTCCTGCGCCACACCACCCCGCCGCATCGCTTCCGTCATCGCGCCGACGCGCGCCCCTTCCATGACGTCGTGCACGGCCTTGACGATGGACTGCGGCGTGATGCCGTGCTTCGCGTTGTACTCGAGTTGCTTCGCGCGGCGCCGGTTCGTCTCGTCGAGCGCCTTCTGCATCGAGCCCGTCACCGTGTCGGCGTAGAGGATCGCGCGGCCGTGCACGTTGCGCGCGGCACGCCCGATCGTCTGGATCAGCGAGCCCGCAGATCGCAGGAACCCTTCCTTGTCGGCGTCGAGGATGGCGACGAGCGCGACCTCGGGCATGTCGAGACCTTCGCGCAGCAGATTGATGCCGACCAGCACGTCGAACTTGCCGAGACGCAGGTCGCGGATGATCTCCACGCGCTCGACGGTCTCGATGTCCGAGTGCAGGTAGCGCACCTTGACGCCGTGCTCGTGCAGGTACTCGGTGAGGTCCTCGGCCATGCGCTTCGTCAGCGTCGTGATCAGCACGCGCTGGGCCTGCGCGACACAGCGATGGATTTCCGACAGCACGTCGTCGACCTGCGTGCGCACCGGCCGGATCTCCACCTCGGGGTCGACCAGTCCCGTGGGACGCACGACCTGCTCGACCACCTCGCCCGAGTGGCTGCGCTCGTACGGGCCGGGCGTCGCCGAGACGAAGATCATCTGCGGCGCGAGCGCCTCCCATTCGTCGAACCGCAGGGGCCGGTTGTCGAGCGCCGACGGCAGCCGGAAGCCGTACTGAACCAGCGTTTCCTTGCGCGAGCGGTCGCCGCGGAACATGCCGCCGATCTGCGGCACGGTGACGTGGCTTTCGTCGATGAGGAGCAGCGCGTCGCGCGGCAGGTAGTCGAACAGCGTCGGCGGCGGCTCGCCGGCCTGGCGCCCGGAAAGATAGCGCGAGTAGTTCTCGATGCCCGCGCAATAGCCCACTTCCATCATCATCTCGAGGTCGAACACCGTGCGCTGCTCGAGCCGCTGCGCCTCGACGAGCTTGCCCTGTTCGCGCAGCTCGATCAGCCGCGCGCGCAGTTCACCACGAATGTCCTCGATGGCGGCGTCGATGCGCTCACGCGGCGTGACGTAGTGCGAGGACGGATACACGGTGAGCCGCGGCACCTTGCGCAGGACCTCGCCCGTGAGCGGATCGAACCAGCTCAGCGCCTCGATCTCGTCGTCGAACAGCTCGACGCGTGCGGCCTCGCGCTCGGACTCGGCCGGGAAGATGTCGATGACGTCGCCGCGGACGCGATAGGTGCCCTGCGTGAGGTCGAGTTCGTTGCGCGTGTACTGCATGTCCGCGAGCCGGCGCAGCAGCTTGCGCTGCTCGAGTCTGTCGCCGCGATCGAGGTGCAGCACCATGCTCAGGTAGGCCTTGGGGTCGCCGAGGCCGTAGATGGCGGAGACGGTTGCGACGATGATCGAATCCGGCCGTTCGAGCAGCGCCTTGGTGGCCGACAGGCGCATCTGCTCGATGTGCTCGTTGACCGAGGCGTCCTTCTCGATGTAGGTGTCCGACGAGGGGACGTATGCCTCGGGCTGGTAGTAGTCGTAGTAGCTGACGAAGTACTCGACCGCATTGTGCGGGAAGAACTCCTTGAACTCGCCGTAGAGCTGCGCCGCGAGCGTCTTGTTGTGCGCCATGACCAGCGTCGGCCGTTGCACCTGTTGGATGACGTTCGCGACGCTGAAGGTCTTTCCGGAGCCCGTGACTCCCAGCAGCGTCTGGTGCGCGAGCCCGTTCTGCAGCCCTTCGACGAGGCGCGCGATGGCTTCGGGCTGGTCGCCCGCGGGTTCGTAGCCGGCCTGGAGTTGAAACCTGCGCGCGATGTCGGTCATGCAGCCCCTGCCTGATCCCTGGCAATGCAACCTTGGGAGACCCGGCAGATTAGCCTAAAATGCGCCGTCTCCTGCGTCCCCGGAATACCCCAGTGCCCGTCGAAACCGCAGCGCGCGTCAGCCGCGTCAAGCCCTCTCCCACCGTTGCACTCACCGGTCGAGTCGCCAGGCTCAAGGCCGAGGGCAAGGACATCATCGGTCTCGGCGTCGGCGAGCCCGACTTCGACACGCCCGCGCACATTGCCGAGGCCGGCATCGAGGCGATCAGGAAGGGCTTCACGCGCTATACGGCCGTCGAAGGCATTCCGGAACTCAAGGATGCCATCATCGGCAAGTTCGAGCGCGACAACGGCATCCGCTACACGCGGCCGCAGGTGCTGGTGTCGACCGGCGCAAAGCAGACGATCTACAACCTGTTCATGGCGTTGATCGACCCGGGCGACGAGGTCGTCGTCCCGGCACCGTACTGGGTCTCGTACCCCGACATGGCGCTGCTCGCGGAAGGCGTGCCGGTCATGCCGTACGCGGGTCCCGAGCAGGGCTACAAGATCACACCGGAGCAACTCGACCGCGCGATCACGCCGCGCACGCGCATTTTCATGCTGAACAGCCCCAGCAACCCGACCGGAGCCGCCTACACGCGCGCCGAGCTCGAGGCGCTCGGCGCCGTGCTGGCGAAGCATCCGCGTGTGATCGTCGCGACCGACGACATGTACGAGCACATCTACTGGGCGCCAGAGCCGTTCTGCAGCTTCCTGACGGCCAATCCGCATCTCTATGACCGCACCGTGACCATCAACGGTGTCTCGAAGAGCTATGCCATGACCGGCTGGCGCATCGGCTACTGCGGCGGGCCCGTCGAGATCATCACGGCCATGTCGACGATCCAGAGCCAGAGCACGTCAAACCCGGTGTCGATGTCGCAGAAAGCGGCCGTCGCGGCGATCACCGGCGATCAGGCCTGCGTCGCCGAGATGAACAGGCATTTCAAGGCGCGCCACGACTTCTTCAACGCCGGGCTGAACGCACTGCCGGGTTTCAAGGTGCTGCCCGCCGCGGGCACCTTCTATGCGTTCTGCGACATCGGCGGGGCGATGCACGCCCTCGGCCACGTCGACGACAATGCGTTCGCCGAGTTCCTGCTCGACAAGGCCGGCGTCGCGGGCGTGCCGGGCTCAGGCTTCGGCGCGCCGGGCCACATCCGGTTCTCGTTCGCCGTGAGCATGGAGACGCTCGAGCAGGCACTCGAGCGGATTGGCCAGGCCCTGCGCGCGGCTCAGGCCAGCTCGGGATAGTCGGACGTGCGTCGTCCGCGGTTGCGGCGGCGTTCGACGACCGGGTCGGCTGTCAGGATCGAGTTCCACACGTCGTACTCGCGTCGGTCGAAGCCGGCGCGACGGTCGTCGTGGTGCACGTAGCGGCACTGGCAGTTGGCAGGGGAGCACGTCGGCTGCGGCAGCACGGGTGCTTCCGCAGACAGGAAACGCCTGCCTTCCAGCGTCAGCGAGGTAGCCGCGCAGGCGGGGCCGCACTGGACGCTGACCGCGTGATAGCGGTTGCTGCGAGCCACCTCGGACCCGGCGCGGTGGGCCGTCGCACGGCGAACCGGCTTGGCCGGAGGGTCGCTTTTCCAGAAGCCGAATGCCATGGGTGAACCTCCGCGACCATCAAAATCCTTGCGTGGGCTCAGTTTACGCCGAGCTGGAGCCTCGGTGACCTCGATTTGCACGGACTCGTTCGACGCCTGGAGGCGTCGTACCCTTGACGGATACTCGCCGCAACACGAGAATCATCGGCTCCTCTCGGCATCCGTTCCGACATAGCTCAGCGGTAGAGCAGCTGACTGTTAATCAGCGGGTCCCTGGTTCGAATCCAGGTGTCGGAGCCACCCTCACAGCAAAACCCCGGCACGTGGCCGGGGTTCTCGTTGCAACCGAAAGCGGCGGCTACTTCTGGAGTGGCTCAACCACTAGGATGCCGACGTAGTCGTCGTAGTCGCGGTCCTTGCCGCCGTCCTCGTGCAGCAGCAGTATCCGGTCCGTGGGGCCGGTGACGATCCGGTTGGCGTCGTCCAGGTAGGCGAGCGCAATGCTCGCATAGCCATAACCCGGCACCATCATCATCGGCGACTGGCCGTTGATCACGGTCTCGTAGTCCGGGTCGGGGTAGCGCCGCCAGAAGCCCATCCTCGCCACACCCGACGGTTGCGTGACCGTCATGGCCAACTGGAACGGGGTGTGGACGAACACGCCCGTGGTGCCGCGATAGAAGTCGTCCTTGTCCTTGACGCGCTTTTTGGTCGTCTTGTCGAACATCCAGATTTCGTTGATCCAGTGCGACTCGCTGCCGACGTCGTAGAGTGTGATCCTGGCGCCCTGGCCCAGCACGTCGAGCGTGCCATCGATGTAGATCGGCCCGCCGCCCAATTCGATGCCGGCCGGTCCGAGGACGGTGTTGCCGGAGGTGCCTTGGGGAATCGTGTCGACGACCGTGCCACCGCTGATCGATACATTCGTGGCCTGGGCAGTGGCGGCAAAGCCGAAGACAGTGGCGACGACGCCGGCGATGACTGCTGCGCAGCGTTTACGAACCATGGGCATCCTCTGAACTCCGATGTCGAATGGGGCCTGGCCCCGGCAGCCATTGTGCTGCAATCTTCTTGCCATGGCAAAATTCCCAATCAGATCTTCACGTTACGCAGGCCCGGTTCGGCAGCAGCCGCCAATCTGTAAAGAACCTCGACACCGGGAATGGGACATGCACCCGAGTCGATGCTGCCCGGCTTCACCCTATCGCAGAGCCTTCGCCCGCAGACGAGCGTACAGCGCCTGTGCTGCATCGGCATCGGGCCCCACGCCCGGCTCCGGCGCCGTCCGTGTCGATGCCTCGAACGGTTCGCCGGAGGCCGCCACCGGGACCGCGGCGATGCGCGCAATGGCCGCCCACACATCGGGGTTCGAACAGAGGTCTTCGTAGCACACGAAATGCGCCGACTCGGGCCTGGCGCGCTCGAGCCATGCGTAGGTCTCGATCCAGAGCGACAGCCAGTAGCCCGTCGATTCAGGCCCCGCACCCGCCGGCGCCGCCGCATCGAAACGAAAGCGCCGATGCCCCAGTCCGAATTCATGATGCGCGAGCCAGGTCATGTATTGCTGCGCAAAACGGTCTCGCGCCTGCAGCTCGCAGAACTGGGCATGCTGTCGCCGCAGGGATTCGGCGTGGCTGAACGGGTTGCGGAACGGCACCAGGATCACCGCCTCGGGAAACGCCCGTCGGATCGCCCCCAGCCGCAGGATGTTGTTGTTGTCCTTGCAGAGGTAGCGTTCGCGCCCGGCCGGGTCGGACGCGAGAATCGCGTTCACGTAGCGCACGTACTTCGCGACGACGGCGTCCTGCGGTTCGTGCGGCACGAGCCGGTCGGGCTTCAGGTATTCGTCGCCCGCGAACACGCGCCAGAAGACCTCGTCGAGGCTCTCGGGGCTGTCGAGGTCGACGACCAGCCGGTCCCCGTGCGCCCGCTCGGCGGCCTCGACGTGGCGGCGACTCGCGCCACTGATGCGCGACCACAGGTTCGGCGCGAGCACGAACGGCATGTCCCGGTAGGTCAGCGAGCGGAACTGGCCGGTGGCGTGAAACCGCCTCATCAGGACGGTCGTGCCGGCGCGCGCCAGACCGCTCACGAAGACGTGACGACGTCCCGCGATCGCCCGTGGATCCGAACGCACCATCATCTGGTCGAGATCGAAACTCATCTCGGCGCTGCTGGGGTAATGCAGCGCCAGCCGGTGCAGGAACCGGTCGAGCGGACCGTAGGGGTTGTCGGCCACGACCTGCGTCTGCCTCAGATACCCACCGCCGGCGCGGTTTGGGGCCGCAGGCCGGAACCGGCGTGCCGACGGTAGACCTCCAGATAGCGCTGTGCGACGGCCTCCCACGCGAAGTGCTGCTCCGCGCGCCGGCGTGCGCGGGCGCCGAGTTCCGCGCAATACCCCGGGTCTCGTTCGAGCCGCTGCAGGGCCTGCGCGATCTCGCTCACACACCTGGCCGGGTCGGTGCTGCCCGGCGTGACGAGTTCGGCGGCATCACCCACCACTTCCTCGCAGCCGTGACCACGCGTCGTGATGATGGCGGACCCCGCGGCGAGCGCCTCGAGCAGCGCCACCGGGAAGTTCTCGAAATCGGACGGCAGCACGTAGATCGCAGACGTCGCGAGCAGATCCCTGAATTCCGCGGACTCGTTGCTCATCCAGCCGAGAAACCTGCCCGGCTCTCCCAGCGCGGCGTTCAACTCGCGCAGCGGCTGCTCGTATTCGCCACTGCCGACCACCAGCGTCGGCCACTCGCTGCGCGCGGCCGCGGCCGCCTTCAGCAGGTATTGCACGCCCTTGCGCTCGACCAGCCGCGTCGCGACGAGCGCCTGCGGACGCTTGGCCTGCGGCCGGAAGCCGGTGAGGTCCATGCCGTTCGGGATCACGATCACGGGCGTGCCCGGGCGCATCGACTCGATCATGCCGGCGAGGACCCGGCTCGGCGAAACGATGACACAGGCGCTGCGCGTGACACGTCGCCACAACAGCGTCAGCACCGGATGGACCAGCTTGAAGAACGGCTTCGGATTGTAGCCGGGCACGTCCGAGCCATGCGCCGTGAGGATGTAGGGCACCCTGCGTCGCCCGACTTCCGACAGCGCCAGCACACCGTCCGGAAAGATGAAGTGCGTATGCACGAGGTCGTAGTCGTTGCGCGCCAGCAGCTCGCGCACCACGGGACGCGCCCGCAGCACGTATTGTGCGGCCTCGCGCGCCGTGCACTTGCTCTCCAGACGCCGGTCGCTCGGCACGCGCCGCACGCGGATGCCATCGACGACCTCTTCGGCGGGCAGGTCGCGGAACCCCATGGTCACCACGTCGACCGAGTGGCCGAGGCGCACCATTTCGCGGGCGAGACCCTTGACGACACCGGCGCCGCCGCCACCGATCGGCGGAAACTCGTAACTCAACGTCAGGATCTTCATGTCGTCGCGGCAGCCCTCTCGCTCGCGATGATCTTACCGTGCGGGCCGTGCCCGCGTCAGCGCCACGCGCCAATGTCAAAGCGCCTCGCTCCGGCTCCGAAGCGGCTCGCTGGTGCGCCAGAGCCGATTCGTGGAAACTACCCGACCTTCCCCGCACCGCCTGCTCGATGACGCTTCATCTGCAACTCGACGTACTCGGGGGCATCGCCGGTGACATGTTCATCGCGGCGCTGCTCGACGCCCGTCCCGACCTCGCCGACGGCCTGTGTGCGGTCGTGCGCAAGGCCGGCCTGCCGCGATCGGCTCGCCTCGAACTGGTGCCGCACCGGGACGGCATCCTCGCCGGCAAGCGCTTCCTGGTCGAGCCGCCGGCGGACGACGATCGGCATCACCATGATCACACGGCCCATCGCGACATTGCCGTGCAACTGCGGGCTTCAGCGCTCGAACCGGCCGTCCGCGACCGTGCGCTGCGGATCTTCGCACTTCTGGCGGACGCCGAAGCGGGCGTGCACGGCATCGCGCTCGACGATGTGGAGTTCCACGAAGTCGGCGCCTGGGATTCGATCGCGGACATCGTGGGTGCGGCCTGGCTGGTCGAAAGGCTCGCCTTGACGAGCTGGTCCCACGGGCCGCTGCCGCTCGGCAGCGGTCGTGTCCGGACCGCCCACGGCCCACTGCCCGTCCCCGCCCCGGCGACCGCGCGCCTGTTGCAGGGGTTCCCGGTCATCGACGATGGCATTCCGGGCGAGCGCATCACGCCGACGGGCGCCGCGATCCTGCGTCACCTGCGCGAAGAACTGGGCGAGCCGCGCCATCACGAGGCTCGCACGCTGCTGGATGCCGGCTGCGGGTTCGGCCTGCGAACCCTGCCGGGCATCAGCAACGTCCTGCGTGTCCTGCTGTCCGGGCAGGCGTCCGGCCCGGCGCTCGACGAGCGCATCGGGCTCCTCGAGTTCGAGATCGACGACCAGACACCGGAAGACCTCGCCGCGGGGCTCGACGTGTTGCGTGCGCATCCCGCCGTGCTGGATGCCCTGCAGATGCCGGCGCTCGGCAAGAAGGGCCGCATGGTCACGCAGCTGCGGTTGCTGTGTCGTCCGCAAGCGCTCGACGAGGTCGCGGCGCTGTGTTTCGTCGAGACGACCACGCTCGGCGTGCGCAAGTCCACCGTGACGCGCACCACCCTGCCGCGCGAGCTACAGCCCGTGGACCTGCATGACCGCCGCGTGCGCGTAAAGGTCGCGCAGCGCCCGGGCGGTCGTGTCACGCGCAAGGCCGACAGCGACGACGTGTCCGGCCCCGGCGGGCACGAGGCACGCGAGGCACGACGCCGGGCGGCGGAACAGGCAACAGCGGACATGCACCCGTTTCCGACCGGAGAGAGGTGAATGCCCCCTGTCTGCCACAACCTGAATCGCGTGCTCGACGAACTGGGCAGCGTCGCGGTCGCCGTCAGTGGCGGCGTCGACAGCCTCACGCTCGCCTTCGCGGCCCACGCGCGGCTCGGCGGCGCTGCGACGATGTTCCACGCCGTGTCCCCGGCCGTGCCGCCCGAAGCGACGTCGCGCACCCGCGAACTGGCCGCGGCCCACGGATGGTCGCTGGTGGTCATCGATGCCGGAGAATTCACCGACCCCGGTTATCTCGCCAACCCGGTCAATCGCTGCTTTTTCTGCAAGACGAACCTGTACGCCACCATATCGCGGCACACGGCGGCAGTGGTCGTCTCCGGGACGAACCTCGACGACCTGTCGGACTTCCGGCCGGGGCTCGAGGCGGCGCGCAATCACGAGGTGCGTCATCCCTTCGTCGAAGCCTCGATCGGCAAGCAGGACGTTCGCGCGCTCGCACGCGGCTTCGGCCTGGGCGAGGTCGCGCAACTGCCGGCGGCGCCCTGCCTGTCGAGCCGGCTCGAGACCGGCACACGCGTCACCCCGCCGGTGCTTGCGCTCGTGCATCGCGTCGAGACCTTCGTGCGCAAGCAGCTGGGCGCGCCGATCGTCCGTGCCAGGGTCCGTCGCGAGGGGCTGGTCGTCGAACTCGACGAGGCCACCTACACGCGTCTCGGCGATGACGGGACTGCGGCGCTGCTCGACTCGATTGCGCCGCTGCTGCGGGGCAGCGGCTTCGATCGCGCCCGTCTCGATCGCTATCGCATGGGCAGCGCTTTCGTGAGGTCTGCGTGACCGCCGACGAAGTGAACTTCGATTTCGGTCGCCGCGCCCGCATCGGTCTCGCCGAGGCGGTTCTCTGCGCGGGCAAGAGCGTCGGGCAGATCGAGCACATCCTCGGTCTCGCGCGCGACCGCGACGTACCGCTGCTGCTCACGCGCCTCGATGCGACGCTTTACGAAAATCTGACGCCCGCGACGCGCAATCACGTCGACTACGACCCCGTGTCGCGCACCGGCATCGCTGGCGAGCCCGCGCGCCCGACCGGACCGCCGCGCGTCGCGGTCGTGTCGGCCGGCAGTTCCGACGTCCCCTGCGCGCGGGAAGCCGTGCGAACACTTGCATTTCACGGCGAGGCAGCCGACGAGATCCACGACGTCGGCGTCGCCGGCCTCTGGCGACTGCTCGAGCAGCAGGAACGGCTGCAGGACCATGAAGTCGTCATCGTCACGGCCGGCATGGACGGGGCCCTGGTCAGCGTCGTCGGTGGGCTCGTGCACGGCGTCGTGATCGCCGTGCCGACGCCGACCGGCTACGGCGTAGCGCGCGGCGGCGAGACTGCATTGCATGCGGCCCTGTCGAGCTGCGCACCCGGCGTCGTCGTCGTCAACATCGGCAACGGCTACGGTGGGGCGTGCGCCGCTTTGCGCGTCGTGCGCGCGGCAGCGCGGCTCGCTCAGCGCACGTCGGGGGCCGCCACCCTGCGGTAGTAGCGCAGCTTGCCGGCCGCGCGCGGCAGGGTCGGCACGTATTCCACGCGCACCCTGCAGCCCTCGCCCACCCCTTCACGCACGATCGCCGCCAGGCGCTGCTGCAGAACAGAGTGTTCGGACTCCGCCACGTCCCGCGAGCTTTCGACGAGCACGACGCAGGCAGCGGCCTCCTCCTGCTGCAGCTGCATTTGTCGCACGAAGGCCAGCGCGCGATCCGTGTAAACGCTGCCGAGCCGCTCGAGCAGCGTGGTGGCGTGGGCCTGCGAACCGTCGACGCGCAGGACCCTGTCTGCCGCGCGCGCCTGCAGGTCCCGGAGCACGGGTTGCGGCAGGCCGCAACGACAACGGTCCGGGGCGATCCGGGCGCGATCGCCGACCCGGTAGCGGACCAGCGGCATGGCGGGGTTGTTGAGCGGCGTGGCGACCAGATCGCCAAGTTCCCCTGGCCCGAGACGCCGATCGCCGTCGAACACCTCGAGATACAGGTGCTCGGCATAGACGTGCAGTGACCCCGCCGGGCATTCGCCGGCGATGGCCCCGAGTTCCGTCGCGCCGTAGGAGTCGATCGCACGGGACGCCAGGCAGGACTGGATCTCGTCGCGCTGGAAGCCGAACAACTGCTCGCCACCCACGCGGGCAAACGGCGCGAGCGGCTGCCCGATGCCGCGTTCGCGCAGGCGCCGGGCGAGATAGAACAACGCGGAAGGCGGCCCCGCGACGAGCGGCGGGCGCCGGCGCCGCAGGATGTCGATGGCCCGATCGACGGCCGCGTCGGATTCGAGCGCATGGACGCTACGCTGGTCGAGCAGCCAGTCGCGCAGAAGGTGACGGTCGTGCGACAGCCGCAGGGCACGGACGCCGATCGGCAAACCGTGCCACAGCAGACCTCGGTAGCGATGCGCCCAGCCCCAGGTTTCGGCGTCCCTGGTCAGGACGATGCGGGCACGCCGTCCGGTGGAACCCGAAGTCCTGCGCGTGACCGTCACGCCCCCGCGGGGTTGCGCAACCAGAGCCTCGTCGTGTTGATCGAGCACGCTGCGTTCGAGCACCGGCCAACGGTCGATCCCGTCGCCGCGCGCGGTGGCCCAGGGGCCCTGGGCATACAGCGGCACCGCGGCCTTGGCCGTTCGCAGCGTAGCGAGCAGCCGCTCGCGCTGGAGCCGTTCGAACTCCGCCACCGGCAGGTGTTCCCATGCCTGCAACTGACGCACGAAGCGCCCGAGCGGCCAGCCGCGCAGCGTCTGCAGCGCGACGTAGACCGACCCGCGGACTCCGGCGGTGATCGGACGCCTCATCTGCTTCGCGGCCCGGGACTCAGCCGCGGCGTGCCAGCAGCGAGCGGTACACCTCGAGGTGCCCTTCGATGGCGGGCGCGGTCGCAAACGTCGACGACACGTAGCGCCACGCGGCAAGCCCCGCTTCGCGCCAGCGGTCGTGATCGAGCAGGTAGCGCAGGCCGGAGGCGAAGTCGTCGTCCTGCACGTAGCGGCCGAACTTCACCGCAAAGTCGTCTGGATCGACCGAGCTCAGCACGGCGCAGCGATGAGCCGCGGCCTCCAGCATCGAATTCGGCAGGCCTTCGCGCGCCGAAGTGTTGATGATGATCCAGCTCTCGCCGAGAATCTGCGACAGGTCGTTGGAGCGGAACTGGTCGACGAATCCGCGCATGTCCAGGTTCGGCAGCGCTCCATAGCGGCGGTGCAGTTCCTGGTCCCATGCCTTGTCGTTCGATGCGCCCACGCAGATGAACCTCACGTCGGGAAACTGCCGCGCCAGGTCGAGGAACAGTTCGGGCCGCTTGCGCCGGTCGAGCCGGCCGACGAAGCACACCGTGGGCCGTTCTGCCTTGCCAACCTGCGCAGGGATCTCGATCGGGGTCGGCAGAAACGTCGGCAGCGTGCGCAACCCGTACATCGACGTCGCCTTCGGGATCAGACACTTCGCCGCCGTGAACACGGCGTCGGCGCGCTGCACGCCCCATCGCACCATGGGCCCATTCTCGTAGACATAGTTCGCGACGACGCGCAGGCGGCTGCGGGACGGCAGCGCAAACTCGGTCTTCCAGTCTTCCCAGTCGCGCGGATCGCGGCAGGTGACGACGTGCAGGCGGTCGGGCAGTGCCCGCTCGGCGAGCCAGGTGCCAAACGAAGGCTCGCAGGAATGGTAGATCTGCGCGTCCGCCTGCTTCAGCAGCCCGACCTGGCCGAGCAGATGGCGCGACGGAAACGACAGCACCGTCATGCCATCGAGCTGCTCCACCGGCGCCTGCCCCGCGCGGCGCGGCACCACGGCAAAAACCTCGTGGCCGCGCTCGGCGAGTTCGCGCCCGATCGTGCGCGTCGCGCGACCGAACCCGCCGTACTTGCCCCAGGCGAAGATCTCGACGCTGATCAGGCAGATTCTCATTTCTTCGCCCCGTCCAACCGGACGTATTGCAGCGGCGCGCAGGGATACACCGCCACCTTCACCGGACCCTCGCCGTGCCGCGCGCGCAGCACCGCGAGCACCTCGTCCCAGGTGCGATGCAGCCGCGCCGCCGAAAACCGCTTGGCCAGATCGGCTTCCGAGATGTGGGGGCACAGAAAATCGAAGTCGAGCGACTTGCGGCTCTGCGTGCGCCACAGGCTCGTCGCCAGGTGCCGCACCTGCTTGAAGATGTGCTGTACGCGCAGTGTCTTCAAGCGTACGGCGAGGCGCCCGACCAGCGACAGTTCCGTCGGCTTGAGACGGTGGGCACCGGGACCGTGCGAGCCGTCGGCGATGGCGACCTTCGACACGCCGGGACCGGCCGCCATCAGCGGCCACGTGCCCCAGGGTACGAACCAGAGACTGGCGTCCACCGGATACGCATTGGAGACGATGATCTGTGCATCGGCAACCGGGACCACCGCGAATTTCTCCGTCGCCACGCGCGCACCTTCACGGTGCGCGAGCACGCGGTCGCCCGCGAACAGGCCCGCCACGCGCCGCTGGTGATCGAGAATCACGTTGACGATGAAGTTCAGGCCGAGCCGGCCGGTGATGACGTCGAGCTCGCGCCGGAAGTCGTTGTCGATCGAGTCGCCACGGGCCCTCGCACCCTTGAGCAGGTCGTGCAGGTAACGCGCGCTCTGGGTTCCGGCGACGCCGGGCACGAGGATCTTCGAGCCGCCGGAGAAGCCCGCGCCGTCGTGCGGCATGATGCCGCCGATGCCAATCTTCAGGTCGGCTTCCATCACCGTGCGGTTGACGAACAGCGGGATTCCGGACGGCGACTTGCCGCAGGCGACGACGTCGCCGTCGGGATCGTGCAGTTCCCAGGCGACGCGGGCGGCTGCGGCCACGCCCACTTTCAGCAGGTTGTGCTCTTCGGGCGCCGGCTCGTGCCCGCCCGCGGCGATGACCACGCGCACCTGTGACAGCGACAGGCCGCCGGCCTCGAGTTCGTCGAGCACCAGCGGCAGCAACTCGGCCGTCGGCGTCGGACGCGAAATGTCATCGATGATGATGACGGCTTTCCGGCTGCGCCGGGCCAGCTCGGCAAGCGGCGGCGAACCGATCGGCGCCCGCACGCGCGCGCGCATCTGCTCGACGTCGAGCGCCGGACCGGCGCTGGCACCCACGACCTGCACGTCCCACGCATCCGGAAACGTGAGCTTCAGCTGGCGGTCGCCATTCCAGGCACCGCTGAAAATCTCGACCGTCTTCATCCTGACCCACTGCTGGAAGGCTTGCCGCCGGACACTCTGACGAGTGTTTCGACGCGCTGCAAGAGTTGCCGCTGCATGCGCCCCTCGCGCCGGCCTGCCAGCCCGGTTGCCACGGGCAGCTCCCAGCGCGCCAGTTCCGCGGCGATCCCCGGCCGGAGCTGCAGGTATCGCCGCAGGTACGTCCGCCAGAAGATCGCACGGCCACCTTCGAGTGCGATGCGCGCGACGAGGCTCTTCGGCTGCTCGCCGAAGCGCAGTTGCAGCAGGGCGTTGGCCACGTCGCCGAGCGGATTACCACGCGTCGCCAGCATCCAGTCGATGAGCGCCGCGCCGTCGTCGTAGACAATGACGTTCAGCATGTGGATGTCGTTGTGGCAGACGCGGTCGTCGTCGGGCAACTGCTCGAGTGTGGCGAGCGCGAGCCGACGCGACGCCAGCGGCACGCAACGCGCGCTCTCGATCTCATCAGTGATGCGTTCACGCTGTGACGGCAGTTCGCCCGAGCGGCAAGCATGCAACTCGTCGTGCAGTTCGGCCAGCTTGCGCGCCGCGCGCAGGATGAGCCAGGGCCGCGACCGGACTTCGCCGCTCAGCGTCCGACCGGTGCGCAGACCGCTGAACACGATGCCGGGGCGGCCGTCGATTTCGACCAGCTCGTCAGCGCGTGGCGCCACGACGCCGGCATGCTGCAACATGGCCGAGAAGCCGGCCTCCGTCGGCGCCAGCGAGGCGAATTCGGGCACGAACAGCTTGAGGATCCTGCCGTCCGGCAGTTCGAAGACCTCGCTCTTGTGTCCCTGGCCGATCTTCCTCATTCCGCGGCGCTCCGTCGTGGATCGGGGCGCGATCCCAGCGCGACGTTCCTGAGTTCCAGGAGCCCGCCCAGGCTGTTGCTCAACAGGCTGATGATGAACATCAGGAATGCGATCGCGACAGCCTGCGACGCCGGCACGGCATAGGACTGCAGCAGGATGACGAGACTGCCTTCACGCAGGCCGATGCCCGAAAGGGAGATCGGCAGCATCATGATCGCCTGCAGCACGACGCGTACCCAGGCGATCGTCATCCAGGAGAGATCCACGCCAACCGCCTTGGCCACGAGCCAGAAGCTGGCGATCCCAAGCACGTGACGGACCAGCGAAATGGCCGAGATTGTCCAGACCATATTGCCGAAGCGGTGATAGCTGCTGGCGGTCGAATTCGCGATTTCCTTCAGCTTGTCGACGAGTCGGCCACGGAGCCGCGCGAACAGCGGCGACCGCAACAGCCACCTGGCATGCGCCGTCACGACCGGGCTCGACAGCACGAAATGCAGCACCATCAGCGCGATGGCCGCCCCGATCATGACGAACCCGATCCAGCGCCCGGCACCCGTCGGCAGGTCGATCGCCCAGAAGGTGACACCGAGCAGCAGCAGCGCGATCATGTTGACGACCCGCGTCAGCACGAGCGCCGCCATGACCTCGCCCCACTGATTCGTGGGCCCGGCGAGCCGGTAGAGCTTGACGGCCGAGGCCATCAACTCGCTCGGCAGAAACTGACCGTAAAAGCGGGTGATCATCTTGGTCTCGAAGACGTCCCAGGCGGTCACCGGCACCCGGGCGCGACGCAGCAGCAGCCAGAGCTGGATGCCTTCGAGGTAGGCGATGACCTGCGTCAGCACGAAGCTGCCCGCGGCGTGCCAGACGTTGGCGTTGCGCAGCGCGACGACGACGTCGCCGAGGGGAATGAACCAGAAGATGCCGACGACGAGCGCGGCCGAGCCCAGCACCCGGAGGGTGCGCTTTTGCCATTTGCCGAGTTTCAGGACCGTGGCCTCGTCACTTGCGCAGGGGAATGCCTGCCACGATGTCGGAATAGAGGCCACTCAGCGTGCGTGCCAGCGTCGGGTAGCTGAGCCTGGCCTCGCACAGCGCCCGCGCCTGTCGACCGAGTTGCCCGAGACGGCCGGCATCCGCCAGCAGCCATTGCAGGGCCTCTGCCAGTCGGTGCTCGTCAC
>JAYRRR010000134.1:0-31931 GCA_041910015.1 Steroidobacteraceae bacterium
CTAGTCACCCCGGACGCCCTGGAGCAGTTGGTCGGTCGGATCCGAGCCAGAGGAGTCGACGCCCAGATCGTCTGTCTCAGCAACGTGACTGGTTTCGGCGTCGATCGGGTCCGGGAATTCCTCGCTCCAGGCAGGACGTACTGCCTGCTGGGCTCGTCGGGAGTGGGCAAGACCACGCTGATCAACGGCCTGATCGTGGGCGGCGCGCTCGATACCCGCGCGGTCAGCCACACAGGTGAGGGACGTCACACCACGACGCGGTGCCAACTGATCGTGCTCGAGCGTGGCGGACTGCTGATCGACACGCCCGGCATGCGCGAGCTGGGAGTGCTCGGCGCCCAAGAAGGAATCGGTGAGACGTTTGCCGATATCAACGCACTCGCACGAGGCTGCCGGTATGCCGACTGTCGTCATGCCAGCGAGTCCGGCTGCGAGGTGCGTGCCGCAATCGAGCGACACGAGCTGAGCGAGGAACATCTGCGGAACTTCCTGAAGCCGCAGAAGGAAGCGGATTTCAACGAACTGTCCTGCGTCGATCGGCGCAAGAAGGATCGGGCGTTCGGCCGATTTCTCCACACCTACAGGAAGCGAAAGGATGAGAGGGGACAGGATTGGGCAGTGATTTGAGTTTCAACACTGCAGCCGATCGCCCAGCTCTCGAGGCCCTTTGTCGCTTCAGTTCGGACGGCGCCGGCACGTGACCTCCTGCGGTCGCGCCGGTCACGGCGCGGCCGGTTTGATGTTTAACGTTAGTCGTTATACAATGATCAAGTGATCAAGCGCTTCCGTTGCGTGGAAACGCGGCGCTTCTTCGAGACCGGCAGGTCGAAGCGGTTCTCGTCGATTGCGACCGTCGCGGCGCGAAAACTCGCGATGCTTGATTCCGCGCACACCTTGGAGTTCCTGCGATCACCGCCCGGCAATCGGCTGGAAGTGCTGCGAGGTGACCGGAAAGGTCAGCACAGCATCCGGATCAACGACCAATTCAGGATTTGCTTCCGTTGGGCCGATGACGGTCCAGCGGACGTGGAAATCGTCGACTACCACTGAGGTGAACAAGATGTCCAGGAATGGCATGCGACCTGTTCATCCCGGCGAGGTGATCCGTGAGGAGTTCATGGTCCCGCTGGGCCTGAGTGCCAATGCGCTGGCCAAGGCGCTGAACGTCTCTGCGCCGCGGATCAACGACGTCGTACGCGGGCGACGAGGGGTCTCGGCAGACACGGCGATGCGGCTGGCTCGTTACTTCGGCGGCGACGCGAGGTCCTGGCTGAATCTCCAGGCAGCCTACGACCTGCGGGTCGCTGAAATCGCCAATGGCAAGCGAATTGTACGTGAGATTTCGCCTGCGACAGCATGATCGTCGCAGGTCGCAGCGCGGTCACACAGCGTTCACACGCGGAGTCACCGTCGGCGGCAAGTGGCTGATTTCGCGAACGGCGTGACGCCGCTCGATCGATCCATCCCTTGCCGACTGCAATCGTCTCGTGTGAGCGAGGCGTGATTCTGCTGCGAACCGTCACCCGCCGGGCAGCTGCATTCAGGTGCAGACGCGGAGACGTGCTTATGGCACACACCCAAGCTCCCGCTGATGGCGGATTGCGGGCACCCAGGCCTCGTCTCGCGGGACGACGAAGCGCTGAGGCGCGATGTACCCCGTCTGACCGAAGGAAATCGCGAGTTCCCGAATGTCGCCGTGCACTCTCTGGCCGAGCAACGGGTGCACGCGCAGATTCTCGTCCGCCGAGCAAATGACCTCTGCCGGCCGCGTGTCGTGCAAACGAGGCACCGGTAGGCATCCGTCCCGCCACCGCTACGCACCTTCTCTGATGACGGGACAGGAGCGTTCCTCCACGATTTGCCGAGTGAACCGCAGGACCTCCGCCTGGTGCTCGGGACTCCTCATCATCGTGCAGATGATGACAGCCCCGGTCGCGCACCCGTTGTCGGGGGGCGCCGCGATCGCCGACAGCGGGCAGGCTGCCGCGTCCCTTGCATCGCAAGGGCGTGGCGATGGCGGACACTGCCCACCGGCGGCTCACGAGTCCTCGGGCGACGGCCGGCAAGATCACACCCGTGCGAATGGTCATGACAAGTGCGCGTGTCCCTGTGGACACACGCCGGCCCTGGCGACGGCGACGTTCGCTGCCCTGAAGCCAGTCCCGCCCGCTGACGTCGCAGGCGAGATCAAGGGCCCGACGTTCACACCCCCGCTGTCCGACATTCTCCGTCCGCCGAACTGACTACGTCTCCTCCGACGGATCACGGCGCGGGTCCCGCCGACCCGCCGCCATTCCGCAGTCCAGCGATCCGGAGATTGCCCATGAACACTCGCAACCCACTGTGCACCCGACACCGCCATCGAACTATGAATGCTTGCCGCGCCGTCGGGTCCGATCGACCCGGACCGAACTACAAGCGGAATCTGGAGAACCTGATGAACAGCACCATGAATCGACACGTCAAGATCCTGGCACTGGCAGTCCTCACCCTGGCTGTCACCGCGTGTGGCGGCGGCAGTCCGAGCACGACGCCATCGTCCCCTCCGACTGTAGCCGCACCCAACCCGACTGTCCCCGCTGCCGCCACCACGCCCGGCGTGTGGAAGGGCACGATGGCTTCGACCACGACTGGTCAGTCCGCGGCAGTTGTCGCACTGACCGGAACAGACGGGCACAGCCTCTGGATGACCACCGACGGCCGCGTGTGGAGTGGCCAGGTCCCCATGACTGGCGACCACTTCAACGCCACGTTCAACGGTCATCTGTACGAGGGCGCCCACTTTCCAGATGGCACCAACCACGGTACGACGTCGATGATGATCGATCACCACTCGGCCAGCACGACGAGCGGTCATTACACGGGCAGTGGTGACGCGGGCACGTTTGACATGGTCCCGAGTCCGATGTGGGCCCGGCCGTCATCGCTCGGAACCGTCGCCGGTGTCTATACACGAACCACCTCGAATGGTTACACCATGACCATGACGATCGGCGCCAATGGGCAGCTCACCGCCAGCGATTCGCGAGGTTGCGTGATCAATGGCACCGTCGAGGTTCCCGACCCGACCCGCAACATGTACCGGATCGACGCGACCGCAACTTCGTGCGGGTCCCTCGACGGCCACTACCTCGGCATGGGCACGTTGCTCGATGCGGATGCCATGCGCGACTGGATGACTGCGATGCACCCGCTCGAGCACGGCGGCCACTCGCACGGTGGCATGATGGGCGGATCGCACGGGATGGATCACAACACCGTACCCACCGGACAGCAAAACCTGTTCATGTTCTCGATGGTCAATGGTCAGAACGCCATGATGGACGCACTGGCACGGTAGGCCCTCAAAGACCGCGTGATCGAGACGCCGCCTGCTCGGCAGATTCCGGAGCGTGGTGTGCCGCATCCTGTGCAGCCCGCTCTGACGAGACCGCGGAGAGGGAGATGCGCTCGCTCCTGTTCCAGGGCTTGGGTAACTGGTTGGCGGACTGCGGGATGACCCCGGATGGGGACGGCCAAGGTCCTGGCGGTCACTGAGGCGCGGGTGTCGGACATCGAGCGTGGAAGGCTCAGCTCCTTCAGCCTTGACCTGCTTGTCCGGCTCGCCGCAAGCGCGCCGCGCATTCGTCACTCGAGGTCAGCCGCACGCCGTATCGGTCCGCTGTCTCCTGCGCCTTCGCCACCGGGCCCCCAAGCGCCTGGCCATCATCAGCGCGGCAAAGGTCTTCTGCAGCGGATCTGCTTGCGGAGTTGCTGAGCTACCGCTCCACCGACGAGTCCTGTGGCTCCGACGACAAGACGCATGGATGGCGCCTTGTCGAAGCCTGGTGCCGCGTCCTTGGCACTGGCAAGCCTGCGGGGTCCCGTCCTGGGTCCTTGTCGCTGAGCGCTACCAGGTTCTCGGCATGGCACTGCCCGCGGTGCACGCGCAGCAAGTCGTCCTCCAGTCGGCCGCATTTCTGGCAGGCCTCGAACTCCGCCCGCAGGCAGTCCGGCAGCCGACGACCAGACTCCGCCCACAGCTCGCGGAGACGCGACCACCGCTACGACCACCGGCCGCGGCGACACCGAACAGCAGGATGCCGTTGCGGGTGAGGAGCCGCGACGAACAGCTGCGCGCGGGGGCCAGTCGGTGGGCGCCCCCGCGCGCTTTGGCGCCGTCAGTTGACCGGCTTCATACCCACGTCTGTGATCGCCCGGCGCAGGTGTTCGGCGCCCTTGGCGTAGTTGCCGGCCTTGCACTCCTTCTCGCCCTTGGCACGCTGCTCCTGCGCGGCCGTGGCCGTCGCGCCGGCCTTGTGGGCGGTCAGTGCGCTGTTGGCCTGCTTGACCAGGGCATCGCAGGTCGCCTGCGTCGCCGCCGGCTGGGCCGCGTCGGTCGCCGCGTCTGCCGTGCCGAGCGCGGCCAGGGCCATCATCGTACCGAGGGCCATCAGCTTCGTGTTGCGCTTCATGGTGTCGTCTCCTGCATCCGTGTCGTGTCTGGGTGTATGAGTGGTCCTCGCGAGGTTCGGACCCGGGGCCGGGGCCGGTCGCCGCTTCCTGTCTCGCTTGGGGACAAGCTACGCCCGGGGGCATTGCGCCAACCTTGCGCGGGCATTACGTCGACGTAATGCGCATGGCGGCCACCGGGAGCCTGGCGACGCTATCATTCGTCGCGATGAAACTGCTGCTCATCGAAGACGACGTGCGCGCCGCGGACTACGTGACCAGGGGGCTGCGCGAGGAGGGGCACAGCGTCGATCATGCGGCGGACGGCGCGGAAGGACTCACCCTGGCGCTGTCGTCCCGGTATGACGTCATCGTGGCGGACCGCATGCTGCCCTACATGGACGGCCTCGCGGTCGTGCAGGCCCTGCGCGCGCAAGGCGTCAACACGCCGATCCTGATCCTGAGCGCGCTCGCGAAGGTCGATGATCGCGTCAAGGGCCTGCGCGCCGGCGGTGACGACTACCTGACCAAGCCGTTCGCCTTCTCCGAGCTGCTGGCGCGCATCGAGGTACTGCAGCGACGCTCGACGGCGGCGGAACCCGCAACGCGGGTGCGCGTGGCAGACCTCGAGGTGGACCTCGTCGCGCGCAAGGTGACTCGCGCCGGGCACACGGTGGACCTGACGGCCCGCGAGTTCCGCCTGCTCGAGTACCTGATGCGCCACGCCGGCCAGGTGGTGACGCGCACGATGCTGCTGGAGAACGTCTGGGACCTGCACTTCGACCCGCAGACCAACGTTATCGACGTGCACATCAGCCGGTTGCGGCAGTCGCTCGACCGCGACGGCGCGGCGCCGCTCATCCACACCGTGCGCGGCAGCGGCTATGTCCTCGAAGACCGCGGCTGATTCCGCGGCCCGCAGCACGCCTCTGCGCACCTACGCGCTGCGCCTGTCGTTCGTCTACGTGCTGGTGTTCTCGCTCGCAACCAGCGTGCTCGTCGGGCTGCTGTTCGCCTACGCCGTGCGCGCACTGGACCGCGAAACCGACGACGTCATCGGAGCCGAGCTGCAGGGGCTGGCCGAACAATACCAGACGGGCGACCTCGACGCGCTCGCCGCCGTGATCCGCGAGCGGGTCCAGACCGGCACCAGCACGGGCGACGTGTACCTGCTGGTGGATCCCGCGCTGCGTCCCATCGCCGGCAACATCGCTACCTGGCCAGAGCAGGGCACCGTCGCCGAGCCGTGGTTCGAGTTCGAAGTGTCGGTGATGCGCGGCGCGGGATTCGAATCGCGCACCGTGCGCGCCGGCGTGTTCACACTGCCGGGGAACGACCGGTTGCTGGTGGGCACCGACATCCAGGAGCGCGAGGCGTTCAAGTCGCGCATCGGACTCACGCTGCTGGCGTCGCTGCTCATCGTGATCACGGTCGGTGCGCTGCTCGGCGCGTGGATGAACCGCCACGTGCTGCAGCGGGTGGACGCCATCTCGGCGGCCGGGCGCGCGATCGTCGAGGGCAACTTCGGCCAGCGGCTGCCGCGCAGCGGCTCAGGCGACGAATTCGACTCGCTCGCGGCCAACCTGAACGAGATGCTCGACCGCGTCGAGCAGCTCACTGCGGCGCTGCGCTTCGTGATCGACTCGACCGCCCACGATCTGCGCGGCCCGTTGAACCGCATGCGCACGCGAATCGAGTCGGGCCTGCGCTGCATGGACGTCGGTGCCAGCCGGCAGGCACTCGAAGGCGCCCTGCGGGATGCCGAGACGCTCGAGAACACGCTCGCGTCGTTGCTGCGTATCGCCCAGGCCCAAGGCGGCGCGGCGGCGGCCGAGTTCGCGCCCCTGGACCTCGGCCAGCTCGCCGGTGAGGTGGTCGAGCTGTACGAGCCGGTCGCGCTGGAGCGCAGGATCGACCTGCGTGTCGGGCACCACGAGCCGGCGCCGCTGCGCGGCAGCAGGCAACTGCTCGCCCACGCGCTCGCGAACCTGGTCGACAACGCCCTGAAGTACACCCCGGCCGGCGGACGGGTCGACGTGCAGGTGCTGCGCGACGAATCGGGGCTGTGCCTGGTGGTGGCGGACGACGGGCCGGGCATTCCCGAGGCGAAGCGTGCGCGCGCCGTCGAGCGCTGCGTACGCCTCGCAGGCTCGGAGCACGTGCCGGGGAGTGGCCTCGGACTGAGCCTCGTCGCCGCCGTCGCGCGCATGCATCACGCGACACTCGCGCTCGAGGACAATGCGCCCGGGCTGCGCGTCGTCCTGCACTTTGCGTGAGCCGTACCATCAGCGCCCGGCTTGCAGGGCCTCCAGCACCGCTGTGGCGACCCGCGCGTAGTCGCCGTCGAAGTGGTGACCACCGGGCAGCCGAACGCTGCGCAGTCCTTCGACCTGAAGGGTGCGGCAGGGTGAATCGCCCTCCTCCGCGCCGTAGATGCACGAGACGCGCCCCAGGCGACCCGGAGTGATTTCCGGCAGCACCGGCAGCCCCCCGGTCGGCGTACTGATCCAATGGGTCACCGAGAACTCGAAGAATGCCTCGGTGCTCACGCCGATCAACGCGGTCGCTGCGATCCACCGGTGGACGGGCTCGGGCAGGCGGTTCACCAGGAAGGGCAGTACGTCGGCGCCCTGCGAGTAGCCGACCAGCAGCACGCGCGACTTGTGCCACACCTGCGTATAGTGCTCGATCACGCGCTGCAGGTCGCGGGCCGCCGCGTCGGGTGTTCGCGCGGTCCAGAAGTAGCGCAGCGAATCCCAGCCCACGACCGACACGCCGCGCGCGTTCAGTTGCGCGGCGACTGCCTTGTCGAGCCCGGCCCAGCCACCGTCGCCGGACAGCATGATCGCGACCTCGTCACCCGACGCATCCCCGGCAGGCAGCTCCACCAACGGCAGGTCCCGCACGTCGCCGGGCAGTGCGCGCCTCTCCGAAGCGGCGGTGGACGCGACCTCGTGGAACGCGAGGGTGAACTGTGGCAGCCAGTTCCGCTCGACGGAAAAGCCATGCCCCGCCTTGGGCAACGACAGCACCACGGCACCCGGCACGCGTGCGACGAATTCACGCGTCTGCGCCGCCTTGCAGACCAGGTCCTGCTCTCCCTGCAGCGCGATCCACGGGGCCTGCAGGTGCGTGAACGGCCGGTACACGAACCCGGTCTTCGTCACGTCATGCTCCAGGCCTTCGCCGCGGCACAGCGGCTTGCGCCACTCGAGGTCGGGACAGAAGCCGAGCGACACTGCCCCCTTGAAGGTGCCCGGTGGCGCCTGCGCCAGCGTCGCGTAGGCCAGCGTCGCCCCCGACGAGTACCCGACCAGCACCGGCGTCTGGTAGCGCGGCAGCCCGAAGTGCTGCTGGAGGTGGTGCGAGAGTCCCTCCAGCATTCCCGCAGCAGCCACGCAGCTGGCTTGCGAGTCACGCGCGCGGCGCTCCATCGCCGTGACGTCCACCCCGGCGACGAGCGCGCCGTCGTCCGCCAGGTGCTGCGCCATCGCGACCACACCCTTGTTCCAGCCGCCGTCGCCCGAGAGGAAGATCACGACGTGCTGCGGGGCGTTGCGCGGCTGCTCGACCGCCACGGCACCGAGCCCCGGATAGTCGAACGTGGTCGCTGCCACGGCCGCGGACCCCGCCAGCATCGCCAGGGCGGCACAAGAGGCGATTCGAAGGGTCTTCTCGAACACGTCACTACTCGAACCGCGCGGGGCCCTGCCAGGCCCCGGGGTCTCTGCGCAACGTGTCGGCGACGCTGCCCGAGATCAGCGCAGTTACGTCGAACAGCACCCGCGGCAACGCCAGGCGGCCGGGCGCCGCCAGGTACCGCGGGCGCCACTCGGGCAGGAACTTGTCCTTGAATCGGCGCAGGCCCTCGAAGTTGTAGAACTCCTCACCGTGCCGGTATACGAATCGGCCGACCTTGTGCCACGCGGGCGCGAGCCGGTGCGCCTCGAGTCCCGCGAGCGGCGCCATGCCGAGGTTGAACCAGCGATAGCCCTGCGCCCGGCCCCACAGCATCAGCTCGACGAACATGAAGTCCATCACGCCGCGCGGCGCGCCGGCCGTGTGACGCATCAGGTCCACCGACAGTTCCTCGCGCGAGTCGCTGTCCCACAGATTGGTGAACGCCACGAGCGCTCCCGCGTGCTCGATCAGCGCGACCGGGAAGTGCCGCAGGTAGGTCGCGGAGAAGCGCCCGAGCGAGAAGCCCTTCTCCGCCGCCGCACGCGACGCGAGCCAGCCGTCCGACACGCGGCGCAACTCGGGCAGCAGGTCCGGGACCTCGAGCGGCGGGGCGATCCGGAAGGTGAGCCCATCGCGGCTCGCGCGACGGTGTGCCTGCCTGATCTCCGCACGCGCGCCGCCGTCGAGTGAGAACCCCGGCAACGCGACGCGCGCCTCTTCGCCGAGCTTGCTGAGCGCCAGGCCGGCATCGAGGTAGATCGGCAACTGTTCGGCGCCCACCTGGTAGAAGACACTCCATGCGCCCGCCCGGTCCGCGAGCTCACGGAAGCGCCAGACCAGTTCCTCCCGCTCGGCGGGCGGGCCGATCGGGTCGCCCATCGCCACCCAGCTGCGACGCGACACGCCGTACATGAGGAACGCGTCGCCCGCCTCGCTGAAGAGCAGCGACTTGTCGCCGAGCAAGGCGAGGTGTGCAGCGCTCTCGTTCGACGCACGGATGATCGGCATCGCGCGCTGCAGGTCGGCGGCGGATGGCACCGACGGTGGCACACGCACCGGCGTCAGCAGGCGCAGCACGGCGAACGAGCCGAGCAGCAGCACGGCCAGCAGGCTGGCGCGCAGCATCCGCGGCGCATGGCCATCCAATGCGAATTGCCACCACAGGTCGTTCGCGTATGGCACGTGCCGGTACGCGAGCAACCCGACCCAGATCGAGGCTCCGATCGCGACGGAGGCGCTCGCGACCCAGCCCGGCGACAGTGGCTCGGCCAGCAACGACGCCCTGCGGTAGAACTGCGCTCGCGTCGACCAGAGCGGCAGCAGCACTGCCGCGAGCAGCAGGGCTTCCTCGTAATCGAGCCCCTTCAGCAGCGACGCCGCGATGCCGGCGCCGAGCAGCCAGACCGTGACGTACCAGGCACCGTCGAGCCGCAGCAACAGCCCGCGTGCGAGGACCAGCAGCAACACGCCGACTGCCGAACCCACCATGTGCGACAGCTCGAGCACGGGCAGTGGCAGGAACCGCCCCAGTGCGGCGACGCGCGAACCCGAGCCGGGTGTCGCGCCGGACAGCAGCAGCAGGAAGCCCGCGCCGAACACCACGGTCGCGATCGCCTGCGGCACGACGAGGTCGAGCGACTTGCGGGCCCACGCCAGCGCGGCGGCCGTGCGACTTCGCTGCCGCGCCGCTTCCCGGACCGTCAGCAGCGACAGTGCCAGCACGAACGGCAGCACGTAGTACACGAGGCGATACGCGAGCAGCGCGCCCAGCATCTGCGGCGCCGGCACCGTGGGGAGCAGCAACACAAGCACCGACTCGATCACGCCGAGTCCGCCCGGCACGGCGCTCGCCATGCCCGTGGCCAGTGCCACCATGTAAAGGCCGGCAAACACGGTGAACGGCACGTCCGCGGAAGGCGGCAGCAGCACGTACAGGCAGGCGCAGGCGACCATCAGGTCGACGCTGGCGACCAGCACCTGCGCAACCGCGAGCCGCAGCGGCGGCAGCCGGACACGCCAGCCGCGCCAGGTCACGGGCTTGCGACGAAGGCTGCACACGACGAGGTATGCCAGCACGCACGCGAGCAGCGCGACACCGAGCATTCCGGCGAACCCGGCGGGAACATGCAGCAGCGTGGCCGCTTCCCCGGCGTGGACGACGAATGAGGCGCCGGCGAGCGCGGCGACACCGAGCACGGAGGTCAGCGTGCAGAACGCGACGACCTTGGCGATCTCGGTGGCATCGAGGCCGAGCGGCGCATAGAGGCGGTAGCGCACCGCGCCGCCCGACACGGCAGCCAATCCCACGTTGTGGCCGACGGCAGTGGCGATGAACGACGTGACGGCGTAGCGCCGCCACGACATCGCGCGACCGACATAACCGAGGGCGAGACGCTCGTAACCGGCGAGGGCCAGGTAACTCGCACCGGCCAGCAGCACCGCCGTACACACCCGCCAGGGCGCGATGGTCATGAACTCGGCGAGCACGTCACGCAGGCGAAACTGGCCGCCGAGACGATGCAACGCGACGAGCGCGAGGACGAAAATGACGACCGGCAGGACTGCTGCCAGGAGCCTTCGCACGCGACCGCTGCCGACGTCCACGCCCGCCGCCTACATCCGCGTGCACACGACGAGGAACCCCGTGCGCACCGTGAACGTCATGGAGCCGAGGGGCATCACGTCGATGATGGCCCGCATCCGCCAGGCGGTCGACAGCACGGACAGCCTCGCATCCCGGGCTTCCCTCGGATCCTGGAGATTCTTCGGCATGACTGCGGATCAGCCGAGTTCGACCGGCACGAAGATGCGTGCAGCGCCCCGCCGGACGAGCAGCGCGACGTGCTTCTTCGTGCCCGCCACCGCTGCCCGCAGTTCGCTGACTTCGTGCACCGGCCGGCCGTTGGCCGACAACACGATGTCGCCCGGCCGGAGGCCCGCCTCCGCTGCCGCGCCGGCCACGCTCTGAACCACCAGCCCGGCCTCGCCGTCGCTGGCGCTGCGTTCCGACGGTGAGAGCGGCCGGACCCGCATGCCGAGCCGTCCGCCCTGGGTGGTGTCGGCATCCGCCACGACTGCCTCGCCATCGGTGGTTTCGCCAATCTTCACGCGGAGGGTGCGTCGCGCGTGGTCGCGCCAGATCGACACGTCGATCGTGCTGCCCGGCTTCGCCGCCGCCACCAGTGCGGGCAACTGTCCGGCCGATTCGACCGCCTTGCCGTCGAACGTCAGAATTACGTCGCCAGCCTTCATGCCGGCCGCCTCGGCCGGGCCGTCATCTTCGACGCTCGCCACCAGCGCCCCGGTCGGTACGTCGAGCCCAAACGACTCCGCGAGCACCTGGTCCACGCCCTGGATGCCGACGCCGATGCGGCCGCGGGTCACGTGGCCCGACGACTGCAGCTGACGGCCGACGCTCATCGCCACGTCGATCGGAATCGCAAACGACACGCCCTGGTAGCCGCCCGAGCGCGAGTAGATCTGCGAGTTGATGCCCACTACTTCGCCGCGCAGGTTGAACAGCGGGCCGCCGGAGTTGCCGGGATTCACCGCCACGTCGGTCTGGATGAACGGCACGTAAGTGTCGTCCGGCAGGTTGCGGCCCTTGCCGCTCACAATGCCCGCGGTGACCGAGTTCTCGAACCCAAACGGCGAGCCGATCGCCACGACCCATTCACCGACCTCGAGCGCGGCCGGATCGCCGAGGCGCACTACCGGCAGGTTGCTGGCATCGATCTTGAGCACGGCCACGTCGCTCTTGGCGTCCGAGCCGAGCACCTTCGCCCCGAACTCGCGGTGATCCGTCAGCTTGACGGTCACCTTTGCTGCGTCGTCCACGACGTGCGCATTGGTCAGGATCACCCCGTCCGGACTGACGATGAAGCCCGACCCCTCGCCGCGCATCGGCACGGCGTCGTCCGGTATCATCGGCATACCGAAGAAGCGGGAAAGCGGGTTGTCCTCGTCGAACCCGGGCGGCATCGGCGGGTGCGCCATCGCCTTCACATCGGCGCGCACGCTCACGTTCACCACCGCCGGACCATAGCGCTGCACGAGCGGACGGAAGTCGGGCAGCGAGCTGATCATCGGCACGGGCGCCGGCTCGTGGGCGGCCGCCGCCGCCGGCGCGGTCGCGGCGGCAACGGTGCGCGACGACGCCGAGACGTACAGGACGCCGACGACGACCACGACGGTCGCGGCGCCGAGCACAGCGGTAGCGATCGGATTGCGGACGACTGCTTTGATGTTCATGGCCCTGCTTCCGGAGTTCATTCCCTGGAGTCAGGCTAGCCCGCCCCCCCTTGCAGGAAGCTTGCACGAGCATTAATTGTTGTTAATCCGCCGCCCGCTCGCACCGCCGCATCTGCCGCTGCCAGGTGGCCTTCTTCAGTTCTGTCGCCGCGAGCAGGCTGAGTACCGCGGCCCCGAGCACCAGCCCCTGGCTTCGCTCACGGGCCCGACGCTCAGCACCCGCTGCATCAACGGAATCTGCACAACGGCGACGTGCGACAGCAACAGCAACGCGCCTGCCACGCCGAGAACGAGCAGCGCATCCTCGATCTCGACCCCTGCGCATCGAGTACCCACAGATCGGCCGGGGACCGCTGGGCGCTGTCCGGCGCCACGATGGCGTCGGGCACGAGTTCCGCGGCGTCGGCTGGAACCAGGGCACCACGGTGCTCCTGCTCGACGGCGCCGACGGCAACACGTGGGTCATGAAGGGTTTCCATCTCGGCCTGCATCCGACGCACACATGCGAGCAGTTCGGCGCGGTCGACGTCGAACGGCATGCTAAATTGGCGCATGAGCGCCGGTGACCCGCAGCGCCCGCCACCTTCCACATTTGCACGCTGGCTCGGCGCCACGCTCGCGCCGTTCAGGCACCGTGCGTTCGCGCTGTTCTGGTGGGCCACGCTCGCCTCCTCGTTCGGCAGCATGATCCAGACGGTCGGTGCGTCCTGGCTCATGACCACGCTCGCGCCCTCCCCCGACACCGTCGCACTGGTGCAGACGGCGAGCTCGCTGCCGTTCTTCTTTCTCTCGCTCGTCGCCGGGGCGTTCGCCGACACGCGCGGCCGTCGCTCGATCATGCTGGTCTCGCAGGCGATTTCGCTCGCCGCCTCCGCCGCGCTCGCGGCCGTCGTGCTGACGGGATCGGCGACACCGACGCTACTGCTCGCGTTCACGTTCCTGATCGGCTGCGGCACCGCGATGTTCGCACCGGCGTGGCAGGCCTCGATCGGCGAAATGGTGCCGCGGGGCATGATTCCTTCCGCCGTGATCGCGAACGCGGCAGGCTTCAACCTCGCGCGCAGCGTCGGCCCCGCGATCGGCGGCGTCATCGTCGCGGCGCTCGGCGCCGCAGTCGCCTTCGTCATCAACGCCCTGTCGTACCTCGGCATTCTCGCGACGCTCGTGTGGTGGCGGCCGAAGCGCCTGCAAGGCGAGCTGCCACCGGAGCCGCTCGGCACGGCGCTCGCCGCGGGCCTGCGCTACGTCTGGCTCTCGCCCCACCTGCTCGCGATCCTGCTCCGCTGCATCCTGCATACCATTCCGATCGCGGCCGTGCCGGCGCTGATGCCGATGGTGGCGCGCGACCTGCTCGGCGGAGGTGCGGCCACCTACGGCCTGCTGCTCGGCGGTTTCGGCGTCGGCGCGATGCTGGGCGCGCTCTCCAGTGTCGCGCTGCGACAGCGCTTTACGAGCGACGCGCTACTGCAATTGCTCTCGGCTCTGGCCTGCGTCGCGGTCGTCGGCATCGCCCAGAGCCGCTGGGCGGCGGTCACGCTGCTGGCGACCGTGCTGGCCGGCGCGGCGTGGACGCTCGCCTTCGCGAACTTCAACATCGCGGTGCAGTTGTCCTCGCCGCGGTGGGTGATGGCGCGCATGCTCGCGACATACCAGACGGTGGTGTTCGCGAGCATCGCTCTTGGAAGCTGGGTCTGGGGCGAGTTCGCGAGCGACGCGGGACTGCGCGAGGCACTGACGGTCGCGGGTCTCACCGCGCTCGTTTCCCTTGTCGCCTCGCGCTGGTTGCCGATCGCGGTCGAGCAGCCGGGCCTGCTTGATCCGCGCGCACGTCAGGAACTCGCACCGCCGAGCTTCGACGTGCCGCCGACCTCGGGCCCGATTGTCGTCGTGATCGAGTACCGGGTGCTGCCCGAACACGCAGTCGAGTTCGTCGCGGTGATCAACGAGGTCGGTCGCATCCGGCGTCGCGACGGCGCGCGCGCGTGGTCGATCAGCCAGGACGTCGATGCGGTCGACATCTGGGTCGAGCGCTTCGAGTGCCCGACCTGGCTCGACTACCTGCGCTGGCGCACGCGGCCGACCAAGGCGGACCAGGCCGCGCGCGAACGCCTCGTGCGTCTGATCGTCGGCGAACATGGCGGCGTGCGCCGGCTGGTCGTGCGCCCGCCCGGGTCGCATCCGCTCGGCGTCCCACGCACCGACGAAGAAGCAGGCGACATTCACCTGTTTCCCGGCAACAGGTGAGCGCGGCTGCAATTCGCGGCGGAAATCCCGCCTTTTTGCGGCGCGGGTTGATTTTTCGGCCGAATGACGCCATAAAGGCGCCATGATCGCCGTGAACCTGTCTCCGCAACGCCCGTGCCACACCGGCCTGACGGCCTGGCTCGGGCTCGCCCGGCCTCCGATCTGACTGCCCCGCCCGGCGTCCGATCGGACCGCCGGGCTGCTCAACACTCGATCCCCTTGTTCTTTCTCGCTTTCGCCGGGAGTGGCAGCCATGAATGGACTTCAACGGCACGAAGTGTGCCTGACCGAACTCGACGTCGTCCGCATCGAACGACTGTTGCAGGACGTGCTGCGCCGCATGCCGGCGGAGCGGCCCAGCGTCCAAGTGCTCGAGGGCCGGCTCGACGCCGCGGAAATCGTGCACGCGAGCTGCATCGAGCCCGACGTCGTCACGATGAACTCGACGGTCGTGCTCACCGACGTCGCGACGCAGGAGGCGACGACGGTCGTGCTCGCCTATCCACAGGACGCTGATCCGGAGCGCTCGCGTGTTTCCGTGCTGTCGCCCGTGGGCCGCGCGCTGATCGGCGCGCGCATCGGCGACCTGCTGCGCGTACCTGTGCCCGGCGCCCGGGTCAAGGAAATCGTCGTGAGCGCGATCCCCTATCAGCCCGAGGCGAACGGCAGGTACGACCTGTAGCGCGCCAGGAAGCAGGGAACATTCACCTGTTTCCCCTCCCTCGCGGGAGGCGGGCGTGGGGAAACAGGTGAATGCCCCCTGTTTCCTTCAGGTCAGCACCGCGAGGATCACGCTGGAAGCCTTGAACACCGCGGTGACGCGGACACCGGGCGCGAGGCCCATCGCCGCAACGCTCTCGTTGGTCACGATCGCCGCCACCCGGCCGCAGCCTTCCACGTCCAGCAACACCTCGCCATTGACGGCGCCGGGCACGACCTCCGCGACCACGCCCGGCAACTGGTTGCGCGCCGACAGTCTTGCGCCATCCTCTGCCGCCATGAGGATGATCGACGACGCCTTGATGAGCGCGATCGCCGTCGAGCCCGGCTGCAGACCCAGCGATTCCGTGCTCTCGTGAGTGATGACGGCCGCGATCTGGGCGCCACCGGGCAGCGCGAGGACCACCTCGTCGTTGACAGCACCGCGCCGAATGGCCTCGATCTGACCGACAAACTGGTTCCGGGCGCTGGTCTTCATGTTGAGCATCCTCAGCAGCGACAGTTCGCGATCGAGATCGAGCGCCTGCTCCCCGAGTTGCCGGACGAACCGGTGGTGAATCGCCATGAGTTCGTTGAAACGGTCCACGAGTTGCCGGCCCCGTGGCGTGAGTCGCGTCGCGCCGCCGCCGCGCCCGCCGGTGGCTGTCTCGACCAGCGGCTCGCCGGCGAGATTGTTCATCGTGTCGATGGCATCCCAGGCCGCCTTGTAGCTCATGCCGAACGCCTTGGCGCCCTGGGTGATGGAGCCGTGCTCCGCGATGGCCTGCAGCAGCGCGACACGGCCGTGGCCGCCGAGGCTCTCGCCGCCCGCCGAAATCCATAGCGAGCCCTCGAGGGCGAGTGGCGGGGCCGTCTTCGGTGCGCGTCGCGCGTTCATGATCTGATCGTCCTGGCCCGCAGGGGGCGATGGGCAAGAATAGTCCATCGCGACTTCGAGCCACCCGTGGCCTCTGCCGTCGGGCACGGACTGGCGATCGGGCTTCGATACCGTAATATACAAGCGTATATGTCAACACCAGACAGCCTCCCATGTTGCGGCCCAACGACGCCCTGCCGGATGGGCAGCGTCGGCGAGGCTGGTTACTCCGGCGTCGAACCCGGTCTTCTGCGGGCGACGGCCGGCGAGTGAACCAGGGCCGGCGGCAACTTCACGTACCTCGACCCGCAGAACCGGTCCGACCCCGACATCCGCCTCACGGGCGTGCAGGCTCACAGGCTGTTCCTTTGCGTCACGGCGCCGCCGTTGACCTGGCTCGACATTCAGGCGACCCTCGAGAACAACAGCGAACGCTGGATCTCCAATACCGTGCAGATCGATGGCTACACCATCGCCTCCCTGAAAGCCACGCTGCGCGCGCTGTTCGGCAGCGTCATCGAGACGAGTGTGGACCGCGTCAGCAACAGCAACGACTATCTCGACGCGGGCTTTCCGGCGCCCGGTCGCAGCCGGTTCGTGAACCTGCGTCATGATTTCTGAGGCAGGCGCCGCGGTCACTGTCCGCGCCGCGGCCGTTCATGACGACGGCAGCGAAGATCTCGGCGCCAGGTTCGCCGGGTTTGCCGCCGCTCAGCGTCGCCGGGGCCTGCGGGTGCTCGGCCTGGTGATGGAACGCCGGGGCGAGGGCCCGCTGTGCAAGCGCCCGATGTTCCTGGTCGACGTCGAAACCGGCCGGGAATTTCCGGCATCGCAGGCGCTGGGCCCTGGCTCCACCTCCTGCCGGCTCGACCCGGCCGCGTTCGCCGATGCCAGCGTCGTGCTGCGCGAGGCGCTGCCGCGCTCGCCGCAGCTCGTCGTCTGCAACCGCTTCGGTGCCCTCGAGGCCGGCGGCAAGGGTTTTGCGGACGAACTGCTCGCGCTCATGGCCGCGGAGGTACCGATGCTGACAGTGGTTGCCGAGCCGTACGTCGCGGCCTGGCGGGAATTCAGCGGCGATGCGCCGTTGCTGCCGCCCGTCTCCGATGCCTGGTCCGCGTGGCTGTCCAACGCACTGGCGCACGGTCTGCCGAGCGCGGGGTGAGCGCGCGTCGGTCTGCTCGCTGGTCCTGCGCGCAGCGACTGTCGCATCGCGTCGGATTCGCCCAGGCCCCGCTCCCATGACGACCGACGCAACCGACTTTTTCGCGATCTACGCCGGGATCATGCTTCGCGAGGGCTTTGCCCCCAAGCCGCCCGGCGCCTGGGACGAACGCGCCGGCGACTACGGCAAGCAGGGCGCGCCCAGTCGCTATGTCGAGGACTTCATCGGCCTGCTCGACCTCACGGACGCGCGCACGCTGCTCGACGTGGGCTGCGGCCCCGGCACGCTGGCGCTGCCGCTCGCGTCGCGACTCGAGCGGATCGTCGCCGTCGACTACAGCGCGGGCATGCTCGCCGCACTGCGGAAGAATGCGGATGCCCAGGGCATCGGCAACGTCGACACGCTGCTGCGCTCGTGGGCGGACGACTGGAGCGACGTTCCCGTCTGCGACGTCGCCATCGCCTCGCGCTCGGTGACGGCCACCGACCTGCGCGACGCGCTCGGCAAGCTCAGCTCGCACGCGCGGCTGCGCGCCTGCCTCACCTGTCTCGTCGGCGGCAGCTTCGTCGACCCCGACATTCTCGCGCTCGCCGGCGTGCCCGGACGCCGCATTCCCGACCACGGCATCGTCGTCGGTGCGCTGCGCCAGCTGGGCTTCGATCCGCGCGTCGAATACATCGAGACACCGGGCCGGTTCGCCGGCACGGCCGATTTCGACGAGTTCGCGCAACGTCTGCGCTGGCACACGGGCGACCTCGATGATGCCGCGCTGGCCCGGCTCCGGAACTGGTACGAGGCCGATCCCGTGCGTGCCAGGGCCGGCGGACGTCCCATGCAATGGGCGTTCATGAGCTGGGAGTGCGGCGCAGCTCGCGCCGATACCGCGCAGGCGTCGCGGCGTGCGCGAGCCGGAAGCAGCGGGTCAGGTGGCTCTGGCTGCTGAAGCCCGACTCGGCCGCGATCCTGGCGATGGGCATCGTCGTCGTGCCGAGCAGCAGACGCGCGCGCTCGAGTCTCGCCGTCTGGACGTAGCGATGCACGGAAACGCCCACCGCATCCTGGAACAGCCGCCGGAAGTGCGTCGCGCTCAGTCCGGCCACGTCGGCCAGCGTCTGCACCGGGAGTTCGTCCGCGAGGTGCCTGCGAATGTACGGCAGCACTTTCTGCAGCCGCGGAAAGTGTCCGTGCCTCGGCGACAACCTGCCCGTCTCCGGCATGGCGAGCGTCCGGCACGCCTGCTCGAGCATGACCGCGACGAGCTTCAGCACGAAGGCGTCGTCGCCGGCCGTGCGCCGGCGCAACTCGTTGAAGACCTGCAGCGCAGCGGCGCCGACGAGCGCATCGCTGAACTGCCGCGGCTCGGCCGCGTTCCCGGCGAGTCGCGCGAGGCGGTCCACCGGTCCCCGGCGCGGCGCGGTGAAATAGAAAATCCCGAAATCGCTGGGGCCGCTCAGGTGCCAGTGCGTCGCGCAGCCCGGCGGCAGCAGCAGCGCCTGCGACGGCAGATTGGTGGTGCGCCACCGTTCCGCCTCGCCTTCGGTGACCCGGGCTCCGCCGAACAGCGTGATGAGACCGGGAACGTCGTACCGGCTGATCACGACCTCCTTGCGCTGCAGCAGGTAACGCTCCGCATAGAGCGGAGATTCCCCACCGACATGGCCGGCCACGACCGGCAGGCTCCCCAGCTCGTCACGGACGCGGTGCCAGACTGCCATCGGCCGGCCTCGTGGACAGAATCTGCCAAATATACGACTGCGCCCTGCAAGATGCCCGGCGCGAGGCTCGCCAGACTCCGTCCGACCGCACCGGCCCCGGGGCGGGAGGAGCACAACCATGAGCCTGATGTCGCGTCGATCTTTCCTGGCGACCACGGGTGTCGTTGGCGGCGGCGCCGTGGCAGCCGGACTCGGCGCCGTCGTCTATGCACGCAACGGCGAACTCGACCGGCCGTTTCCGTACATCGCGGAAAACGCCGTCATCCTTCCCGCCAACGGCAAGCACGTGGTCATCGTCGGTGGCGGGCTATCGGGTCTGCAGGCGGCCGTCGAACTCTCGGCCCGCGGATTCAAGGTGACCGTGCTCGAGAAGACCGGCAGCCCCGGCGGCAAGCTCAAGTCGTGGCGCGACCCGACCTTCGGGCCCGCGGACGATCCGTACAAAGCGGACCCGGCGTTTGCCGGCTACATCCGCGAGCACGGCGTTCACGCGGTGTGGGGCTTCTATCACAACCTCCGCGAATTCCTCGGCCGCTACGGCTGGCCGCTCGGTGAGACGCCCGACGACCTGTCCATGTACACGTTCCGCGACCGCGACGGGACCGTCAGCTACCTGCCGCGCCCCACGTGGGTGCCGCCGTACGACAAGCTGCAGCTCGTCGACGGCCTCGAGCACCTGAACCACCTCGAGGAAGCCGATCGCGGCGACGCGATGAAGCTGATCTCGAAGCTGCTGTCGTTCGACTACACCGACCCGACGCAGCGCGCCTACCTCGACGGAGTGACCGTCGAGCAGTACTGCAGGCAGCTCGGGCTGTCGGACGCGCTGACCTACAAGCTCTGCCAGTGCTTTCTCGAAATGGCGTATTTCGACACCGTCGAGTACGCGTCGATGCTTACGCTCGGCCTGCTGGCGCAGGTGTTCGGCGGCGTGCCCTCCGACATGATGAAGTTCAATCTCTACGTGAACCCGACCAACGAGTCCTTCCTCGGGCCCATGGTCGCGTTCATACGCTCGCATGGCGGGGAGGTGAATTTCCAGACCGAGGTCTCCCGGCTCGTCGTCGAGGACGGCCGCATCGCCGCCGTGCGCGCGGCCGCAGTGCCGGAGTCCGCGGTGAAACGCTGCTCGATCTGCGGCGCGCTGATCTTCGACGGCATGGAAGTCGGCGGCGAATGCCCCTACTGCGGCGCGAACGCGGGCGTGCTGCGCGACATCACCGCGCGGGAACGCGTCGAGCGCACCTTCACGGCCGACTACTTCATCTGCGCCCTCGACGGGCCCGGAGCACAGCAGCTCGTGCGCCAGAGCTTCGGGCAGCCCGGCAAGGACGACTACTTCGGCAGAATCCTCGGGCTCAACGCCCGCGCGCCGCACGTCTGCAACCTGTGGTATGAGGGCAAGGGCCATTGGGAAACGCAGGTCCTCGACGACAAGCAGCGGCCCGCGTTGTGCGTCTACCCCACGGGGTACGACTACCTCGGCATCACGATCAACCGGGCGGTGCGCATCCGCGGCAACGACGGCAAGTCGTGGGCCTGGTCGCAGGAATTCGTGGACCGCGACGTCACCGTGATCGAGACGCAGGTCGCCAAGTCGGAGCAGGTCGCCTCCGCGAGCAGCCGCGACATCGCGATGCTCTGTCATGCGGAGCTCAGGACGTGGATGCCGGACCTGCCCGAGCCGAGCGCCTGGTACGTCAATCGCTGGTTCAACTACACGGCCTATCGCGTCGGCGACGAGGGCAATCGGCCGGCCGTCCAGTCGCCGATCGACAACCTGCTGTTCATCGGCGACATCGCCTTCGTGCCGCACCACGCGATCTTCATGGAAAAGACCAACGTCACGGCCAAGTGGGCCACCAACCTGCTGCTCGACAAGATCGGGCAAAAGGCAGGCCGCATCACCATCCTCGCGACCGGCACGCCGAGTCTGAGCACCGACTGGGCCCGTCGACGCCACAGCGTCTACATTTCCGCCGAGGGGACCTGACGCGGCGGCGTCTCAGCAGACCGGGTCGACCGCGTCGGGCTCCACCGCCGTGACGACATCGGCCTCCGCTGCCGTGATGACATCGGGCTCCACTGCCGTGATGACCTCGGTCTCGTAGCGCCAGACCGCGACGTCGTCGCGCCAGAAGTCCGCGGGCAGGCCTGCCTTGAGCTTGAGCCGCTGCAGGAACTCGCGCGGCCCCGCGACCTGCTCCCACACTTTCGGCAGGAACGTCGCGCGTCGTCCGCGCCACTCGAGCACGAGACCGTCACGGCCCGGCACGATTTGCACCAGCAACTGCGACTCGCCACGGACCCGCATCGGCTCGCACGGCGTCAGCACGGATACCTCGACGTCCGTGCATGCCCATTCGTCGGCCGTGAGCGGCGCGAAGCGCGGGTCGCGGAACGCGCTGGCCCGCGCGTTGTGCCACACGTCGAGCAGCAGCGGACGTGCCGGCTCGAGCGTGCCGCAGCAACCGCGCAGTTCGTCCTCGATCCGCAGCGTCACGAACGTGGCCCGTTCCGCGCCGAGCACGCCGCGCAGCGCCTCCGGTCCGGGCGCCGCCCAGGTATCCACGCCCAGCGCGCTTTCGATCGAACAGGCCGCCGCGTGCAACACGGCCCGCCGCGCCGCCACGTCAAGCCTGGCCGATGGCATAACTGCCGTACCCCACGACGCGCGACCGGTCGCCCGCGGTGTCGCCCGAATTGCGCTGGTCCAGCACCTCGGCCACACAGCCGCGACGACGCGCGACGTGCATCAGGCCGTTGATGCCGCGTGCACCGCAAGCCTGTTCGTCGTCGATGTCACCCTTCCCTCCGACAATGGCACGCGTCGTCGCCGCATCGAGGCTCCTGGCCTCGCTCCACGTGAGGTAGTGACTGAGATCGGAACTCACGAGCACGAGCGTATCGTCATCATCCCAGGCGGCATCGCAGACGCGCCCGACCTGCTCCGTCGTCACGTCGCCGAACACGACCGGCAGGACGTCGAAGCCGTCGCCGAGCGCGACCTGCAGGAACGGCAACTGCACTTCGAGCGAATGCTCGGGCGCGTGGGCGGCGTCCGAGACCTGGACCAGGCCCGCCGCCAGCAACCGGTCACGCACCTCGACGTTCACCGGCACGGGGCCCAGCGGAGTGGCCAGTGCCGTCGCCGAAGGCACCGCCAGCCCGCGCAGTGCGACACGATGGCTCGGACCGATCATGACGACGTGCCGGATCGGCGCCGTCGAATCACGCAGCAGGCGATAAGCGGTGCCGGCCACCGGACCCGAGTACACATAGCCTGCGTGCGGCACGATCAGCGCCTTCGGCGCGCGTCGAAGCGCAACGCGCGGCAACACGGCACCCTCGATGCAGGCTTCGACCATGCATCGCAACTCGTTCGCATTCGCAGGATAAAAAAGGCCCGCCACCGCGGGTGGCCGGATCCTTGACTTGTCGACGTCCAGTCTCAACATCGTCCCTCGGGTAGCACTGTACTGCGCCCCATGTGGCGACGCATCGACGCGAATCAAATTTCGCGCCCGGGGAACCGGGCGCCAGACACATGAACAGCGAACCTGCGGGACATCCGACACGACACTGGGCCCGTCTCGCCGACGGCCGCGTCCAGTGCGACGTCTGCCCGCGCCGCTGCAGGCTCCACGAGGGGCAGCGCGGGCTCTGCTTCGTGCGCGGACGCGAGCGCGACGGCATCGAGCTCTACACCTACGGCCGGTCCAGTGGCTTCTGCGTCGACCCGATCGAAAAGAAGCCGCTCCACCATTTCCTGCCCGGCTCGGCCGTGCTGTCGTTCGGCACGGCCGGCTGCAATCTCGCCTGCAAGTTCTGCCAGAACTGGGACATGAGCAAGTCGCGCGAAATGGACACGCTCGCGGACGCGGCATCGCCCGAGGAGCTCGCGCGGACGGCCCGGCGGCTCGACTGCGCCAGCGTCGCCTTCACCTACAACGACCCGACCGTGTTCATGGAATACGCGATCGACGTGGCCCAGGCGTGTCGCGCCGCCGGGGTCCGCAGCGTGGCGGTCACCGCGGGCTACGTCTGTCCCGAACCGCGCGCCGAGTTCTTCGCGGCCATGGACGCAGCAAACATCGACCTCAAGGCCTTCCGCGAGGACTTCTACCGAAAGGTCTGTGGCGCGGAACTGGCGCCCGTGCTGGAGACGCTCGAGTACGTCGCGCACGAGACGCAGGTCTGGCTCGAGATCACGACGCTGCTGATTCCGGGCGGGAACGACTCCGACGCGGAGCTCGAGCAGTTGACGCAATGGGTCGCCGGCAGGCTCGGGCCCGACGTGCCGCTGCACTTCTCGGCCTTCCATCCCGACTGGAAGATGACCGACCGGCCGCCGACGCCGCCGTCGACGTTGACCCGCGCGAGGAACATCGCGAGGCGCAACGGCCTGCGTCACGTCTACACCGGCAACGTGCGCGACCGCGCCGGCGGCAGCACCTGGTGCCACCGTTGTGGCGCGTTGCTGATCGAGCGCGACGCATACGAACTCGGCCGCTGGGGACTCACCGGCGACGGTCGCTGTGCGGCCTGCGACGAGCCGTTGCCCGGCCTGTTCGCGCGAACGCCCGGCACCTGGGGCAGTCGCCGTCTGCCGGTCCGACTGCATCGGGACTGAGGACCGGTCGACGCAAAGCACATTGCGGGGCGGGTAACCTACGCCCCCATGACCGCCGTCCAGTTCCGCAATCCCGAAGTCCGTCTGTCGGAGGCGCTGCGGTCGACACGCAGCGCCGTGTCGGGCCACTCCGTCACGCTGCGCGAGTTGCTGCGCCTGGTCGGCGAGCAGGGGCTGCTCGTGTTCTGCGCCGTCCTCGCCATGCCATTCCTGCTGCCCGTCTCGCTGCCCTTCATGAGCACGGCGCTCGGCGCGCCGATGCTCTTGATCGCATTCGCGATCATCACCAACCGCGTGCCCTGGCTGCCGGACCGGCTGCTCGACCATGCCTTGCCGTCCGCCACCGTGCAGCACGTACTCGAACGCGCGACACGCGCGGCGGGACGCTTCGAGCATCTCGTGCGACCGCGCGTGCTGATGCTGACGGCGACGGCGGGCGTCAACAGCCTGAACGGTATCGTCCTGATGATCGTGGTGCTGCTGCTGATGGCGCCGTTGCCGCTGGTGCCGCTGGCCAACACGCTGCCCGGCGTCGCGATCGTGCTGCTGTGCCTCGGCATGGCGGAACGCGACGGCGTGACGCTCATGGCCGGCTACGTTGCGAGCACGCTGTCCGCGGTTTATGTCGTCGGCATTTTCTGGTTCGCCGTGGAGACCGGCAGCCATCTCGACACGGCGTGGCAGACGGTCGGCGGCCTGTACACGCGCTGGTTCGGAGGTTAGGGAGGCGGCGCAGGGTTTCCCTGGCCCTGCCCGCGACCCGATGTCGCCGGCGCGATCAGACATTACAATCCGCGCTCCGCGGGCCCGAATCCGGGCGAGGACACTTCGATGGCACGTATCACGCCCGTATCCGTCGCACTGCTGCTGGCCGCGGCCTCGGCCTTCAGCCCTGCGGCGAATGCCGCGCCCCAGTCGGAACACGAGCACGTGCACGACACGGGGACGGCGCTGGTCTCGAAGCTCGAGCTGGATCGGGGCAAACCGTGGCCCACCGATGCCGCGCTGCGCAAGGGCATGGCCGCGATCCGCGACGCCTTCGACGCCGATCACGCCCGCATCCACGCGGGCGGGCAGACCGACGCGCAGTACGACGCGCTCGCGGCGCGCATCGAGACACAGGTCGACGGCATCGTCGCCGCCTGCAAGCTGCCCCCGGCGGCGGACACGCAACTACATTACGTCGTCGGCGACCTGCTGCAGGGCGTCGCGCTGATGCGCGCCCAGGACCCGGCGCAGTCGAGACACGCGGGCGCGGCGCGCGTGCACGGCGCGCTGCTCGCGTACCCGAAGTACTTCGACGATCCGGCCTGGCGCAGCGGGCCCGATCCCGGGCCGGGACGCGAACACCAGCAAGATCGATAGCCGCGCCGCGGGCCCCGCTGACTGCTTTCAGCTCGCGCCTGGCGCCGCGGGCAGGCTCGCGGCAGGCGAGGCGGCCGTCGACGCGACGGGATCTGCGACGGACGACATCGTGTGCGCGGGGTCGTCGGTCGCGTGCGCTTCCGCCTCGGCCTTCTTGGTCATGACGATGATGCTGATGCGGCGATTGATCGGATTCGTCGGCTGATTCCTGTCGAAGGGCACGGCGGACGAGAGCCCGACGACGCGCGCGATCTTGCCCTCGGCGAGCCCACCCTGCACCAGCGCGCGCCGCGCGGCATTGGCACGGTCGGCGGACAGTTCCCAGTTCGAGTAACCGCGCTGGTCGCCGGCGTACGGTGTGGTGTCGGTGTGGCCGCTCAGCGACACCGAATTCGGGACGTCGTTCAGGTACTTCGCCAGCTCGAACAGGATGGCATTGGTGTAATCCTTGAGCTGCGAGCGGCCGAGATCGAACATCGCACGGTTCTTCGCGTCGACGATCTGGATGCGCAGTCCCTCCGGTGTGATGTCGATCAGCAACTGGTCCTTGAAGGGCTCGAGCGCCTGGCTCTTCGCGATTGCGTCCTTGAGCTCCTGCTGCAGCGCCTCGAGGTTCTTGCGCTCGGTCTGCTCCTCGGCGACCTGCTGTGGCGTCGGCGGCGGCGGCGTCGAGTCCAGCGACGGCTGCGGCTGGGCCATCATCGCCGAGCCGGTGCCCGTCGACGGCTGCGCCTTCGGCGCATCCATGCCGCCGCGCAGGTTGATGGCCGCCGTGCTCGCGCCACCGGGTCCGTTCTGGCCCGGCGCGGGCTTCGGCGCCGTGCCACGCTCCATGCTCGGGTTCTTGAAGTAATCGAAGATCGCCGCGCGCTGTTCCTTGGAAACCGAGGCGACGAGCCACATGACCAGGAAGAACGCCATCATCGCCGTGACGAAGTCGGCGTACGCGACCTTCCAGGCGCCGCCGTGATGCCCGCCCGCGACGACCTTCTTGCGCGTGACGTAGATCGGCCGCGGCGCGTTCTTGTCCGCCGCCATGCTCAGGCCGCCTTGGACGACGGCGCGGCGGCGGGCTTGGCCTTGAGCTGGCCCTCGAGGTCGGCGAACGTCGGACGCACCTGGCTGAACAGGAGCTTGCGTGCGAACTCCACCGAAACTTTCGGCGGGTAGCCGCGGACACAGGCGACCAGCGCCATCTTCACGACCTCGAACGCCTTGCCTTCCTCCTCGGCGCGGTGGCCCAGAGCCGTGGCGATCGGCCCGACGAAGCCGTAGGCGATGAGGATGCCGACGAAGGTACCGACCAGGGCCGCCGCGACCTTGTGGCCGATGGTCGCGGTGTCGGCGCCGTCGATCGCGGCCATGGTGTTCACGATGCCGAGCACGGCCGCCACGATACCGAAGCCGGGCAGCGCGTCCGCCACCTGCTGCATCGCGTGCGCGGGCTGGTGCGCTTCCTTGTGGTGGGTCTCGAGCTCGTACTCGAGCAGGCTCTCGAGCTCGTGAGGATCGAGGTTGCCGGAGACGATGAGCCGCAGGCAGTCGCAGATGAACTCCATCATGTGATGGTCGGCGAGGATCTTCGGATAGCGCTTGAAGAGCTCGCTGTCCTGCGGCTTCTCGCAATCCGACTCGATGCCCATCACGCCTTCCTTGCGCAGCTTGGTGAGCAGGTCGTTCAGCAGGCGCAGCAGGTCGATGTAGGCCTCCTTGCCATAGCGCGGCGGCTTGAACATCGCGGCCACGCCCCGGCCGGTCTCCACGAGCACCTTTTTCGGGTTGCTCGTGACGAAGGCGCCCGCTGCGGCGCCGCAGATGATCAGGTATTCGAACGGATGCCAGAGCAGCAGCAGATGGCCGCCCGAGAACAGGAACCCGGCGAGCACGCAGACGAGAACGACGATGAGGCCGACCAGTGGAAGCATGTTCATTGTTTCCGGGCAATTCATGGCGCCGCCCAGGCGCCCGGCCGCGGGCCGATCCCCGAGCGGTCTGTCCGGTCTATCGGCGGTACGCAGGGAAAGTTGAGGCCCGATTTGCGCCGGGCCTCACGGTCCCGCGAGCGGACCTCCGCACAGGCTCGCGAGAGGCGCGGCGCGGTTGCGGTGCCCCATGGGGGCCACGCGGCGCGAGCCGCCTGCGCGAACCGCCCTCAGCCGAACCGGCGGCCCTTGCCGCCGAAATGACGGCGACGACCGGGCGCCCGGCCAGCGGCACCGGCGGCCGTGCCATGAGCATGGCCGGAGCCGGACCCCGGCTGACGGGTCTGCCGGTCGGCTTGCACGATGCTGCGCGGGTCGACGTGACGGGGCTCGCGGGCCAGGCCCTCGCCCGACGGCCGCGGGATCTGCGAGCGGTCGAGCGGCAATACCACGATCTTGCGGCCCAGCACCTTCTCGATGGCGCGCAGGCGGTCCTTCTCGTCGTCCGCGACCAGCGAAAGCGCGTGCCCCGTGCAGCCCGCGCGACCGGTGCGGCCGATGCGATGCACGTAGTCCTCCGGCACGTGCGGCAGCTCGTAGTTGACGACCTGCGGCAGCTCGCTGATGTCGAGCCCGCGTGCCGCGATATCGGTGGCGACGAGCACCTGCACCTTGTACGCCTTGAAGTCCTCGAGCGCGCGCGTGCGGGCACTCTGCGACTTGTTGCCGTGGATCGCGGCACAATCGAGGCCGTCGCGGGTGAGCTGGTCGGCGAGCCGGTTGGCGCCGTGCTTGGTCCGCGTGAAGACGAGCGTCTGGGGCGTGCCGCCGCTCTTCAGCAGATGGCTCAGCACGGCACGCTTGTCGCCCTGCGCGACGAGATGCACGCGATGCTCGACGAGTTCGGCCGGCGCATTGCGCGGCGCGACCTCGACGGTCAGCGGGTCGTGCAGCAGGCCCTTCGTCAGCGCGCGGATCTCCTCGGAGAACGTCGCCGAGAACAGCAGGTTCTGCCGTCGCGGCGGCAGCAGCGCCAGCACGCGACGGATGTCGCGGATGAACCCCATGTCGAGCATGCGGTCGGCCTCATCGAGCACGAGGTAGCGCACGTCGCGCAGGTCGATGTTGCGCTCGTTGGCGTGGTCGAGCAGTCGCCCCGGCGTGGCGACGACGATGTCGACGCCGCGGCGCAGCGTCTCGATCTGCGGGCGCGGGCTGACGCCGCCGAAGATCAGCGCCGTGCGCTGCTGCAGATGGCAGCCGAAGTCGGTGAACGACTGGTCCACCTGTGCGGCGAGTTCACGGGTCGGCACGAGCACGAGCGCACGCGGAGCGCGCGACCCGCGCGGATTGGGGTGGGTTTCCGTCATGAGCTGCAACAGCGGCAGCGCAAAGGCCGCGGTCTTGCCGGTGCCGGTCTGGGCGGCCGCGAGCAGGTCGCGGCCCGCGAGCACCGAGGGAATGGCTGCGGTCTGGATGGGCGTGGGCTGCGGGTAGCCGATCTCGTCGACGGCGCGCAGCAGTTCGGGCCGGAGGCCCAGAGAAGCGAAAGACATTGAATGATGTTCCGAGGCACCTCGGCCCGAACGTCGCGAACACATGGACGGAGCATCCGTCCACGGCTGCGCCGTGCGGGCACCGGCCGGGCGCCGTTGCTTTGATGAATCGAGACGCGAAATGCAGACGTCGAACAGCCTGCAGGAGGGGCCGCAAAGACTCGGTGCAGGGCTCTGGCCCGGCAGTCCGAGGACGGGACATGCCCGTCCATCCTGAAGATCCTCGTGCGCAGACCGGACTGCGCGGCGGCAAACTGTCCGCACAGTATGCCGCAATGCGTCACGCGGCGCCAGCGAACCGTAACGGACACGTGGAGTCTCAGTTTGACAGTTCGAACTCGCCTGCTTGCCGCGCGCGTCTGCCCACGCTTCTGGGCCACCCCCGGGCCGTGCCTTTCCCGTCATCCGTCTTCGATAGTTCGATGTCGCCTGTAGCGATGTCAGCGATCAACTTGGCGAGCGGATTTGATATCGCGCAGTCGTTTCGGCTTGCTCGAATGCCTGGAAATTACCCGAATGGCAATTTGCCTTGTGGCGTGTCGCTGAACCGGTAGGTACTGGCCTTCAGATATTCCTCAATCTGGTCGATGGCTATCCAACGTCTCTCAAGGGACTCCGCGACCGCTCCAGTAGTGTTCGAGCCCGCAAATGGGTCAATGACCAGGTCACCTGGATCAGTTAGCAACTTCAAGAAGAACTCGGGCAACGCCGCAGGAAAGCGAGCTGGGTGAATGCGGACCCCAGCGGCCTTGCATCGAATCGTGTACTGATCATTTGCTGCGTTGTTGCCAAACTTAAGCAAATCTGTTGGCGCAGCGCCATCTCCGAGAATGGCTTCTTCGACCACATTCGACGGAATTGCGCCGCCGGCATCACCATTAGAAAACGACGCTTTAATCGCGTGCCCTGACGGGCGCACTGTGGCTCGCACTCCACGGCGCACCAGCCTTTCCATATCGGGGCTGTATGGCTTGAGCACCGCGCGATTGTTTGCCTTTGGCCAGGGCGTCTTGGATAACCAAAAGACATATTCCACTGAGTCGCGAACCCGCATTCGCCTTACATTTACCCATTCCGCCGGAACGGGCATTTTGGCCGGGTTGTACCAAAAGCACTCTTGTGCAAGGTGGAAGCCTACTTCCTCAACCATCGCTATCAGCAGCTTGAAGTGATAGAGCGACCGAGTCGGCGTTCCCTGGTTGTAACTGCCTCCAATGTTGAGCACGAAACTGCCATCGTCGCGGAGCACGCGCAGCACCTCGCGGGCGAAAGGCAGAAACCATGCTACGTAATCGGCCTTGTCTGCATTGCCATATTCCTTCTTGAAGTGAAGCGCGTAAGGCGGCGACGTGACCACTGCGTTCGCACTGGCCGTTGGGAGAGCTTGGAGGACTTCAAGCGCATCACCAAGGTAGGCCGCCCCGTATGGCGTGGCGTAATACGCCACCTGCCGCGGCACCATGGTTGACGGGTGCGGAGCGGGTTCGGTCGCGGCGAGCTGCCGAGTGATTTCTGAGGGTGCAGACATGAATCGAGTGTATAGAATTCCGGGAGTTTCCAACGCTATCAGAATAGATTGACATCGTCAACCAATTTAAAGAGTGACACCACTTGGCTTGCAGACTGGATTTCGCAAGCCGAGGCGGCCCGTTTGCGCGGGACGACTCGCCAAGCGATTCACCGACTCGTGGAGAACGGCCGACTGACGACTCTGCGGGTAGGTAACAGCCGCTTTGTCTCCCGAACTGAGGTCATGAAGTTTGTACCAGCTGCCGCAGGCCGAAAAAGGTCGAAATGAGCCTCATTGAGCTGGAAAACCTGCTTGCTGTAGCCAGTGACGAAGAACGACGCGCAATCTTCACACTGCTCAGGGATCGATATGAACTAAAGATCCACCCCCTCGAAACGAGATGGAATACGACGGCAGAGGCGATTCTCGATGCCATCGACCAATCGGCCGACCTGACTCAACGCGGTATTCGCGGCGTCTTGGCCGAGGCAACCTTTCGCACGATCGTTCTACCAAAGCAGCTGACCAGCTGGAAATCATTGCCTGTCGTTGGAGACCAGCCCTACGACCTCTTGCTCGATGACGGCTCGGGGCTCGTCAGAGTGCAGGTCAAGCTGCAGCGCCGAGCCAGCGGGGCGCCCAAATACCACAGAAAGACGACAGACTATTTTGTCGTCGAGACGCAGCGAACGCGCGGCGGGAAGCGACGTGACCAAGAAGCATCCCGCCCCTATCGGCTGGACGAGTTTGACGTGCTGGCAGTCTGCCTTCACCCTTCAACGGATTCGTGGACGTCGTTCCTCTACTGCGCGACCAAGGATCTGCTCGTACGACCGACAGATCCGACCCTGCTGGCCGTAATGCAACCATTTCCTATCGCGGGGTCCGATGCCTGGTCTGCCGATTTCGGAAACGCCGTGAAGCGGTTCCGCTCGCCGTCCTCGTAAGGAGCACATCACCTTACTGCCACGTGAATGGCCGAGTAGTTGCTCGATCGTGATCGCATCGCGCGGTTGCCAATACGCATGGCTCAAAATCATCCTCTCTGGCGCGCAACGAAGATGCCGTGACTGCCAATCCAGGATCGACCCAGCGACATTGCCCGCGACCCGCTTTACCTGGTCCCACAACGTTTACGCACGCGCCACCCCCTCCAGACCGAGCCACCCGGCCATGCGCGACAACTCGCCGTGCAGCGCTTCATCGACCGCCCCACGATCGACCGCCGGCTCGTAGTGCGTGCCGAGCACACGCAGCCGCTTCGCCGCCCGATCCGACTTCAGGTCGACGCGCGCGACGAGCCGGTCGCCCAGCAGGAACGGCAGCACGTAGTAACCGTGCCGCCGTTTGTGCGCCGGCGTGTAGATCTCGATGCGGTAGTGGAAGTCGAACAGGCGCTGCAGGCGGTCGCGGCACCAGACGAGCGAGTCGAACGGCGACAGCAGCGCGCAGGCGTCGAGCGACCGTGGCACCCGCAGGTCGCGTGGCGCATACACGGGGCCGCGCCAGCCCTCGACCTGCAGGCAGCGCCACTCACCTGCCTCGACCAGCTCGTCGATGCGTGCCCGCGTGTCCGCGACCGGCAGCCGGAAGTAGTCGCGCAGGTCGCGCGCGGTCGCCACGCCCATCGCGCGCAGGGAAATGCGCAGCAGTTCGCGTTGCGCCTCCTCCACCGGCGGCGTCGGCGCGTTCCACACGCGGGCCGGCAGGACGCGCTCCGGCAGGTCATAGACCCGCTCGAAGCGGCGGCGCGAGTACGTCGTGACCTGACCCGCCCAGAACAGCCATTCGAGGGCGACCTTGCCCTCGCTCCAGCCCCACCAGCCGCCCTTGCGCCGGCCGGCGGCCGAGAGGTCGGAGACGCCCAGCGGTCCCCGGTCGCGGA
>JAYRRR010000135.1:0-1501 GCA_041910015.1 Steroidobacteraceae bacterium
CACGTTCCTGCTGCTCGCGCTCGCGGGCTGGCTGCTGGTGCGTGCGCTGGCGCCGCTGCGCCGCGGCGTCGGCGTCGCCTGGCGCTACGGGCTCGCCAACATCGCGCGTCGTGGCCGCGACAGCATCGTGCAGATCGTCGCGTTCGGTCTCGGCTTCATGGTGCTGCTGCTGCTCGCGCTCGTGCGCGACGACCTGCTGCGCGACTGGCGCGCGAGCCTGCCGGCGGACGCGCCGAACTACTTCATGATCAACATCCGGCCCGACGAAGGCGCGGCGGTGCAGAAGTTCTTCGCCGACGCGGGATTCCCGGCGACGGAACTCGTACCGATGCTGCGCGCGCGGCTGGTCGCGGTCGGCGACACGCCTGCCGAGAAGCTGCAGCTCGAGTCCGACCGCGCCGAGGACTTCGTCGAGCGCGAGGCGAACCTGAGCTGGGCGGAACGGCTCGGGCCGGGCAACCGCATCGTCGCCGGCACGTGGTGGCGAACCGGCGACGCTGGCGGGCCGCAGATCTCGGTCGAGCACGAATACGCCGAGCTGCTCGGGCTGAAGCTCGGCGACACGCTCACCTATGACATCGCCGGCGAGACGGTGACGGGCCGGATCACGAGCCTGCGCGAAGTGCGCTGGGACACGTTCAAGCCGAACTTCTTTGTCGTGTTTTCCCCGGGCGTGCTCGACGATGTCACGGGTACGCTGATCACCAGCGTGCACGTCGAGTCGGGGCAGCGGCCCGTGCTCGTCGAGCTCGTGCGCCGGTTCCCCGAGGTCACGATCATCGACATCGAGGCGCTGCTGTCGCAGGTGCGTGACGTCATGGACAAGGCGAGTCTTGCCGTGCAGTACGTGTTCCTGTTCACGCTGGCCGCGGGGCTGATGGTGCTGTTCGCCGCCGTGCAGGCGACGCGCGACGAGCGGCGCTACGAAAGCGCGATGCTGCGCACGCTCGGGGCGAGCCGCGGCGTCGTGTTCCAGGGCGTCGCCGCGGAGTTCGTCGTGCTCGGCACCCTCGCCGGCCTGCTCGCGTCCGCCGGCGCGACGGCCGTGGGTTACCTGCTGGCGCGGCAGGTGTTCGACCTGCAGTACACGCCCGATCCCTGGATCTGGGTGATCGGCGTCGTGGGTGGCGCACTGCTCGTGGGCACAGCGGGGCTGCTCGCGGCGCGGTCGGTCGTTTCGCATCCGCCGCTGGCGGCGCTGCGGTAGTGTGCGGTAGGGGTCCAGAGCAATAGGGGTCTGACCCCCCCTTCAGAAAAACTTCACGGATTACCGTCAAGTTTTTCTTACGGGGGGGGGTCAGACCCCTATCGCCACTACCACCAGCCGCACCCACCCGACGTCCACCCGCGCACCGCGCCCGGTGTAGCCCTGGATACGGATGCGGTACTCCCCCGGCCCGAACGTCGAGCTGTTCAACGACAGCCGCAGGTCGTGGTTCGAGTCGGCCGTCATGCGTTCGACGACCATGACCCGCCCGTGGTCGACCTTGTCGACGACGAG
>JAYRRR010000136.1:0-1513 GCA_041910015.1 Steroidobacteraceae bacterium
CTTCGGTGAATCGTTGGCTGCGCCAACGTCACGCTCTGAATCCACGCCGCGCAGGTCGGTGGCCCGTGCCGGCGAGACGTCTTCGGTCAGCAATGTCAGCAGGCAGTCGAGCCTGATGCGCGCCACCAGGCTCGGTGGAATGCCGCGCAGGCACTCCTCCCAGAGCCCGGCACGCACGAGATCGCGCCGCGCCGTTTCCTGTTCGCGCCGCGTGAGACCGAGCTCCTCGAACCAGCGCGCGGCCGAGCTGACGATCCACTGGTCCAGACGACGTCGGACCTGCAGCCGCGTGAGGTGTAGCGCGCGCGACAGCATCAGCCCGCCGTGCACGCCACCCGCGACCTCGACGAGCGTCCGGTGGAAGGCCACCGACGGACCGAGCAGTTCCGCGAGCACGAGCCGATCGCTCCAGTCCACCGCCTGCGGATGGCCGGCAATCCGATCGGCGAGCCGCGCGCCGAGCTCGTCCAGCCTCAACCTGAAATGCAGCCGCGCGGGAATACCGATGCGCTGGTCGTCCAGGAGCGCGAGACTGCGAAGCACCTCGCGCGCGCTGGCCTGTTCCTTCGGCGACAGTCCGGTCTCGATCGCCCACTGCTCCGTCGTCTTGTGGAACCAGCCGCCGTTCCGGGCGATGTCCCGACCGTGGCGCGTCCAGTAGATCGACTGCGACAGCAGGAGCGCCGCCTTGACGCTGGATGTGAGATCCACCAGCCGCCGATGGAAGGCGATGTGCCGGCCCAGCAGCGGCCAGATGACGGAGAGCGGCGCCGCACGGTCGTCGCCAGCCGCCGCTGGTGACTCTTCATGCTCCTGGCGCGCTTCTTCAGCCACGGCGGCAGCCTCCTCCGGCGCTCATCGGTCAGCCGCCCCGGCACGGGCCTGCAGCGCGCGCCAGACCGCATCCGCGCGGACGCGAAACCAGAGCTTGGCCGGCATGCCGACACGGCGCTCTTCGAGCAGTCCCGAGCGGCGCAACGCGCGGCGCGCGGTCTCCTGCTCCCAGCGCGAGAGCCCCGTCTCCTGTGTCCACTGTTCCTGGGAGCGGAGGAACCAACCGTCGGCAGAAGGCTCCAGCGCCTGACTGGTCCAGATCGCCTGCGACAGCATCAATGCCGAGGTAACGCCGCCGGTGATCGGCACCAGGCAGCGATGAAAGCTCACCGGAATGTCGAAGACTTCGAGCAACAACTGCGGCGTGATGCCGAGGCTCTCCATGCGAGCGTTCATTCGTCGGCCTCGAACTCGCGGACGACCGCCTCCAGCACGGCGATCGGGATGTGCTGGAACTCCTGGTGCAGCCGGTAGTAGCGAACGCGGGGCGACGGATCGGCGATGGCCCGCCACGCCTGGTAGATGCGCTCGCGCGTCGCGTAGTCGGGCAGCGGCACCCGACCGGCCGGACGCCGGGCACCGATGTCTCGGCGGCGCTTGAGCGTCAGCTTGCGGCGGAGCTTGAAGAGCGCGCTCATCAGGTGCGTGGACGCACCGTGGCGGATGAAGTACGTCTCCA
>JAYRRR010000137.1:0-14568 GCA_041910015.1 Steroidobacteraceae bacterium
ACTGCGCGAAGCTCGGCCCGCGGTTCCGCTTCTTCCACGTGGCACCGCTCGCGGGCTTCAAGGCCGGCGCGCTCAATTTCGCGCTGCGGCACACCGATCCGCAGGCGGGCGTGGTCGCCGTCATCGACGCCGATTACATCGTGCGCCCGGACTGGCTGCGCGACCTCGTGCCGGCGTTCGACGAGCCGCGCACGGGCGTCGTGCAGGCACCGCAGGACTACCGCGACGCGCACGAGAGCGCCTTCAAGGCAATGTGCCACGCAGAGTACCGCGGCTTTTTCCACATCGGCATGGTCACACGCAACGAGCGCAACGCCATCATCCAGCACGGCACGATGACCATGGTGAGGCGCAGCCTGCTCGAGCGCATCGGCTGGGCCGAGTGGTGCATCACCGAGGACGCGGAACTCGGCCTGCGCATCTTCGACGAGGGCTACGAGGCGACCTACATCGCCGACAGCTACGGCCGTGGCGTCATGCCCGACACGTTCCTCGACTTCAAGAAGCAGCGGTCGCGCTGGGCGTTCGGCGCCATGCAGATCATGCGCAGGCACGCCGCCGCGCTGCTGCGCGGCCGCGACACGGGCCTGACGCCCGGCCAGCGCTATCACTTCCTCGCCGGGTGGCTGCCCTGGCTCGCCGACGGCTTCAACCTCGTCGTCAACTGCGCGGCACTGGTCTGGTCGCTGGTCATGGTCTCGTTCCCGCGCTACGTCGAGCCGCCGCTGCTGATGTTCTCGGTGCTGCCGCTGTCGCTGTTCGTCTTCAAGCTGGTCAAGCTGCTGCACCTGTACCGCACGCGCGTCGGCGCGAACCTGCGCCAGACGGTCGCGGCCGCGATCGCGGGCCTGAGCCTGTCGCACACGATCGGCTCCGCCATGCTGAGCGGCCTCGTCAACCGCGACCGTCCGTTCTTCCGTACGCCCAAGCGCGCAGCGCGTCATGCCTGGCTGCAGGGCCTGGCGGCAGCTCGCGAGGAGGCGTTCCTGATGGCCGGGCTGTGGTTCGCGGCCTTTGCCGTGGCGCACATTCCGGAGGTGGACGGCAACCTCACCGGGCTCGTCGGCAGCCCCGACCTCACGGTCTGGGTGGCCGTGCTGCTGATCCAGTCGATCCCCTACGCGGCCGCCGTCGTCGTGTCCATCGTGAGTTGCCTCGAGCTGCCGGGCACGTGGATCGGCGAGGCCGGTTGCCGGCCGGTCACGGATCCGGAAACACCCACGGTGCACGAAGCACCGGGCGCGGGTCACAATGGCGGTGCGCTCCCCGCCACCGCCAAGCTCGACTCCGCTAAGTGAACGTACCCGCCGCCGCGCGAACACACATCGACCCCAAGGAAATCGAAGCACCGCTCGACCCACCGCCGCGGCTGCGCGAGATCCCGTACAACTACACCTCGTTCGCGGATCGCGAGATCGTGATCCGCCTGCTCGGCCCGGAGGGCTGGGCGCTGCTCGACGACCTGCGCGCGGAACGGCGCACGGGCCGCTCGGCCCGGATGCTGTACGAGGTGCTCGGCGACATCTGGGTCGTGCGCCGCAACCCCTACCTCGAGCAGGACCTGCTCGACGATCCGGACCGGCGCCGCCTGCTCGTCGAGGCCCTGCATCACCGGCTCGGCGACATCGAGCAGCGCCGCGATCCGGCTGACCCGGTCCGCGACGCAAAGGTCGGCCGCCTGCTCGAGTTCGCCCGTCGCGCGGTCGGGGACTTCGAGCAGTCGTTCGGCAGAATCGAGGAACTGCGACGCCGGGCGGGCGCCGCGTTCGAACCGCATACCCGGCCCGACAACGTCTGCTTCGACGCTTTCGCACGCGTCGCCCACGCCACGGACGCCACCGACTGGCGCGTCGAGAACCCGTTCGTGGTGCTGACGCCGGACGCCGAGGACGAAATCCCGGGGCTGGTCCGCGCCTGCATCGAGACCGGCCTCACGGTCATTCCGCGCGGCGGCGGCACGGGCTACACCGGCAGCGGCGTGCCGCTCACACCGTTTGCCGCGATCATCAACACCGAGAAGCTCGAGCGCATCGCGGCGCTCGAGCTGACCGCGCTGCCCGGCGTCGTGGCGCCGGTCCCGACGCTGTTCACCGAGGCGGGCGCCGTCACGCGACGCGTCGAGGAAGCGGCGCACCGTGCGGGCCACGTCTTCGCAGTCGACCCGACGTCGGCCGACGCCTCGTGCGTCGGCGGCAACGTCGCGATGAACGCCGGCGGCAAGAAGGCCGTGCTCTGGGGCACCGCGCTCGACAATCTCGCGTGGTGGCGCATGGTCGATCCGCAGGGCAACTGGCTCGAGGTGAGTCGCCTCGATCACAACCTCGGTCGCATCCACGACGTCGCCGTCGCATCGTTCGAGATCGTCGTCCGGGATGGCCGGCAGCCAGCCGCAGCGGCCCGGGTGCTGCGTACGGAGCGCCTCGAGATCCCGGGACGCGCGTTTCGCAAGTCCGGGCTCGGCAAGGACGTCACCGACAAGTTCCTGGGCGGCCTGCCCGGCATCCAGAAGGAAGGCTGCGACGGCATCGTCACCTCGGCCCGCTGGGTCGTCCACAGGATGCCGGCGCACATGCGCACCGTGTGCCTCGAGTTCTTCGGCCAGGCGCGCGACGCCATTCCAGCCATCGTCGAGATCCGCGACGAGCTCGCGCGGCAGGAGCGCCAGCACGGCGTGCGGCTCGCCGGCCTCGAGCATCTCGACGAGCGCTATCTCAAGGCGATCGGCTACACCACCAAGTCCAGACGTGGGGTGTTGCCGAAGATGGTCCTCGTCGGCGACATCGCCGGCGACGACGACAAGGCCGTGGCGCGTTGCACGGCCGAGGTCGTGCGCATCGCGAACGCGCGCGCCGGCGAGGGCTTCGTGGCCGTGGGCCCGGAGGCGCGCAAGGCATTCTGGCGCGACCGCGGCCGCACGGCGGCCATCGCGCGCCACACCAACGCCTTCAAGCTCAACGAGGACGTGGTCATCCCGCTCGAGCGGCTCGGCGAATACACCGACGCCGTCGAGCGCATCAACGTCGAGTTCTCGCTGCAGAACAAGCTGCGGCTGCTCGACGCGCTCGAGCGCTACCTGCGGGGCGAGCCACGCATCGGCAAGACGGGCGACGTGGACGTCGACCGCCTGCCGCGCGAGCAGGTGCTGGGCGGCCGCGTTGAACAGGCGCTCGAACGCATCGCGGAGGTCCGTTTGCGCTGGTCCTGGCTGGCGGCCAGCCTCGACCGTCCGCTGCGCAGCTCGCTCGCGGAGCTGCATCGACTGGGCCTCGGCGAAGTCGCCGATGCCGCGGCCACGCGTCTGGCGGGCGAGCCGTCGCTGCACATCTTCGACCTGCTGCAGGACCGCACACTGCGCGTGTCCTGGAAGAGGGAACTGCGCGCCGATCTCCGCCGCCTGTTCGCCGGCGGCCCGTTCGTGCCCCTGCTCGCGGACCTCGAGACGGTTCACCGCGACGTGCTCCGTGGCCGCGTGTTCGTCGCGCTGCACATGCACGCCGGCGACGGCAACGTCCACACCAACATTCCGGTCAACTCGGACGACTACGGGATGCTGCAGGCCGCGAACCGCGCGGTCGCCCGCATCATGCAGGTCGCCCGCCAACTCGACGGCGTGATCTCCGGCGAGCACGGCATCGGCATCACCAAGCTCGAGTTCCTCGACGAGACGCAGCTCGCGCCGTTTCGGGAATACAAGCAGCGCGTCGACCCGCAAGGCCGCTTCAACGCCGGCAAGCTGCTGCCGGGCGCCGACCTGCGCAATGCCTACACGCCGAGCTTCAACCTGCTCGGCCATGAATCGCTGATCATGCAGCAGTCCGCGATCGCGCGGATCAGCGACGCGATCAAGGACTGCCTGCGCTGCGGCAAGTGCAAGCCGGCCTGCAGCACACACGTGCCGCGCGCCAACCTGCTCTATTCGCCGCGCAACAAGATCCTCGCCACCTCGATGCTGATCGAGGCGTTCCTGTACGAGGAGCAGACGCGCCGCGGCGTGTCGCTGCAGCACTGGGACGCGTTCGGCGACGTCGCCGACCACTGTACGCTGTGCCACAAGTGCGAGGCGCCCTGCCCTGTCGACATCGACTTTGGCGACGTCTCGATGGCGATGCGTGATGTGCTGTGCCGCATGGGCCATGCCCCGCCGAATCCGGCCAAGGCCGCGGCGATGTTTTTCCTGAACACCAACGATCCGGGCACGATCCGCCTGACGCGCAAACTGATGATCGACTGGGGCTACAAGGCGCAACGGCTCGGCGCCAGCACGCTCGGCCGGCTCGCGCGGGCGCAGACGCGTCGACCGCCGGCCACGACCGGCCGGCCACCGCTGCGCGAGCAGCTGCTGCACTTCGTCAACAGGAAGATGCCCGGCGGGTTGCCCTCGAAGACGGCACGTGCGCTGCTCGGCGTCGAAGACCGCAACTACGTCCCGATCATCCGCGACCCGCGGCGCACCAGCGCGGACTCGGAAGCGGTGTTCTACTTTCCGGGCTGCGGCTCCGAGCGGCTTTTTTCGCAGGTCGGGCTCGCGACCCAGGCGATGCTCTGGCACGCGGGCGTGCAGACGGTGCTGCCGCCCGGCTACCTCTGCTGCGGCTATCCGCAGCGCGGCGCGGGCCAGTCGGAGCAGGCGGAAAAGATCGTCACGGACAACCGCGTGCTGTTCCACCGCGTGGCCAACACGCTCAACTACCTGGACATCCGCACCGTCGTCGTGAGCTGCGGCACGTGCTTCGACCAGCTCCAGGGCTACGAATTCGACCAGATCTTCCCGGGCTCGCGCATCGTCGACATCCACGAATACCTGCTCGAAAAGGGCATCCGGCTCGAGAGCGCGACCGGCGCACGCTACACGTATCACGACCCGTGCCATTCGCCGATCAAGGCGCACGATCCGCTCGCGGTCGTCGATACGCTGCTGCGGGGCGGGACCGACCGGCGGGTCGAAAGGAATGACCGCTGCTGCGGTGAGTCGGGTACCTTCGCGATCGCGCGTCCCGACATCGCGACGCAGGTGCGCTTCCGCAAGCAGCAGGAAATGGAAAACGGCGCCGTGCGGTTGCGCGACGACGGTTTCAGCGGCCCGGTCAAGGTGCTGACGTCCTGTCCGTCTTGCCTGCAGGGTCTATCCCGCTACGATGACGACTCCGGCACGCGTGCCGACTACGTCGTTGTCGAGATGGCGCGCCACATCCTCGGCCCCGGGTGGCTGGAGACGTACGTGCGCGAGGCCACCTCGGGCGGCATCGAGCGCGTGCTGGTCTGAAGCCGCCGCCGCGCGCCCCCGCGCCCTCGCGCCGCCGGCCTGCCGGGCGCCGCGACAGGGCTTGCGGTCAGAACATGGCGCTGAGACCGAGCAACGCCTCGGTCTGGAAGAACGTGCTGCCGGACGAGCGCAGCAGGCAACCGGCCTGCTGGACGTCGCTGATGCAGAACAGGTCGGTATCCGAATCGATGAAGGTCAGGTAGCCGCGCAGGCCCAGCACGACGGCCGCGCGCTCGCCCAGGGGAAAGCGGAAGCCGCCGCCGAGGCTCGCCGAGAACTTCGTCTCCGAATCGAAGTCGCCCTGTTGCGGCTCGAGAAAAGTGGCGCCGATGCCGAGCGAGAGATAGGGCACGTAGAAGCGGTCGTCCGGGAACAACGCCGTGCCACCGACGTGCAGGTAGTCCACCCGGACATCGACGCCATCCACGGCTGGGTCCGCGGCGTCGAGACGCGCCTTCTGCGTCGAGTACAGCAGGTCGTAGGTGCCCTGGTTGTGCGCGCGGAGCCCGAGACCGACGCCGTAGCTGACGCCATCGTCGAGGTCCGCCGGGCGTTCCTCGCCGGTGATGTCGTCAACGACGTCGAAGCCGCCGCCGATGCGGCCGCCCACGAAGGGGATGATCTCGAACTGCGGCGCCGCCTGGGCCGTGAGTGCCAGCAGCAGCGACGCGGCGGCCGCAAGTCGTGCGATCGTCGGGGGAAAACCTTGCATCGGTGGTACCTGCGGGAAGGACGATGGATTGTAATCGTGCCGCGGCGACAGGTGTTTTGCGCAAGGGACAGCCGGCGTGCCGCTGCTACACTCGTCGTGACGACCGTCTCGGAGATACCGCCATGAGCGACCTGCAAACCACGCTGCGCGAACTGCAGCAGGAACTGGCCGAAGCGCGCCTGCTCGCGCCGGAGGAGCGCATCCTGCTCGAGGCGGTGATGCGGGACATCCAGCAGACGCTCGCCGAGGCGACAACGGTCGCCGGGGTGGCCGCTCCAGCACCCGGCGAGGCGCTCGAAGGGGCGGCCGTGCGGCTCGAGGTCGAGCACCCCGGCGTGGCAGGGGCCGTGCGCGCGCTGGTCGACGCGCTCGCCAAGGCAGGCATTTGACGCAGCGGAAGCCGCTGATTTTGCGGTAGTTCCGCGACGGCCGGCCGCGCGGATTCTGCTATGCTTCGCCGCCAGCCTTGCCGCACTGCTGACCCACCGTGGACGCCAATACCCAAGACTCAGCCCATCCGTTCGACGAAGCCTTCGGTCGCGCCGTCGACCTCGGCAACCAGATCGCCGACAACGACGACAAGGCGGACCTCTGGGACATCGCCGACGGCCTGCTCGCCGGTGCCGTTCAGTACTGGCTGTACACCCGTCAGCCCTGTGGCGACCCGCGCTGCGAGGACTGCCTCGCCGTCGGTACCGCCGAGGCGCGCATGGCGGAGCTGCGCCGGCTGGTCGAGCAGTTCTCCGAAGAGAGCCAGTACTTCCATTCGCCGACCGATTCCAACGTCGGCCGCGCCTGAGCGCGCCGTGCATTCCTGCTCGCACCGGCGGCTTTTGTAACCTGACCGCGCGTGCCGACCGCGGCACCCTCCTGCTCCAGGCCAGGGAGGGTCCATGCCGCACCGCCGTCTCGCCCGCCATCTCCGCATGCCGGCCGTGCTCGCCGCCGCCGCGCTCGCCACGATCACCGTCGGCCCCGGCGCAGGGGCGGCAACCCGCTCCGCCAGCCCGCTCGGCGGCAGCGCGTCGGTCGTGCTCGAACCCGTCCCCGGTCGTGCCCCGACGCCTTCGCCACAGCGACGGCGCGTGTTCACGTGCATCGAACCAGGGCTCGTCACGTTCGCCGACAGGCCGTGCGGCCCGCTGCCGGAGCTGCGCGAACTGGTCGTGTCGCGCCCGCCTGCGGCCAGCCCCGGCGACCCGTTGCGCGCAGCGGGCGATCCCGGGTCTTCTCAGCCCGTCACGTCAGCGCCCACCGCCCGGCCGTCCGGCACGGCCGACTCCGATCCCGGCCACGACCGGCGCGAGGCCACCTGCGAGCGCCTCGAACTGGCCGTACGGCGGCTCGACGAGCGCATGCGTGCCGGCTACACGGCGCGCGAGGCTGGCCAGCTCTGGAGCCGGTGGCGCGAGGCCCGCGAACGCGTTCGCGAAGCCGGTTGCTGAACGGCGCTGCGCGCGGTTCCGGCGGCCGCGGTCTCGAAGGTCCGGACGCTGTGTAGAATCCGCAAGTTGCCACGGCGAGTGCATGGCGCCCTGCGGGGCCGTGCACCCACAGGCGTTGGCCGCCGCAGAGCCGAGGGAGTCCGACGAACGTGACCATGACGCGAACCCGTACGAACCGGGCCCTGCTCGTGTTCGTCACAGTAGCACTCGGCTGCGTGGCGACGGCATGCCAGCGACCGGAGCCGACGGCGGCCACCGACGCAACCGCCCCGGCGCCGGCAGCGTCCACCCCGCCTGCGGTCGCCGACACGAGTGCGGCCGACAGCCCGCCCGCGGGCGTGCTTCGCGCCTATGTCTGGGACTGCGACGACGGCCGCAAGCTGCAGATGCGCAACCTGTTCCGCGAGAACGCCGTCGCGATCGACTTCCACGAAGGCACGCAGCGGCTGGAGCAGACCATGAGCGCGTCGGGCGCACGGTATGCCAACACCGACGAGTCGATCGTGTTCTGGACCAAGGGCGGCGCGGCGACGCTCGAACGGCGCGGCACGCCGGCGACGAAGTGTCGCGAGCGGCGCGCCGAGTCGCTGCGCGAGGACGCCCGCCTGCGCGGCGTGGTCTACCGTGCCCTCGGCAACGAGCCCGGCTGGACGCTCGAAGTCGGCCCCGGCGACCGGCTCGACTGGACCACGAACTACGGCGCCGACCATCACGCGTTCGAAGGCGCGGTGGAGAGCGCGGGATCTGACGGCGCGGCGCGGACGTTCACCGCGTCGTACGGCGCCGATGCGATCAAGGTCACCGTGACGGCCGAGCCGTGTACGGACGACGGCGACGTCGCCTACGACCACACGGCCGTCATCGAATCGGCGGGCGGCACGCTGCGCGGCTGCGCCACGAAGCTCAACTGACCGCAACAGATTCCAGGACGCGCGCAACGACCATCCTCCGGTGCAATCCACGCCTACCGCAGGCCGAGAACCGCCTTGCCCTGCGTAAACGTCACGTCGACCGCAATGCTGCGGCCGGCCAGCCGGTCGAGGTCGGCCTGCAGCTGCGGCCGGATCACGCCGAGCTCGGTCGAGACCTTCTGCACGCCGGCGTAGTCGCCATCGCCCTGCAGCTTCAGGATCAATGCCGAGAGCCCGTCGACGGCCTTGCGCATCGCTGCCATGTCGACGCGGTATCGCCCCGTCGCGGCGTCGCGCGTGAACGCGCCGCGATCGGCGAAGTAGTTGAAGCGCAGCATGTTCGCCCGGCCGTGCGCCGACGACGCGCCGAAGCGCACGGAGCGGAAGATGCCGGTCAGGAACGTCACGTAGTAGTCCTCGAGCGAGCCGTCCAGCTCGCCCTTCTCGTGCAGCCGCGTGATCATGTACAGCCCGAGCACGTCGGCCTTGCCCTCCTCGAGGCCGCTGCCGAGCTCCTGCAGCGCGTCGCGCACCGTGCCCTTGCCGTCGATCGTGTTCTTGATGCCGAGCCCGTGCGCGACCTCGTGGAACATGGTGTCGGCGAAGAACGCGTCGAACGTCACGTACCGGCGCTGGTCGGGCGCGATCAGCTCGTCGGCGATCGGCCGCATGATCCGGTCGAACTTGGCGCGCATCGCGTTCTTGAGCTGCAGGCGGCGCGTGCCTTTCTCGAGCTGCACCTGCTCGTCGTTCGGCAGGTTGATGGCGATCGTCTTCGAGCCCGAGTTGCAGTCGCCGGCGTAATAGAGCACGTCGTAGGCGTTGAGGTCCGAATCCGTACCCGGCTGCTCGGCCTTGTACGCGTCGGGCACCGGCAGGCCGCGCTGCAGTTCCGGCAGCATCGCCGCATAGCGCGCGAGCCGACGGCTCCAGTCCATGTCCTTGACCAGCACGTAGGCTTCGTAGGAGGCCTTGTAGCCGTAGAGACGGTCCTCGTAGGTCTCGATCGGCCCGATGACGAGGTCGACGCGATTGTCCTTCATGTCGAGCCAGGCGCGATCGCTGTCGCGGTAGTCGTCGCTGCGCAGTGCCTGCGCCCGCGCCGCGAGGTACTTGCGCTGGCCGGCGTCCTCGGCGAGCCCCGCGGCCTCGTCGAGCAGTGCCGCCGCCTTCGTCACACCGTCGTGGTAAGCCTCGTGGTAAGGCACCACCCGCAGCGCACCCTGCGCGTCGCGCCGCAGCACCGTGTACTCGCTGCGCGACTGCGGCAGATTCGCCCGTTCGAACTCTTCCTTGGTCATGTCCGCCGGATAGAACTGCGCGCCGGGCGGTCTCGAGCCCACGCCCGGGACGAACGGCACGTCGTCGGCCAGCCGGTCCCAGGGACCGTAATTGATGACGGCGAACTGTCGCAGACGCGGCTGCTGCGCGAGGCTCGCGAGCAGCGCGTCCCGGTCGCCCCAGGCCTGTTGCCAGAACAGGTCGTCCATGACCAGGCTGGCGTCGATGAACAGGCCCAGCAGGCGGCGCTCGTTGGCCGTCAACCCCGACAGGTCGGCCGTCAGCGTGAACGGCGCATAGATTTCCGGCCGGGCCGGGGCGACGGCCGGTGCCGTCGTGGCGTGCTCGTGCATCGTGCTCCCAGCCGCGACCGCGGCGCCCGCGGCGCCCGCGGCGTGGATGGTCGCCGCCGCGAGGCCCGCGAACAGCGCTGTGCGCATCGTCATGTCGATCGTCTCCTGTGGCTCACTTGCGCCCGAACAGCGCCTCGAGGTCGGCCCGCGCGCGGTCCGCCGCGCCGACGGCCTCCGGCCGGTGGGCGCCCGGCACGGGCCGGAAATAGTCGCAGAAATTCGCGTGCTGCTTGTCCTTCACTTCCTCCGCGACGGGTTCGCGGCAGTGCCTGGCCTTCGTGGTGTCGTAGAACTCGCACAGGCGGCAGACATGCAGTTCCGCGCGACAGGCGCGGCACTCCTCGAGACGACGCAGCGGCAACGTGTAGTCCGACAGTGAAGTGCCGCATTTCCAGCATTGCAGGCCATGGTCCACGGGCGCGACCTCGGGAGCAGGACGTTCGGGAAGCTCCACGGCGCCGCCCATGAGGCGGAGCCCGGCAGATCTTCCTTACGTACGCCCGGTCACTGACCCTTGTCAATCCGCACCGGTCGTCTACGCTCGGCTCCTCGTCGCCGCCGCCTGGAGCCTGCATGGCCGTCCGTCCCGTCCTGCGCATGGGTCACCCCCTCCTCGCGCGCGTCGCCGCTCCAGTCGGGCGGTTCGGCACGCCGGAATTGCGCGGCCTCGTGCGCGACATGGACGACACCATGCGTGCCCTGAACGGCGCCGGCATCGCGGCGCCCCAGATCGGCGCGTCGCTGCGCGTCGTGATTTTCGAGGTGACGCACAATCCGCGCTATCCACGGGCCGAGGCGGTGCCCTACACCGTGCTGGTCAATCCCGAACTCGAGCTCATCGGCGACGAGCGCGAGGACGGCTGGGAGGGTTGCCTGTCGGTACCGGGCCTGCGCGGTCTGGTACCGCGGTCCCGCCGACTGCGCTATCGCGGCTTCGACCTGGAAGGACGGCCGTTCGAGCGCGCCGTCGAGGGATTCCACGCGCGCGTCGTGCAGCACGAGGTCGACCATCTCGACGGCATCCTCTATCCGATGCGCATCGCGGACCTGCGCCATTTCGGCTACGAGGACGCGCTGCTTGCCGACGCCGCAGCCCTGCCGCCCGACTGAGTCCGACGCTCCGCGCAGCGTGTCGCCAGCAATTGCCGCAGGCGATTGCGCAATGTTCCTATTCAATGGCGGCACGCGCCACCGGATGCTTGGACCGGTCCGGGGAGCACGATCATGACTCGAGTACTCGACAGCAGGCAGATCGACGCACTCCGCGCGGCCATGAGGACGCGCGCGCGCCAGTTGCGCGAAGAAATCCGCCAGACGCTCCTGAAGAGCGACTCCGAGCACTATCTGCAGATTGCCAACGACGTCCGCGATCTCGAGGACGAATCATTCGCCGACCTCATGGTGGACGTGAGCTTCGCCGAGATCGACCGCGACCTCGAGGAACTGCGGGCCATCGACCGCGCGCTGCAGCGGACGAGCGTCGGCAGCTATGGCATCTGCACCGCCTGCGAGCAGCCGATCGCCTTCAAGCGGCTCGAGGCGGCGCCGCAGGCCGAGCGTTGCATCGACTGCCAGACGCTGTACGAGCGTACGCACTTCCAGAAGTACGGCCACACGTTGTGAGGAAATTCAACTGCCGCGCCAGGCGGCGTCGTAGCCCTGTCCGTACTGGATGATCCGCTGCAGCACGGTGTCGTAGCCGACGCCGCAGGAGAGCGCCGAAGTCGCGAAATCCTCGATCTGCGCCAGATTCGGGTTGGCGTTCGCCTCGAGCACGTACACGCTGCCGTCCGGCTTCAGCCGCAGGTCGATGCGGGCGTAGCCGCTCAGGCTCAGCGCCCGATAGATGCGCCGCGCCAGCCCCGCGAGACGCAGCGGCAGGCCGTTCGGCAGGTCTCGCGCCGGCCCCGTCCCGATGCCGTGCTTCTGCTGGTACTTGCGGTCCCACTTGACCTTGCGCGTCGCGATCGACATGAGCTCCGGCAAGGTGCCGAAGTTGAGTTCCCAGACCGGAAACGTCGTGAGCCGGTCGTTGCCCATCACGCCGATGTAGAGCTCGCGGCCCTCGACGTATTCCTCGACCAGCGCGTCGGAGTTCGTCTGCTCGTGGATGAACTCGACGCGTTCCCTGAGCTTCTGCGGATCGTGGACGATCGAGGCCTGCGCGATGCCGAGCGAGGCGTCCTCCGTGGCCGACTTCACGAACAGCGGGTAGACGAGCCGGCGTGGCTCCACGTAGCGGCGCTTGCGCGGGAACAGCGCATGACGCGCCGTCGGGATGCGGTGGTAGGCGAGGATCTGCTTCGACAGCACCTTGTCGCGCGAGATCATCATGCCACGCGGGTTGCAGCCCGTGTACGGCAGCCGCATGAGCTCGAGAAACGCGACGACGTAGGTGTCGTAGGTGACGATGCCCTGGAATTCCTCGAGCAGGTTGAAGGCGATGTCGGGCTTCCAGTCGAGGATCGTGGCGCGCAGCTCGGCGAGATTGTCGCCGAGCCCGAGCACCCGGACGTCGTGGCCCATGGCCTTGAGCGAGGAGGTGACGTCGTATTCCGTGCGCCACTCGTCGATCTCCTGCATCGTGTAGCCGTCGGTGTGGTCCGGCGGCACGAGCGTCTCGTGCACGAGCACCAGCACGCGCAGGGGTTTGCGGGTCATAGGGCGTAGTTTTCCCGGTCGCGCAGCAGCATCTCGAGCATGATCCGTTCGAGCATCACGACCAGGTCACGCTTCGTTTCGCGCTGGCTGTGCTTCAGCCGGAGGTTCATCCGGCGGGCACGCTGCGTGGCGGTACGCAGGACGTGTTGCACGAGGTAGGGATGCATTCTCGCACGTCGCGTCAGCAGGCGCTGCAGTTGTGGCCGCACCTTGCGCAGGAACCGGCCCGCGTTGAGGCCGCGCGGGTGCCGTTCCGCCGTGCCCAGCACGCGCAGCAGGCGGCGATCGTACGTTCGCGCGGTGTCGGTCTCGTAGCGGCGCTGCTTGCGCCGGTAGTGCTCACGCAGCGTGCGGGTGTTGGTCGCAAGCGGCTCGATCACGTCGCGGTTCAGGCACACCGCGCGCCGGCCTTCGAGCCCGCGCATCGTCGCGTCGACGAACTCCAGCTTCCGTAACGCCGGCCAGCCGGCGTACTGGCTGCGCCAGCGCGAACGCGGTGGCAGCCACACCGCGAACGTCTCCGCAAAGTCTTCGGTCGGGTGACTCTGCGCGTACCAGTGGCCGAGATGCAGGACGAAGCGACGGCTGGCCGGTCGCGGCGAGTAGCGCGTGGGATAGCGACGCGACGCCTTGCCGAACGTCTGCCGCCAGCCCTTGCGCCGGCGCAGTGCGAACGCGGTGTCGATCGCGTGTCCGGTCTCGTGGCGCAGGATGCGCATGAGCCACTTGTCGTTGCCGCCCTCGACCTCGTGCATGTAGCGCCGCTCCAGACGTTGCAGTCGCGGATGCGCGAGGTAGAACGGCACGGCGATGCCGGGTGTCCCATCCGGCGAGAACCACTCCTCGGACAGCCAGACGTGCGGGCGGAAACGGATGCCCTTCTGGCGCAGTTCGTCGTACAGGCGATCGACGGCCACGTCGAGCCCGGCGCCACGCAGCGAAAGCCGCAGATCGCACAAGCGCAGGTCGAGCAACGCCTCGTCGTCGAGCCGCGTCCAGGCCGGCTCACGCGGCTTGCGCCGCTTCACGCGGCTCCTCCGCGATCGCGGACCCGCGCGAGACAGAGGCCGGCGATCTGCTCGAGTTGCGCAAGCCCGGTCAGGCGGCTGCGCAGTGCCGGCGGGATGCGGTCGGCGCCGACACGCGCGCCGAGCAGCGTGCCGGCGAGCGCCCCGTACAGCGCGGCGTCCTTTCCGTCCTGACGTGAAGCGGCAGCGACGCCCGCGACGAAATCGTCGGTGGTCGCCACGATGCGACGCACCTCGCCGAGGACCTGCGTCACGCCCGCCGGGCCAGGCGCGCTCGTGCCCTGCTCGCCCGGTGCGAAGATGGCACGGATCGACACGGGCACCGGCCGGCCGCCGAAGGACTGCGCGGACGCCGGTGGCATCTGCGTGAGCCAGTGGTCCGCGGCATCGCCGCGCAGCACACCGACGAGCATGCCCGTATAGACCCGGCAGACGTCGAGGATCAGCGGCGACTGGTGCGTCGTACGCGAGCTCTCGGCGCCGAGGGCGACCGCCTCGGCCGGCTGGTCGCACGCACACGCCGCCGCAGCATACATGCGCGGCAGGCTCGTCGCCGCCGCGTCGGACGGATCGTGCGAGCCGGCCATCGGCAAGCCGCGCCACAGGAACGTGGCGAGGGCCTTCGCGACGTCGGGCGTCGCGCGACCTTCGCCGGGAACCCCTGTCGGCGATCGATGACCCTCCTTCTGCCAGCGCACGAAACGCACGATCTGGTCACGCGCGTCGAAGCCGCCGCCGAGCAGGCTCTCGGCGCTGCAGAGCGCGAGTGCCGTGTGCTGGGTCCATTCGAGCGCCTGCGACGACCCCGTGCCGCCGCCGGCCCCGGCCGCGCCCAGGGCATCACCGAGCGCGAGCCCGAGCCAGCCGCCGAGCAGACGTTCCGCCAGAGCCGGCGCAGCGCCGGCCGCGGCTCC
>JAYRRR010000138.1:0-2745 GCA_041910015.1 Steroidobacteraceae bacterium
GGGCCAGCGCTCGACCCGATCAGCCGGCCAGCCTTTATGGGCGTGTACATTCGGGAGATTGCCCAGTTCGGGCGTGTATGTGCTCGGGCGTCCCACGCCGAGCGTATACCCTCACTCGGTGGCCGCAGGTAAGTCCAGAAATTGGTCACCCTGCCCGCCGTAGCGCGACTCGATGCGCTGCAGCGTCTTGACGGACACGCCGTACCGGCGCGCGAGCGCCTTCAGGCTCAGCGTGCGCCGCATCGCCCGCCGCTGCCGCATCGCCAGCACGATCGCCTCGACCTCGGTCCGTGCCAGTGGTCCCGTACGCTCGTTGTCGATGGTGGTGGGGCTCATCAGAATTCCTCGACTTCCCAGCCGCCGCCGCGCTTCTTCGCCCGCGCCGTCACGCCCAGGAAGCGCAGCGGATACAGGCTCGCGGCGACCTTGACCTTGACGCGCGCGTCGTCCTCCCAAAAACCCTTGACCTCGTGGCATTCGAGCTCGAACAGCGAGGTCATCACGACGAAATCCGGCGTGTAGAACGTGTTGTCCGCGAGCCGAAACTTCAGTCCCTCGAACTTGCGCCAGATGATCGCGCCACGGCGCTCCTGCTCCGCCAGGTGCGCGTCGTACGCCGCCTCGGTGCGATTCATCTCGCCTGTTTTCAGGCGGCCGAGGGCGAAGCGCTTGCGGGTGGCGAGGCTCATGCCAGCTTCCGCTTGGTTTCACGTGGAACCTCGATCGGCCGCCCATACGCGCGCTCGTAAAGCGCCTGCCAGGTCTCCGGCTTGCCGCTCGGGTTGCGGCCGGCGAGGACCATGCGCAACTGTCGGCGTTCGATCAGCTCGCGCACCCGCTCGCGGCGCTCGTCGGCCGTGGTGACGCCCGCGAACAGGTCGGGCTCGCCGAGCCGGCGGATGATCCATGTTTCGATCTGGGCGGTGGGCGTGGTCATGCCGCGATCCTCGCGAACGACACGAGCAACCGCTCGCGCAGCTCATCGGCAGTGATTTCCTCCTCGGTCGCGATCAGCCGGTACTGCCCGAGCAGCCGGTTCTTCTCGGCGACGAGCCGGCCGAGCGTGCCGTCATCGACGCCGCCCGCCTCGCGCAGGAACCGCAGCAGGCAGCGCTGTGCGAAGCCGTGCAGCGCGTCGTACTGCGGCGGCTGCACCTCGACCGGCGCCGCAGCGGCCACAGGCCGGCGATGCCGGATCTGCTTCCAGATCGCCCAGCACTGCGGCACCAGCGGAATGCGCTCGGGTCCGTCCTCGCCGAGCGCGTGGCTCACGACGCGCGCGAACTGCGACAGTTGCATCCGCTCGAGGCCGCGCCAGTACGCCTCCGACCGCATCTCCGTCACCGGCACGTTGAACCCGGCGCAGAGCGCGCCCAGTTGCGAGTCGAACTGTGCGCGATCAGCCAGTTGCACGGGCGGCCTCCTCGGCTTCGATTTCCTCGGGCGTCATCAGGCGGGGACGGGGTTTGGTGGTGCCGCGAATCCCCTTCGTCGGCGCGGTCCACGCGCTGAGGAACAGTCGACCGGACCCGAGGAAGTTCGTCGCGGATTTGACGTACTGCGAGCCCGTCGCGCCCGTCGCCTCGATGTAGGCCGCGTAGCGTTTCGCGCCGGCAACCATATCCTCGGGTCGGCACCCCTCGCGGATGCGCTCCTCGGCGGCCGTGAGCGCCTGGTCCCACTGCGGGTTCCCGGCCCGCTCGGGGTACGCCTGCCGAAACTCGACGAACCACGCCGGCTCTGGCCGGAGCCCGTTGCGTTTCGGTGGGCCACTCGCACGCGCGCGCGTCTCTGCGTGAGCAGAGGAGTCAGGAGTCAGGAGTCCGGAGTCAGGAGTCAGAGCGGCTGGACTGGGGCCAGCCCGGGGCTTTTCTGGATGGCATCCAGAGATTGCCTCGGTGTATCCGGGTTTGGCCTCAGGCTTTTCCGGATGCCATCCGGAGATTGCCTCAGGGGGTGGATAGACGCTCTCGGGCTCTCGGTGGTGCGGGCTCTGGTGCTTCGTGAAGTTCACGACCTGGATGAGCTTCAACCCATCCACTGAGTACCGGACGATGAAGCCGTTGACCGCAAGCCAGTCGAGTGACTGGACGGTCCCGTCATACGGACGCCCGGGGTTGATGTCGAGATGCAGCCTGGCCGGCCGATCCTCCAGTCGGCCGGCGCGATCGGCGACACACCACAGCCCCTCGAAAATGAGGGTATGCAGCGGGTCGGCGACCGCGAGGAGTTCGTTGCGGAACAGCGACGGCTTGAGGCTACGCGCGCGCATCTTCCATGTCCCTGATGCGGCCCCAGCAGACGCCACAGAAGTGGAGCACAACGGCGGGCGGGTGATTGCCGCAGTACTGGCAGACGAACCCGTCTCGCTTGAAGACCTCGAAGCGCAGTCTCTTGCTGATGCCGGCCTTCTTACGAGCCATCAGCGCGGCCCCCGTACCTGCGCCGTCCGACACCCCGCCCCGCCACCATCCGACTGCGCCGAGCCCATTCCCGGCGCAGCATCAAACTGTGGGGCTATAGGTTCGCGATCAGCGCAGCGCGCAGAAGAAGCCGTCGAGTGCCGGTTACTCTCGTCCGGCGCGGGCGCGCTGTCTTGGCCCGCAGGTGAGCGCCTTTCCGCACTGTCAGCGACTTCAGCAGTCGCCGCAGGCGCACCAAAGCCGCGAGAGGTTCCCGGTGCGCAGGGTTCGCTCTCGCCGCCGGCCCGATTGCTCGGGCCGACGCTCAGGGATTCAGTGATTA
>JAYRRR010000139.1:0-17870 GCA_041910015.1 Steroidobacteraceae bacterium
CGGAGACAGCCTCCGGCAGCGTCGCGGTCGCGGCGGCGTGTTCGGGCGATGGCATGGGGCGGTTCGGGCTCCCGTCGGTGGTCGAGGCGGCGCTCCCCTGCGCGGAGGTGGCCAAACTGCGTCAGTCTAGCCTGTCGACGTGGGCTGCTATAATTCGCCCCCCTTTTTTCCCGGTCCAGCCATGGAGCGCCTTCTCGAATATGCCGCACGTCACCCGCTCTTGATCGGGGGCACGGTCGTGTTCGCCCTGCTGGCGGCCGCCTACGAGTTCAGCCGACTGCGGTCGGGTGGGCAGGCCATCGGCCCGATCGACGCCGTGCGTCTGATGAACCAGGGCGCACTGCTCGTCGACGTGCGCACGCAGGGCGAGTTCGAGTCGGGCCACATCATCGACGCCCGCCACATCCCGCAGGACCAGGTCGGGCAGGCCGCCGAAACCCTCAAGCGATTCAGGGAAAAGGTGCTGATCACCTGCTGCGAGTCCGGCACACGCTCCGGCGCGGCGGCCCGTGTGCTCAAGTCGCAGGGGTTCGCCAAGGTCGTGAACCTGCGCGGCGGGCTGCAGGCCTGGCGTGCCGAGAATCTGCCGCTGGTCAAGGACGGCCCGGCCCGCCAGAAGTCGGGTGGCCACGCATGAGTCCGGACGCGAAGCCGCCGGAAGTGACGATGTACTCGACGGGCTGGTGCCCGTACTGCGACCGTGCGCGGGGCCTGCTGCAGCGCAAGGGTATCGCGGTCACGGAAATCAAGGTCGACGAGGACGCGGCGCAGCGCGACGCCATGCTGAAGCGCAGCGGCGGCCGGCGCACGGTTCCGCAGATCTTCATCGGCGACCGCCATGTCGGCGGCTTCGACGACCTCTACGCTCTCGACAAGGCCGGCGAGCTCGACGCGCTGCTCGGCCGCACCTGAGCACCCCACGCCACTGCCATCCGGCTCTCCAGACAGGAACGACTCGATGACCGACCAGAACTCGTCGACGCCCGCCACGCCGCCCGCCGCAGATCCGAACGCACCCGTCGTGACGCCGCAAGCCGTCTACATCAAGGACGCTTCGTTCGAATCGCCGCACGGCCCGTTCGGCGCATTTGACGGCCAGCCGGCGGTCAACCTGAACATCTCGACGCGCGCGGGCGCGATCGCGCAGGACCTGCACGAGATCGTGCTGCAGGTGAACCTCGAGGCGAAGGTCGGCGACAAGACCGTCTGGCTGCTCGAGCTGCAACAGGCTGGCGCGTTCGTGATCAAGAACCTGACCGCGCCCGACCTCGCGCAGGTGCTGTCGATCATGGCCCCGAACTACCTGCTCGGCTATGCCCGCTCGGCCGTGTCGGACCTCGTCGTGCGCGGTGGTTTCCCGCCGTTCCTGCTGCCGCTGGTGACGTTCGAGGCGCTGCATGCGCGCGCCGCGCAGCAGGCGGCTGCGGCACAGTCGGCACCGGCACCCGCGACGGTCAACTGACCGGCGCGTTTCGCGCTAGAGTGGCGGCGTCGCAGGCCGACGCAGCAAGGGGAGCCGCTTGACGACCTCGAAGACCGGGGTCGACGCCGTCGCACGCTCGCCGATGACCGTGATCGGTGCAGGTTCGTGGGGCACGGCGTTGGCCGTCCACCTCGCGCGCACGGGGCACCCGATCGTGCTCTGGGGCGTCGCCCCGCCAGAGATGGCGGACCTCGCTCGCGACCGGGTCAACCGTCGCTACCTGCCCGAAGCGCCCTTCCCCGCGGGCCTCGCGGTCGCCGCCTCGCTGGAGGAGGCAATGCGTCCATCGGGCGAAGTGCTGATCGCCGTGCCGAGCCACGCGTTCCGGCCATGCCTGGTCCAGCTCCAGCCCTGGCTGCGGCCCGGCATGCGCGTCGCCTGGGCCACCAAGGGGTTCGAGCTCGAGACCGGCAAGCTGCCACACCAGGTCGCGACCGAGGTGCTCGGCGTGAGCGTGCCGACGGCCGTGCTGTCGGGCCCGACGTTCGCGCGCGAGGTCGGCCTCGGCCTGCCGACGGCGATGACGGTCGCGTCACGCGACCAGGACTTCGCGATGGAGCTCGCGCAGGGCTTGTCGGGCGAGAATTTCCGCGCCTACGCCTCGAACGACGTCATCGGCGTCGAGGTCGGTGGCGCCACCAAGAACGTGCTCGCCATCGGCGCAGGCATTTCCGACGGTCTCGGGTTCGGCGCGAACACGCGTGTCGCGCTGATCACGCGCGGTCTCGCCGAAATGATGCGGCTCGGCGTGGCACTCGGCGCCGAGAAGGACACCTTCATGGGGCTCGCCGGGCTCGGCGACCTCGTGCTCACCTGCACCGATGACCAGTCGCGCAACCGCCGCTTCGGCCTGGCGCTCGCCGCGGGGAAGTCCGCCGAGGAAGCCCAGCGCCAAATCGGCCAGGTCGTCGAAGGCGTGCTCGCGGCGCGCGCCGTCGTCGCCGTGGCGCGCAACTTCAACGTCGAAATGCCGATTGCCGAGCAGATCGCCCGGGTGATCTACGAAGGTGCGCCCGCACGCGAAGCCGTGGCGGCGCTGATGGGGCGCACGATCAAGCGCGAACGGCAGTAGTGGGGTCAGACCCCAGTCAAGTTTTTCTTGAGTGGGGTCTGACCCCAGGAGTGGATTACAATCCGGCCGGCAGTGTGGGGGGTCTTGGCATGGTGAGCGTGAGACGATTGCTCGCCCGCAAGGGCAACGAGGTTTGGTCGATCGACTGCGAGGAGCCGGTGCTCGAGGCCATCCAGGTGATGGCGGACAAGCACGTCGGCGCGCTGCCCGTGACACGCAACGGCGAGCTCGCCGGGATGATTTCGGAGCGGGACTACGCCCGCAAGGTGATCCTGCTGGGACGCTCGTCGGCCGAGACACCGATCTGGCAGATCATGAGTTCGCCGGTCGTCACGGTCATGCCGGGCCAGGACGTGCGCCAGTGCATGGAGATCATGACGCGGGAGCGCATCCGTCACCTGCCGGTCGTCGACGACGGCAGGATGATCGGCGTGGTCTCGATCGGCGACCTCGTGCGCGCCGTGATCGAGGAACAGGAACAGACCATCGAGCACCTCGAGCGCTTCATCGCCGGCTGACGGACAGGGGACATTCACCTGTTTCGGGGGCGGCCTGCGGAAGCAGGTGAATGTCCCCTGATTCCGCATTCCGTACAATCACCGGCATGCGCACCGCATTGCCTGCCTCGCTCGCCATCGACTTCTGTGGCCTGCGTCTCGCCTCGCCGATCGTCCTGCTGTCCGGCTGCGTCGGATTCGGCGAGGAGTACACGCGGGTCGATGGCTTTTCGAACCGCGACGCCGGTGCGATCGTACTGAAGGGCACGACGCGCGAACCGCGTCTCGGCAATCCGGCGCACCGCGTCTACGAGACGCCGATGGGCATGCTGAACGCCATCGGCCTGCAGAATCCGGGCGTCGACGTGGTCGTCGACCGGATCCTGCCGACGCTCGACTTCACCGAAACCCTGTTCTTCGCCAACGTGTGCGGCTCGACGATCGACGACTACGTCGAGGTCACGCGCCGGTTCGACGACTCGCCCATCGATGCGATCGAGCTGAACATCTCCTGCCCCAACATCAAGGAAGGCGGCGTGCAGTTCGGCAACTCGCCGGACATGTCGGCGCGCGTGGTCGAGGCCTGCCGCGCCGTGACGCGCAAGCCGCTGGTGACCAAGCTGTCGCCGAACCAGACCGACATCCGTGAAGGCGCGCGTCGCTGCATCGAGGCGGGCAGCGACGCGCTCGCCGTGATCAACACCGTCATGGGCATGGCGATCGACGTGCATGCGCGCCGGCCTGTCCTCGGCAACGTGCAGGGCGGGCTGTCGGGTCCCGCGATCAAACCCATCGCGCTGCTCAAGGTCATGCAGGTGGCCGAGGTCGCGAGACCGCACGGCGTGCCGATCATCGGCCAGGGCGGCATCCGCAGCGCGCAGGACGCACTCGAGTTCATCATCGCGGGCGCGACTGCCGTCGGCGTCGGCACGGCGCTGTTCTACGACCCCCTGTCGTGCCGCAAGATCAACGCGGGCATCGCTGAGTACCTCGCCGCGAACGGCATGGCTTCGGTGGCGGATCTCGTCGGCAGCCTGCAGGCGGAGCGCAAGACCGTCACGGCCTGCACCTGCTGAACGTCGCAGGTCGACACGACGCCTGCAGACTCCGCCGGCAGGCTCGTCGTGCAACGCCGGCGCCGGCGCGCTAGGTGTCTTCCAGCCCGAGTTCCTTCAGCTTGCGCGTCAGCGTGTTGCGCCCCCAGCCGAGCCGCTTCGCGGCCTCCTGTCGTCCGCCGCGCGTCGCCTTCAGCGCCTCCCGCAGCAGCGTACGCTCGAACTCCGGCAGCGCCTCCTCGAGCAGCGGCCGGCCACCGGCGAGCAGTCGTGCCTCGGCCCAGGCCGCGAGTGCATACGACCAGTCCAGCCCGCGGGACGGGGCGCCGTCGGCGCCAACCCCGCCCAGATCGGCCGGGAGGTCGCCGAGCATGATCTCGCGCCCCGCCGCGAGCACCGTCAGCCGGCGACAGGCATTGACGAGCTGGCGCACGTTGCCCGGCCAGTCGAACGCCGCCAGCGCGCGGGCTGCGTCGTCGGTGAGCATCTTCGGCGCCACACCGAGTTCGAGCGCCGCCACGTCGAGATAGTGCTGCAGCAGTTGGGGGATGTCCTCGCGCCGCTGACGCAGCGGCGGCACCTCGATGCGGATGACGTTGAGTCGGTGCAGCAGATCCTCGCGGAACAGGCCCTCCCGGACACGCGTCTCGAGATCCTGATGCGTCGCCGCGATCACGCGCACGTCGACCTTGACCGGCAGTTGCCCGCCGACGCGGTAGAACTCGCCCTCCGCGAGCACGCGCAGCAGCCGCGTCTGGAGCTGCGGCGACATGTCACCGATCTCGTCGAGGAACAGCGTGCCGCCGTCGGCCTGCTCGAACCGGCCGCGCCGCAGCTCCGTGGCCCCCGTGAACGCGCCCTTCTCGTGACCGAAGAGCTCGCTTTCGAGCAGGTCGGCCGTGAATGCGGACGTATTGAGCGCGATGAACGGCTTTGTCGCGCGCGGACTGTGCCGGTGCAGCGCGCGGGCAACGAGCTCCTTGCCCGTGCCCGACTCGCCGGTGATCAGCACGGTCATGCTCGATCGCGACAGACGCCCGATGGCCCGGAAGACCTCCTGCATCGCCGGGGCGTGGCCGAGCATTTCCGGAATGCGCCGCGACTCGGACACCGGGGTCGCCGCGCGCCGCTGCTGTGAAGCCGCGCGCCGCACGAGTTCCACCGCCTGGTCGATGTCGAACGGCTTGGGCAGGTATTCGAACGCACCGCCCTGGTAGGCGGCCACTGCGCTGTCGAGGTCGGAATGCGCCGTCATCACGATCACGGGCAGCTTCGGTCGGCGTGTGCGGATTTCGCCGAGCAGGTCGAGCCCGGTCCGGCCGGGCATGCGCACGTCGGTGACGAGCACGTCGGGCTCGCCGCGACGCAACGCCGCGAGCGCGGCGTCCGCGTCCTCGAACGCCGTCGGCGCCATGCCGGCCTGCCGCAGCGCCTTTTCGAGCACCCAGCGGATCGACGCATCGTCGTCAACGATCCAGACTTCAAGGGCCGGTGGCTGGTTCATGGGGATCGAACGGCAGCAGGATCGTGAAGACGGTGCGGCCCGGACGACTGTCGAATTCGATCAGGCCGTCGTGACGGCCGATCAGGTCCTGGGCCACGGCGAGCCCGAGACCGGTGCCGGTCGGGCGTCCGGTCACGAGCGGATAGAACACGGTGTCCTCGAGTTCGCTCGGCACGCCGGGCCCGTCGTCCTCGACCTGGATGCCGACGACGACCCGGTAGCGACGACTGCCGATGCTCGCGTTCGGGAGTGCGCGCGTGCGCAGCACGATGCGGCCGTGCTCGCCGACAGCCTCGATGGCGTTGCGACCGAGATTCAGCAACGCCTGGATGATCTGGTTGCGGTCGAGCCGCAGGCGCGGCAGGCTCGGGTCGTAGTCGCGTTCGATCTGCACGCCCGTCGGCGCTTCCGCCGCGAGCAGGTGGCCGACGTGCTGCACGATCTCGTGGATGTTGACCGGCTGCTTGTGCGGCGGCTGACCGGGACCGAGCAGGGCATCGACGAGCGCCGCGAGACGGTCGGCCTCGGCGATGATCACAGCCGTGTATTCGTGCAGCGCCGGCTCCCGCAACTGCCGTTCGAGCAACTGCGCGGCACCGCGCAGCCCGCCGAGTGGATTCTTGATCTCGTGCGCCAGTTGCCGGACCATCGCGCGGCTTCCGCCGAGCTGCGTCAGCAGCGCGTTCTCGCGCGTGATGCGCTGGTGCTGCGTGGTGTCGGCCAGCTCGATCAGCGCGCCGCCGACACGCCCCGGCGCATCGAACGGCGTGACGGTGACGTCCAGCACGCGCGGCGGCGCGCCCGGCCCCGACTCGAACGGCACTTCGCGCCGCGAGCACTGCGCGCCGGCGGACCTCGCGCGCGTGATGACACCCTCGAGTTCGGTGTTCGCCTTGAGCAGGTCGCGCAGCGCGCGACCGAGCATCTGGTTGCGACTGACGCCGAACAGGTCCTCGGCCGGCTCGTTCAGGTGAACGAGTGCGCCATCGGCATCGAGCCAGACGATCGAGGTGGCGACGCCGTCGAGCAGCGCGACGAGTTCGGCCGCCGTGGGCTTCGCGACGCCGTGCAGTTCGGCCGCCACGTCAGACGCTCTCGTGGCCGCGCCACGCGTGGGCGGCGCGAAGCGCGAGCGGGCACGTGCCGTGGATCAGCCGCCGGTCTTGGGCTGCGGCGGCCGCAGCGACGGACCCTGGCTGCGCGAGTTGTCGATGACCGATGGCTCCCGCACGTGGAAGACGAGCGGCGAGCTGCGGATCTTCTCGTTGCCCTGGGCGTCGAGGATCACGCTCGTCACCGAGTGCGCGCCGCGGTCGAGGTTCGAGAGATTGTGCTCGTACTGGTTCTCGCCGGGCAGCAGCTTGCCGTCGAGGTACGTGAGCAGCCGGTCGCCCTGTGCCAGCGTGGGCTCCGAGCGCATGCGGATGTCGACGGTCGCATCGGCGCCGTAGAACGACTGCCCGTTCTCCGGTGACCAGATCTCGAGACTGCTGTACTGGGTCGACGCGTCCGCCCCCGCCGCCATGGTGGTCGCCTTCGAGGCGGGGGTGGCCGGCGCGGCCGTGGTCGCCGTCGGCGTCGCGATGGAGCCGACGATCACGATTTTGCGGGCACCGGGGGACGGGTAGTCGGAGTAGTGCTTCACCCCGTTCGCGTCCTTCCATTCCCAGACTTCGCGACGCGATGTCGCGGACTGCGCCAGGCTCGCCGTGGCGAGCAGGCACCCGAGCATCAGCACGAAGGTTTTCATGGAGCCGAAGCATAGCGACAGGCGTCACGGCTGACAAAGCGATGCCGGCGTTTCCGCGACACGCGTCAAGGACGTGCCCCCGGGGCACCGGACGGCCCCGCGACCGCCCGGTCTCGCCGGGGGCGACGCCTCAGACGCTGTAGTACAGCTCGATTTCGACAGGGTGCGTGGACATGCGCAGCCGCGTGACCTCCTGCATCTTGAGGTTGATGTAGGCGTCGATGACGTCGTCGGTGAACACGCCGCCTTCCTTGAGGAAGCCGCGATCCTTGTCGAGCGCCTCGAGCGCCATGTCGAGCGAGTGGCACACGGTCGGGATGTTCCTGGCCTCCTCGGGTTCGAGGTCGTACAGGTCCTTGTCGGCCGGGTCGCCCGGGTGGATCTTGTTGCGCACACCGTCGAGGCCGGCCATCAGCATCGCCGCGAAGCACAGGTACGGGTTCGCGGTGCTGTCGGGGAAGCGCACCTCGATGCGGCGGCCCTTCGGGTTGATCACGTGCGGGATGCGGATCGACGCCGAGCGGTTGCGCGCCGAGTAGGCGAGCATGACCGGCGCCTCGAAGCCCGGCACCAGGCGCTTGTAGCTGTTGGTGCTGGCGTTGCAGATCGCATTGAGCGCCCGGGCGTGCTTGATGATGCCGCCGATGTAGTAGATGGCGATCTCGGACAGGCCGCCGTACTTGTCGCCCGCGAAGATGTTCTTGCCGTCCTTCGACAGCGACTGGTTCACGTGCATGCCGTTGCCGTTGTCGCCGACGATCGGCTTGGGCATGAAGGTCGCCGTCTTGCCGTACGCCGCGGCCACGTTGTGGATCGCGTACTTGAGGACCTGCACCTCGTCGGCCTTCTTCACCAGCGTGTTCGATGACACGTTGATCTCGGCCTGGCCACCCGTGGCGACCTCGGCGTGGTGCACCTCGACCTCGAGCCCGAGCTGCTCCATCGCGCCGCACATCGCGCTGCGCAGGTCCTGATAGGTGTCGACCGGTGGCACCGGGAAATAGCCGCCCTTCACGCCGGGACGGTGACCGAGGTTGCCGCCTTCCATCGCCGTGCCGGAATTCCAGGCGCCCTGTGCCGAGTCGACCTCGTAGAAGCAGCCGTTGATCGACGACCCGTGCCGCACGCTGTCGAAGATGAAGAACTCGTTCTCGGGACCCCAGCGCGAGGCGTCGGCGATGCCGGTCGACTTCAGGTAGGCCTCGGCACGCTTGGCGAGCGAGCGCGGATCGCGCACGTAGCCCTGCATGGTCGAGGGCTCGACGATGTCGCAGCGCAGGAGCAGCGTCGGCTCCTCGAAGAACGGGTCCACGACCGCGGTGTCGGGATCCGGCATCAGGATCATGTCGGACTCCTGGATGCCCTTCCAGCCGGCGATCGACGAGCCGTCGAAACCCTTACCGTCCTCGAAGAACGCGTCATCGACGACGCGCGTGGGCACGGTGACGTGCTGCTCCTTGCCCTTGGTGTCGGTGAAGCGCAGATCGACGTACTTGATGCCCTTGTCTTCGATCAGCTTGAGGAGGTCGGCGCCGGTGGTCATGGGGTCTCCTGGGTCGGTTTGAGCCCGAAGGGAATGCAGCAATCATGCCAACGCACGAAAACAGCGCAGTCGCAACGGGATCCGGTGCAAATCAGACCCATGGCGCTTGCTCATCGCACTGCTATGATGCGCTTTCTTGCAACTGCGCACTATTATAGTGCGTGGTTGTATTGCGAGTGAGTGTCCGACGCTCCCCGCCTTCCGAGGAAACGTAACGCCGGCACCCTGAACCACCCTGAACTAAGATTGGCGGCCGCGCGTGCCGCACCGCCCAGGGGGAAGACCGTGACCGGCCATCCGCAAGCCCAGCGCATGACGCCTTCCGAGGCGCTCGTCGAGACGATGGCCGCGAATGGCGTGACCGAGGTGTTCGGCATCGTCGGCTCGGCGTACATGGACGCGCTCGACATCTTCCCGGCGGCCGGCATCCGCTTCATTCCGGTCGCGCACGAGCAGGGCGCGGCGCACATGGCCGACGGCTACGCACGAGCGTCGGGTCGTCACGGGGTGTGCATCGCGCAGAACGGGCCGGGCATCACGAACTTCGTCACCGCCATCGCCGCCGCGTACTGGGCGCACTCGCCGGTCGTGTTCATCACGCCCGAGACGGGCTCGCTGACCATGGGTCTCGGCGGCTTCCAGGAGACGGAGCAACTGCCGATCTTCTCGAAGATCACGAAGTACCAGGGGCACGTGAACAGCCCGCGGCGCATGGCGGAGATCGCCGGCCGCTGCTTCGATCGTGCCGTGCTGGAAATGGGGCCCGCACAGCTCAACATTCCGCGCGACCACTTCTACGGCGAATGCGTCGCGACGATTTCGCCGCCGCTGCGCATCGGTCGCGGACCCGGCGATGCGACAGCGCTCGATGCGGCGGCGGGCCTGCTCGCCGAGGCGAAGTTCCCGGTCATCGTGGCCGGCGGCGGCGTGATCATGGCCGAGGGCACCGCGGAGGCCGTGGCACTCGCCGAGCGGCTGCACGCGCCGGTCTGCACCAGCTACCTGCACAACGACTCGTTCCCCGCCTCGCACGAACTCTGGTGCGGGCCGCTCGGCTACCAGGGCTCGAAGGCGGCAATGAAACTCATTGCGCGAGCCGACGTCGTGCTGGCGCTCGGCACGCGGCTCGGGCCGTTCGGCACGCTGCCGCAGTACAGCCTCGAGTACTGGCCGACGGGTGCGAAGATCGTGCAGGTCGATGCCGACGCAAAGGCGCTCGGGCTGGTGAAGCCGATCTCGGTCGGCATCCACGGCGATGCGCGCGCAACGGCAGCCGCGCTGATCGAGCGGCTGCGCGGCCGCGAGCTCGCCTGTCAGGCGAACCGGGCGGAGCGTCGGCAACGCATCGCCGCAGAAAAGACGGCCTGGGAGCAGGAGCTGACCGGGTGGACGCACGAGCGCGATGCGTTTTCGCTCGAGGTCGCGCAGGGCTCGCCACACATGCACCCGCGGCAGCTGCTGCGCGAGCTCGAAAAGGCCATGCCGGCTGACGCGATGGTCGCCACCGACATCGGCAACATCTGCTCGGTGTCGAACAGCTACCTGCGCTTCGACCGGCCTCGCTCGATGTTCGCGGCGATGAGCTTCGGCAACTGCGGCTATGCCTTCCCGGTGGCCTGCGGTGCGAAGATCGCCCGTCCCGACCGGCCGGCCGTGGCTTACGTCGGCGACGGCGCCTTCGGCATCAGCCTCAACGAACTGCTGACCTGCGCGCGCGAGAAGATCGGCGTCACGGTCGTCGTGTTCAACAACGGCCAGTGGGGCGCCGAGAAGAAGAACCACGTGGATTTCTACTCGCGCCGCTTCCAGGCCGTGAACCTCGTGAACCCGGGCTGGGCCCGGGTCGCGCAGGCCTTCGGCTGCGAAGGCGTCACGGTCGAGACGCTGGCGGACGTCGGGCCGGCGCTGCGCGCCGCCGTGGCGGCCCAGGCGGACGGCCGGTGCACGGTGCTGGAGATGATGGTCACGCAGGAACTCGGTGATCCGTTCCGTCGCGACGCGCTGTCGAAGCCCGTACGCTTCCTGCCGAAGTACGCGAACTACACCTGACGAGCCCGACCGGTCCGCCCCGTCGGTGCCCGATTCACCCGCCGCGCCCGGCTACAGACGCCAGCCGCTGCGGCCGCGCTTGCGCTCGAGGTAGGGGCCCAGATAGCCCGCCAGGATCGTCTCGATCTGTTCGAGCAGCTTCGCATCCTTGCCGCCCGACTCGAGCGTCCAGAAATCGAGCAGTGCCGCGAGCGTCTCGATCGTCACTCGGGCGACGAGCGCGGCCTTGTCGCCGCGCAGGCCGACGCGCCCGAGTTCCGTCGCCAGCGTGGCCGAGAGGTTCTGCCAGTGCTCGCGGTCGTGGGCCTGCAGGTCGGGCGACGAGCGCATGACCTGCCGCAGGGGCACGACGCCCCTGGTCGCCATGCGGCCACGCGCGACGCCCTGGACGAGGCTGTGCAGGTGCTTGCGCCAGTCGGAGGCTGTGACGAGACCCGCGACGTAGCGCTCGCCGAGGTGCAGCCGCGCTGCGCTCTGCCGTTCGAAGAGCGCGAGCAGCACGGCTTGCTTGTTCGGAAAGTACTGGTACAGCGTCGCGACGTTGACCTCGGCCGCCTGCGCAATCAGGTTGGTCGTCAATCCTTCGACGCCGACCGATTCGAGCAGATCCGCCGTCGTGTCCAGGATACGCTCGAACGTCGCCTGCCCGCGTGCCTGGACGGGCGCCCGGCGCAGGGCCAGGTCCGGGCCCTTGCTGCGGCGCGCGCCGGACGCCGACGCGCGCGGCCGCACCGGGCCACGTCCCCCACGTCGCGGTCGCTTGCTGGAAACTGCTGCCATCGCCCGCTCCATCATGCAAACCAGGTTGTCTTCGGCATCCGCCGAAGACCGGCAAGTATGGCCCGCCGCGAGGCCTCGCGTCAGGTCCCGACTTCCCGCAGTGGACCCGGTCTGGTCATCGCGCCGAACCCAGGCTGACGGTTGGACGTGGACACACGCGATCACGGCGTGCTTGCCGGGGAGCGCTGGTACCGCCGGCTCCCCGGTGGCGATGCCGAGCCGATGCAATGTAAATCACAACTTGAAGGTGCACTCCAGACGGCGCGGGTTCCGTCTCATTCATGATGTTTGCCTGAACACCGGCGGCGCCCCGGCCGGGTCGCGTCGCGTTGCTATACTGCGCGCCTTTGCGCGACCTCGAGTCTCCCCATGCCGCCAGCGGCCTCCCGTGCCCCACAGACCTTTCAGGACCTGATCCTCGCGCTGCAGCGCTACTGGGCGGAGCGCGGCTGCGTGATCCTCCAGCCCTATGACATGGAAGTCGGCGCCGGGACCTTCCACGTCGCGACGTTCCTGCGCGCGGTCGGGCCCGAACCCTGGAGCGCCGCGTACGTGCAGCCATCGCGGCGCCCGACCGACGGCCGTTACGGCGACAACCCGTTCCGCCTGCAGCACTACTACCAGTATCAGGTCGTCATCAAGCCGTCGCCGGACGACTTCATCGACCTTTATCTGGGCTCGCTGCGCGCGGTCGGCATCGACCCGCTGGTCCACGACATCCGCTTCGTCGAGGACAACTGGGAGTCGCCCACACTCGGCGCCTGGGGCCTCGGCTGGGAGGTCTGGCTGAACGGCATGGAAGTCACCCAGTTCACCTACTTCCAGCAGGTGGGCGGCCTCGACTGCCGGCCCGTCATGGGCGAGATCACCTACGGGCTGGAGCGGCTCGCCATGTACCTGCAGGGCGTCGAGAGCGTGTTCGATCTGGTCTGGACCGACGGGCCGCTCGGCCGGGTGACCTACGGCGACGTCTATCACCAGAACGAGGTCGAGCAGTCGAAATACAACTTCGAGCTGGCCGACGTCGGCGAGTTGTTCCGGCAGTTCGACGCGCACGAGCACGAATGCCAGCGCCTGCTCGAGGCGAAGCTCGCGCTGCCGGCCTACGAGCGCATGCTGAAGACCTCGCACACCTTCAACCTGCTCGACGCGCGCAAGGCCATTTCGGTCACCGAGCGGCAGCGCTACATCCTGCGCGTGCGCACGCTGGCCCGCGGCATCGCGGAGACGTACTACGCGAGCCGCGAGGCGCTCGGCTTCCCGATGCTGAAGAGGGGTCAGACCCCATCTCAAGAAAAACTTGACGGGGGTCTGACCCCTCTGGTCGACCCTCTGGTCGACCCGCCGCTGCCCGAGAAGGGCCTGACGACGAGGGGCTTCGCATGAGCGCCGCCCGCGACTTCCTGGTCGAGATCGGCACCGAGGAGCTGCCGCCCAAGTCGCTGCTCGCACTCAGCGCGGCCTTCGCCGACGGCATCGAGAAGGGGCTGCAGGACGCCGGCCTGCGTTTCGGGGCGGTCGAGCGCTTCGCCACGCCGCGGCGGCTCGCCGTCCGCGTCCGCAAGCTCGCCGAGCGCCAGCCGGACCGTCCGCTCGAAAAGCGCGGGCCGCCGGTGAAGGCGGCGTTCGACGCGAGCGGCGCGCCGACGCAGGCGGCCATCGCCTTCGCGCGCGGCTGCGGCGTCGAAGTCGACGCCCTCGAGCGACTCGACACGCCGAAGGGCCAGTGGCTGGTGTTCCGCGGCACCGAAGCCGGCGCGCGCACGCTCGACCTGCTGCCGGGCCTCGTCGTCGCCTCGCTCGACGCGCTGCCAATCGCCCGACGCATGCGCTGGGGCGCCGGCGAGGCGCAGTTCGTGCGTCCCGTGCACTGGGTCGTGATGCTCTACGGCCGGGAAGTAGTGGCGACCGAGATCCTCGGCATTCCGGCATCGAACGTCACCTACGGCCACCGCTTCATGGCGCCGAAAGCGATCCGCGTGACGACGCCGATGACCTACGTGCGCCAGCTCCACCGGCGCGGTCGCGTGCTCGTCGACGTGCACGAGCGTCGCGAAGCCATACGGCAGGGCGTCGAGGCCACCGCCGGGCGTCTCGGCGGCGTGGCCGTCGTCTCCGACGCGCTGCTCGACGAGGTGACCGGTCTGGTCGAGTGGCCGGTGCCGCTCGCGGGCCGGTTCGACGCGCAGTTCCTCGAACTGCCGCCCGAAGTGCCGATCGCGACCATGCAGGACCACCAGCGCTATTTCCCGGTGTGCGATCTGCGCGGCGAGCTGCTGCCGTGGTTCGTCACGGTCTCGAACATCGAAAGCCGCGATCCGTCGCAGGTCGTCGCCGGCAACGAACGCGTGGTGCGCCCGCGCCTGTCGGACGCCGCGTTCTTCTACCGGGCGGATCGGCAGCGCCGGCTCGACTCGCACGTCGACGCGCTGCGGCGGGTCACGTTCCAGACCCAGCTCGGCTCGCTGCACCAGAAGGCGGAGCGTGTGCGGGCGCTGGCGCAGGCCATCGCACGGACGATCGGCGGCGACCCCGTGCTCGCCGACCGTGCTGCCGTGCTCTGCAAGTGCGACCTGCTGACCAGCATGGTCGGCGAATTCCCGGAGCTGCAGGGCCTGATGGGCCGTTACTACGCGCAGCACGACGGCGAGCCGGCCGAGGTGGCCGAGGCCTTGCGCGAGCAGTACCTGCCGCGCTTCGCGGGAGACGAACTGCCTGCGACGGATACCGGCATGGCGTTGTCGATCGCCGATCGGCTCGACACCATCGCGGGCATCTACGCCACGGGGCAGAAGCCCTCCGGCACGCGCGATCCGTTCGGCCTGCGTCGCGCGGCGCTCGGTCTGCTGCGGACATCGATCGAACGCCGGCTCGACCTCGACCTGCGGGAGCTGATCGGGCAGGCCGTCGCGGCGGCCCGCACCGACATGGCGGCGGTCGCGGCGGCGCAAGGCAAGGCCTCACCGCCAGACGATGCGGCAGCACTGTGCGAGGAGGTCTACGACTACGTCGTCGAACGCCTGCGCGCGTATTACGTCGAAGGTGGGACGGGCATCGAAGTGACCGCCGAGATGTTCGATGCGGTGCTGGCGACGCGGCCGGCCTCACCGCTCGATTTCGATGCACGCTTGCGCGCCCTGGTCCGGTTCCTGCAGTTGCCCGACGCCGCGAGTCTGGCGGCGGCCAACAAACGCATCGCCAACATCCTGCGCAAGGCGGCCGAACCGGTCGGGGAGACCGTCGACCCGGAACGGCTCATCGATCCGGCCGAGCTGATTCTCGCCGAGCAGGTGACCGCGATCGCCCGCGAGGTCGAACCCAGGTTCGCTGCCCGCGACTATGCACCGGGACTGCAGCAGCTCGCGGCGCTGCGCCAGGCCGTCGACTCGTTCTTCGATTCAGTCATGGTCATGACCGACGACGCGGCTCTGCGCGCCAACCGCCTCGCTTTGCTCAAGCGCATGCGCGGCCTGTTCATGCGCGCGGCGGATCTGTCCAGGCTGCCGGGCTGAGGGCCACGGGGGAGCGCCCGCTCGCATGCAGTGGCTTCGTTCGATCATCTTCACGCTGCTGTTGTTCCTGGTCACGGCCGTGTTCGGCGTGATCGTGCTGGTCGCGGCGCTGCTGCCGCTCACGCTCGAGCAGCGCTACGTGATCCCGCGGGCCTGGGGACGGCTGCTCACCTGGCTCGCCGGCATGGTCTGCGGGCTCCGCTACACGGTGGAAGGACGGGAGAACCTGCCGACGCGCCCGTTCGTGTCGCTGTGGAAGCACTCCTCCGCGTGGGAGACGATGGCGCAGATGTTCGTCGTGCCACCGGCGTCGTGGCTGCTGAAACGCGAGGTGACCTGGATCCCGATCGTCGGCTGGGCCGTGCGGACCTACAAGCCGATCGCGATCGACCGCAGCGCCGGTCACGCGGCCGTCCATCAGGTCGTGGCGCAGGGCCGCGCCCGGCTCGCCGAAGGCATGGGCGTCATCGTCTATCCGGAAGGCACGCGGGTCGCACCGGGCGAGACGCGCAAGTACGGTGTCAGTGGTGCGCTGCTCGCCTGCGAGGCCGGCGCGCCGGTGGTGCCGATTGCGCACAACTCGGGCTGCTTCTGGCGCCGTCGCAGCCTGCTCAAGCAGCCGGGCACCATCCGCGTCGTGATCGGGCCGGCCATCGATCCCGCCGGACTGACGCCGCGCGAGGTCAATCAGCGCGCGCAGCAGTGGATCGAGGCGACGGTCGCGGAAATCATCGCGCGGCCGGGCGGTCAGCCGCGCTGATCCGGCCATGGACGCCCTGCCGGCACTGTCGTTCCACGCCGGGGCAGCGCTCCTCATCACGCTCGCTGCGTTCGCCGCGTTCGCGAGCGCGCGCATCCGCATCGAGCTCGTCTGCCTGCTGCTGATCGCGGTCCTCGCGCTGTTCTTCTACGTCTTTCCGCAGAGCCCGCCCGGCCGCTACTCGGGCATGGAGATCGCCTTCGGCGGCTTCAGCCACGAGGCGCTGATCGCGATCTGCTGCCTCATGATCCTCGGCCGCGGGCTCGTCGTCACCGGCGCACTCGAGCCCGCGGCGCGCGCGCTCGCGCGGCTGTGGCGCTACGACCGTCGCCTCGGCATGCTGTTCTCGCTGCTCGTCTGCATGACCCTGAGCATGTTCGTCAACGACACGCCGGTGCTGGTGCTGACGCTGCCGATCCTGCTGACGCTCGCGACGCGCGCGGGCGTGTCGCCGGCGCAGACGCTGATGCCGGTCAATTGCGCCATCCTGATCGGTGGCATGGCCACGACGATCGGAACGTCGACGAACCTGCTGGTTGTCTCGATTGCCAGGGACCTGGGCGTCGGCCACATCGGCATCTTCTCCTACAGTGGCATCGTGCTGACGGCTGCGGCCATCGCGCTGCCTTACCTGTGGCTCGTCATGCCGCGGCTGTTGCCGCACCACACGCTCGAGGGGCCAGCGACCGAGCGCCGCTATCGCGCGCTCGTGTACGCGCCGAAGCTCCCGGGCATCATCGCCGGAACGCTGGACGAAGCGGCGGCGCGCCTGCGCGGCGGCGCGACCGTCCTCGGCGCCATCCGCGACGGCGCGTTGCTGGCGCACGTGGCCGATGCGCGCATCGAGCTGCAACCGGGCGACCGCATCGAGATCGAGGGTACGCCGTCGCAATTGCGGGAGGCGAGCGAGCTGCTGCGCGCGCCACTCGCACCGCCAGCCGTCGTCGATCACGTGCAGGCGATCGCCACCCGCGAACGCGAGGACGAGCACGTCGTCGAGGTCGTGCTCGGCGTCGAGTCGCGGATCATCGGACAGAGCGTGCGGCGCGCGGCGATCGCGGATCGCTATGGCGTCGCGGCGCTCGGCATCGCGCGCGTGGCGGAGCTGCCGTTCCGCCACCGGCCGGAACCGCACGAGGCGGAACTGGCGATCGGCGACGTGCTGCTGCTGCGCGGCACGATGCCCAGACTGGCGGCATTCGAACGCACCGAAGGCGCGCTGATGCTGCAGGGGGGACTGGAGCTGCCACGCAGCCGCAAAGCGCCGCTCGCGCTGCTGATCGTCGCCGCAGTGATCGCGCTGGCCACGACGCGCGTCATGCCCGTCGCTCTCGCCGCTCTGGCCGGCACGATTGCGATGCTGGCGACGGGCACGCTGCGCTACGACCGCATCGGCCGCGCGCTGAGCGTCGAGGTCGTCGTGCTCGTCGCAGCGAGCATCGCGCTCGGACGCGCGCTGGTGGACACGGGAGCCGCGGCCTGGCTCGGGGGCACGTTCGCCCACGTGCTGGCCGACGCTGCGCCGGTGGTCGCACTGGCCGCCATGATGGGGTTTGCGACGGTGTTGACGAACTTCGTCTCCAACGCCGCGGCCGCCGCTATCACGACGCCGATAGCCGTGAGTTTCGCACAGCAGCTCGGGCTCGACGGCGAGCCGTTCGTGCTGGCCGTGCTGTTCGGCTGCAACATCTGCTACGTCACGCCGATGGCGTATCAGACCAACCTGCTGATCATGAGCGCCGCGGGCTACCGGTTCGGCGACTTCGTGCGCGCCGGCCTGCCGCTCGCGCTGATCATGATCACGTCGCTCGCCTGGCTGCTCGCGCGGACGTACGCGCTGTAACGCCGCCCGCAGCCGCGCGGCC
>JAYRRR010000140.1:0-3203 GCA_041910015.1 Steroidobacteraceae bacterium
CGCAGCCGTCCCTGGCAGCGGCAGCAGTTCTCGATCTCGATCGCGAACACCCGCTTCAGACGCTGCGCCCAGCTCAGCGCGGCACGCTTCGGCGCCGCCGGTGCCTCGGCGCCCTGCTTCGCGCCCTTCCCTCCCGCCCCGGCGGATTTACCCATCGTCATTGCTTGCTGCCCGTAATTCTGCTGAACTCCGCGCCTCATTCCCGAGGAGGAATCAGGATGTTGTTTTCTGAATACAGAAGCTGGCTGCCCGGCTGCGTCGCCGGCCTCGTGGGCTTCGCCGGACTGACGCTGCCGGTGCTGGCGCAGGAGGCGGCCGAAGCATCCGCAGGCGATGCCGTCGCGCTCGAAGAGATCGTGGTCACCGCGCGCAAGCGCGCCGAGACGCTGCTGGAGGTGCCGGTCGCCGTGACCGCGCTGACGGCCGACGACATCGACCAGAAGGGCATCGAGAACCTGAACGACGTGGCCCTGTTCACGCCCGGTCTGACCTACTTCGACTCGATCCAGAACCAGCTCGGCACGCCGGTCATCCGCGGCATCTCGCAGACCAATCTCAACAGCCCGGACCGCAACGTCGCGATCTTCTACGGCGGCGTCTATCTCTCGAGCACCAGCGGCGCGAACCTCGAGATCCTCGACGTCGATCGCGTCGAGGTGGTCAAAGGTCCGCAGTCGGCGCTGTATGGTCGCAATGCCTTCAACGGCGCGATCAACTTCGTGCCGGCCGCGCCGACCGAGACGTTCTTCTCCAAGGTCGAGGCGACCGTCGGCTCCGACGAGCGCTACGAGGGCAAGCTCGTGGTCTCCGGCCCGCTGACCGACCGCATCCGCGGCCGTTTCGCGGCCAGCTACAACACCTTCGACGGCACCTACCGCAACGCCGCCGAGCCGAACGACAACCTCGGCGGCTACGAGACCAAGAACGCTTCGGGCTCGCTCGATTTCGAGGTCACCGACGATCTCGAGGTGAAGCTCTTCGGCTTCTATACCGATGACCACCGCGATCCGGGCCATCTCTGGGTCTACGACAACAACAACTGCGGCCCGAACCCGATGGCGCCCACCGCGACCTGCGGCGAGATCCAGTACCGCTCGAACCTGGCGTCCAGCCCGATCGCCGAGGGCGTCGACCGCGAGGTCACGCTCGGCGCGCTCGACATCAGCTACCAGCTCGGCTCGCTGACCTTCATCAGCCAGACCGCGCAGTACGACGCGACGATCGAGGCGTTCACCGAGTACACGGCCAACGGCATCGGCGATCTGCAGCAGATCATCCGCCAGTCCGACGTCAACGCCCTGGTGGCGATGGGCGTGCCGCTGACGACCGCATGGCTGTCCGCGCCCGTGGTGCGCACGCAGCGCGTGCTGCAGTACACCGGCAACCCGCCGGCGGACTTCAAGTCCTTCAGCCAGGAGTTCCGCATCGAATCCGACCAGGAGAAGCGGCTGCGCGGCTCGGTCGGCCTGTTCTATTACAAGAACGAGGCCGAGGCGATCACCGCCTCGTCGTTCGACGGCACCGGCCTCTCGGCCGACGAGCGCGTCCGCGATCAGCTGCTGTTCACGCTCAGCAGCCCGGCCATCGTCCGCACCGATCCGCGCGACATGTTCGTCAGCACCTTCCTCGACCGCACCGACTACCAGCGCGCCTACTTCGGCACGTTCGAGTTCGACGCGTTCGACAACCTGACGATCGGCGCCGAGGCCCGCCACGACACAGAGGACCGCCAGCAGACCAACCTCACGGTCGGTCCCTCGTCGCTGCAGCGCAAGGAGTTCGACTACAACACTTGGCGCGGTCACGTCGACTACGAGATTTCGCCGGTGCAAAAGGTCTATGTCTCGGCCGCCAAGGGCGTGATCTCGGGCTTCTTCAATCCGACGGTCGATGCCGGGACGCGCCAGCCGCTGCCCGCGGAGCTGCAGAGCTACGGCCCGGCGCAGAACCGCACCTACGAGATCGGCTGGAAGGCCGAGTGGCTGGACCGCCGCCTCAGCACCGAGCTGACCGCGTTCTACATCAACTACACGGGCCTGCAGATCAACGCGCCGCCGCCGCCGCCCGCGATCACGGCCATCGTGCAGAACCTCTCGAAGGTGAACGTGCGCGGTTTCGAGGCCGCGGTGAACTGGGCGGTCACCGACCGGGTCCGCGTGGGCGCCACCTATGGCTATTCGCCGACCGAGTTCGGCCAGCAGTCCGTCGAGCCGGGCGTGCTGCGCTACTGCGGCGGTCAGGCCGCGCTGACGGCGCAGGGCCTGAACCCGGGCTTCTGCAACACGCTGCTGTTCCGCGGCGTGGTGCAGCCGGACGTCGGCGGCCAGTCACTGCCGCGCGCGCCGGAGATGAACGCGTCGCTCTATGGCGCGTTCGAGGCGCCGCTCAGCGGCGACTGGTCGTTCTTCGGCCGTGCCGATGCGAGCTACACCTCGAAGGCCTACACCATGACCTGGAACGTCGCGACGATCCCGGAGCGGACCATCGTCAACGCCCGCCTCGGCGTGCGTCGCGGCTCCAACCTGGAGCTCGCGCTCTGGGGCCGCAACATCTTCGACGAGAAGTACGTGACGGCCGTGATCTTCCAGCCGCACTTCAACCAGCCGGCGGCGACCGGCTTCACGCCGAACGTGTCGCAGGGCGAGCTGGCGACCTACGGCCTGACGGCCACGTACCGCTTCGACTGATCGTCGCGCGTTCCGCGGTATCGCGCCCGGCTGGCCTGCTTCGCAGCAGGCCAGCCGGGCGTTTTCATTGGCGACGGCATGGGACTATGCTCGCGGCATGATTCCGTCGCGATTTGCGCCGCTGCCGCTGCCGCTGTCGTTGTCATTGCCGCTGCTGCTGCCGCCGTTTCCGTCGTCGTTGCCGTCGTCATTTCCCTGGCCATGCAGCTCGCGCGCAGCGTGATCGGCATCGCGGGCCGGGTGCTGCTCGCGATGGCCATCGTCTCGACCGGCCTCGGGCTGTGGCTCGCGGAATCGTCCTACGCCTTTGCGACCGACACCGAGCGTGCCGAGGGCCGGGTGATCGACCAGCGCGAGTCGCCCCAGGGCGCCGGTCGGTCGATGTTCAGCGGATAGTACTTTCAAAGGTCATACCGGCGACGCGACGACCGCGACGCCGACCCGCGCTCGCCGGCTGCGCAACGGCTCGACGGGCGTCGATGCCCGCCTTCGCCACGGGCCCGATCAGCCTGCGAG
>JAYRRR010000141.1:0-1937 GCA_041910015.1 Steroidobacteraceae bacterium
ATAGGCCGCGGACACCCCGCCGGCGGAAACGACGGTGTGCAGCATGGCGCCCGCGCGCTTGAATGCCGGAATCAGCGTGCGCCCGGCGTAATTGCCGGCGCCGATGACGCCCATGGTGGGTGAGCCTCGCGTCGCCGGGTTCGGCGACGGAGCTGACAGCGACACCGTGCGCCGACGCGCCGCCAGTGCATCGCCATCGGTGCGATCCGGATAGCGGATGAGCATGCCTAGCGACGGCGCTCCGGAGGCCAGCCGCTCATACGCGTTCGCCGCCTCGTCGACCGGAAAGCGATGGCTCACCAGCGGCCGCACGTCGAGCGCGCCCGAGGCCATGAGGTCGAGCACGGCCTCGAAGTTGCGCTGCTCGGTCCAGCGCACGTACCCCACCGGGTAGTCCTGGCCCTTGTCTTCGTAGAGCGGGTCGTAGCGGCCCGGGCCATACGAGCACGACACCTGGAAGCTGAGTTCCTTCTCGTAGAAGTCGGCGCGCGACAGCTCGAGGCCCGTGACGCCGACGAGCACGATGCGCCCGCGCTTGCGGCACATGTGCGCGGCCTGCGCGACGGGCTCGCTGCTCTGCGTGGCGGCCGCGAGCAGCACCGCGTCCATGCCACGGCCGCGCGAAAACGCCTGCGCCGCCGCCACGGGATCCTCGCCCCGGCCGAGGTCGACGCATTCGGCGCCGAAGCGGCGTGCGAGTTCCAGGCGGGCGTCGTCGAAGTCGATGCCCAGGACGCGGCAGCCGTTCGCGCGCAGGATCTGCACGGCCAGGAGCCCAACGAGCCCGAGACCCGAGACCGCGACGGCCTCGCCGAGCGTCGGCTGCGCGAGACGCACGCCCTGCAGCGCGATCGCTCCCAGCACCGCGAAGGCGGCGCTGTCGTCATCGACGCCGTCCGGTATGCGCGCGCAGAGGTTCTTCGGCACCGCGACCACTTCGGCGTGCCTGCCGTTCGACAGCACGCGGTCGCCGACCTTGAAGCCCTCGACGCCTGCACCCACCGCCAGCACGCGGCCCACGTTGCTGTAGCCGAGCGGCAGTGGCTGGTCGAGCTTGCTCTGCACCGCCTCGAGCGTCGCAGCGACACCGTCGGTGCGCATCTTCTCGAGGACCTGCCGGACCTTGTCGGGTTGCTGCTGCACCTTGTCCAGCAGCGAACCGCGGCCGAAGTCGACCAGCATGCGCTCCGTGCCGGCCGAGATCAGCGAGACGCTCGAACCGATGAGGAGCGAACCCGGCGACGCCGCGGGGCAGGGGACGTCAGCAATCGTGGTGGTGCCGTTCCTGAGGCTCTGGAGGACTTGCTTCATGCAATGCCGCTGTTCGTGTTCGCGAAATTAGGCCACAGCCGCAGGCCGGCGTCCAAGATTGCCGACGGTGGCGGGCATTATGGTACGTATGTTCGCGGGACCATCGCTGCTACGATGGCCGCTCTGCCAACATGAAAGGGACACGGAGGCCCCTCGGGGCCCGCGTGCAAAAGAGACTTGGACAAGGTCCGCGTGCACCTCGTGGCGGCCGCCCGCCCGAATTTCGTCAAGATCGCCCCGCTGTTTCACGCGCTCAGCCGCACGTCGTGGTGCCGGCCCGGGATCGTCCACACCGGGCAGCATTACGACGCCAACATGTCGGACGCTTTCTTCGACGACCTGCGGCTGCCGAAGCCGGACGTCCACCTGGAGATCGGCAGCGGCACGCATGCCGAGCAGATGGGCGGCGTGATGATCGCCTACGAAAAGGTCGCCTCCCGCGAGCGGCCGGACTGGATCGTCGTGGTGGGCGACGTCAACTCGACGGCCGCGTGTGCCATGGTGGGCGCCAAGCTGTGGATCCCCGTCGTGCACCTCGAGGCGGGCCTGCGCAGCCGCGATCGCCAGATGCCCGAGGAGATCAACCGGCTCGTCACCGACGCCATCTGCGACGTGCTGTGGACGCC
>JAYRRR010000142.1:0-3987 GCA_041910015.1 Steroidobacteraceae bacterium
CGGCCCGCGCCCGCGCGCAGGCCGCCGCCGGTGATGCCGAGCGCGCGTTCGCCGCCGTTCCGTCGCCGGCCTACGTCGTCGACGTCGAATCGCGGCTCGTGCACGTCGCCAGCGACGCCGCGGCCGCGCTGGCCGGCTTCGAGCCGGCGGCGCTGCGTGGCAAGCCGTTCGCCGAGCTGCTGCCGGGTGCGTCGTTTCCCGACGATGCCGTGCGCGAGCTCATCGTGCTGCTGCGACGCCCGGACGGCACGGACGCGCGCATGGAACTGCGCCGCGAAGCCACGTCCTACGCCGGGCGTGCCTGCTGGCTCGTCACGGCGCGCGACGTCACCGCCGAGCTCGCCGCGCGCGAGCGCGAGCGTGCGCTCGAGGTGGAGGCGCGTGCGCTCGAAGCCGCGCCCGAGCCCTGCGGCATCGTCGACGACCAGGGCGTCTTCCAGTACGCGAACCGCGCGCTGCTGCAACTGCTGGCCACCGATCTCGCCAATCTCGCATCCCTGTCGCTGCGTTCGCTCGACGCCGAGGACCAGGCCGACTCGACGGTGCGCACGGCAGCGCTGAACAACCCGGGTGCGCAGCGGCGGGAACTGCGCTGGCGACGTCCCGACGGTGTCTGTTTCGACGTCGAGGTCGCCACGGCGCCCTGCGCGGCGGAGGGCCGGCTGCGCGTGGTGACGGCGCGTGACGTGTCCGTGGCGCGACGCACGACGGAGCGCAACGAGCGCGACCGGCAGCGCGCGAGCGACCTGCTCGAACTCACGCAGCGGGCGCACGGCTGCACGGAGCAGGAGATCCTCGAGCACGCGCTGCAGCTCGCGCAGGGCCTCACCGGCAGCCCGTATGCGTGCGTGTTCCTCGCGCTCGCCGAAGCGCCAAACGTCGAACTCGTGGCGCACCGCGGTGGCAAGCCCGAATCGGCAGCGCTGGCGGCGCTCGCGCGCTGGCGTGGCACGCCACCATCGCAGACCGCGCTGCAGGAATGCATCGCGACCCAGCGGCCGGTCGTGCGTGATGCCGGCGAAGACAACGGCGCGCTGCGACAGGCCGGCCTGCCGGCCGCGTTCGCGCGCCAGCTCGTCACGCCGATGCTCGAGGCCGGGCGTCTCGTCGGAGCGCTGCTCGTCGCGGATGCCGGGCGGCCCTACGACGACGACGACCGCCGTCACGTCGCGCACGTCGCCGACACGGTCTGGAGGCTGCTCAGGCGCCGTCGTTCCGACTCCGAGGTCGTGAGCGCGATGGATCACATGGAGCGGGTCATGCTCGGCGCGATCGAGGCCCTCGCCCAGCTCGCCGAGTCGCAGGACGCGTGCAAGACCGGGCGCTCGAAGCGTGTCGGCGACCATGCCGCGGGCATCGGCTCGGCGCTCGGGCTGCCGGGCCACGCGGTGCGCGGGCTGCGCGTCATGGGCCAGCTCATCGACGTCGGCATGCTGCAGATTCCGCGCGAGCTGCTCTGGCGTCCCGGGACGCTGGCGCCGTCCGAGTTCGAGCTCGTCAAGACCCACGTGGAGCGCGGCCACGAATCGCTGCGCGCCATCGAATTCCCCTGGCCGGTCGCCGAGGTCGTGCGCCAGCACCACGAGCGTCTCGACGGCTCGGGCTATCCGCGCGGCCTGCGCGGTGACGAGATCCTGCTCGAAGCGCGCATCGTCGCCGTCGCGGACGCCGTCGAGGCGATGCTGTCGCCGCGGCCGCACCGCGCCGCCCTGACGCCGGCCGCGTGCATCGACGAACTTCAGTCGCAGGCCGGGCGCCGGTACGATGCGCGCGTCGTCAAGGCGTGCGTGAAGCTGCTGCGCGAAGGGCAGGCCCCGGTCACGGACCCACTGGTCGAGCAAGGCGAGGCGCCGGCGGGGCAGCGCATCGCCTGAGGGCGATCCGCCGATGCACCTGCAGTTCTACGGCGCGGCCGGTGAGGTCACCGGCTCGTGCCACATCCTCACGGTCCGCGGCCGCACGCTGCTGCTCGACTGCGGCCTGATCCAGGGCGGCGAGCATCCCGACCAGCGCAACCGCGAGCCGTTTCCGTTCGACGCCGCGCAGATCGACGCGGTGGTGCTGAGCCACGCCCACATCGACCATTGCGGCCGCCTGCCGCTGTTGTACAAACGCGGCTTTCGCGGCGCGATCCACGCGACGGCGGCGTGCCGCGACCTCGCGCGCATCCTGCTCGCGGACAGCGCGTTCATGGCGGAGCGCGATGCCGAGCGCGCGCGGCGTCACGCGGGCGACCGGCGCCGCCGGCACGACGGCGGTGCGCGCGAGCCGCTGTTCACCATGGACGATGCGGCGGACACGCTGCGGCAGTTCCGGACGGTCCGTTACGACGCGCCGACCGAGGTGCTGCCGGGCGTCACGCTCACCTTCCGCGACGCCGGGCACATCCTCGGTTCGGCGAGCGTCTGGCTCGATCTCGACGAGGAGGGCGTCAGGCGGCGCGTCGTGTTCAGCGGCGACATCGGCCAGTACGACTCGCCGATCCTGCGCGATCCGGACTCGACCGGACGAGCCGATTGCGTCGTCATGGAGTCGACCTACGGCGACCGGCATCATCGCGACCGGGCCGGGACGCTCGCGGAATTCGGCCAGATCCTGCGCGCAGCCCGCCGCGACGGCGGCAATGCGCTGATTCCCGCGTTCGCCGTCGGACGCAGCCAGGACGTGCTCTACTCGCTCGCGACGCATTTCGACGCGTGGGGTGTCGGCGACTGGCGGATCTTCCTCGACAGCCCGCTCGCGATCGAGGCCTCCGAAATCTACTGGCGTCATGCCGGCCTGTACGACGACGAGGCGGCCGCGGCACGCCGCCGGGCGGAACGCGTGCCACCGCTGCCCAACCTCACGCTCAGCCGCACCGCGGACGAGTCGATGGCGATCAACCGGATCCGCGACGGCGCGATCATCATCGCCGGCAGCGGCATGTGCACGGGCGGGCGCATCGTGCACCACCTGAAGCGCAACCTCGTGCGGCCGGAGTGCGACGTCATCTTCACCGGGTTCCAGGCCGTGGGAACGCTCGGGCGCGCGATCGTCGACCGGCGCGAGTACGTGCGCATCCACGGCGAGCCGTTCAAGGTCGCCGCCCGCATCCATACGCTGGGCGGCTTCTCCGCGCACGGTGACCAGCGGGATCTGCTGCGCTGGCACGCGGGGCTCGAGGGTGCGCCGCGAACGTATCTGGTGCACGGTGAGAGCATCGGCGCGACGGGTCTGCGCGACGCGTTGCGCGCGCATGGCGTGCAGGCCGAGGTGGCCCGCCCGGGACAGCGCATCGATCTCGGGGCCGCCGCTTGACGCTGCGGGTGCGGGTGGCCGCGGCCATCGGTGCGCAGCCGCACGAGCTGCCGGGGCTGCTCGCCGCGTTCGCCTGCGTCTTCGCGATGTTCTCGAGCTACTCCATCCTGCGCCCGATCCGCGAGACGATGGGCCTCACCTCGGGGCTCGAGACGCTGCCGGCGCTGTTCTGGGGCACCTTCGTCGCGATGCTCGCACTGCAGCCCGTGTACGGCTGGCTCACCGCGCGCTTTCGTCGCACGGTCTTCCTGCCGTGGGTCTACCTGTTCTTCGTGCTGAACATCCTCGGCTTCCACGCCTGGTTCGGCGCGCAGGACGACCACACCTGGATCGCGCGCGTGTACTTCGTCTGGGTCAGCGTCTTCAACCTGTTCGTCGTGGCGGTGTTCTGGAGCCTGATGGCCGACGTGTTCACGCGCGAGCAGGCCGGCCGGCTGTTCGGGTTCATCGCGGCGGGCCTGAGCCTCGGCGGCCTGTTCGGGCCGTTCCTGGGCCAGCGGCTCGCGCGGCCACTCGGGACGATCAACCTGCTGCCCGTCTCCGCGGCGCTGCTCGCGCTCGGGCTCGTTTTCATGCTGTTCGTGCTCGCCTGGCAGCGGCGGCAGGGTGGCACACCGCAGGCGCGCGTCTCTCCGACGGCGGCGGCCGGTGCGGCCCGCGCCACCGCCGTGCCCGCCGGCGATCCGGACG
>JAYRRR010000143.1:0-1912 GCA_041910015.1 Steroidobacteraceae bacterium
CACCGCCTGCGGCCCGAAATCCGAGGCCGATCGACCTTCGGCGGCATCGCGGAACGCGCCAAACCAATCAAATCGGGCATGGCAGAGATAAATCGACCGAACAGTATGGCAACCGAGTCGGGATGTTCACGGATTCAGGTGGTGGTCAACGTGGCTTGCGCGCTGATTCTTGGCAAGGCGCACCACCACGATCACGGCCACTCACACGGACATGATCACGGCCACCACCACGATCATGGTCAACACCACGACCTCAATCTGAAGTCGGCCTACCTGCATGTGATCGCCGACGCTGCGACTTCGGTGCTGGCCATCGGAGCACTATTCGGCGGCTGGGTGTTCGGTTGGTCGTGGCTCGACCCGCTCATGGGCATCGTCGGGGCCGTGCTGGTCGCCGTCTGGGCCAAGGGCCTTGTCGCGGACACGGGCAAGGTGCTGCTCGACCGCGAAATGGATCATCCGGTGGTCGACGAGATTCGGGAAGTGGTCCAATCGGATGGCCACGCCGGAGACACGCGGATCACGGACTTGCACGTCTGGCGCGTGGGAAAGCAGGTCTATTCGTGCGCCATGACCGTCGTGACCCACGACGACTCGCTGACTCCGGAGGTGGTGCGAGAACGCCTGTCCGTGCATGAGGAAATCGTTCACTCGACCATCGAGATCCATCTTTGCCCTGACGCGGACGGGCGTCGGGCGTTCGCCCAATAACAGTTGCTTGCGGCTGGCTGCATTACGCAAGTGATGCCAGTGCCCGGACTTGCGCTGCGCCGGCGTCGCGCACGGTCGTGCGCGCCCTTCAGGCCGGGCGAAAGGAACGCACCATCGCCTCGATGCCCTCCTCGTAGGGCGTGATGCGAAAGCCCGGGCAGCGCTGCATGAAGCGCTCGCTCGAGAACACGAAGTCCTGCTCGTGCTGGTAGCGGATCTCGCGCAGCTCGCGCAGGATCGGCACGAAGAGCCCGAACACCGACTGGATCGCGCCGGGCAGCACCTGCACGCCTTCGGGCGCGCGCAGCAGCCGCGCCGACATCTGCAGCAGCGCGCGCGAGGTCGGCGCCGGGGCCATCGTCGGCAGGTGCCAGGCGTCGCCGTAGGCCCCGTCGTCGAGCGCCAGCTCGACCAGCCCGCGCGCCGCGTCGGGCACGTAGGTGTAGCTGTGCAGCCGGTCGGGGTCGCCCAGCCACTGCGCCGTTTTCCCCTGCAGCTGGCGTTCGATCGCCGAGGCGAAGAGCAGCGCGCCGCGCACGTCGGGGCCGTAGAAGTCGGACGCGCGGGCGATCAGCACCGGCACGCCTTCGTCGCGCGCGGCCTGCGTCAGGCGTTCGCCGATCGCCTGGCGCACGCGGCCCTTGCGCGAAGGCGGCTGCTGCGGATGGTCCTCGCGGATCGGCTGGCGCAGCGGCACGGGCCCGTAGCCGTAGGCGTTGTCGAACATCACGAGCCGCAGTCCGTGCCGGCGCGCGGCGGCGATCGCGTTGTCGATGACGCGCGGCCAGTCGCGCTCCCAGACGCGGGCGTCGTAAGGCAGGCCGAGCGTCAGGTACAGATGCGAAGCGTCGGCGCTGGCGCCGAGCAGGGCGTCGGGATCGAGGGCGTCGACACGGCGTTGCGGCGTAGCCAGCCCGGGGCTGGGCGTGCGGCTGGCCAGCGCGTGCGCGATCCCGCGGCGAGCGAGCACGTCCGCGGTCGCACGGCCGACGACGCCATCGCCGACGATGAGATGCAGATCGCGATTCATTGCGGGGCTCCCGGGCCGGGTCGAGGGAAGCTATGAGCGACGGCGCGAACGTGCATCAAATCGGTCGGTCTGAAGATGCTGGTGGTTGAGGTCATCGGATCGGGGCGTTGAGTGGCTGACGGTGTCAGCCGACGCGAGGCCGGTTCAAGCCTCGATGTGATCCTTGGAGCG
>JAYRRR010000144.1:0-3971 GCA_041910015.1 Steroidobacteraceae bacterium
GTCAGACCCCTGCCTGGGGTCTGACCCCAAGTCAAGAAATTCTTAACCGGGGTCTGACCCCAGGCACGGTGCTCGACGTGCCGGGTCGCATCGTGGTCGCGACCGGCGACGGCGAGCTGGAACTGCTGCAACTGCAGTGGCCCGGACGCAAGCCCCTGCCGGCGCACGATGTGCTCAACGCGCGCAACCTGGCCGGGGCGCGCTTCGGCACGGGGACCGCGTGAACGCGCGCGGGCCTGCCGCGGTGCGTGCCGCCGCGGCGAGCATCATCGCGGCCGTCGTCGACCAGGGCCGCTCGCTCGATGAGCTGCTCGCCGCCGAAGCCGACCTGGGCTCGGCCCGCGGGTTGAAGCGGTCACTGTGTTACGGGACGCTGCGCTGGCACTTCCGGCTCGCCGCCGTACTGAAAGCGCTCGCGACGTCCCCCCCCGACCGGCTCCAGCCGCCGTTGCGGGCACTGCTCGAGATCGGCCTCTACCAGCTCCTCGCGGGCGAGACCGCGGAGCACGCGGCCGTTTCGGAGACAGTCAGCGCCGCGCGCGTGCTCGGCTTCGAGCGGGCCGCGGGCTTGGTCAACGCGATCCTGCGGCGCTTCCAGCGCGAGAAGGACGCGGTACTGCACGCAGTGGACCGCGACGTCGCGCTGCGCACCTCGCATCCGCGCTGGTTCGTCGAGGCATTGCAGCGCGACCGCGGCCGCGAGGCGGCACTCGCCACGCTCGATGCGAACAACGAGCATCCACCGCTCTGGGTGCGCGTCAACCGGCAGCGAAGCGACGTCGAACAGGCCACTGCGGAACTGCGCGAGGCCGGGTTCGACGTCGACCCGCACCCGTTCGCGCCCGATGCCCTGCGTGTTGCGCCGCCGGTCGACGTGCGTTCGCTGCCGGGGTTCGCCGAGGGCCGCCTGTCGGTGCAGGACGCCGCGGCGCAGCTCGCGGTCGAGCTGCTCGCGCCGCAGCCCGGCGAGCGGATTCTCGACGCCTGCGCGGCGCCCGGCGGCAAGACCTGCCACGTCCTCGAGCGCACGGCGGGACAGGCGCAGGTCACGGCCCTGGACGTCGCGGCCGGCCGGCTCGACCGGGTTCGCGAGAACCTCGGGCGACTCGGCCTGCAGGCAACCCTCGTGACGGCGGACGTCGCGAACGTGACGGCCTGGCACGACGGCGTGCCCTATGACCGCATCCTGCTGGACGTGCCCTGCTCGGCCACGGGCGTGATCCGACGTCATCCGGACATCAAGATCCTCAGACGCGCCCGGGACCTGCCGGCGCTGGCCCGGAGGCAGGCCGACCTGCTCGCAGCCACGTGGGCGGTGCTGCGGCCCGGCGGGCGGCTGCTGTACACGAGCTGCTCGGTGCTCGCGGCCGAGAACGAAGCGGTCGTCGCCGGCTTCCTGACCCGCACGCCCGCAGCTCGCGACCTGACGCCCGAACTCACGTGCGCATGGCCGGCCCGCCCCCCCGGCGCCGGTCCGGGCTACCAGGTGCTGCCCGGGGAGGCCCACATGGACGGGTTCTATTATGCTTGCCTGGGCAAGTCGCTATGATTGTTGGCAATGCGCTACAGCCTGTCCGCCACTGTGTCGAAACCGCCATGTTTGGCGCGCCGGACCTGGCAGGCGGCGGTGTGCGTAATTGCAACGTTCGGCGTTTTCGGAGGCGTGGCGCGAGCTGAGACGCCGGTCCTGCGCGAGGTCGCGGTGGGGCTCGACGAAGGCGTCTATACGCTCGACGCCCGACTCGACCTCGCGCTGTCCGACTCCGCGCGGAAGGCCGTCGAATCCGGTCTCACGCTGCGGCTCGACTACGAGATCGTCGTCGACCGCGAGCGACGCTATCTGCCCGACGCGCAAGTTGCCGCGTTGGCCCAGCGCTACGAGGTCAGCTATCACGCGTTGAGCCAGCGCTGGCTCGTGCGCAACCTCAACACCGGCGAGCAGCACGACTACGGCTCGCTCGACATGGCGCTCGCCCGGCTCGGCGAAATCCGCGACCTTCCGATCCTCGACGCGGCGCTGCTGTCGCCGGGCCTCGTCTACTTCGGACGCGTCCGCGCGGTGCTCGACCTGAGCACGGCACCCGACGCCTTCGGCTGGTTGCTGTTCTGGGCCGACGACTGGAGCGGCGAGAGCGAGTGGGAGTCATGGACGCTCCGACCCTGAGACGCGCCGCGTCCGCCGTGACGGTGGGCATCGGCGGCCTGCTGTGGCTCGCCGCCATCCTGTTCATGGCGCAGACCGCGCAGAACTCGGATCAGTTCAGCCGGCTGCACCCGTGGATCCTGATGGTCAACATCGCCGGCCTCGCGGTGCTGGTCGGCCTGCTCGGGGCCAAACTCGCGCAGCTCATCCGCGACTGGCGCGGCCACGTGATCGGCTCGCGGCTGAAGGCGCGCATGGTATGGATCTTCGGCGTGCTCGCGACGCTGCCGATCCTGCTCGTGTACTTCTTCGCCGTGCAGTTCCTGAACCGTGGCATCGACAGCTGGTTCAACGTCGAGATCCGCAGCAGCCTCGACGATGCGCTCGTGCTGTCGCGCTCGGCGCTCGAGGTGCGCATGCGCGAGCACCTTGCCGACACCGCGGCCGCGGCCGATGAACTCGGTGCGTCCGCCGCTACGATGCCGGGACTGCTGGAGACGTATCGTCGCCAGCTCGGCGCGGTCGAACTCACGGTCGCCACCGACGCCGGCGCGATCATCGCCGTGAGCAAGGGCCTGTCCGCCGACATCGTGCCCGAGGACGGGCCCGGCGAGGTGTTGCTGCAGGTGCGGCAGGGCCAGCCGTTCGTCAGTCTCGAGCCGCAGCCCGAGGGCGGTTACCTGATCCGCACGGCGGTGCCGATCGCCGCGGGCCTGCCCGGGCAGGAGCGCATGGTGCTGCAGGGTCTGTACCCGGTCGCCGAGCGCCTCGGCGCGCTGGCCGACACCGTGCAGGCCGCCTACAAGCAGTTCGGCGAAAAGGACTATCTGCGGCGTCCGCTGAAGGCGAGCTTCATCCTGACACTGACCGTCGTGCTGCTGCTGTCGCTGCTCGCCGCGTGGTACGGTGCGATTTTCACGGCACAGCGGCTGGTGCAGCCGATCCAGGACCTCGTGCAGGGCACGCGCGCGGTCGCGCAGGGCGATCTCGACACCAGGCTGCCGCTCACCTCGCACGACGAGATGGGCTTTCTCGTCCACTCGTTCAACGACATGACCAGGCGCCTGCGTCGCGCGCGGGAGGAATCGCGCAGCGCGCAGCAGGCCGCGGAGACCGAGCGCGCGAACTTGGCGGTGATCCTTGCGCGCCTGTCGACCGGCGTGATCTCGCTCGAGCGCGACTGGCGCATCCGCACCGCCAACCGCGCGGCCGGCATGATCCTCGGCGACGACGTCGAGGCACGCGTGGGCGCCGCGTTCGACTCGGTTGGCACCGAGCCACAGGGCATCGCGCGGCAGTTCGCCGGTGCCTGTCGCCAGCGCCTCGAAGCCGGCGTGATCGAGTGGCGCGAGCAGTTCACGCTGCAGGCCGGCACCGTGCGCCGCATCGTCATGTGCGCGTGCACGCCGCTGCCCGGCGAGGGTGAGGAGCCCGGCGGCTACGTGCTGGTGTTCGACGACATCACGGCGTTGCTGCGGACGCAGCGCGAAGCGGCCTGGGGCGAGGTGGCGCGCCGGCTCGCGCACGAGATCAAGAACCCGCTCACGCCGATCCGCCTGTCGGCCGAACGCATCCGGCACCGTCTGCTGCCGGCCATGCACGACCCCAAGGATGCGCAGGTGCTCGAGCGCTCGACCGAGACCATCGTGCAGCAGGTCGAGGCGATGAAGGAGATGGTCAACGCGTTCAGCGAGTATGCCCGCGCGCCGCGTCTCGAGATGACGGCCGTCGACCTGAACCGCATGGTCGTCGAGGTCACCGATCTCTATCGCGCGCAGGGCGCGGCCCGCAACGTGCGGCTGAAGGTCGACCTCGACCCCGCGCTCGA
>JAYRRR010000145.1:0-2182 GCA_041910015.1 Steroidobacteraceae bacterium
CATGACGCGCGCAATGGCGATGCGCTGGCGCTGGCCGCCGCTCAGCTTGACGCCGCGCTCGCCGACGTGCGCGTCGTAGCCGCGCCGTCCCTTGGGGTCGACCAGCGCCTGGACGAAGTCGTGCGCCTCGGCCCGCTTCGCGGCGGCGATCATGTCGGCGTCGGTGGCGTCGGGGCGGCCGTAGAGGATGTTGTCGCGCACCGAGCGGTGCAGCAGCGAGGTGTCCTGCGTGACCATGCCGACCTGCGCGCGCAGGCTGTCCTGCCGCACGCGCGCGATGTCCTGGCCGTCGATGCGGATCGTGCCGCCCTCGACGTCGTAGAAGCGGAGCAGCAGGTTGACCACCGTGCTCTTGCCGGCGCCCGAGCGGCCGACGAGGCCGATCTTCTCGCCGGGCCGGATCAGCAGGTGCAGGTCGTCGACGACGGCGCGACGGCCGCCGTACGCGAACCGCACGTGCTCGAAGCGGATCTCGCCGCGCGTGACGGCGAGCGGCGGGGCGTCCGGCACGTCGACGACGGTGTGCGCCTTCGACAGCGTGCGCCTGCCGTCCTGCACGGTGCCGACGTGCTCGAACAGCGAGGCCATCTCCCACATGACCCAGTGCGAGATGCCGTTGAGCCGCAGCGCCATCGCGCTCGCGGCCGCGACGGCGCCGATCCCGACCTGGCCGTCGATCCACAGCACGATCGCCGTGCCGGCGGCCGCGGAGATCAGCGCCATGCTGAGCGCGTGATTGGCGATTTCGAAGCCGCTCACGAGCCGCATCTGGGCGTAGGCCGTCTGCATGAACTCCTGCATCGACGCGCGTGCGAAGCCGGCCTCGCGCGCGGCGTGCGAAAAGAGCTTGACCGTGGCGATGTTCGTGTAGGCGTCGGTGATGCGGCCGGTCATCAGTGCGCGCGCGTCGGCCTGCGCGGCGGACACCTTGCCGAGACGCGGCACGAAGAACCGCACCGTGGCCGCGTAGGCCGCGAGCCAGCCGAGGAAGGGCAGCAGCATCCATGCGTCGAAGCTGCCCACGACCGACAGCATGGTCAGGAAGTAGATGGCGATGAACGCCAGGATGTCCATCGCGGTCATCCAGGCGTCGCGCACGGCGAGCGCCGTCTGCATGACCTTGGTGGCGACGCGGCCCGCGAACTCGTCCTGGTAGAAGCTCATGCTCTGCCCGAGCATCAGCCGATGGAAGTTCCAGCGCAGCCGCATCGGGAAGTTGGCGAACAGCACCTGGTACTTCAGCAGCGAGAACACGGCGACCACGAGCGGGCTGGCCATGACGAGCACGAGGAGCAGCAGCAGCGTGCCCTTCTGTTCCGCCCAGAACCGCTCGGGAGGCACGGCGGCGAGCCAGTCGACGATGCGGCCGAGCATCGCGAACAGCAGTGCCTCGAAGGCGGCGATGACCGCCGTGCACAGGGTCATGCCGAAGAGGTAGGGGCGCAGGCCGCGCGTGCAGTCCCACAGAAACGCGAAAAACTCGCGCGGCGGCGTCTGCGGCTGCGCGTCCGGGTAGGTGGCGACCAGGCTTTCGAATCGTCGAAACATGGGGTGGGCTTCCTCGCGGCCAACATAGCATGACCGCCTTCCGGGACGGGCCTTGCTAGACTCGGCGCTGCCTCGCTCCGTTCGACAGGTACCGGCCCGGACCGCATGCACGCGAACGCCCTCAGAACGATCCTGCTCGTGAAGTCGGTCGAGGACCAGGACGCCGACGGAGCCATGCTGACGCTGGCCGAACGCGAGGCGGCGACTCGCGACGCCCTGCGACGCCATGCGACCAGCGCGGCATCGTCCGCGCACGCGCAGGAAGCGCGGGCCTGGCGCGTGCTGGAGACACGCGCCGACAGCCTCTACGCGCGACTGGTCGAGCGCCATCCCGTCGTGCTGCGCACCGTCGCGCTCGAATCGCGCGCATCGCAGGCGTCGATCGCCGTGCTGGTGCTCGGTCTGCTGACCGGTCTCGTGCTGTCGGTCACGGACAGCCGCGTGCGCATCGAGATCCTCGCCTTCCCGCTGCTCGGTCTCGTGCTGTGGAATCTCGCGGTGTACCTGCTGCTCGCGCTCGCCACCCTGCGCGGCCGCGGCGGGCGGCGAGCGACGGTTGCCGGCATCGGCGGGGTGGCGTGGCTCCCTGCTTTTGATTTTTTTACATGTACCAATGGTTTTTTCATATCGTCTA
>JAYRRR010000146.1:0-14887 GCA_041910015.1 Steroidobacteraceae bacterium
GCATCGCCGCCGCGGGATCGCCGTCGACCGAGCCGAAGTTGCCCTGCCCGTCGACGAGCAGGTAGCGCATGGAGAACGGCTGCGCCATGCGCACCATGGTGTCGTAGACCGCCGTGTCGCCGTGCGGGTGGTACTTGCCGATCACGTCGCCGACGATGCGCGCGGACTTCTTGTAGGCGCGGTTCCAGTCATTGCCGAGCTCGCGCATGGCATAGAGCACGCGCCGATGCACGGGCTTCAGGCCGTCGCGCACGTCGGGCAGCGCGCGGCCCACGATCACGCTCATCGCGTAATCGAGGTACGACTGCTTCATCTCGTCTTCGAGGTTGACGTGCAGGAGTTCGCGCGCGATTTCTGCCATGAATCCGTTGCCCGGGCGCCCTCGGCCGTGCGGCCGGGCGCCCCTGAATCAGGATGCCCGGGGTGGCTTTGCGACCGCCCAAAAAAGAAGCGGAATCATAGCACGACGCATGCCCCAAATGCCCGCCGCAACAAGGCTTTTTCCGATGACCGCCGGGCGCGCCCGCTATACTGCCGCCCCCGATTGCCGAGACCCCGAATGGAGCCGGTCGACACGCTCGTTTGCGCGCGCTGGGTGGTGCCCGTCGAACCCGACGGCCCCGTCCTCGACGACCACGCGGTGGCGATCCGCGCGGGCCGCATCGTCGCGGTCGTGCCGACGGCGACGGCGCGGCTGAGGTTCGAAGCGACGGACGTTCTCGAACGGCCCCACCACGTGCTGATGCCGGGCCTCGTCAACGCGCACACCCACGCGGCCATGACGCTGCTGCGCGGACGAGCCGAGCACCTGGCACTCGGGCCGTGGCTGCGCGAGGCGATCTGGCCCGTCGAGCGACGCTGGGTCGACCCGGAGTACGTGCGTGACGGCACGGAGCTCGCCATCGCCGAGATGCTGCGGGCCGGCGTCACCTGCTTCGCCGACATGCACCTGTGGCCCGAGATCGTCGCGAGCACGGCCGCGGAACTGCACATGCGCGCGAGCGTCGGGCTCGTCGTGGTCGAGTCGGCGACTCACTGGGCCGCCGGCCCGGACGAATACATCGAGAAGGGTCTCGCGCTGCGCGACGAGTACCGCGGCGACGCGCTGATCACCACGCACTTCGCCCCGCACGCTCCCTGCACGATCGACGACACCACGCTCGTGCGCATCCGCCGGCTCTCGGACGAGCTGGAGGTGCCCGTCGCGATGCACCTGCACGAGTCCGCCTGGGAGATCGAGCGTTCGCTGGCGCTGCACGGCCTGCGTCCGCTCGCGCGGCTCGCACGGCTCGGGCTCGTGACGCCGATGCTCGTCGCGGTCCACATGACGCAGGCGGACAAGGCCGATCTCGACGCGCTGGCGGCCGCGGGAGCGGCGGTCGTGCACTGCCCGCAATCGAACCTGAAGCTCGGTACGGGCGTCTGCCCGGTCGAGGCACTGCTCGAACGCGGCGTGTGCGTCGGGCTCGGCACGGATGGCGCGGCCTCCAACAACGATCTCGACGTGCTGTCCGAGGCCCAGACCGCCGCGCTGCTCGCCTCGGGCGTCAGCGGTCAGCCCGGCGGTCTCGTCGCGAAGGACCTGTTGCGGATGGCCACGCTCGGCGGCGCACAAGCGCTCGGGCTCACCGAGACGACCGGGAGTCTCGTGGCCGGCAAGTGGGCAGACCTTTGCTGCCTGGACCTGCGCACGCCGGCGAGCTGGCCCGTGCACGACGTGATCGCCACGCTCGTGCACGCCTGCAGTGCGCGGCAGGTCACCGACACCTGGGTCGCCGGGCGGCACGTCTACGCTGGCGGCTCCCTGCGCTATATGGACGAAGCAGCCGTACTGGAGCGGAGCGATGCCTGGCGCAGGCGCATCGATGCCGACACCGGCGACGGCAGGAGCGAGTGACGCATGACCGACGCGGCTGGCGGACTGAACGTGGATCCGGCGGAGATCGCGCGCTTCGCAGCGACGGCGAGCCGCTGGTGGGATCCGGCGGGCGAGATGCGCCCGCTGCACGACCTCAACCCCGTCCGCCTGCACTATGTCGAGCGTGCCGGTCCGCTGGCAGGTCGCCGTGCGCTCGACGTCGGCTGCGGCGGTGGCCTGCTCGCGGAAGCGATGGCGCGCAAGGGCGCGCGGGTCACCGGCCTCGACATGGCCGACGACCTCGTGCAGGTCGCCAAGCTGCATGCGCTCGACGCCGGCATCGAGGTCGAATACCTGTACTGCCCGGCCGAGCAGCATGCCGCGCAGCACGCGGGGCAGTACGACATCGTGACCTGCATGGAGATGCTCGAGCACGTCCCGGAGCCCGCGGCCGTCGTGGCGGCGCTGGCGGCCCTCGTCCGTCCCGGCGGCCACGTCTTCGTCTCGACGCTCAACCGGACTGTCAAGGCGTACGCCATGGCCGTGCTCGGTGCCGAATATGTCCTGCGCCTGCTGCCGCCGGGCACGCACACCTACGAGAAGTTCATCCGGCCGTCGGAACTGCGACGCTGGGCGCAGGCGGCCGGGCTGCAGGTGCAGGACGTGGCGGGCCTCGACTACGACCCGTTCTCGCGCCGCGCGCAGCTCACGACGGACGCCAGCGTCAACTACCTGATGCACCTGCGCCGCGACGGCGCGTCCAACGATCGTCCGGCATGACCCGCGCGGCCGCCATCCTCTTCGACCTCGACGGGACGCTTCTCGACACCGCGCCCGACATGGTCGGCGCGCTGAACCGGCTGCGGGCCGAGCAGCAGCTCGACGCATTGCCGTTCGGGCAGGTGCGCGAGCACGTCTCGCACGGTGCCCTGCGGCTGGTCAGCGTCGGCTTTCCCGGCATCGTCGGCGAGGCGTTCGAGCGCCTGCGGCTCCGTTTCCTCGAGATCTATGCCGCGAACCTGGTCGATGCCACCTGTCTCTTTCCGGGTCTCGCCGAGGTCCTCGCGCGTCTCGAGGCGGACGGCGTGCCGTGGGGCGTCGTCACGAACAAGCCGGCCTGGCTCACGGACCCGCTGATGGAGCGTATCGGCCTCGCGCGCCGCGCCTGCTGTGTGGTGAGCGGCGACACGGTCGCGGAACGCAAGCCGCACCCGTTGCCGCTGCTGCATGCCGCGCACCTGGCCGGCGTCGCGCCCGGGCATTGCGTCTACGTGGGCGACGCCGAACGCGACATCGTCGCGGGCCGCGCGGCCGGCATGCAGACCGTGGTCGCCGCGTACGGCTACCTCGGTGCGCAGGATGAGCCGGCAGCATGGCATGCCGCAGGCATCGTGCACCGCCCCGCCGAACTGCTCGACTGGATCAGCTTGCGTCACCTGGCGAGCGAGGCGACGGCGTGACCGTGTCCACTGCGGCCCTGCTCGTCCTCGCATTGGCGCTCGGCGCGGTCGTCGGCCTGCTGCTCGGTCGCCGTGGCCGGCACGCGGCCGAGCTTCGGCTCGCGGCCGCCGAAGCCTCGCTGAAGTCCACGGCGGACGTCGCGACCGAACGCGAGCAGGCCCTGGAACTCGCGATGCAGCGGCTGCGCAACGGCTTCGACTCCGTGGCCGGTCAGGCCCTGCGGGGCAACAACGAGGTGTTCCTGCAGCTCGCGCAGCAGACGCTCGGACGCCAACAGGACCAGGCACTGCGCAGCCTGACCGAGCGCGAAAAGTCGGTCGAGTCGATGCTCGCCCCGGTGCGCGAGGCGCTGCGGCAAACGCACGAGCAGATCGCGCGCATCGAAAAGGAGCGCGCGGAGAGCTTCGGTGCCCTGCGGGCCTCGCTGGAGAGCGTGGTCGCGGGCCAGGTGACGCTGCAGCGCGAGACGCGCAACCTCGTCACGGCGCTGCGGCGGCCCGAGGTTCGTGGCCAGTGGGGCGAGCTCACGCTGCGCCGTCTCGCCGAACTCGCGGGCATGGTCGATCGCTGCGACTTCGTCGAGCAGGCGCACACCGCCGGCGACGACGGCGCGCTGCGTCCCGACATGATCGTCCACATGCCGGACGGGCGGCAGATCGTCGTCGACGTCAAGACGCCACTCGATGCGTACCTCACCGCGGCCGAGGCATCGACCGACGAGGACCGCACGGCGGCGCTCAAGCGGCACGCCGCCGCCGTGCAGGAACGCGTGACCCAGTTGTCACAGAAGGCGTACTGGACGCAGTTCGAGCAAAGTCCCGATTTCGTCGTGTTGTTCATCCCGGGCGACCAGTTCCTGAGCGCTGCGCTGACGGAGATGCCCACACTGCTCGAGGACGCAATCCGTCGGCACGTCATCGTCGCGACGCCGACCAGCTTCGTCGCCCTGCTCAAGGCCGTGGCCTACGGCTGGCGCCAGAACGCCCTGACCGAGAACGCGCTGCGCATCCAGGAACTCGGCGAGGAGACATACAGGCGTCTCGCGACGTTCGTGGGGCACCTCGGGAAGATGGGACGCATGCTCGGCCAGAGCGTCGATGCCTACAACTCGGCCGTCGGATCGCTCGAGCGGCAGGTACTGCCCGGCGCGCGCAAGTTCACGGAACTCGGGCTTCGCCCACCGAAGGAAATCGAGGAACTCGCCCCGATCGACAAGCTGGCGCGTACCATCGTCGCCGACGTCGCACCAGGCGCTTCGCCACCATTCCTGCCGGCAGACGACGACACGAATGGGAGTCCCGCGGGTGCCGCGGAGGACCCGGCGCCATCGCCAGCGACGGGAGACGGCGCGTGACCACCGACGAACCACTCGCGCGCGGCATCCCGCCGGGTTCGCTGCGCCATTACGCCGTCACCTATTCGCACCCCGACACGCGCTGCGCGCTCGCCGCAATCTACGCGTTCGAGGCCGAGATCGACGACCCCGTGCGGACCGCCAGCCACGAGGTAGCACACACGCGGCTGCAATGGTGGCGCAGCGAAGTCGATGCCCTGCTCGCCGGCCAGCCGCGGCACCCGGTCACGCGCGCGCTGCTGTCCCTGCCCGGTCAGGCCCACGACGATCTTCCGCTGCTGCACGAAGCGCTCGTGGCCGCGGACATCGATCTCGCGCGTCTGGTGCTGCGGGATGCGCGCGAACTCGAAGCGTATTGTTTCCGGGCCGCCGGTTCGTTGCAGACGCTGGCGGTCGTCGCGTGCAGTCAGCCGCGTCCCGCGTCGGCGCGCGAGCGCGAGTTCGCCCGTCGGCTCGGGTCGTGCATGCGCCGCACCGAACGGCTGCGCCGCGACGTGGCACAGGAACTGCGCGATCTGCCGCTACTGCTGCAACCGGCGGAACGCCGCGCCCAGCGTCACGGCCTGGTGCTGGCGGCGCTGCACCGCAAGCTCGTCGACGCCATCGACCATCGCCGCGAGATCGCCCGCGCCCGGGCGGAAGTCCCGGCGTGGACCAGGCTCTGGACTGCATGGCGCACCGCCGTGCCCTACGCCTGACCCACCTGACGCACTGCACCAGCACGAGCAACGACACATGCCTGCACCGACTTCCGCCGACCTGCGCCACTACCGGCCCGCCCCGGGCGCGCTCGACGGCCGCGTGATCCTCGTGACCGGCGCAAGCGGCAGTATCGGCGGCGCGCTGGCCCTCGCCTGCGCGAAGTCGGGGGCGCGCACGGTCCTGAGCGGACGTTCGGTGCGCAAGCTCGAGAAGCTCTACGACGCCATCGTCGCCGCCGGCGCACCGCGCCCGTCGATCGCGCCGCTCGACTTCGAGAAAGCCGATGCCGCCGCGTACGACACGCTGGCCGAGGCGATCGGCACCGAATTCGGCCGCCTCGATGGCCTGGCGCACGTCGGCGGGCTGCTCGGCGACCGCTCGCCGATCCTGCATTACGACGTCCCGACGTGGATGAAGGTGATGCACGTCAACGTCACGGCGCCGTTCATCCTGACCCGGACGCTGCTGCCGCTGCTCGCCCGCGCCGACGACGCCTCGATCGTCTTCACGACCAGCGGAGTGTCGGTCAAGGGCCGCGCCTACTGGGGCGCCTACGCCGTATCGAAGTTCGCGGACGAGGGACTGATGCAGGTGCTCGCGGACGAGTTGGCGACCGAGCGGCCGATCCGCTCGAACAGCGTGAATCCCGGCGCGGTCCGTTCGCCGATGCGGGCCCGTGCTTATCCGGGCGAAGACCCGGCGACGCTGACGCCCCCCGAAGACGTCGTCTGGCCGTTCCTGTACCTGCTCGGCCCGGCGGGACGGGGGGTCACCGGTTGTCGTTTCGACGCACAGTAGCGGGCGGCTTCTTGCCCCGGCGGTCCGGCGGCGGACGGGGTCCGCGCCGTCTGCGCTGCTCCTTTTCCGCGTGACGACTGCGGCCGGCGAGCGCGTAGAGCGCCTCGAGTTCGTCTCCCTCCAGCGGTCGCGATCGGCCACGCGACAGGTCGCGGGGCAGCGCGACCGGACCCCAGCGCACCAGCATGGCGCGGTTCAGCTTGAGCCCCGCCGCGTCGAACAGCGCCCGGATCGCGCCACGCGGCAGCGTGCGGTCGCAAGCCACCTTGAACCACATGTTGGTCCCGCTCGCGCCGGCCGGCTCGACGACGCCGAAGGTGACCTGCTGTCCGTCGACGTCCACCTCCGTCGGCATCGCGGGCCAGTCGACGTCCTGCCGCGGCCGCAGCGCGCGCACGCGGTATTCCACCGGGATTTCGTGCCCCTTGCGTGCCACGGCGAGTGCGAACGAGCCCTCGCTCGCGAGGATCAGCAGGCCGTCCTCGCCATAGCCCAGCGCGTTCACGGCCACCCATCGCCCGCCGTGCAGGGCCGGCAGCTTCGGCTCGACACCTTCGCGCTCGTCGCCCGCACGGCGTCGCAGCATCTCGCCGACGGGCTTGTGATAGACGATGACCTGCAGTTTGCGTTCGACGGCGAGCAGCCGCGTGATGTCGCGGCCGTCGACGACGACGCGGTCGCGCGGACCGACCGACTGGCCAACCACGGCCGGCGAGCCGTTCACCAGGACCCGCCCTTCGCGGATCCAGGACTCGACCTGCCGCCGCGATCCGAGTCCGTGCTGCGCGAGCAGCTTATGCAGGCGTTCGCCCAAGACCTTCGTCGCCCGGGCTCGCACCCTGCTCGGCGTCCACGCCGTCGGCCGCCGCAATCGGCGCGTCGGGCAGATCGAGCTGTTCCTTGATGTCGTCGAGGTCGCGCAGCTCGGCGAGCGTCGGCAGGTCGTCGAGACTCCGGAGCCCGAAATAGTCGAGGAACTCGCGCGTCGTGCCGAGCAGCTCGGGGCGGCCCGGCACCTCGCGGTGCCCGACCACGCGGATCCAGTTGCGCTCGTGCAGCGTGCGCATGATGGTCGTCGCGACCGTCACTCCACGGATGTCCTCGATCTCGCCACGCGTGATGGGCTGCCGGTAGGCGATCAGCGCAAGCGTCTCGAGCAGCGCGCGCGAATAGCGGCTCGGCCGCTCCTGCCAGAGACGCGACACGATGTCCGCGTGCGGCGCCCGGATCTGCACGCGCCAGCCACTCGCGACTTCCTTGAGCTCGACGCCACGGCCCTCGTAGCTCGTCTGCAGCACCTGCAACGCCGCGCGCACCTCGTCGGCCGGCGGCCGCTGCGGTTCGTCGAACAACTCGAGCAACTGCTCGACCGACACGGGGCGCCCGGCGGCGAGCAGCACGGCTTCGACGACGCCGGCCAGGGGATGTTCGGTCATGGTTCGCTGCCCTGCGGGCCGGTGCCCGCCTGCTCTGCCGCGACGTCGACCGCGACCTGGCGCGGTGCGCCGGCGCGGACGTGGATCGGCGAGTACGGTTCGGATTGCACGATCTCGATCAGTCCTTCGCGAAGCAGTTCGAGGATTGCGATGAACGTGACGGTCACGCCCATGCGGCCCTCCTCGGCCCGGAACAGGTCGACGAACTCTACGAAGGCACGCGTGCTCATCGCGCCGAGGACCTCGGACATGCGCTGCCGCACCGACAGCCGCTCGCGGCTGATGTGGTGATGGGCGAACATCTCGGCGCGCTTCATCACGTCGCGCAATGCGAAGAGCATCTCCTGCAGGGACACATTCGGCTGCAGCTTGACCACGCGTCGTTCGACCAGCTCCGCCGAGGCCGGGAACGTGTCGCGGTCGATGCGGTGCAGGTCCTCGATGTCCTGCGCGGCACGCTTGAAGCGCTCGTATTCCTGCAGCCTGCGCACGAGTTCGGCGCGCGGGTCGGTCTCGTCCTGCCCGTCGAGACTCGCCGGACGCGGCAGCAGCATGCGCGACTTGATCTCGGCCAGCGTGGCCGCCATGACGAGATATTCGCCGGCGAGCTCGAACTGCATGTCGCGCATCAGGTCGATGTACGACATGTACTGCCGCGTGATCTCGGCGATCGGGATGTCGAGGATGTCGAGGTTCTGCCGGCGGATCAGGTACAGCAGCAGGTCGAGCGGGCCCTCGAAGGCCTCGAGGAACACCTGCAGCGCGTCCGGCGGGATGTAGAGATCCTTCGGCAACTGTGTGACCGGCTCGCCCTCGACGACCGCGAACGGCATTTCTGCCTGCGCCGGCGGCGGCTCCGGGGGCGCATGATGCTCGGGTGCCGGCTCGTGGCCGAGGCCGCCTTCGATCACGCGCAGGTCGGGTCTGGTCATGTGTCCCTCCTCCGCCTCAGCGGTACGCGAGCCCCATGGCCTGCCGGACGTCGTCGAGCGTCTGGCCCGCGACGGCGCGGGCCTTCTCGTTACCTTCGGCGATGATGCCGCGCACGAGGTCGGGATTGTCCTCGTATTCCTGCGCGCGCTGCCGCATGCCGGTGATCTCCTCGACGATGCGCTCGATCAGGGGCTTCTTGCACTCCAGGCAACCGATGCTCGCCGAGCGGCAGCCCTGGTCCACCCAGGCCTGCGTCTCGGGCGAGGAATAGAGCTTGTGCAGGTCCCACACCGGGCACTTCTCCGGATTGCCCGGATCCGTGCGGCGCACGCGCGCCGGATCGGTCTGCATGGTCTTGAGCTTCTTCGCGACCACGTCCGGGTCTTCGCGCAGGCCGATGGTGTTGCCGTACGACTTCGACATCTTGCGCCCGTCGAGGCCCGTCACCCTCGGCGTGGCGGTGAGCAGCGCGGCCGGTTCCGGCAGGATCGTGCGACCCGTCCCCTCGAGGTAGCCAAGCAGCCGTTCGCGGTCCGCCAGCGTCAGGCGCGAATTGCCGTCGAGCAATGCGTGCGCCCGGGTCAGCGCCTCGGCGTCGCCCTGCTCCTGATAGGCCTTGCGCAGGTCGCGGTAGATCGCCGCATTGCGACTGCCCAGGTTCTTGACCGCTCGCTCGGACCTGGCCTCGAAGTCTGTCTCGCGGCCGAACACGAAGTTGAAGCGGCGCGCGATCTCGCGCGTGATCTCGACGTGCGCCACCTGGTCCTCGCCGACCGGCACGTGCATCGGCTTGTAGAGCAGGATGTCGGCACTCTGCAGGAGCGGATAGCCGAGGAACCCGTAGGTCGCGAGATCCTTTTCCTTCAACTGCTCCTGCTGGTCCTTGTACGTGGGCACGCGCTCGAGCCAGCCGAGCGGCGTGATCATCGACAGCAGCAGGTGCAGTTCAGCATGCTCCGGAACGCGCGACTGGATGAACATCGTGCAGACGGCCGGGTTCAGGCCCGCCGCAAGCCAGTCGATGATCATCTGCCAGACGAAGTCCTCGAGCTGGCTCGTGTCGTCGTAACCGGTCGTCAGCGCGTGGTAATCCGCGACGAAGAAATAGCAGTCGAACTGATACTGGAGTTCGGCCCAGTTCTTCAGGGCGCCGTGGTAGTTGCCGAGGTGCAGACTGCCCGTCGGGCGCATGCCGGAAAGCACTCGACGGGGCGTCGTGACGGTAGAACTCAAACCGGGTTCCCTGCGACCGTGTCGCCGATAATCTTCTGGGGACAATGGCTTGCGCACACTTGTTCGGGTGGTTTGGCCGCCCGAGCGGTGCTGGCTCGCCTTGGGGGAGCCGCGATTATACGCAGGCGTCGGGCCCCGTTCATTCGAACGCTGAAACGTCGCCCTTGCCGCGACGAACGACGACCGGCACGCCACGCGACAGGTCGACGACGCTGCTCGGCTCGATGCCACCTGCGCCGCCGTCGATGACGACGTCCACCAGGTGATCGAGGCGCTCCTTGATTTCGGCCGGGTCCGTCGGCGACTGGGTCTCGCCGGGCAGCAACAGCGTCGAACTCATGATCGGCTCGCCGAGTTCGGCCAGCAGCATGCGCACGGTCGCATTGTCGGGCACGCGGATGCCGATGGTCCGGCGTTTCGGGTTCTGCAGACGCTTGGGCACCTCGCGCGTCGCTTCCAGCAGGAACGTGTACGGGCCCGGCGTGAAGGCACGCAGCGTCCGGTACTGCGCATTGTCGACGCGGGCGTACTTCGCGATTTCCGACAGATCGCGGCAGACCAGCGTGAAGTTGTGGTTCTTGACCTCGACGTCGCGGATGCGGCGGATGCGCTCCATGGCCTCCTTGTCGCCGATGTGGCAGCCGAGTGCATAGCTCGAGTCGGTGGGATACACGACGACGCTGCCGTCACGGATCGCCGCGACGGCCTGCCGCACCAGCCGCGGCTGGGGGTTTACCGGGTGCACCTGGATCAGAAGGGCCATGGATCTCGCCCGACCGCGGGATTCGCGGGCCAACTTGCTATGATACGCGCCCCTTCCGAGCCGCGCGCTGCGCTCCTCCCCGCCGATGCAACTGCTGGTCGACCTGCTGCCCGTCCTGTTGTTCTTCGCCGCCTACAAGATGGCGGGGATCTACGTCGCCACCTCCGCCCTGATCGTGGGCGTGCTGGCGCTGACGCTCGTGAGCTGGGTGCGCCACCGCGAGGTGAAGCCGATGCTGCTGGCCACGGCCGGCATCGCACTCGTCTTCGGCGGCCTGACGCTGTACCTGCGCGACCCGGCGTTCATCAAATGGAAACCCACCATCGTGAGCTGGCTGTTCGCGATCGTGTTCCTCGCGAGCCAGTTCACGCGGGGCCCCAACCTGATGCAGCGCATGATGGGTGCGCAACTGCCGCTCGACCCGCCCGGGTTGTGGACACGCGTGAACCTGGCCTGGGTCGGCTTCAACGTGGTGATGGGCGCACTCAACCTCTGGGTGGCATTCACGTTCGCCGAGTCGACCTGGGTCAACTTCAAGCTGTTCGGCCTGATGGGCCTCACCCTCGTGTTCGCGCTGCTGCTGGGCGTGTGGATCGCCCGCAAGTCGGAACACGGCGCGACAGGCCCGACCGCGGCGACGCCCCGGGCCGAATAACCACGCACCGCGAGCGAGACGATGCTTTACGTCATCACCGGCAAGGACGGGCCCCACGGGCTCGAGATCCGCAGGCGGGTTCGTCCAGTCCATCTCGAGCGGGCCCGGGCGCTCGTCGACGAGGGCCGGATGATGATCGCCGGGCCCTGTCCCGCGATCGATTCGCCCGACCCCGGGCCGGCCGGCTTCACGGGCAGCGTGATCATCGCGGAGTTCCCCTCGCTCGACGAAGCGAAGGCCTGGGCCGCCGCGGATCCGTACGTGACCGAGGGCGTCTTCGAGTCGTACGAAGTGCGCCCGTTCATGAAGGTGCTGCCGTGACGATCCTGCCGCGGGAAACGCGCGCGTTGCGCCTCACCGAGCGACTGCGCTCGGCGCTGCAGCCGCTGGAGTTGCAAGTCGTCGACGACAGCCACCGGCACATCGGTCATGCCGGCGCGGCCGACGGACGCGGACACTTTTCCGTTCATGTCGTGTCTGACCGCTTCGCGGGCCTGTCCGTCGTGCGACGGCACCGGCTCATCTACGACGCCGTTGGCGACATGTTGACCACGGACATCCACGCACTCGCCATCAGCGCGCTGGCCCCCGGCGAAGGCCCGGCCGCCTGACCGTTTCTTCCACCGACGTCCACCCGACGCCGACGTTCACCCCTCGAGAGGCTCATCGATGCGAAACCTGAAGTCCGCACTCCTGCTCGGCGCGGCCGTCGCGCTCGCCACCACGGCGTGCACGAAACCGGCCGAGGACGCCGTCAAACCGGGCAGCACCGCCGCAAAGGCCGCGCCCGCGACGGTAGTCACGGTCAATGGCACGAAGATCGACACGCAGATGGTCGATACTTTCCTGCTGGCCGTGACCGGCAAGCCCGCGTCCGAAGCGACAAAGGAGCAGCGCGACACGCTGGTCGACCAGCTCGTGAGCATGACGCTCGCCGCGCAGGCTGCCGAGAAGGACGGGCTCGCGAAAGACCCCGAGGTGCAGGCGCGCCTCGGACTGCTGCGCACCCAGATCCTCGCCGAGGCCGCGAGCGACAAGTACGCGAAGGCGCACCCCGTTTCGGACGACGAGGTGAAGAAGGAATATGACGAGCAGGTCGCCAGGATGCCGAAGGAGTACAAGGCGCGGCACATCCTGGTCGAGAAGAAGGAAACGGCCGAGTCGATCATTCGCGAACTCGGGGCCGGCGGTGACTTCGCGAAGCTGGCGAAGACCGAGTCGAAGGATCCGGGCAGCGCCGCGAACGGCGGTGACCTTGGTTGGTTCTCCGCGCAGTCCATGGTGAAGCCGTTCGCCGACGCGCTCGCGACACTCGACAAGGGCGCGACCACCAAGACGCCGGTGCAGACCCAGTACGGCTGGCACGTGATCCAGCTCGAGGACACGCGCGCTCCGGAAGCGCCCGCGTTCGACGACGTCAAGGAGCAGGTCAAGATGCTCGCGCAGCGCAAGAAGCTTCAGGCGTATCTCGACGAGCTTCGCAAGACGGCGAAGATTCAGAAGACAGGCTAGACGTCAAGCGCAATTTTTGGTCTGGACGGCCGGCTTCTCTGCGTGAGGAGCCGGCCGTTTTATTTTGGGTCGATCGTGCAGCCACAAATCCCCGCTCGGGGCACGATCCGGGGTGTCCGGGTGCACCCTCGTCGCGGCTCGAGTCCCAGGCTTCCGGGGCACTTCTGGCAGTTCGACAGAACATGAGCCACAAGATAAGGTTTGTCCTCCAACTTATTGATATCGCTCGTTACGCCACAAAAACGTGACGTTGGTCACGCTTTGCCCCACCGGCGGTTGATTACGTTCAACGAGCAATCCTTCGGCGCTTTACATATCGCGGCCCACGCAGATATGCGCCACTGCTTTAGCCCTTTCGAGGCTCTTGCCGCAGCCCCCTGATTGGCCGTAGTTTTGCGGTAACGGGCATGGTCCTGGGAGCCCAGAGCCACCGTGAATTCCCCTGCGTAACTCCCCGAATATGTTGAAGTCTTGACCGGGGGTCTTCGCCCGATATAGTTAAGCAGGGGAGTTAACAATAAACCTACATGTCAGCGGCACTTGCAATCTGGTCGGCGCCGCCCGCGATCGGGCTGAGAATGAGCGAGAACTTCAAAGCCACGCTCTTATCTGCGTTTCGGCCGCTGATGCGCCCGCTCATCCGGATTCTGGTTCGGAATGGCGTGTCTTTCGGGGAGTTCTCCGAACTGCTCAAGACTGTCTTCGTCGAGTCCGCGCAGGACGTCCTGCAGCTTCCGGACTCGCGTCAATCGGTGTCTCGAATTGCCATCACCACTGGGCTGACTCGCCTCGAAGTTTCTCGCCTTCTCACGCAGTCCGACGAAGACGCCGAGGCGCTAGCAGGTCGGTTGAGTCGAGTTGGGCGCTTGCTGACTGGATGGCATCAGGATTCTGACTTCACCGGTCCGTATGGCATCCCTTATGAGGTGCCGTTTGAGGCTCCGATTGGTCGGCGGAGTTTCATGGAGCTTGTGCGCCGATACACCAGTGACGTACCTGCCGAGGACATGCTGGATGAACTGAGGCGGATTGGCGCCGTGCTTGATCTCGGGAATGGATATATCCGAGTACTAATTCGTTCATACATCCCGTCAGCCGCTGATCCGGCCAAGTTTCATGCGATGTCCGTGGCCTTTACGGATCTTGCAAAGACGCTTGACCAGAACCTTCGTCCAGAAGGCGATCACAAATTATTCGAACGCCGGGTGTGGGCACCGAACGGAATTGCTGCTCAAGACGCGCTCGATTTCGACACTCTTGTCAAAGATCGCGGCCAACAGTTTCTCGAAGTTCTCGACGATTGGCTTTCCACTCGTGAAGCAGAAGCCTCGCGAAGTGACGCCACCAATCGAGTGAAGCTAGGCGTCGCAATGTACATGTTTGTTCGGCCTGCTGATGAGCAGTCGGACGAAGAATCCGTCCACTAGGCAGATGAACGTTCGGTCGATGGATCGACCAGAAGAACCACGGGAATGATCGCAATGAAGAAAAGGAAGGGGCCCGAGATGCAGCGAACGAAGTTGGCCGTCGCCATTGCACTTGCGCTTGCAGGCATCGCGAACGCACCCGATGCGTCAGCGAAGATCAGAACCAGTGCAATCATCGGTGCCGGCGGCCCTAAGGCCAATGCAATCATTGGCACCGGCGCTGACGCGATCATCGGCACTGGTAGCCCGAAAGCCAATGCGATCATCGGTACGGGTGCTGATGCGATCATCGGTACGGGTGCTGATGCGATCATCGGTACGGGTGCTGATGCGATCATCGGTACCGGCGGCCCTAGGGCCAATGCAATCATTGGCACCGGCGCTGACGCGATCATCGGCACTGGTAGCCCGAAAGCCAATGCGATCATCGGTACCGGCGGCCCAAAGGCCAACGCCATCATCGGTACGGGTGCTGATGCGATCATCGGCACCGGTGGTCCGAAGGCCAATGCCATCATTGGTACAGGCCGAGCGAAAGTTGCTTATGCCAGCGCCATCGTTGGCACGGGCGGCCCGAAAGCCAATGCGATCATCGGTACGGGTGCTGATGCGATCATCGGTACCGGCGGCCCTAAGGCCAATGCAATCATTGGCACCGGCGCTGACGCGATCATCGGTACCGGCGGCCCAAAGGCTAACGCCATCATCGGTACGGGTGCTGATGCGATCATCGGCACCGGTGGTCCGAAGGCCAA
>JAYRRR010000147.1:0-13946 GCA_041910015.1 Steroidobacteraceae bacterium
CGAGGCGGAGCCGCGCGCGCCGAACACCGTGCCCGAGGCGCCGGCGCCGAAGCCCGCGCCCGCATCGGCGCCCTTGCCACGCTGCAGCAGCACCAGGCCGACGATCGCCGCCGCGAGCAGCACGTGGAAGACGACGGCAAGAGTCTGCAGCCAGTTCATTCAGCAACAACCTTCAGGGCGAACGGCGGACGATCGTCCGTCAACCTGCGCCGGCGCAGATGCGTGCGAATTCGTCCGCCTTGAGCGACGCGCCGCCGACGAGACCGCCGTCGATGTCGGGCATCGCGAACAGTTCCTGCGCGTTGGACGCCTTGACGCTGCCGCCGTACAGGATCCTGACCGATCCGCCGATTCTAGCATCCAGCGCGGCCACCTTGGTACGGATCATCGCATGCACTTCCTGCGCCTGCTCGCCGGACGCCGTCCTGCCCGTACCGATGGCCCACACGGGCTCGTAGGCAATCACGGCATGGCCGAGCGACTTCACGCCGCTCACGGCGAGCACCGCCTCGATCTGTCGGGAGACCACGGCCAGCGTGAGACTGGCCTCGCGCTCCTCGAGCGTTTCGCCGACGCAGAGGATCGGCACCAGCCCCTGCGCCTGCGCCGCAACGAACTTGCGGGCGACCAGCGCATCGTTCTCGGCATAGAGTTGCCGCCGCTCCGAGTGGCCAACCAGCACGTACCGGCAGCCGACATCCTTGAGCATCGCCGCCGAGACCTCGCCCGTGAAGGCGCCCTGCGCCTCCGCGCAGACGGACTGCGCACCGAGTTGCACGCCCGAGTCCTTGAGCAGACGACCCGTCTCGAGCAGGTACGGAAACGGCGGGCAGACGAGGATCTCGGCGCGCTTGCCCGCCGGCAACAGGTCGAGCAAGTCGTTCACGAGGCTCGCGTTTTCGGCACGCGACCCGTGCATTTTCCAGTTGCCCGCGACGAGCGGCTGACGCATGGCTGGGAACCCCGAAACCGGTGACTCGGCCGGCGCACCCGATGGGCCGGACCGCGAAAGGCGCGCGATCTTAGCGGCGGGTCGGCTCGAATGCAATTCGGCCGGGCGGATGTCAGACCGCCGTGCGGACCACTTCGGCGAGCTCGTGGGCGTAACGCGACGCGGCCGCCTCCTCGGCACCCTCGACCATGACGCGGATGACCGGTTCGGTCCCCGATGCGCGCAACACCACCCGTCCGGTGCCGCCCATGGCCGCTTCGACCCGCTGCACGGCGGCCTGGATCGCCGGGGTCCGGGCCGGGTCGATGCGCTCCTTGACCCGCACGTTGACCATGACCTGCGGCAGCTTCGGCATGGCGGCGACCAGTTCCGCCAGAGGCCGGCCGCTGCGTTTCATCACGGCGAGCACCTCGAGCGCGCTCACGAGGCCGTCACCCGTGGTCGTACGGTCCAGGCACAGCAGGTGCCCCGAGGTTTCGCCCCCGAGCACGCCGCCTCGCTCCCTGAGCATGGCCAGCACGTAGCGATCGCCCACCTTGGCGCGCAGGAACTCGATGCCTTCCGCCCGGCACTGCTGCTCGAGCCCCAGATTGCTCATGACCGTGCCGACGACGGGCCCACGCAGCGTCCCCATGCGCTGGCGGTCCGAAGCGATCACGTACAGCAACTGATCGCCGTCGGCGATCCGCCCGAGGTGGTCGACCATCACCAGCCGGTCGCCGTCGCCATCGAGCGCGATACCCACGTCGGCGCGCACGCCCGAGACCGTGGCCTGCAGCAGCTCGGGCGCCGTCGAGCCGCAGCGCAGGTTGATGTTACGGCCGTTCGGCGAACAACCGATCGGGATGATCTCGGCGCCGAGGTCGGCGAGCACGCGCGGCGCGACCTTGTAGGCCGCGCCGTTTGCGCAGTCGACGACGATCTTGAGCCCCGAGAGGTCCATGCCCTCCGGCAGCGCGGACGCGCAGAACCGCTGGTACACCACGCGCGACTTGTCGACGCGTGCGGCCTTGCCCAGATGCATCGAATCGCGCGTCAGCGCCGGCTCGTCGAGCCAGGACTCGATCTGCTGCTCGAGTTCGTCGGACAGCTTGCTGCCCTGGCTGTCGAAGAACTTGATGCCGTTGTCCTCGTACAGGTTGTGCGACGCGCTGATGACGACGCCAAACCGGCAATCGAGCTCCCGCGTCAGGTAGGCGATACCCGGTGTGGGCAACGGACCGATGAGCTGCACGTCGACGCCGGCCGCGACGAAACCGGCTTCGAGCGCGGCCTCGAACATGTAGCCTGACAGCCGCGTGTCCTTGCCGACCAGCGCCGTGCCACCCTCCGGTGCCAGCACGCGCGCCGCCGCGCTCGCGAGCCGCAGCGCGAACTCGACCGTCATCGGATGCTCGCCGACGCGGCCACGCACGCCGTCGGTGCCGAAGTACTTCCTGCCCATCGTGTTCGCTCCTCGTGCCGGTGGCGCCACGCGACGCCCTCGCCGTCCCCGTCCGCGCTCAGCCCGCCAGCGCCACCGCCACCTTGACCGCGTCGACCGTCGCCGCGACGTCGTGAGCGCGGATGATCCTCGCGCCGCGCTCCACGCTCAAGGCGGCCATGGCCGCACTGCCGACGACACGCTCCGGCGCGGGTCGCCCGGTGATCATACCTATCAGCGACTTGCGCGAGACGCCCACGAGCAGCGGGCCGCCGAGCCCGGTGAAGGCGTCGAGGTGACGCAGCAGTTCGAGATTGTGTGCCGTGGTCTTGCCGAAGCCGATGCCCGGGTCGACGGCGATCCCGTCGGGCGGGATGCCGGCAACGCGGCACGCGGCGACGCGTTCGGCGAGAAACGCCCGCACTTCCGCGACCACGTCGTCATAGCGCGGATCGCGCTGCATCGTGCCCGGCTCCCCGAGCATGTGCATGACGCACACGCCCGCACCTCCATCGGCCGCCGCTGCAAGCGCATCCGGCAAACGCAGGGCGCGCACGTCGTTGACGAGATGAGCCCCCGCCCGCAGCGCCGCACGGATGACTTCGGGCTTGCTCGTGTCCACGGACAGCACGACGTCGACTCGCGTTGCGAGTGCCTCGATCACGGGCACGACTCGCCCGATTTCCTCATCCACCGCGACGGAAGCGGCACCAGGCCGCGTCGACTCGCCGCCGACGTCGACGATCGCGGCGCCTTCCTCCACCATGCGCAGACCCGCCGCCACGGCCCGCGCATGGCCGAAATGCAGGCCGCCGTCCGAAAAAGAGTCCGGCGTGACGTTGAGGACGCCCATGACGCAGGGCCGGGACAGATCGAGCGTGCGGTCGCGGCAGCGGAAAAGCATCGGGTGGACCGCCGGCGTGAGTAACGAGCCACCAGTGTAGCGGGCCCGCGCTCGGGCAACCCGGCCCGACGCCCTCAGTGGCAATCGATCCGGGGTCTCTTCGCCGGCGACTTGTCGGCATTCCAGGAGCCGGCGACGAGACCCCGGATCGATTGCCACCGAAACGTGAATCACTACCGCCGGCGACGCTGCCTGCCCGCGGCGATGCACGCCCCGACCTGCGGCACGAACGGCACCGGCAGATCGCAAGGCGCAATGTCCGTCCGCAACGACGCGACGAGCAGCACGTGCACCAGAGTGTCAGTCCTCGGGCAGGATCAGGCGAAACGTGCTGCCGGTGCCCACGGTCGAGTCGAACTCGATCCGTCCGCCGAGCAGCGCGGCGAGACGCGCGCTCAAATACAGCCCGAGCCCGGTGCCCTGACGCGTGTCGTTGCCGCGTTCGAGACGCGAGAACGCCTTGAACAGCCGCTCGCGGTCCTCGGCGCGGATGCCGATGCCCGTGTCGGACACTTCGAAACGGATGCACGACGGTGTCCGCCGCATGATGAACCGCACGCCGCCCATGTCGGTGTATTTCACGGCGTTGGCGAGCAGGTTCATCAGGATCTGGCTCAGCGCGCGACGATCGCTCAGCAGGACGATCTCGTCGTCCGGCAGCTCCACTTCGAGGGCGAGTCCCTTGTCCTCGGCCTGGCCGCGAAGCTGGGTCGCGACGTCGCGTGCCACGGTGACCGCGGGCACGGGTGCGCGCTCGACGTGCGTCTCGCCGCTCTCGATGCGCGTCAGGTCGAGCAGGTCGTTGATCAGCATCAGCAGGTGCTGGGCCGCCCACTGGACCGTGCGCAGCTGCTTGTCCTGCTCCTCGTTCAGCGGCCCCGCCATCTGCATCAGCAGCGTGCCCGTGAAGCCGATGATGGTGTTGAGCGGCGTGCGCAGCTCGTGACTCATGCCGGCGAGGAAATTCGTCTTCGCCTCGTTCGCCTGGGCGAGCTGCAGGTTCTGCTCCTGCAGCCGCCGCTCGACGGCCTTGCGCGCCGTGATGTCGCGAATGGCGGCCGAAGTGAGTGTGCCGTCGGCCGTCCGGATCGGACTCAGGCTGATCTCGACCGGGAAGGCCTCGCCGGACCTGCGCATGGCGTGCAGCGCGAGCCCGGCGCCCATGGCACGCGTGCGCGGGTGGACGGCGAAGTCGCGCCGGTGGGCGACGTGCGCGGCGCGAAACGCGTCGGGCAGGAGAATCTCGACCGGACAGCCGATGAGTTCCTCGCGCGCGTAGCCGAAGAGCGCAGCCGTCTGCGAATTCGCCAGCACGATGCGCCCGTCGGCGTCGACGATCACCATCGCGTCGGGCGCCGCCTCGAGAAGTTCTCCGCAGCGTGCGCGCAGATGGCGCGCCGAACGAACCAGCGTGGGCTGCGTGACGTCGCGTCCCGCCCAGAGCACATACCCCGTGAGTGACCCCCGCAGACGTCGCGTGACAAAGTCAACGTGACGCCGCGATCCGTCGCGGCGCCGGACCACGACTTCCGCCCGGCCATCGCCGCGGTCCTGCAACGTGGATATCGCGCGGCGCGACGCCTGCGCACCCTCCTCCGGGGCCAGCAGCGTCGTCAGTGGCTGGTTCAGTGCCCCGGCCAAGGCGTGGCCGAGCACGACCGTCGCCCCATGGCTCCAGTGGACCACCCGCCCGTCGCGGTCAGTGACGACGAGCACGTCGGGCTGCTGGGTCAGCAGGGCTTCGTCCATGAGACTGCCCAAACGTCCCTCCAGAGGGCCGCTGTGGATTGAAAGCAGCCGCAGGCGAATCGAGCATGAAACGCAATGCCCGCTTCGCTCGCCTTCATCGAGAATTTATACCAGAACGAGGGCGGCTCGCTCCGCTACGCCGGGGCAAGAAAAGCCCCGGTCGTCCGGAGCGTCGCCGTGCGGGCAGTGCGTCGCGCCGTCTAGTGCTGCGGCGCCGGGCGGCCCGTCGGGGTCTCGCCCTCGCCGCCGCGGCGCTCGCGGGACTTCGGGCTCGCGTCGGGCGGCGTGCCGAGATCGCGGTCTTCCCAGTCCGCAGGCGGCTTGGGATCGCGCCCGGCCATGATGTCAGCGATCTGCTGGTCGTCGATCGTCTCGTACTTGATCAGCGCCTCGGCCATCTTGTGGAGCTTGTCGAGGTCGCGCGTCAGGATTTCCTTCGCACGCTGGTAATTGCCGTCGATGAGGTGGCGGATCTCCTCGTCGATGACGTGCGCGGTGATGTCGGACACCTGCTTGTGCTGCGTAACGCTGCGACCGAGAAACACCTCGCCCTCCTCCTCCGCATACGTCTGCGGGCCGAGCTTGTCCGACAGGCCCCACTTGGTGACCATGTTGCGCGCGATCTCCGTCGCCCGCTCGATGTCGTTCGACGCGCCAGTCGTCACGGATTCGAGGCCGAAGACCAGTTCTTCCGCCACGCGGCCGCCGAACAGCGTGGCGATGCGGCTTTCGAGCCGGCGCTTGCTGGTGCTGTAGCGATCCGCCTCGGGCAGGAACATTGTCACGCCCAGCGCACGACCACGAGGGATGATCGTGACCTTGTAGACCGGATCGTGATCGGGCACGTTCAGGCCGACGATCGCGTGCCCGGCCTCGTGATACGCCGTGAGTTTCTTCTCGTTGTCGTCCATGACCATGGACTTGCGCTCGGCGCCCATCATGATCTTGTCCTTGGCGCGCTCGAACTCGTCCATCGTTACCGCGCGCCGGTTGGCGCGGGCGGCGAACAGCGCCGCCTCGTTGACGAGGTTGGCAAGATCGGCGCCCGAGAACCCCGGCGTGCCGCGTGCGATGATCGAGGGCTTGACGTCCTCGGCCAGCGGCAGCTTGCGCATATGGACCTTGAGGATCTGCTCGCGGCCGCGCACGTCGGGCAGCGGCACGACGACCTGGCGATCGAAGCGGCCCGGGCGCAGCAGCGCCGGGTCGAGCACGTCGGGGCGGTTCGTGGCCGCGATGACGATGACGCCCTCGTTGCCCTCGAAGCCGTCCATCTCGACCAGCAGCTGGTTCAGCGTCTGCTCGCGCTCGTCGTGACCGCCGCCGAGGCCCGCGCCACGGTGGCGGCCCACGGCGTCGATCTCGTCGATGAAGATGATGCAAGGCGCGTGCTTTTTCGCCTGGTCGAACATGTCGCGCACGCGCGAGGCACCGACGCCGACGAACATCTCGACGAAGTCGGAACCGGAGATGGTGAAGAACGGCACCTTCGCCTCGCCGGCGATGGCCTTGGCGAGCAGCGTCTTGCCCGTGCCCGGCGAACCCACCATGAGCACGCCGCGCGGGATCTTGCCGCCGAGCCGCTGGAACTTGGCCGGGTCCTTGAGGAAGTCGACGATCTCGGAGACCTCCTCCTTGGCTTCGTCGACGCCCGCGACGTCGGCGAAGGTCACGGTGACCTGGTCTTCGTTGAGCAGCCGTGCCCGGCTCTTGCCGAACGACATCGCACCGCGCCCGCCGGCACCGCCCTGCATCTGGCGCATGAAGTAAACCCAGACGCCGATCAGCAACAGGATGGGGAACGAGGAGACGAAGAGCTGCAGCAGGAACGACTGGCGTTCCGGCGGGGCGGCGCTGAACGTGACGCCGCTCTGCTGCAGCGTGCCGATCAGCGCGGAGTTGTCGGTCTCGGGGTTGTAGACGACGAACTGCTCGCCGCTCGAGCGCAGGCCCGTGATCTTGTCGCCCTGGAACGTCACCTGCGAGACGCTGCCGTCCTTGACGTGCGCCAGGAACGACGAATACGGCATCTCCTGGATCGCGTGACCGCGCGAGCTGAAGTTGCTCACGACCGTGGCGAGCACGACCGCGATCACGATCCACAGCACGACGTTCTTGGCCAAATCGTTCAATTCCCCAGACCTCGGGTGAGCCTCGCGGCGCGTGCCTGCAGGCGCGCCTGCGCGGCTGATTTCACACTACACCAATCGATATCCGCGTGCCAGAACGTACACCTCGGCACTGCGCGCCCGCGACGCCTTCGGCTTGCGCAACTTCACGGATGCGAAACGCTCCCGCAACTGGGCGAGCAGCGGCTGGAAGCCCCGTCCCTGGAACACCTTGGCGAGGAAATCGCCGCCCGGTCGCAATGTCCGACAGCCGAAGTCCAGCGCGAGTTCCACGAGCTGCATCGCGCGGTCGTGGTCGACGTCCGCGATGCCCATCATGTTGGGGGCGATGTCCGACATCACAAGGTCGACCTTGTCCGGCCCGAGCAGCGCCAGCAGGCGGCCGAGCACCGCCTCGTCGTTGAAGTCGCCCCGCAGGAAATCCACACCCGCGAGCGCGGGCATGTCGAGCACGTCCAGCGCGATGATGCGGCCCTTGCCGCCGAGCAGCCGCGCCGCGTACTGGCTCCAGCCGCCGGGGGCCGCACCGAGATCGACGATGGTCATGCCCGGCCGCAGGATCCGGTCGGCCTTCTGGATCTCCTCGAGCTTGAACACCGCGCGCGAGCGCCAGCCCTCGTCCCGGGCCCGCTTCACATAAGGGTCGGATTCGTGCTCGGCGAGCCAGGCGGCGGAACTCTTGGTGCGCTTGGGCATGACGGCGGGCGAAGTGAAACCTGTGCGGTTCGGGACGTTCTGGACGATCATACCGGGCAGCGACACCGGAGCCTCGATCCTCGCCTCATGCTGTCCGACGCCCAACGCAAGCACCTGCGCCGCCTCGGCCACGGCCGCTCGCCGGTCGTGCTGATCGGCAACCCGGGCCTCGGCCCGAACCTCGTTGCCGAAATGGACCGGGCCCTGACCGACCACGAGCTGGTCAAGGTGCGCGCCCGCGTGGGCGACCGCGACCTGCGCGACGAACTGCTCGCCGGGCTGGCCGCTGCCACGCACTCCGAAATGGTCCAGCGGATCGGCCACGTGGCACTCTATTACCGGGCACACCCCGAAAAGCCGAAGATCCTGCTGCCGGACGCGTGACCATGGGGCCCAGTGTGCCGCGGCACGCCGGGTCGCGTGATCGAACTGCTCGATGGCCCCGATAGACGGCGGCCGCGCGTCTCAGACGTACCGGACGCTTCAGACGTACCGGACGCTGACGATCTCGAACGTCCGCGTGCCGCCCGGCACGGCGACGTCGACTTCGTCGCCTTCGGACTTGCCGACCAGCGCCCGGGCGATCGGCGAGGTGATCGAGATCTGGCCGTGCCGCACGTCGGCCTCGGCCTCGCCGACGATCTGGAACGAGATTTCCTCGCCGGTCTCGGACTCGAGCGCTACCGTGGCGCCAAAGACGACCTTGTCGGTCTTCGGCAGGTGCGCAACGTCGATGATCTGGCAGTGCGACAGCTCGTGCTCGAGCTCCTTGATGCGCCCCTCGCAGAAGCCCTGCTGCTCGCGCGCCGCATGGTACTCCGCGTTCTCGCTCAGGTCGCCGTGCGCGCGCGCTTCGGCGATCGCCTGGATGATGCGCGGCCGCTCGACGGTCTTGAGACGCTTGAGCTCTTCCCGAAGGCGCTCAACACCCTTTGAAGTCAAAGGCTTGCGCGTCATACCCAAACTTCCTTGTGAAGATCCTGCAGACGGTTGACGTCGACTTCCTGGAGATGGTCGATGGCCTCGCACGTGGCCAGCGCACCGTTCAGGGTCGTGTAATAGGTGACCTTGCGGGCGACGGCCTCGCGACGGATCGAGTTCGACTCGCGCACGGCCTGCTTGCCCTCGGTGGTGTTGACGATCAGGCTGAACTCGTCGTTCTTGATCATGTCGACGATGTGCGGCCGGCCCTCGCGCACCTTGTTGGCGCGACGGCACTGCACACCGGCACGCTCGAGCACATCGGCCGTGCCGTGCGTCGCGACGATCTCGAAGCCCTGCCGGACCAGGCGCTTGCCGAGTTCGACGGCGCCCGGCTTGTCGCGCTCGCGCACGCTGATCAGGCAGACGCCGCGCGTCGGCAGCGTGACGCCCGAGGCCGCCTGGGCCTTGGCGTACGCCTCACCGAAGCTGCGGCCGGTGCCCATGACCTCGCCGGTCGACTTCATCTCGGGCCCGAGGATCGGATCGGCGTCCGGGAACTTGTTGAACGGGAAGACCGCTTCCTTGACCGAAAAGAACCTGGGCGTGCGCTCGCGCTGGAGACCGAGCTCGTGCAGGGTCTTGCCGGTCATCACGCGCGCGCCCGCCTTCGCCATGGCCACACCGGTCGCCTTGGAGACGAACGGCGCGGTGCGCGAGGCGCGCGGGTTGACCTCCAGCACGTAGACCATGCCGTTCTGGATCGCGAACTGCACGTTCATGAGCCCGATGACGTTGAGCGCGAGCGCCATGCGCCGCGTCTGGTCGCGGATCTGGTCCTGCAGCGCCGGGCTCAGGCTGTTCGGTGGCAGCGAGCAGCTCGAGTCGCCCGAGTGCACGCCCGCCTGCTCGATGTGCTCCATGATGCCGCCGACGTAGACGTCCTTGCCGTCGCAGATCGCGTCGACGTCCACTTCGATGGCGAGGTCGAGGAAGCGGTCGAGCAGCACGGGGCTGTCGTTCGAGACCTGCACCGCGTGCGTCATGTAGGTGCGCAGGTCGTCCTCGGTGAAGACCACCTCCATCGCGCGGCCGCCGAGCACGTAGCTCGGGCGCACGACCAGCGGGAAGCCGATTTCCGCGGCGAGCCGCACCGCCTCGTCCTCGGTGCGCGCCGTGCGGTTCGGCGGCTGCCGGAGCTGCAGCCGCTCGACGAGGTGCTGGAAGCGCTCACGGTCCTCAGCCACGTCGATCGAGTCGGGGCTCGTGCCGATGATCGGCACGCCGGCTTCGCCGAGCGCCTCGGCGAGCTTGAGCGGCGTCTGGCCGCCGTACTGCACGATCACGCCGAAGGGCTTTTCGACGTGCATGATCTCCATGACGTCCTCGAACGTGAGCGGCTCGAAGTACAGCCGGTCGGACGTGTCGTAGTCGGTCGAGACGGTCTCCGGGTTGCAGTTGACCATGATGGTCTCGAACCCGTCCTCGCGCAGCGCGAGCGCCGCGTGCACGCAGCAGTAGTCGAATTCGATGCCCTGGCCGATGCGGTTCGGGCCGCCGCCGAGGATGACGATCTTGCGACGGTCCGTGGGCGTGGCCTCGCACTCCTCCTCGTAGGTGGAATACAGGTAGGCCGTGGACGTGGCGAACTCCGCGGCGCAGGTGTCGACGCGCTTGTACACCGGGCGCACGCCGAAATCGTGCCGGCGCTCGCGCACGGCGGTCTCGGTCGTGCCGAGCAGCTTCGCCAGGCGGCTGTCGGCAAAGCCCTTGCGCTTCAGCTGCCGCAGGCGGCGCTCGTCGATCGCGCCGAGCCCGCCGGGCGTCGCCGCCACCGCAGCCTCTTCCCGCACGAGGTCCTCGATCTGCACGAGGAACCACGGGTCGATGCGGCAGGCCCGGTTCACTTCCTCCAGTGACAGGCCGGCGCGCAATGCATTGGCGACGTAGCGCAGCCGGTGCGGCCCCGGCATGCGCAACTCCTCGAACAGCGCGTTGCGCGCGTCGTCGTCGGCGATCGGCAGCGACGCGATCGGCGTCAGCCCGTCGATGCCCGTCTCGAGACCACGCAGCGCCTTCTGCAACGACTCCTGGAACGTGCGGCCCATCGCCATGACCTCGCCGACGGACTTCATCTGCGTCGTGAGGCGCGAGTTGGCACCGGGAAATTTCTCGAACGTGAAGCGCGGGATCTTGGTGACGACGTAGTCGATCGTCGGCTCGAACGACGCCGGCGTGGCGCCACCCGTGATGTCGTTGCGAAGTTCGTCGAGCGTGTAGCCGACGGCGAGCTTCGCGGCGACCTTGGCGATCGGGAAACCCGTCGCCTTGGATGCGAGCGCCGAGGAGCGCGATACGCGCGGGTTCATTTCGATGATCAGCATGCGGCCGTCGGTCGGGCTGATCGCGAACTGCACGTTCGAGCCGCCGCACTCGACGCCGATCTTGCGCAGCACCGCGATCGAGGCATCGCGCATGAGCTGGTATTCCTTGTCGGTCAGCGTCTGCGCGGGCGCGACCGTGATCGAGTCGCCCGTGTGCACGCCCATCGGGTCGAGGTTCTCGATCGAGCAGATGATGATGCAGTTGTCCGCCTTGTCGCGGACGACCTCCATCTCGAATTCCTTCCAGCCGATCACCGACTCCTCGAGCAGCACCTCGCTCGTGGGCGACGCGTCGAGACCGCGCGCGACGATCTGCTCGAACTCCTCGCGGTTGTAGGCGATGCCGCCGCCGGTGCCGCCGAGGGTGAACGAAGGGCGGATCACCGTCGGGAAGCCGATCTCGGCCTGGATGGCGAGCGCCTCCTCCATGCTGTGCGCGACGCGCGAGCGCGGGCACTCGAGGCCGATGTCGCGCATGGCGTTGCGGAACAGCTCGCGGTCCTCGGCCATGTCGATGGCCTCGCGCGAGGCGGCGATGAGTTCCACGCCGTGCTTTTCCAGCACGCCCTCGCGCACGAGGTCGAGCGCGCAGTTGAGCGCCGTCTGGCCGCCCATCGTGGGCAGCAGCGCGCTCGGCCTCTCCTTCTCGATGATGCGGGCGACGGTGCGCCAGTTGATCGGCTCGATGTAGATCGCGTCGGCCATGTCCGGGTCGGTCATGATCGTCGCGGGATTTGAATTGACGAGGATGACGCGATAGCCCTCCTCGCGCAGCGCCTTGCACGCCTGCGCTCCCGAGTAGTCGAACTCGCAGGCCTGGCCGATGACAATCGGGCCGGCGCCGATGATCAGGATGCTCTCGAGGTCTGTGCGCTTGGGCATTCGGTCAGTGGCTCCTGCGGCAGGCGGCGGGCGGCGGGCGGTCTACGCTCGAGGCCCGATCACACCGTCTTGCGCAACGGGACCTGGGCCCCCTTGCGCAGCATGGCTTCGACGAACTGGGCAAAGAGTGGCGTCAGGTCGCGCGGACCCGGGCTCGCCTCCGGGTGCCCCTGGAAGCTGAAGGCCGGCCGGTCGACGCAGGCAATGCCCTGCAGCGAGCCGTCGAACAGCGACCGATGGGTCGCAATCACGTTCGGCGGCAGCGTCGTCTCGTCCACCGCGAAACCGTGGTTCTGCGAGGTGATCAGCACGCGGCCCGTGGCGAGTTCGAGCACCGGGTGGTTCGCGCCGTGGTGGCCGAACTTCATCTTGACCGTGCGCGCGCCGACGGCCAGACCGAGCAACTGGTGTCCGAGACAGATGCCGAACAGGGGCACGCCGCGCTCGAGGAAGTCTTTCGTCGCCGCGATCGCGTACGCGCACGGCTCGGGGTCGCCCGGGCCGTTGGAGAGGAACACGCCGTCGGGGTTCAGCGCGAGCACGTCGGCGGCGGAAGTCTGGGCCGGCACCACGGTCATGCGGCAGCCATGGTCCGCCAGCAGGCGCAGGATGTTGCGCTTGATGCCGAAGTCGTAGGCGACGACGTGCAGTCGCTGGCCGGTGCGTCGCTTCGGGCCCTGCTCGAGCGCCCAGTTCGTGCCCTCGTTCCACTGGTACGGGGCTGCGGTGCAGACGACCTTGGCGAGGTCCATGCCCGCCAGGCCGGGAAAGCGCCGCGCCGCGGCGACGGCGAGATCGGGGCGCTGCGAAGCATCGCCCGCCGCGATGCACCCTGCCTGGGCGCCCTTTTCGCGCAGGATGCGCGTGAGCTTGCGTGTATCGATTTCGGCGATGGCGACCGTATTGCGGCGCTTCAGGAAGTCGGGCAGCGACTCGGTCGCCCGCCAGCTCGAATGCGCCAGCGGCAGATCCCGGATGACGAGACCGCCGGCGTGGATCAGGGCCGATTCGAGGTCGTCGGGGTTCGTGCCGGTGTTGCCGATGTGCGGGTAGGTCAGCGTGACGATCTGCCGGGCATAGGAGGGATCGGTCAGGATCTCCTGATAGCCCGTCATGGCGGTGTTGAAGACCACTTCGCCGGTGGTCGTGCCGAGGGCGCCGATGGCCACGCCCCGGAACACGGTGCCGTCCTCCAGGGCCAAGACAGCGGGTGTCGTCACGAGTACCTCCGGCGCTGCGATCGAGATTCGAGCGCGTGCGACGACCGCCGGGGTTGAGCGTGGCTCACTCCGGTGCGGATTTGTCTCACGGGCTAAGTAGCGGATTGTACGCGAGAGACCGGGCTTGTGCTACGCGCATTCCGTCGCGGCGGCTCACGCGGGCACGGACATCCGGCAGCGCGTGAACGCGGGCCAGCCGGTCAGAGACCCAGCACGTCCATCATGGAATAGAGGCCCGGCGGCCGGCCGGCCACCCAACGTGCCGCCACCAGCGCGCCGCGGGCGAACCCGGACCGGTCCTGCGCATGGTGCGCGAGTTCGACCTGCTCGCCCGGCCCGGCGAAGATCAGCCGGTGGTCGCCGACGATGTCGCCGCCACGCACCACGCTGAAGCCGATCCGGCCGTGTTCGCGGACCCCGGTCGTGCCGTGGCGGGCGTAGTCGGCCACGTCCTCGAGTGTGACGCCGCGCCCGCGGGCCACCGCCCGCCCCAGACCGAGCGCGGTGCCGCTCGGCGCGTCGACCTTGTTGCGGTGGTGCGCCTCGCAGATCTCGGCATCGTAACGGTCGCCACCCAGCGCCCGGCCCGCCAGTTCGGCCAGCCTGAACAGGACGTTGACACCCAGGCTCATGTTCGGCGCGAGGATGATCGGGAGGCCGCGCGCGATCTCCTCGAGTTCCCGGCG
>JAYRRR010000148.1:0-9930 GCA_041910015.1 Steroidobacteraceae bacterium
ACCCCGCGAAGGCAGCGCCTTGCTGCAAGGCCGCGTGCTGTGCGGGCGCTGTGGTTCGAGAATGCGTGTGCGATACGATGCTCGAGAAGGGAAACAGCGGCCTTACTACTGCTGCAACGGATAGTGCACCGGCGCGAGCGGTTCGCCTGCCGTCACGTCGTCGAAGCGGCGCTGGGTCATGGTGTTCCTGTCATGCCGGACTCGACCCGGCATCGTGTGCGCTCGCGGGCCCACGACCCCGGGTCGAGCCCCGGGTGACAGGCTCGGCGCGCAGCACGTTGTAGCGGAAGAACGTCGTGCGCAGCAGCGCGACCCGCTCGCGGCGCTGGTTGATCACCTCGGTTTGCCAAGAGATGAAGGCGCCCTGTCCCACCCGCGTCTCTTTCGGTTTGCACGACAGCAGCAATGCGCCGCGCCTGCACAGCCGGTCGCCGACGACCACCGGCAGCAGGTAGTCCGCTTCCGCGTCGACGCCGAAGAAATGCGTGGTGGGCGGCTCCAGGCCGAAGCGCACGCCGCCGATGTGGCTGCGCGTGGGTTGCGCGTCCCGCGCCGCGTCGTCGAAGAGCGGCGAATCGCCGGGGTTCCACAGCAGGGGCATCGCGAAGCTCGCGATGGCGGTGCTCGGCACGACGATGTCCGCGTAGCCGTGCGCGCGCGCGAAGGCCGCGTCGGAATGCAGCTTCGAGTCGAGCTCGAGCGGCTCGATATAGCGGCGCACCATCCCCGCTTCGATCGTCTCGCCCCACACCTCGGTACGCCCCTCGCCGAAGTCGCGGCCGACGGCGTCGACCATCGGCTGCCACGCGTGCGTCCAGTCGCCTTTCACTGCAGCAGCGCCTCCAGCTCGGAGCGCACGATCTTGCCGGTGGTGCTGCGCGGCATGTCTTCGTTGCGGATGAAGCGCACCTCGCGCGGCAGCTTGTAGTTCGCGATGCGGCCGCGGCACAGCGCGACGACTTCTTCCGCCGAGAGCGTTTCGTCGCGCACGGCGACGAATGCGACGGGCACTTCGCCCCACTTCGCGTCGCGCTTGCGCACCACGGCGGCGTCGGCGATGCGCGGGGACGCGAGCAGCAGCTGTTCGATCTCGGCAGGGTAGATGTTCTCGCCGCCGGACTTGATCAGGTATTTGCGTCGGTCGACGAACTGCAGCGTGCCATCGGGCTGGCGCGTGAACACGTCGCCCGTGTGGAACCATCCCCCAGCGAAGGCTTCGGCTGTCGCCTCAGGCATGCCCCAGTAGCCGGAAAAGAGCGTGGGGCTGCGCAGCAGCAGCTCGCCGGGCTCGCCCGGTGCGACATCCTGGCCCGCCTCGTCCACCAGTCGCACGCGGCACAGCGAACTCTGGTTCTTGGCGAGGTTCTCCGGGGCGACACCCACGGGAACACGCCCGCCGCTGCCCGGCGCGGGGCCGGCTTCGGTCGATCCGAAGGTGTTGCGAAACGGTGCGTTGAACAGCCGCGTGACGTCGACGATCTGCTGGCGCGGCACGAGGTCCGCCATGCAGCCCACCGAATCCGCCGGGTGCGGACGCGTGCCTCGGCGCGCGTATTCGTCCAGCACCTTGTCGATCATGCCGGGCATCAGCACGAACCAGCCGACGTTGTCCTCGCGCTCGCCAAGGTCGCAAAGCACGCCCACGTCGAGGCCGTCCATCACGATCACCTTGCCGCCGCCGATGAGGGTGACGAGCATGCTGTCGGCGGAGGCCATGTGGAACATCGGCGGCCAGGCGATGAAGGTCGCGCCCCGCCGCACGCCACGGTCCATGGTGTTGACCGCGCCGCGTGCAACGAGCGCGCGGTGGCTCACGAGCGCAGCCTTGGGTTTGCCGGTCGTGCCGCTGGTGTACAGGATGTAGAGGCCGTCCTCCGGCTCCACGACGTCGCCGTTCCCGCAGGGTGGGGTCGAAGCGAAGCGCACCCCACCGATGTCGCTTTCGAGCTCCTCGCCGATCATCGTGACCGCAACTTCGCCGAACAGCTTCACATGCTGCTCGTACCGTGGCGACACCAGCGCGATCCTCGGCGTGACGAGCGTGATGCAATGCGCGAGCTCCTCCGCCGTCTGCCGCCAGTTCATGCACGCGACGATCGCGCCGACCTTCGCGGCCGCCAGCAGGGTCAGCACGAACTCGCGCCGGTTCTCCGAGAGGATCGCCACGCGGTCGCCTCGCGCAACGCCTTGTACGCGCAGCCACGCGGACATGCGCGCGACCTGCTCGCCGAGCTGCGCATACGTCCAGTCCCCCTGTGGCGACTGGACCGCCACGGCCTGCGGCTTGAGCGCGACCTGGTCTTCGAACACATGCCGTTGGCGGCCGGCATCGGCTCGACCGCGACGGGCTGCCCCAGTGCAGCGGTCAGGCCCGTGCCGATCATGCGCGCGATCATGTCCGATGCGCCGCCGGCGGCGTTCGTCACGATGATGCGGATGGGGCGGCTCGGATAGCGGTCCTGCGCCCATGCGCCAGGAACGGCAGCCGCCGCGAAGGCGGCCAGGGCGTTGCGTCGATTCATCTGCATCGTCATTCCCCGAACTTGACGGTTGTCGTTTCCATGATGGTCTTGAGAAAGGTACGCACGTTCATAGGAGGCTTTCGTTACGTGTTTCCAGTGCCGCCGCGGATCCGGCTTTGCCGGTCCGCTGGGGGCGACCCCTTGAGGGGGTAGCGCCGCAGGCGCTTCGGGGGTGGGTCGACCTCACTCGAACTTGATCGGCACGGTTTCCATGATCTTCTTGATGTTGTTCGACTCGCGCGTGGTGATGCGGGTCACTTCATCGGGCCCGGCCACTGCAAGCGGCACGGAGAACGCGACGAACTTCTCGGCCATGCCCGGTGCCGACAGGCCCTTGCGCACGGTCTCGGTCAGCTTGGCGGCCACGTCGGCCGGCGTGCCGGGCGGCGCCCACAGCGCGAAGTTGATGTCCTGCACATAGCCCGGCACGAATTTGTTGAGCGGCACCGCGCCAGGCACCGCGGGGCTGGGCTGCGCGCTCGTCACGCCGATCACCTTGAGCTTGCCCTGCTTGATGAACTCCATCATCTGCACCGACGGCATCATGAAGATGACCTTGGTGTCGCCGGCCAGCACCGACTGCAGCGCGGGGCCGTAGCCGCGGAAAGGCACGGTCACGAGATTGAGCTTGGCCTGCTGCGCGAGCAGCGCGGTCGCCACCTCCGGCGTAGGGCCGGCGACGGCGATGTCCACGCCCTTGGCCTGCTGCTTCGCCCACGTGACGAAGCCCGGGAAGTCGTTGGCGGGAACGCTCTGGTGCACGAGCAGAACCATTGGCGCCATTGCGAGGTTGGCGATCGGCGTGAGGCCCTTGACCGGGTCGAAGCTCGCGTCCTTGGTCACCATCGGCGCCAGCACGACGGTGCCGATGGTCGTCACCAGCAGCGTATGGCCGTCAGGGGGTGCCTGCTTCACGGCCATGGTGCCGATGGAGCCGAAAGCGCCGGTCTTGTTTTCCACCACCACCGGCTGGCCGAGCAGCTCGCTCATCGACGTGGCAAGCGTGCGCGCGATCACGTCACCCGTGCCGCCGGGCGCGTACGTGATGACGATCTTGATCGGCTTCGTGGGGAAGCCTTGCGCGTGGGCGAGAGGCGCGAGGGGCGCGAGCGCCAGCAGCGATGCCGCCAGCAAGAGGGAACGTCGGAAGCCTTGCATGAGAGAGTCTCCAGGATGAGGATCTAGTTGGAATGAAACAGCCGGATCAACGAGGCAGGTCCAGCCCTCGCAGCGCGATCAGGGTGCGCTGGATCTCGTTGGTGCCGCCACCGATCGTGTAAAGCAGCGCATCGCGCACGCCGTACTCGAACACGCTGTCGCACAGCGCGCCTTGCGCGCCCTCGGCGAGCGTGGCGCCGGGGCCGAGCAGGTCGAACGCCGTCTCGGACAGGCGCTCCATCAGCTCGCTCGCGTACACCTTCAGCATGGCGGCCTGCCACAGCGGCACCTCGCCCTGCTCCACCACCTGCGCGGTGCGCACGGCGAGCAGGCGCGACGCCTCGATCTCCGCGCCCAGCCCGCCGATGCGGTCGAGCACCAGCGGGTCGCTGCGCAGCGAAGCGTCGGCCTTCACGTGCGCGAGCAGCTTGTCGAAGTAACCCCGCGCACGTGCGCCGATCGCGCCCACCGTTTCGCGCTCGAAGGCGAGTGCATCGGTGATGAGCTTCCAGCCGCCGTTCTCCGGCCCGACGAGCGCGTCGGCGGGCAGCTTCACGTCATCGAAGAACACCACGTTCGCGCGGTGGCCGTTGAGGCCGCTCATGGGCTGGATCGTGATGCCGGGCGTGTCCAGCGGCACAAGGAAGACGCTGATGCCGCCGTGCCGCTGGTTGGCCGGGTCGGTGCGCGCGGCCAGCCACACGTATTGCGAGAACCCGGCGGTCGACGTGAATATCTTCTGACCGTTCACCACCCAGCCGCCGTCCTCGGTGCGCTTCGCGGATGTTCTGATGCCCGCGAGGTCGGAGCCGTGGTCCGGCTCGCTGTAGCCGAGGGCGATCGAGATGTCGCCGCGCGCGATGCCGGGCAGGAAGAACGCCTTCTGCGCGTCGCTGCCGTGGATGACGAGCGTCGGGCCGATCATGTTGGCCGAGGTGTTGTGGAAGGTGACGGGCGCCTCCGCGTAGGCCATCTCCTCCTCGAAGGCGAGATGTTCGAAGGCCGTGCGTCCCTGTCCGCCGTAGGCCTTGGGCCAGTTGACGCCGAGCCAGCCCTTGGCGCCCACCTTGCGGCTGAAGTCCTGACGCGCCTTGCGGTGATTCACCGGGAGCGCATACGTTTCGGGCGGATAGGCATGGTCCCAGTTGTGCGCCAGCCACTCGCGCACCTCGGCGCGGAAGGCATCGGCCGCCGGCGTGAGCGCCATGTCGGGGACGGCGCCGCGTTCGAGCAGCAGGGCCGCGACGTCGCGCCGGGCCTGCTGCACGCCACCGAGCCGCGTGAGGTCGCCGTGGATGCGGCGGAAGTGGCGCGGCAGCTCGTGCTCGTCCCAGAACGAAATGCCGCCGAAGCCGTGATGCAGTTCGCGCACCACGTCGCGCAGCAGCTGGCCCGCATTCGCGGCCGCGACGGCGGCGCTGTAGGCGCGCTCGTGCTGCGATGCACGGCCCGCCGCGACGAGCGCGAGCCGGCAGATCTCCACGCTGGTGAAGCAGTTCGCGAGCTTGTGCTGGATGGCCTGGTAGCTGCCGATCTTGTGGCCGAACTGCGAGCGCACCTTGGCGTAGTCGGTCAGCAGCTCCAGGCCATAGCCCGCCGAACCCGTGGCGCGTGCTGCAAGCAGCAGGCGCATCAGGGGCGTGAGCGTGCCGACGTCGAACGACGTGGTGACGCGCTGGAACGTGTCCACCCGCGTGAAGCGCAGCTGCGACAGGGGCGGCACGTTCAGGCCGGGCGTGGCATCGATCGCGAGCCCCGCGGCCTCGCGCGGCACGATCGCGATTTCGCCTTTGCCGGTCGCGACGAGAAAGTGCGTGGCGATGGCGCCGTGCTCGACGAAGGAGACGGTGCCATCGAGTGTGGCCCCATCCGTCACCCTGCCGCCGTGCGGATCGGCCGCCCACGCGACGATGGCCTCGCCCGACTGCACGCTTGCCAGCAGTTGCGCGGCCGCCTCGCCCTGCGCCTGGGCGAGCACCGCGTTCGCGAGCACCGCATCCGCCAGCGGCAGCGGGCAGGCCGCACGGCCGAGTTCCTGCATCAGCACGATGGACGCGGCAAGTCCCATCTCGTCCTGCGACGGCGCGAGCGCAGTCCAGCCCTGCAGCGCGGCCTTGCGCCACATGTCCTTCAGCGCGGCCGCGTCCTTCGCAGCGGCGACGGCGCGCGATGCGGGCCAGGCGTCCTGCAGCAGGCCGCGCGCCGAATCGCGCACGAGGACGAGGTCCTCGCTCTCCACCAGGGGAAGGGCCTCGCTCATGTGTTGGTCCAGTTCGGCTTGCGCTTCTCGGCGAAGGCGCGCGGGCCTTCGACGTAGTCGTTGCTGGTGCGCAGGCGCTTGGCCGCCGGGAACTCGCGCGCGTCCACCAGCTTGCGCTCGAAGTCCTCACCCAGCATGGTCTTGCGCGCGACTTCCTTGGTGGCGCGCAGCGCGAGCGGCGAGCACTCCAGCATCTGCGCGGCCCACTTGCGCGCCTCTTCCATCGCGCCGCCTGCCGGCGCCACCGCGGTGACGAAGCCGAGTTCGTAGCCCTCTTTCGCCGGCACGCGGCGCCCCGTGAGCAGGATGCCCATGGCGCGCGGCAGGCCGATGGCGCGCGGCAGGTACTGCACGCCCCCCGCGAGTGCCGACAGGCCCACGCGCGGCTCGGACAAGGCGAAGAACGCGTTCTCCGCCGCGATGACGAGGTCGCACGCCAGCGCGAGCTCGAAGCCACCGCCCATGGCGATGCCGTTCACCGCGGCGATGACGGGCTTGTCCAGGTCGAATCGCGTGGTCAGGCCGGCGAAGCCGCCCTTGGGAATCTGCCGCACGCCGCGCTTGGCGTGCATCTTCAGGTCGTTGCCGGTGCTGAACGCGCGGTCGCCCGCGCCGGTGATGATGCCGACCCACTGCTCGGGGTCCTCTGCGAACTCGTCCCACACCTGGTCGAGTTCGAGGTCCGCCTCGTAGTGCGTGGAGTTCATCACGTCGGGACGGTTGATCGTGACGATGGTGAGGTGTCCGTCTTTCTCGACGGTGCAGAACTCGCGTTGCGTGATGGCCATGGTGTGTCTCTTTCAGTGGTTGTAGGTGGCGAGGGCATCGAGTGCCTCGATGCGCGCGCCGTCGGCGAGCAGCGGGTTGACTTCCAGCGTGTCCAGCGTGGCGCCGAGCGCGAGCGCGGCGTCGCCGATGCGCGCCACGGCGTCGGCGAGCTTCGCGACATCGACCGGCGGCGCGCCGCGAAAGCCTTGCAGCAGCTTCGCGCCGCGCAGCTCGGACACCATCTGTTCCACGTCGGCTGGCGTCACGGGCAGGAGGCGCAGGCTCACGTCCTGCAGCGCCTCGATCCACACGCCGCCCAGTCCGAGCGCGATGACGGGGCCCCACTGGGCGTCGACGCGCACGCCCGTGAAGAGCTCGATGCCGCCCTTGCGCATGGGCGAAACGATCACGCCGTCGAGCCGTGCCTTCGGCATCGCGGAGGCGGCCGCGTCCATGATCCTGCGGAACGCCGCTTCGACCGCGTCGTCGCCCTGCAGGTTGAGCACGACGCCGCCGACCTCGGTCTTGTGCGCGATGTCCGGCGAGGCGATCTTGAGGACGACCGGGCCGTTCATGTCGCGCGCCGCGGCGACGGCCTGCTTCGCGTCGGTGGCGAGCACCTGGGGAACCACGGGGACGCCGAAGCGCTTGAGGTAGTCCACCGTTTCGCGCTCGGATTGCGGCAAGTCGGCGCCTGCCGTCGACGCCGCACCCGGCAAGGCGCGTGCCGCGCGCTCGCCCCCTGCACTGCGGGACATCCGGGACCAGTCCGCGGCGTAGCGCAACGCGCGCAACGCGATGTCCAGCCCGCAGGCGAGGTACGGAATCTGCGCCTTCTCCACTTCTTCGCGGCTCTTGTCCGACACCGCCTTCACCGCGTTGCTCACCACGAGGTAGCGCGCGCGTCCGTCCGGCTTGAACTGCCCGATGGCCTGCAGCGTTCCCACCGCAAACGGCGCCCAGTCGTTGTTGTTCGCCGTGGGCACGTCGGCCACGCAGACCAGCACGGAGACGGCCGGATCGCGCTGCATCGCATCCATGCAGCGGGTGAAGAGCGCCAGATCGTTGATGACTGCGCCCGTCAGGTCCAGCGGGTTGGCGGGTGTGGCCATCGGCGGAAGGATCTCGCGCAGCGCCGAGAGCGTTTCATTCGACAAGGCGGGCAGGCGCAGTGTTTCCAGCTGCGCATAGTCCGCGGCCAGCTCGCCCATGCCGCCCGAGGACGACAGCACCGCGACCCCGCCTTCGGCCAGCACGCCGGTTTTCTCGAGCAGCGCCGCGGTGAACACGAGCTCCTCGATGCTGCGCACGCGCACCAGCCCGAGCTGGCGGCACACGCCGTCGAACACGCTGTCGTCGCCCACGAGCGAGCCCGTGTGCGACTGCGCAGCCTGCGTCGCGATGTCGGAGCGGCCCACCTTGAGCACCACGATCGGCTTGGCCTTCGCGAGCGCGCGCTCGGCGGCGGCGCGGAACAGGCGCGTGTCACGCACCGTCTCCGCGAACACCGCGATCACCTTCGTGCTCTCGTCGTCCACGAGGTAGTCCACGCATTCGGCCAGGCCCAGCATTGCCTCGTTGCCGGTGGCGGCGACCACGTTCATGCCTACGCCGTGCTGGTGCGCGAAGTGCTTCATCACGGTGGCGACCGCGCCGCTTTGCGACACGATGCTGATGCCGCCCTTCAGGGGTGGCGTGCGCATGGCGCCCGTCCAGCACACCGCGCCGGTCGTGAAGTTGATGAAGCCCAGGCAGTTGGGCCCCAGCAGCGTGATGCCGAGTTCACGCGCCGTGGCGACCATGCGCTCCTGCATCGTGCGGCCTTCGCTGCCGGTTTCCGCGAAGCCGCCGGCGAGCACCACGGCGTGGCGGATGCCCGCGGCGCCCAGGTCGCGCAGTGCGTCCTCCATCGCGGGGTTGGGCACCATGAGCAGCGCGACGTCGACGCTCTCGCCGATGTCGACTGCCGTCTTGAACGACTGCTGCCCATGCACGACGCCGCCGCTGCGGTTGACGAGATGGACCTTCCCCTCGAAGCCCAGCAGCTTCAGGTTGTCGAAGGCCATCTTCGACCACGTGGAGCGGTCGGTCGCGCCCACGAGCGCGACGGACCGCGGGTTGAAGAGGCGTGCGAGGCCTGTGTCCGGTGCCGCCATCGCGTTTATCCGAAGCGCGGCGTGAACACGTTGCGGCCGTCCACCTGCGTCACGGTGCCGGGCAGCCCGATGCCTTCGACCTGCTCCAGCTTCGCGAGCGTTGCCGCATCGGCGGGCGTGTTCGCGACGAAGCGCTCGCCCGTAGCAGCCAGGCGCCCGAGCAGCACGCCGCTTTCGGGACCGTTCTTGCCGTGCAGCACGGCATAGGTCTCGATGGTCGCGTCACCCTGCGGTGCCTCGGTGAAGCGCACCTTGGTCTGCGCGTCGATCTCGCGCTGGATGGCGTCGGAATCCGCGCGCATGAAGGGCTTGTTCGGCCGCTCGGTGGAAAACAGACCGACCGCCGCCTTGGTGACGAGGCCGACGTTGGCCATGACGAGGCCATAGGCGCCGGGCTTCGCACGCACGCGCTGCACCATCTCGGCGATGGCGTGCGTCACGTAGTTGTTGCCCGGTCCGCCGAAGTACGGCAGGCCGCCCGTGACGGTGAGGCCGCGCTTGTCGTCGGGCGAGATGCCCAGCTCCTTGCAGGCGATCTGCACTACCGACGGGAAGCAGCTGTAGATGTCGAACACATCCACGTCGGCGATGGTCTTGCCCGCCTGCGCCAGAGCGGCGCGCGAGGTCAGGCGCATCGCGGGCGACTGGTCGAGGCGCTCGCGGTCGCTCACGAACCACGTGTTGTGCGCATGCGCTTCGCCGTGCAGGTACACGCGCTTGTCCTGCGGGATGCCGAGCTCGTCGGCACGCGCTTCGGACACCACGATGAACGCGGCCGACTGGTCGACGAAGGCGCTGGCCGTCATGAGCTTGGTGTACGGGAAGCCCACGAAGGGGTTCTCCGCGTTCACCTCGGCGATCTGCTCGGCGCTGTACCCCTTGCGGCGCGTGGCGAGCGGGTTGTCCCTGGCCACGGCGGCGAAGCGTGCAAAGAGCTTGGCGCTGGCTTCGCGGTACTGGTCGACCGTCTGCCCCGCGGCGTGGCGCAGGGCCTGCCCGATGAGCGCGTACATTGCGATGGCCGAGCGCATGCCGTGCTTCTCTTCGGCCTTGGTGTACATGTCCT
>JAYRRR010000149.1:0-4854 GCA_041910015.1 Steroidobacteraceae bacterium
CGGCCGAGCTCTCGGGGGGGCAGCAGCAGCGCGTGGCGATCGCGCGCGCCATCGTCACCTCGCCCGAGGTGCTGCTCGCCGACGAGCCCACGGGCAACCTCGACACCGAACGCTCGCTCGAGATCATGGAGCTGCTGAGCGGCTTCACGGCGCGTGGCATCACCATCCTGATGGTCACGCACGAGGCGGACATGGCGGCCTACGCGCGCACCGTCGTGCACTTCCGCGACGGCGTCGTCGACCGCACGGAGCATCGCGCGTGATCTCGCGCGAGCTCGGGCCGACGGTCGTGCTCGCGGTGCGCGAGATCCGCCGCCACCTGCTGCGCTCGTTCCTGACCGTGCTCGGCATCGTGATCGGCGTCGCGGCCGTGGTCACGATGGTGACGCTCGGCAACGGCGCGACGGCCGCGGTGCGCGAGCAGATCAGCAGCCTCGGCGCGAACCTGCTGCAGATCCGCCCGGGCCAGGGCTTCGGACGCGGCGGGGGCGGCCCGCCGCCGGCGCCATTCAAGATCGGGGACGTCGCCGCGTTGCGCGAACAGGTCGCCGGCATCGTCGCGGTCGTGCCGATGGCGCAGGCCTCCGCCACGGCCGTGCGCAACGCGGCCAACTGGGCGACGACCGTCTACGGCACGACGGCCGAGTACTTCAGCGCCCAGCAGTGGCCGATCACCTCCGGCCGCGTGTTCACGCCGACCGAAGAGCAGGCCGGCAAGGCCGTGTGCCTCGTCGGCGCCACGGTGCGTCGCAACCTGTTTCGCGACGACGACCCGGTCGGCCAGCGCATCCGCCTGCGCGACCTGACCTGCGACGTCATCGGCACGCTCGGCGTGCGCGGCCAGGGCGGGTTCGGCCAGGACCAGGACGACGTGGTCATCATGCCGTTCAAGGCCGTGCAGCGGCGCATGACCGGCAACCGCGACATACGGCAGATCCTGGTGCAGGTGAGCCCCGCTTACGACATGGCGACGGTGACGGCGTCGATCCAGGCGCTGCTGCGCGAACGACGCAACATCCGCGGCGCCAAGCAGGACGACTTCAACATCTTCGACACGGCGCAGATCGCCGCGACGCTGCAGGGCACGACGCGCGTCATGACCTCGCTGCTCGGCGCCGTCGCCGCCGTGAGTCTGCTCGTGGGCGGCATCGGCATCATGAACATCATGCTGGTGTCGGTCACCGAGCGCACGCGCGAGATCGGCATCCGGCTCGCGATCGGTGCGGTCGGCCGCGAGGTGCTGCTGCAGTTCCTGGTCGAGGCGACGGTGCTCGCCTGTCTCGGCGGCGTCATCGGGCTGCTGCTCGCGCTGGTCGCGACCTGGGCGCTCGCGCCCGTGATCGGCGTGCCGTTCATCTTCGACCCGCGCGTCAACCTGCTGGCGTTCGGCGTCTCGGCGCTGATCGGCGTGATCTTCGGCTACTTTCCGGCGCGCAACGCCGCGGCGCTCAATCCCATCGACGCGCTGCGGCACGAGTAGACACAGGGGACATTCACCTGTTGCCAGTCGCTGCGTCGCGCGGGCGAGGCGAGGTTCACGCGGGACGAGGACGTGCCGGCGACCTGACGCTGCCGCCCGTCACATCCGCGTGCGCTCGCCCTTCGGGTCGTACAGCGGCCTGAGCGAAACCGTGGCCGGGTACCGGGTACCGGAAATCCGGTTCCCGGTACCGATTTCCACCTCCCAGCGGCCGGCGTCGAGCCACGCCTGGTCGACGGCAGCGACGTTCTTCGGCTCGAGCAGCGCGAGGCCGACGGCCCCGCCGAGCGTGTGACCGTAGGACGCCGCGCGCACGTAACCGACGGGCACGCCGTCGCGCAGCACGACTTCGGCGTGGAACATCAGCGGCGCGGCATCCTGCACCCGCACCTGCACGAGGCGTCGCCGCAACGGCCCCTGCGCCTTGCGTGCGAGCAATGCGTCCTTGCCGAGGAAGCCGCCGGGCTTTTTCAGGTCGACGGCAAAGCCGAGCCCGGTCTCGTAGGGATCGTCGGTGTTGTCGAGATCGTGGCCGTAGTCGCGGTAGCCTTTCTCCATGCGCAGGCTGCCGAGCGCGCGCAGTCCCGCGTGCACGAGACCGAACTTCACGCCCGCGGTCACCACCTGGTCGTACACGTGCACGGCCTGCTCGGCCGGGATGAAGAGCTCGTAGCCGAGCTCGCCGAGGTAGGTGATGCGCGTGCACAGCACGCGTGCATAACCGATGTCGATCTCGCGTGCGGCGCGGAAGGGGTACGCCTCGTTCGACAGGTCGACGCTCGTGAGCGACTGCAGCAGCTCGCGCGAGCGCGGCCCCTGCACGTTGAGCTGCGCGATGCCGGACGTCACGTCGGTGACGAACGCGTGCGCGTCGTCGGGGATGTTGCGCTTCATCCACGCTTCGGCGTGACGCACCATCGTGTCGGTGACGACGACGAAGTAACGGTCGTCGGCGAGCTTCGTGACCGTGAGATCCGCCTCGAGCCGGCCCTCGCGATTGAGCCACTGCGTGTAGGTGATCTGGCCCGCCGCGCCATCGACGTCGTTCGCCGAGATCCAGTTCAGGCACCGGCCCGCGTCGCGGCCCTGCACGAGGAATTTGCCCATGAACGACATGTCCATGACGATCACGCCCTCGCGCGCGGCACGGTGCTCGCGTTCCCAGTGCGACCACCACGCCGGACGACCCCAGGTGAGCGCGCCGGGTTCGGGAGTCGCACCCGCGCCGGCGAACCAGCCCGGCGCCTCCCAGCCGCTCGTCTCGACGAAGTACGCGCCCTGCGCCGCGAGCCGGTCGTGGAACGGTGAACGCCGCGCGCCGCGCGCGGAGGCCAGCGGCTTGTACGGGTAGTGGCACTGGTAGACCATACCAAGCGACTCGACCGTGCGCGCCCGGCGGTACGCCGGGTTCGACTGATACGGCAGCACGCGGTCGACGTTCATCGCGGTGACGTCGACGTCGGGCAGACCGTGCACGATCCAGTGCGCCATGACGCGCCCGAGGCCGCCACCGGTGAGGATGCCGATCGAGTTCAGGCCCGCCGCGACGAAATAGCCGCGCAGGTTCGGCGCCTCGCCGACCAGGGGCAGCAGGTCGGGCGTGAAGCTCTCCGGCCCGCAGAAGAACTTCTTCATGCCGACCTGCGAGGTGACCGGCACGCGCGCCATCGCGGTCTCGAGGTAGGGGCCCATGCGCTCCCAGTCGGGCTCGAGGTCGGCGAACGGCACATCGGTCGGCGCGCCCCCGACCTGCCACGGCGCGCACACCGGCTCGAACAGGCCGACCATCAGGCCCGCGCCTTCCTGCCGGTAGTAACCGTAGGCGGAAGGGTCTTCGAGCACCGGCATGTTCGGCGGCAGGTCCTTGATCGGCTCGGTGATCAGGTAATAGTGCTCGGCCGCCTGGTTCGACAGCGCGACGCCGTTGCGCGCCGCGAGCTCGCGCGCCCAGAGGCCTGCGCAGTTGACGACGACTTCGGTCGCGATGTCGCCGAACGGAGTGGCGACGCCGGTGACGCGGCCGTTCTTCTCCAGCACACGCGTGACGGGCACGCCTTCGAGGATCTTCACGCCGCGCATGCGCGCGCCTTTCGCGAGCGCCATGGTGACGTCGACCGGGTTCACGCGCCCGTCCTGCGGCACGTAGAAGCCGGCCTCGATGTCGTCGACCTTCGCCAGCGGGAACAGCGCGCCGACTTCGCGCGGCGCAAGCTCGTGCACGTCGACGCCGCAGTAGCGGTTGAAGGCCGCGACGCGGCGGAATTCCTCGAGACGGTCGCGATCGGCGGCGACCTCGATGAAGCCGATCGGCATGAAGCCCGTCGCCTGCCCGGTCTCCGCTTCGAGCCGGGCATAGAGGTCGCGTGTGTACTTGCGGATTTCGGTCGACGTCTCCGACGTCGAGCCGTAGGTGACCATCAGGCCCGCGGCGTGCCAGGTCGTGCCCGCCGTGAGCTGGTGCCGCTCGAGCAGGACGATGTCCGTCCAGCCCAGCGCCGCGAGGTGATACGCGGTGGACGTGCCGATGATGCCGCCGCCGACGATGACGACGCGCGCGTGCGTGGGAAGCGGGGGAGGGTTGGGCATGGTGAGTGCGCGCCGGAGACGGGTGGACTGGCCGCCCGTTCCGGGCCTCGTATCCGGTCTTCGTGGAGCCGCAGAGCGTGGGACGCGGCGGTGCCGGAGTCAAACGCCCGATCGTGTCCGGGGCTGCAGTGCCCCGGCCGCCCTCGGGCCGGCGGCGGTTCGGCTCTTGCGGCGGGCCGGCCGGAATCGACGGCGGGGCGCGTTGCCACGCGGCCCGTGGTCTCGCCCATCATCGCCGGGGCCGCTGCCGCTGCCGGTGCTACGGTTCTTTCGGAAACCGAGGTGCGGAAACTGAGGTGCCGGTGTTACGGTTTCGGTAATTTCCGCAAGAACCGTAACACCGGCACCTTGGACTTGGAACTGCGTGTCCCGCCGCTCGTCGTCGTGGCAGTGAGCGCCTTCGCGATATGGCTGCTGCGCGACTGGGGCCCCGGCCTGCTGCCCGACCGCGCGTGGCGCGCGACGGTGGCCGTGCTGCTTGCCGTCACGGGCCTCGGCGTGGCGCTCGCGGGCGTGCGGCATTTTCGCAGGGCACGGACGACGGTGAATCCGCTGCGGCCCGAGGCGGCGACCCAGATGGTCACTTCCGGCATCTACCGTTGCAGCCGCAACCCGATGTACCTCGGCCTGCTGCTCGTGCTCGCGGGCGGCGCCGTCTGGTGCGACAGCGCGGCGTCGCTGCTCGTGTTGCCGCTGTACGTTGCGTACCTCACCCGCTTCCAGATCATTCCGGAGGAACGCGCCCTGGCCGCGCGCTTTCCACAGCGCTACGCCGAGTATCGTCGCGA
>JAYRRR010000150.1:0-20250 GCA_041910015.1 Steroidobacteraceae bacterium
ACGCAGCCAGTCGACGGTCTCGGCGATCGAATGCAGCACGTAGGCGTTGCCGGGTCCGCCGAAGAAGCTCAGGCCGCCCGTGACCGTGAGCGGCCGCGGGTCGTCCTCGGCGAGCCCGAGCGCGTCGCAGGCGATTTCGACGGCCGAGGGAAAACAGCTGTAGAGGTCGAAGAAGTCCACCTCGCCGAGCGTGAGGCCCGCCTGCGCCAGCGCGGTGCGGGCGCACAGCGCGAGCGCCGGCGAACTGTACAGGTCGACGTGCTCGACGGTCTTCAGCCGGTCGTGGGCGTCACCGCAGCCGCGCAGGTAGATCCAGCGCGACGGGTCGATGCCGAGCGCACGCGCGGTGCCGGCCGAGGTCAGTATGACGGCCGCGGCCTGGTCGACGCGCTCGTTGGCGTTCAGCAGACGCGTGTACGGAAAGCCGATCATGCGGTTGTCGGGCGTCGCCGTCACGAGTTCGTCGGCCGACTTCGGGCTCGCCGCCGCGGCCAGCGGATTGCCGCGGGCGATCTCGTTGCAGCGCGCCCAGAGCCGGCCGAGTGCCTGCCGGTGCTCGGCGACGTGCCGGCCGCGGTGGCCGCGCAGGGCGTTCTCGAACAGCGCATAGGAGCAGGTCGGCATGCCAACCCCGTGCGCGAGTTCGAAGTCGCCGACCAGTTCCCCACCGGGACCCAGGTCGACGACGGTGCCGGGCGGGTCTTCGCTCCAGTCGAGCTCGAGGCCCGCGCGCACGGCGGCCGCGGCAGTGCGCAACGCCTCGCCGCCGGCCAGCAGCACGGCGTGCGCTTCGCCCCGCGCGACGGCCTCGGCGCAGTCGTTGACCATGCGTTGCGGCTGGTTGCCGCCGATTTCGGAGTAGACCGCGTGCGCCGGGTCGAGACCGAGCCGTTGTGCGAGCGAGCGCGGCGGCTTCGTCGACCTGCCCTGCGGTGAGGGCCCGAAGCCCGTGTCGGCAAAGAGCCTGAAGAACACCACCGTATCGAGCGCCGCGGCGAGCGCCTCGGGGCGGCCGGAGTCGGCGAGCGCGAGGCGCGCCGCCGCCGCCGCGAGATCGACGGGACCGCCGGCGTTGCTCAGGTCGGGGTCCTTCGGGCAATGCTGCCCGACGCCGACGATCACGGGCGTTGCATCGGGCACGGCGCGGCTCGCTGCGGCGTCGTCGAGTGGACGCGACATCGCGGCGACTCAGCCGAAGCCCATCTGCCGGGCCGCGAAATCGAGCAGGACCTCTTCGGAGCCGCCGCCGATGGCGTGGGCCCGCACGTCGCGGTAGATGCGCTCGACCTTGCTGCCGCGGACGAACGAGGCCCCGCCGAGGATCTGGGCGCACTCGCGTGCGACGTACTCCAGCGTGCGCGTTGCCTGCACCTTGGCGAGCGCCAGGAGTGCGACGTCGAGCTTGTCGTGCATCATCGCCCAGACCATCTGGTCGGCCAGCGCCTGCGAGGCGCAGATCTGCCGCATCATCTCCGCGAACTTGTGGCGGATGACCTGGTTCCGGATCAGCGGCTTGCCAAAGGTCTCGCGCTGGCAGGCCCACTCGTAGGCCTCCTCCAGCGCGCAGCGCGCGAACGAGCAGGCGCCGCCCGCGAGGCCCGCGCGTTCGTTGTTGAGGTTGGCGACGGTCGCGAGAAAGCCCCGGTTCTCGGGGCCGAGCAGGTGTTCGGCCGGAAGTTCGACGTCCTGGAAGTACAGCGTCGCGGTGTCGGAGCAGTGCCAGCCCATCTTCTTCAGGCGGGTGGTGGTGAAGCCCGGCATGCCTTTCTCGACCAGGAACAGGCTCAGGCCGTCCGCGCCGGGGCCCCCGGTGCGCGCGACGATCGTCAGGTAATCGGCGCGCGTGCCGTTGCTGATGAAGGTCTTCGAGCCGTTCAGGATCCACCGGTCGCCGCGCCGCTCGGCCCGCGTCTTCACGGCCGCGAGGTCGGAGCCGCCGGAGGGTTCGGTCAGGCCGATCGCCATGGTCTTGCGGCCCGCGAGCACCTCGGTGGCGACGCGGCGCTTGAGCTCCTCGCCGGCGAACCGCAGCACCGGCACCAGCGCCACGCTGTGCATGAACAGCGACGCGATCAGGCCCGAGGCGCCCGTCTGGGCGAGCTCGTCGGCCGTGACGACGCCGTGGAAGGCATCGACGCCCTCGCTGATGCCGCCGTATTCCTCGGGGAAGCCGAGCCGCGTCAGGCCGACCTCGGCTGCCTTGACGTTGAGGGCCAGCGGGACCTCCTCGCGCTCCTCCCATTCGTCGATGAAAGGCGAGATCTCGGTCGCGACGAACCGGCGCACGGTCGTCGCCCAGGTGTCGTGGCTCTCGCCGTAGTACGGCGAGCGGGCGCGCCACTGGTCGAACAGATGCAATGCCATGGCTACCTCGGCGTGATGCGCCCGATCCTGGGCGGGGCTGCGCGCCCCACCCCGAAAGGTACCGGAATCGGGGACTTCGGCCGGGACCGTGGCGATGGCGCGCGCCGCATGGTACCCGGCCGGGCACCGGCTATGATGGACGACCCGGCGTCGCGGGCGCACGGACCAGGGATGAACAGAGGCGGGCGACCATGCAACAGCTTTCCGGCGCGGATTCCGGGTTTCTGCAGTTCGAGCGCGGCAACAACCACATGCACATCGGCGCGCTCGCGATCTACGACCCCTCCACGCACCCCGACGGCAGCGTGCGCTTCAAGGACGTGCTGCGCTATTTCGCCGCGCGCGCGGCGCAGTTCCCGCAGTTCCGCCGACGCCTGGTCACGCTGCCCATGTCGCTCGACCGCCCGTGGTGGGTCGAGGCGCCGGACATCGACGTCGAGTTCCACGTGCGGCACATCGCGCTGCCGGAGCCGGGCGACTGGCGCCAGCTCTGCATCCAGGTGGCGCGGCTGCATTCGCGGCCGCTCGACCGCACCAAGCCGTTGTGGGAAGCCTATGTGATCGAGGGCCTCGACAACGTCACCGGCCTGCCGCCCGGCAGCTTCGCCGTGTACACCAAGCTGCACCACGCGATGGTCGACGGCGAGGCGGCCAACCAGCTCATGAAGGCGCTGCACACGCTGACGCCCGAGCCGTTGGATCTCGATGCCGTCGAGGCGCAGTCGGCCGCCGCGGCCTATCCGGCCGACGCCGAACCGTCGATGGCCGAGCTCTATACGCACGCGCTGCTGCACAACGCGCGCCAGCTGCCGTCGTTCGCCCGCGTTTCGTACGAGACCGCGCGCAGCGTGATCGCGCTGGGCAGCGACGCGCTGAAGACCTACCGTCGCGTGGGCGAGAGTGGTGCCCTGTCGAACGTCCGCGCCCTCCTGTCGGGCGATCTCGATGCGCTGTGGCCGAGTCTGCCGCCCAAGACCCGTTTCTGCGGTGACGTCTCGACGCACCGCGTGTTCGAGGCGGTCTCGATCCCGCTCGCCGACTTCCGCGACGTCAAGCGCCAGGTGCCACTCGCGACCGTCAACGACCAGTTCCTGTGCATCGTCGGCGGCGCATTGCGCTCGTACCTGTCGCAGAAGGGCGAACTGCCCGAGACCACGATGGTCGCCTCCGTGCCGATGACGCTGCGCGGCAAGGCCAAGGGCGATCAGGGCAACCAGGTCGGCGTGACGATGATGTCCGTGCACACCGACATCGAGGATCCGCTCGAGCGCCTGCGCGCGATCGTCGACTCGGCCGGAACCTCGAAGCGGCTCGCCGACGCCTTCGGCAAGGAAACCATGCGCGACCTGCTCGAGGCCATGCCGGCGCCGCTCACCGCCGCGCTCGCGCGCAGCGTGAAGCTGCCGGGCCTCGGGCTCGTCGTCTCGAACGTGCGCGGCCCTGACGTGCCGCTGTACCTGGCCGGCGCCCGGCTCGTGAGCTACATCCCGATCAGCATCGCCATGGACGGCATGGGCCTGAACGTCACCGGGTTCAGTTATGCCGGGCAGTTGTGGATCTGCGCCGTGTCCTGCCGCAGCATGCTGCCCGACCCGGCGTTTTTCGCCGAATGCCTGCGCAATGCGTTCGCGCAGCTGCACGAGGCCGCGCTGCGCGAAGCGGCCTTCACGGTGGCCGACACGGCGCCGGTCGCGGTCCGCGCCAGCGGCACTGGCCGGGCTTCAGGCGCGAAACGCAAGCGCAAGACCAGCGGGGCCAAGCGCGCCCGGACCCGGTCGCGCGATGCGGACGCGTGAGGCCCTGCCCGCCGAGTGGCGGCGGGCTCTGGAGGACATCTTTGGCGACACCGTCGACGCCGTGGTGTTGCACGAGCACTCGCTGTTCGCGTGGCTGCACGGCCGCGCGCGTGCGACGACGCGTCGCAACACCATCTACCTGCGCGGTTCGCTGGCCGAGTTCGTGGCCGACCCCGAGCTGATGCTGCATGAGTACTTCCACGTGCTGCGTCAGTGGAACCGGGGCCGCATGAACCTCTGGGACTACCTCGTCGAATGGCGTCGCCGCGGCTACTGGGACAACCGCTACGAGCGCCAGGCGCGGCGTTTCGTGCGGCTGCGGGCCGGTGCCTTCCGGCAAGCGCTGGTAGCATCCACGCACCGCTTCGGTGGGGTCTCTTCGGTGGGGTCTGACCCCAGTTAAGGTTGGGTTGACAATGCACGGGTCAGGGACATTCGACGTCATCGTGGTCGGCGGCGGTCACGCCGGAACCGAAGCGGCGCTCGCCGCGGCCCGCATGGGCTGTCGCACGCTGCTGGTGACGCAGGCCATCGAGGCGCTGGGGCAGATGAGCTGCAACCCGGCGATCGGCGGCATCGGCAAGGGCCACCTCGTCAGGGAGATCGACGCGCTCGGCGGCGCGATGGCACGGGCGACCGACCGGGCGGGCATCCAGTTCCGTACGCTCAACGCGAGCAAGGGCCCGGCGGTGCGTGCCACGCGCGCGCAGGCCGACCGCGCGCTGTATCGCCAGGCGATCCGCTCGATGCTCGAGCAGCAGGCGAACCTGTCGCTGTTCCAGGCGGAAGTGGCCGACCTGCGGATCGCGCACGGCCGCGTCGCGGGCATCGTCACCGCGGTCGGGCTCGAGTTCACCGCCCGCGCGGTCGTGCTCACGGTCGGCACGTTCCTCGGCGGCCGCATCCACGTCGGGCTCGAGCAGGCGCCGGGCGGTCGCGCCGGCGATCCGCCGTCGAACCGGCTCGCGGCCCGGCTGCGCGAGCTGCCGCTGCGTGTCGGGCGTCTCAAGACCGGCACGCCGCCGCGCATCGACGGCCGCACGATCGACTACACCGGTCTGCAGGTGCAGCCCGGCGACGAGCCGGCGCCGGTGTTCTCGTTCCTGGGTTGGCGGCGCGAGCACCCACGCCAGCTGCCCTGTCACATCACGCACACCAACGAGCGCACGCACGAGCTGATCCGCGCGGGCTGCGACCGTTCGCCGCTCTACACCGGCGTCATCGAGGGCGTCGGCCCGCGCTACTGCCCGTCGGTCGAGGACAAGGTCGTGCGTTTTGCCGACAAGACCTCGCACCAGGTGTTCATCGAGCCCGAGGGCCTCGACACGCACGAGGTGTATCCCAACGGCATTTCGACCAGCCTGCCGTTCGACGTGCAGCAGGCGTTCGTGCGCAGCATCCGCGGCTTCGAACGTGCCCACATCACGCGGCCCGGTTATGCGATCGAATACGACTTCTTCGATCCGCGTGATCTGCAGCCCACGCTCGAGACGCGCGCGATTCCCGGCCTGTATTTCGCGGGGCAGATCAACGGCACGACCGGCTACGAGGAGGCCGCCGCGCAGGGGTTGCTCGCCGGCATCAACGCGGGTCTGCGCGTGCGCGAGCGCGAGCCCTGGTGGCCGCGCCGCGGCGATGCCTACCTCGGCGTGCTCGTCGACGACCTGATCACGCGCGGCGCGCCCGAGCCCTACCGCATGTTCACGAGTCGCGCCGAATACCGGCTCACGCTGCGTGAGGACAATGCGGACCGGCGGCTGACGCCGGTCGGCCGCGAACTCGGGCTCGTCGACGACGAGCGCTGGACGTTCTTCGAGCGCAAACGCATGGCCGTCGCCGGCGAGCTCGAGCGGCTGCAGGCTGCGTGGGTGCGCCCGGGCACGCCGACGGCCGCCCGGCTCGAGTGCGAGCTCGGCACGCCGCTCATGCGCGAGCAGCGTGCGTTCGAACTGCTGCGCCGGCCGGAGGTGCCGTATGCCACGCTCGAGGCGGCACTCGGTGGCGGCGCCGGTCCTCCAGCCGGTGACGGTGACGACGCCTGGCCCGGCGACCTGCCCAGCGAGTGGCGCGACGACGAGCGCCTCGCCGCGCAGGTGCCGCTCGCGGTCGACGTGCAGGCGAAGTACACCGGCTACATCGACCGGCAGCACGAGGAAATCGAGCGCCAGCGCCGCAACGAGCAGACGCGGCTGCCGGCCGCGATCGACTATGCCAGCGTACGCGGGTTGTCGAACGAGGTGCGGCAGAAACTCGAGCAGCACCGCCCGGTCACGCTCGGTCAGGCGGCGCGCATTCCGGGGCTCACGCCGGCGGCGATTTCGATCCTGCTGATCCACCTGAAGCGCCATCCGGACGCGGCATCGTCCACACCCACATCCACACCCATCGCCACCGATCGGGCCGGGTAAGATCGCGGCCGGCGGTGCTCGAGGCTCGCGGAGGCTGTTGTTGTCGTTGCGACGATCCCTGCGGAAGAGGTTCCATCCGGCGACGCGCCCCCGGGCGCGGCTCGCGTCGCCGCTGGCGTCGCTGCTGGCCTGCACGTTCGCGCTGGCCGCGTGCGGGGGCGGCGATCCGGGCGGCGTGGGATCGGACGCCAGGGCCGGGGCGGGGTCTGACCCCGGGACGTCGACTGTCGGGTCGCCGGACCCGACGACGCTCCGCCGCGGCAACGGTCCGGAGCCCGACACGCTCGACCCGCAGCTCGCGCGCACCGATGCGGCGTTCAACATCCTGCGCGACCTGTTCGAGGGCCTGACGGCGATCGCGCCCGACGGGTCCGCCGTGCCGGCGGCCGCCGAGTCGTGGACCGTCTCGACCGACGGCCGCGAGTACACGTTCCGTCTGCGCGAAGGCCTGCGCTGGTCCAACGGTGACCCGCTCACGGCGCGCGACTACGTCGCCGGCATGCGCCGCCTCGTCGATCCGCGTACCGCCTCGCCCTATGCGCAGTTCATCGACCCGGTGCTCAACGCGGCCGCCATCACACGCGGTGCGATGCCGCCGGAGCAACTCGGCGTCGCGGCGCCGGATGACCGCACGCTGACGGTCAGACTCGCGGCGCCGGCGCCTTACCTGCTCGGCCTGCTCGCGCAGCCGCCGACCTTCCCGCTGCACGCAGCCGCGCTGGCGCGCAACGGGGCCGAATACGCGCGGCCCGGCAAGCTGCTGTCGAACGGCGCGTTCGTGCTTGCCGACTGGGTCATCGGCTCGCACGTCGAGGCGCGCCGCAACCGTCAGTATCACGACGACGCCGCCACCCGCCTCGAGCGTGTGCGTTACGTGCACGTCGCCGACTCCGGGGCGGAGCTGCGCCAGTACCGTGCCGGGGACCTCGACGTCACCTATGTCGTGCCGCCGCCGCAGTTCCCGTGGATCCGCCAGCACCTCGGCGGCGAACTGCACGTCGGGCCGCAGCTCAGCGTCTACTACTACGGCTTCAACCTGACGCGGCCGCCGTTCGCGGGGCAGCCCGGTTTGCGCCGCGCGCTGTCGCTGGTGATCGACCGCGAGAAGCTGACGACGGCCGTCACCGGCGTCGGCGAGACGCCGGCCTACGGCTGGGTGCCGCACGGCGTCTGGAACTACACGCCGCAGCAGTTCGACTATGCCGCGAAACCCCAGGCGGCGCGGGTTGCGGAGGCACGCAAGCTGTACGCGCAGGCCGGCTATTCGGCGGCCCGGCCGCTGCAGGTCGAGCTGCGCTACAACACCGGCGACCAGCACAACCGGCTGGCGGTGGCAGTCGCGGCGATGTGGAAGGAAGCGCTCGGGGTCGAGACCACGCTGTATGCGGAGGAGTTCAAGGCGCTGCTGGAGAGCGTCAGGTCAGGCCGGGAAACGCAGGTGTTCCGCTCGAGCTGGGTGGGCGACTTCAACGACGCGTACTCGTTCGCGCAGTTGCTGCAGAGCGGCTTTGGCATCAACCAGACGCGCTATTCGAACCCGCGTTATGACGCCTTGCTCGCCGCCGCCGTGGCGGAAGCCGACGTCGCGAAGCGGCGCGCCCTGCTCGAGGAAGCCGAGCGCGTGATGCTGGCCGATCACCCCGTCCTGCCACTGTATTTCTACGTCAACAAGCACCTCGTGAAGCCGTGGGTGCGCGGCTGGACGGACAACGTCATGAACGTGGTGTACAGCAAGGACCTGGGGCTCGCGGCGGACGGTTGAGGGTCGCGTCACAGTTCTGGTGGATGAGTCCGACCGCACAGTTGAGCGCCGTGGCCCGGTGACAGACGATTCGCACACTCAGCTGCAACGATTCGTCCGCGCCCCATGACCTGGTTCGTCATCTTCGCCGTCTCGGTGTTCGCGCTCTGGTTCTGGCGCGACTACCGCATCCAGCAACGCCACCTCGAGAGCGCCTCGTCCCCGCACCGCACCGGCGAGCGGTTCATTGGCCAGGTCGTGACCCTGCCCCAGGGCATCGTCAACGGCACGGGCCGCATCACGCTCGGCCAGCAGCAGTGGTCGCTCAAGGGTCCGGAGCTGCCGGCGGGCGGGCGCGTCCGCATCACCGGCGTCGACGGCCGCGTGCTGATCGTCGATCGCGTGCCGGGCAAGTGACACCATCAATATTTTCTTGATTGGGGTCAGACCCCATCTGTCTGAAGTTCCCACTGCGCGCTGACGGTCGCGGTGAACTGCATCTCGCCGATCTCGTAGCTCTCGGCCGCCGCGTCCTCTGCCGGCGCCGCCATCGCCGACCGCATCATCGCCTTCTGGTACTGGATCGGTGGCCCTTCGGACGTCGAGCTCAGGCTGTAGACGGGGCCGAGTTTCACGCCCGCCGCCCGGGCGAGCACTTCGGCGTCCTGCCGCGCATCCGCGACCGCGGCATTCAGCGCCTCCCGCTCGAGCTCCTTGCGCTTCGACGAGTCGAGCTGCGCGCCGCCGACCTGGTTCGCACCGGCCGACACGGCCCGCTCCAGCAGGGTGCCGAGCTGCTCGAGGTCGTGCAGTTCGACGTGCACCTGCCGGCTCACGTAATAGCCGAGCAGCACCCGCTGACGGTCCTTCTCGTTCCAGCGGTACTCCGGCTGGACCTGCAACTGGCTCGAGTCGACGCGCTTCGGGTCGATCTGGAGCTGCCGCGTAAGTGCCAGCAGCCGCTCGACCGTGGCCGCGACTTCGCTGCGTGCCTCGGCGAGCGTCGGCTTGCGCGCCTCGACGCCGAGCGTCACGTACGCGATGTCCGGCAGCGCCTTCACTTCGCCCTGACCCGTCACGCTGGCGAGCCGCGGCAACGCCGCGGGCTCCGCCGTCGCGACGCCACTGGCGACGGCCGCCATCGCCACTCCCGCCAGGGCCGCGTGCCGGGCCGTCGTCGTCCGCGTCTTCTGCTGCGCCATGTTCGACATTCCTTCGGAGTGTGGGAAAACCGGGCACATCCACCCCTCTTCGGGAAACAGGTGAATGTCCCCGGTTTCTTTATTACCATGCCCGATCCCTCGTCCGCTCGACCGGGCGCGGTACATAACGACGATCCGCAGGAGTTCCGCATGACCCGGAAATCGGTCTGGCTCGGCCTGAGCCTGTCGTTTGCGATGCTCGCCCCCGGCCTTTCGCAGGCGGCGGACCCGGTCCGCGGCGCCAGGCTGGCCTATACCTGCCACGGCTGCCACGGCATCCCGAACTACAAGAACGCCTTTCCCGTCTACAGCGTGCCGAAGCTGGGCGGACAGCATGCCGCCTACCTGGTCGCCGCGCTCAAGGAATACCAGGACGGCAGCCGGGCGCACGCCACGATGTATGCTCAGGCCATCACGCTGAAGCCGCAGGATCTCGCCGACGTCGCGGCCGCCCTGGCCGGCGGTGAACTGCCGGCGTCGGGCCGTCCGGTCGGTACGGCGCCCAAGGCCGGCCAGACCTGCGTCGCCTGTCATGGCAACGACGGCATCGGCATCATGCCCGAGTATCCGAACCTCGCCGGTCAGCACGAGGACTACATCGCCACCTCGCTGCGCGGCTACAAGACCGGCCAGCGCAAGAACGCGATCATGTCCGGCATGGCGGCGCCGCTGTCCGAGCAGGACATCCGCGACCTGGCGAAGTACTACTCGTCGCAGCGGCCTGCGCTCTGCGCGACCGACGAGATCCGCAAGCAGGGCAAGTGCAAGGGCCTGTGACGGGCGACGCGACGCAGCCAACGTCCACGCCCCGCTTCGCCCGGCCGCAAGGCGACGGGCTGTACCTCATCGACACGGACTACCTGCGGCCGGGGCTCGCGGCGAGCCACCTGCTCGTCGACAGCGGCCGCGCCGCATTCATCGACACCGGGCCCGCCCCCGCCGCGCCGAAGCTGCTGGCGGCACTGGGCGAGGTCGGTGTCGCGCCCGATGACGTCGACTACCTGTTCCTGACCCACGTCCACCTCGACCACGCGGGGGGCGCCGGCCAGATGATCCGGGCCCTGCCGAACGCGCGGGCCGTGCTGCATCCGCGCGGCGCCCCTCACCTCGTCGACCCGACCAAACTGATCGCCGGGTCGATCGCCGTGTACGGCGAGGACCTCTATCACCGGCTGTATGGCGAGCTGTTGCCGCTGCCGGCCGAGCGGGTGCTCACGACCGAAGACGGCACGCGCCTGACGCTCGGCCGCCGCACGTTCGAGTTCATCGACGCCCCTGGCCATGCGAAGCACCACCACTGCCCGGTCGATCTCGATTTCCGCGACGTCTATGCCGGTGACAACTTCGGCATCTGCTATCGCGAGTTCGACACCGCGGCCGGGCCGTTCATGCTGCCGACGACCACGCCCGTCCATTTCGAGCCCGACGTGCTGCACCGGACCATCGACCGCCTGATGGGGTACCGGCCGCGCCGCATCGTGCAGACGCACTTCGGCCCGGTCACCGACCTCGAGCGACTCGCGCGCGACCTGCACGCCGGCATCGACGCGCTGGTGCGCATCGCGCGCACGCACGCCGCCGCGTCCGACCGTACGCGCCGCATCGGCAAGGACATGTTCGCCTGGATCAGCGCGCGTCTGGACGCGCACGGCTATGCCGGCGACGGCGTGACGCGCCAGACGCTGCTCGCCGAGGACGTCAACCTCAACACCCAGGGCCTCGAAGTCTGGCTCGACCGGCAATAGCGGGCATGCCGCTGTGTTCGTGAGGGCTGCCGTCGGCGACGAGGCGGTGGGCCGGAAACCGCTGAACGCACCTCATGTCACATTCTTACCGGTCTAGTCCGAATGGTTCTGGCCAGTGGCGATGACTTGACGGAGACTCGCCGGTTCATGAACGAGTTCACCGCGTACCGTATCCACAGGCTCGACAGCCGGATCGTCGCGCGCTTCGACCGCATCACGCTCGACGACCTGACACCGGGCGACGTGGTCGTGCGCGTGTCCCACTCCACGATCAACTTCAAGGACGCGCTCGCGGCGACCGGCACGTCGCCGATCCTGCGCAAATACCCGCTGGCCGGCGGCATCGACCTCGCTGGCGAAGTCGTCAGCTCTTCGGACCTGCGCTTCCAGCCGGGCCAGAAGGTGCTCGTGACCGGCTGCGGCCTCAGCGAGACGCAGGATGGCGGTTACTCGGAATATGCGCGGCTGCAGGGCGACTGGGTGATCCCGATCCCCAACGGCATGACCGAGCGCGACGCGATGAAGATCGGCACCGCGGGCTTCACGGCGGCGCTCGCCATCCACCGCATGGAGCAGAACGGGCAGCGGCCCGCGAAGGGTCCGGTCGTCGTCACCGGCGCGACCGGCGGCGTCGGCAGTCTCGCGATCGACATGCTCGCCGGCCGCGGCTACGAAGTCGTCGCCGTCAGCGGCAAGCCCGACGCCGGCCGCTACCTCGCGGACATCGGCGCGGCGAGGGTGTTGCGCCGCCAGGACGTCGACCTCGGCGCGAGGCCGCTCGAGGCCGCGCAGTGGGCGGGCGCGATCGACAACGTCGGCGGCGAGCTGCTCACCTGGCTCACGCGCACCGTGGACTTCTGGGGCAACATCGCGAGCGTCGGTCTCGCCGGTGGCCACGAGCTGAAGACCACGGTGATGCCGTTCATCCTGCGCGGCGTGAACCTGCTCGGCATCAACTCCGTCGCCACGCCGCGCGACGTGCGCCTCGAAGTGTGGCGGCGCATCGCCACCGACCTGCGTCCGGCACGGCTCGACCGCATTGCCGGCCGGCTCGTCGATTTCGAGGACCTGCCGGCGCAGTTCGCCGACCACCTCAAAGGCCAAGTCACGGGCCGTACCGTCGTGAAGATCTCCAAGCAGACCCCATGACCACAGACACCGCATCCCCGCCGCCGTCGCTTGCGGAAGCCGCCCGCCACAAGCCGCTCGTCACGCCCGAGCGCCTGACCCACATCCAGCGGCTCGAGGCCGAGAGCATCCAGATCATGCGCGAGGTGGTCGCCGAGTGCGACAAGCCCGTGATGCTGTACTCGATCGGCAAGGACAGCGCGGCCATGCTGCACGTCGCACTGAAGGCGTTCTACCCGGCACCGCTGCCGTTCCCGCTGCTGCACGTGGACACGCAGTGGAAGTTCCAGGCGATGTACGAGCTGCGCAGCCAGATCACGCGCAAGTACAACCTGGACCTGATCATCTACACCAACCCCGACGGCATCGAGCAGGGCATCAACCCGTTCACGCACGGCTCGGCGATCCACACCGACGTCATGAAGACACAGGGGCTCAAGCAGGCGCTCGACAAGTACGGCTTCAACGCGGCCTTCGGTGGCGGCCGGCGCGACGAGGAAAAGAGCCGCGCCAAGGAACGCGTGTTCTCGTTCCGCAGCGCGCAGCACCGCTGGGACCCGAAGAACCAGCGCCCCGAGCTCTGGTCGCTCTACAACACGCGCATGCACAACGGCGAGAGCCTGCGCGTGTTCCCGATGTCGAACTGGACCGAGCTCGACATCTGGCAGTACATCTACCTGCACGACCTGCCGATCGTGCCGCTGTACTTCGCGGCCGAGCGGCCGGTGGTCGAGCGCGGCGGCACGCTGATCATGGTCGACGACGACCGCATGCCGCTCTACCCGGGCGAGAAGCCGATGATGAAGAAGGTGCGCTTTCGCACGCTCGGCTGCTACCCGCTCACGGGCGCGATCGAGTCGAACGCCGACACGCTCCCCAGGATCATCCAGGAGATGCTGCTCACGACGACCTCGGAGCGGCAGGGACGGCTGATCGACACCGACCAGTCGGCGTCCATGGAAAAGAAGAAGCAGGAAGGGTATTTCTGATGGCACACGTCTCCGACCTGATCGCCAAGGACATCGAGGCGTATCTCCACCAGCACGAGCACAAGAGCCTGCTCAGGTTCATCACCTGCGGCAGCGTCGACGACGGCAAATCGACGCTGATCGGCCGGCTGCTGTACGACTCGAAGATGATCTTCGAAGACCAGCTCGAGGCGCTCGAAGCCGACTCGAAAAAGGTCGGTACGCAGGGCGGCGAGCTCGACTTCGCGCTGCTCGTCGACGGCCTCGCGGCCGAGCGCGAGCAGGGCATCACGATCGACGTCGCCTACCGCTTCTTCTCGACCGACAAGCGCAAGTTCATCGTCGCCGACACGCCGGGGCACGAGCAGTACACGCGCAACATGGTCACCGGCGCGTCGACCGCGGACCTGGCCGTGATCCTGATCGACGCGCGCAAGGGCGTGCTCACCCAGACGCGCCGTCACAGCTACCTGGTCTCGCTGATCGGCATCCGCAAGATCGTGCTGGCCATCAACAAGATGGACCTCGTCGGCTATTCGCAGGAGACGTTCGACACGATCATCGAGGAGTACGGCGACTTCGCGAAGCAGATCGGCCTCGAGGAATTCGTGGCGATCCCGGTGTCGGGCCTCAGGGGCGACAACATCACGGCGCCGTCGGAACACACGCCGTGGTATCACGGGCCGACATTGATGGGTTATCTCGAGACGGTCGAGATCGAGGACCTCGCGAAGCAGCGGCCGCTGCGCCTGCCGGTGCAGTGGGTCAACCGCCCCAATCTCGACTTCCGCGGTTTTGCGGGCACGATCGCGAGCGGCACCGTCGCCCCGGGCGACCGCGTGCGCGTGCTGCCCTCGGGCCGGGAGAGCACGGTCACGCGCATCGTGACCATGGACGGCGACCTCGCGGGCGCCATTGCCGGCCAGTCGGTCACGCTCACGCTCGCCGACGAGATCGACATCAGTCGCGGCGACATCATCGCCAAGCCGGAGAACCTGCCGGGCGTGGCCGACCAGTTCGAGGCCGTCGTCGTGTGGATGTCGGACGAGGCAATGCTGCCGGGCCGCCCCTACTGGCTCAAGATCGGCACCAAGCAGGTGACGGCGACCATCACGGAGCCGAAGTACAAGGTCAACGTCAATACGCTCGAGCACCTCGCCGCGAAGAAGCTCGAGCTGAACGAGATCGGCGTCTGCAACCTGTCGCTGAGCCAGTCGATCGCCTTCGATCCGTATGCGGAATGCCGCGAGACGGGCTCGTTCATCCTGATCGACCGGCTGTCGAACGCGACGGTCGGCGCGGGCATGATCCACTTCGCGCTGCGCCGCTCGCAGAACATCCACTGGCAGGCGCTCGACGTGAATCGCAACTCGCGCGCGGCGATCAAGGGCCAGCGGCCGGCGGTGCTGTGGCTCACGGGTCTCTCCGGTGCGGGCAAGTCGACGATCGCCAACCTCGTCGAGAAGAAGCTGCATGCGCTCGGCAAGCACACCTACCTGCTCGACGGCGACAACGTGCGTCACGGGTTGAACCGCGACCTCGGCTTCACCGATGCCGACCGCGTCGAGAACATCCGCCGCGTCGCGGAGGTGTCGAAGCTCATGGTCGACGCGGGCCTGATCGTGCTCGTCTCGTTCATCTCGCCGTTCCGCGCGGAGCGGCGCATGGCGCGCTCGCTGTTCGGGCCGGGCGAGTTCCACGAGGTGCACGTCGACACGCCGCTCAACGTGGCCGAGACGCGCGACCCGAAGGGCCTCTACAAGAAGGCGCGGCGCGGCGAACTCAAGAACTTCACCGGCATCGACTCGCCCTACGAGGCGCCCGAGACGCCGGAGATCTACCTCGACACGCAGAAGAACACGTCCGAGCAGTCGGCCGAGGCGATCGTGGAGTACCTCGAGCGCGGCGGCTGGCTGTCGGCGGCGTCGTAGGGAAAGACGCGGCGCCCCCTCAGATCGGTTGCTTGTTGCAGGGTCCGCGCCGGACGGCACGGTGCGTGGTCGCATCGACGTCTATGTGGCACGTCAAAGGCGTGGCAGCGCGAGCCAGCCGCTGCGCTTGGCCCACCAACCCGCAAACGGCACAAATCCCCTTTTGGAGGAAAAGCCCAAAAAGGGTACGATCACACCCAATATGGGATTTCACCGTAGTACGCGGCCGTCGCCCGGGCTGCCCTCCACCTCACTCGCGGATGCGCTTTTCACCGCAACGCAACAACGTGTGCTGGGTGCCCTGTTCGGTCAACCGCATCGCAGCTTCTATGCGAATGAACTGATCGCATTGGCATGTGGTGGAACCGGCGCTGTCCAGCGAGAGCTCGCTCGTCTCGTCGCCAGCGGACTCGTCACCGTTCGTGCCATCGGCAACCAGAAGCACTATCAGGCGAATCGGGACGCACCGATTTTCGACGAGCTCTGCGCCATTGCACAGAAGACGTTATCGATCTGATGATCATCACCAACTCGCTCCGGTACGCGGATGTCTATTCCACGCTCGAGGACGCGCGTTCCCGCCTGGTGCGTCCGTTGAACGTCACGGTTCTGGATTCCGCGGAATTCAAATCGCGGCGAACTCGCGAGGATTCGTTTTTGACACGCGTGCTCGGGCAGCCAAAGATCTGGCTCGTTGGCAGCGAAGATGTCCTCACCATTTGAAAAGCTGTGTGGCCCGCAGGGCATTTTGCACGCTGAACCGGCGGACGCCGAGGAGATTGCGGCGCTGTTGCGCTCAGGGCTCGCACGGTTGCAGGACCCGGGCAAAGCCTCGCTCGCGCTCCAGAGCCGTTTCGATCTTGCGTACGGCGCAGCACACGCACTCAGCCTCGCTGCCTTGCGGCGTGCAGGCTACCGTGCCCGTCAGCGATATGTCGTCTTCCAGCGGTTGCCATATACCACCAGCCTTGGGCCCGAGGTCTGGCGAGTGCTCGATGAGGCTCATCGGCTCCGCAATCTGGCCGAGTACGAGGGCGATTTGCGCATCACGGACGGATTCGTCATCGACCTGATCGCGGCAACGCGTAAAGTTGCGGATGCGATTTCCGCCTGAATGTTTACCTTGACCGATACGTCATCCATCTCTGCCGCCCGCCCCGCTCCCGACCGCCTGCTGGTCGAGCTCGCCTCCTACGCCGCCAACTACGACGCCGCGAGCGCCCTCGCCAGGGAAACCGCCTGTCACTGCCTGCTCGACTCGCTCGCCTGCGCACTGCAGGCGCTGAAGTTCACGGCTTGCACGAAGCTGCTCGGCCCCGTCGTGCCCGGTGCCACGATGCCGCGCGGCGCACGCGTGCCGGGCACGTCCTATGAGCTCGACCCGGTGCAGGCCGCGTTCAACTTCGGCACCATGATCCGCTGGCTCGACTTCAACGACACCTGGCTCGCCGCCGAATGGGGCCATCCGTCCGACAACCTGGGCGCGATCCTGCCTGTCGCCGATTACCTCTCGCGCCGTGCGCTCGCCGAGGCGCGCCCGCCGCCCACGGTGCGCGACGTGCTGCGCCGCCTGATCCAGGCTTACGAAATCCAGGGTGTGCTCGCGCTCGACCACGCGTTCAACCGCGTGGGTCTCGATCATGTGCTGCTGGTACGCGTCGCTTCGACGGCGGTTGTCACGGCGATGCTCGGCGGCACGCAGGCGCAGATCGTCGATGCGCTGTCGAACGCCTGGCTCGACGGCGGCGCGCTGCGCGCGTACCGGCACGCGCCCAACGCTGGCTCGCGCAAGAGCTGGGCCGCCGGTGATGCGGCCAGCCGCGCGGTGCGGCTCGCGTTCATGACCATGGCCGGCGAGATGGGTTATCCCTCGGCGCTCACCGCGCCCGTCTGGGGGTTCCAGGACGTGCTGTTCAAAGGCCGGCCGATCACGCTCGCGCAGCCGCTCGGCTGCCACGTCACGGAGAACGTGCTGTTCAAGCTCGCGCATCCGGCCGAATTCCATGCGCAGACCGCGGTCGAGGCCGCGTTGCAGTTGCACCCTGTCGTGCAGGAGCGGCTCGACGAGGTCGAACGCATCGTGATCGAGACGCAGGAAGCCGGCGTGCGCATCCTCGACAAGGCGGGCCCACTCGCGAACCCGGCCGACCGCGATCACTGCCTGCAGTACGTCGTGGCTGTGGCGCTGATCTTCGGGCGGCTGAACGCTGGCGACTACGAAGACAGCATCGCATCCGACCCGCGCATCGACGCCTTGCGCGCGAAAATGCTGGTGGCCGGAAACCCCGCCTTCACGGCCAGCACGGCTGATCCGGCGCAGCGGGGCATCCCGAACGCCGTGCAGGTGTTCTTCCGCGACGGCAGCGCGACCGAACGCGTGCAGGTCGACTGTCCGGTCGGGCATCCCCGTCGGCGCTCGGAAGGGTTGCCGCTGCTCGTGCGCAAGTTCGAGGCGAGCGTCACGGCGCATTTCCCGCGCGTCCAGGCGGCGAAGATCAAGACGCTGTTTGCCGATCGCGCGCGTCTCGAGGCGCTGCCCGTGAACCAGATGGTGTCGCTGCTGGTGCGCAATTGAGCGGGGAGCCCTGTCGCGCATGGCGTTCGCTGCGGCGTGCCGGCCAGCCGGTATCCTAGCGCGATGACCGACCTCCTCGACGGCGCGCGTGCGCTCGGCCTCGACCTCGACGACACTCAGCTCGCGCAGCTGACGCGTCACCTCGACCTCATGGACGAGTGGGGCGAACGCATGAACCTCACGGCGATCCGCGAGCGTTCGCAGCAGCTGACCAGGCACGTGCTCGACAGCCTGTCCGTCGCGCCGTGGCTGCGCGGGCGGCGCGTGGCCGACGTCGGCAGCGGCGCGGGCTTCCCCGGCATTCCGCTCGCGATCGCCCGCCCCGACCTGCAGTTCGCGCTGATCGAGTCGACGGGCAAGAAATGCCGCTTCCTCGAGCACGTGCGCGACACGCTCGGGCTCGCCAACGTCGAGGTCGTCCAGTCGCGGGCTGAAGCCCATGCCACGCGGGAGCGCTTCGACACGGTGCTGGCGCGGGCCGTCGGGCCCCTGGCGGACCTCGTGCGCTACGCCGGGGCGCTGGTCGCCGGCGGCGGCCGGCTGCTCGCCATGAAGGGCCGCTACCCCGGCGACGAACTGGCCAAAAAACTGAACGGCTGGAAGGTCGTCGGCGTGCATCCGCTGCGCGTGCCGGGGCTCGACGAGGAACGCCACCTCGTCGAGCTCGCGCGCTCGCACGAAAAATAGGGCCCGGTTCACCCGTTTCCGGCCGCCAACGCCGCCGGCCGTCGGCCGCTCGCCGGAAACAGGTACCGTGCCGGAAACAGGTGCCCGGTACCCATTTCCCGTATTCTTGACGGCCCATGAAGCGCGTCATCGCCGTCGCCAACCAGAAAGGCGGGGTCGGCAAGACCACCACCGCCGTGAACCTCGCCGCATCGCTCGCCGCGACGCAGCGCAAGGTGCTGCTGCTCGACTGCGACCCGCAGGGCAACGCGACGATGGGTTGCGGCATCGACAAGCGCAACCTGCCACGCTCGATGACCGACGTGCTGCTCGGCGAATGCGAGCTGGCGGCCGCCATGGTGCCGGTCGACCCGGGCGAGTTCACGCTCGTGCCCGGCAACCAGGACCTCGTCGCGGCCGAAGTGCAGCTGATGACGATGATCGGGCGCGAGGTCCGCCTGCGCAACGCGCTCAAGCCGGTGCGCAACCTCTACGACGTCGTGATCATCGACTGCCCGCCGGCGCTCAACCTGCTGACGCTCAACGCGCTCGTCGCGGCCGACAGCGTGCTCGTGCCCATGCAGTGCGAGTACTACGCGCTCGAAGGCTTGTCCGCCCTCATGAACACGGTCGAGCAGATCCGCGCGAGCGTCAACCCCGACCTCGCGCTCGAGGGCATCCTGCGCACGATGTACGACCCGCGCAACAACCTGTCGAACGAGGTGTCGGGGCAGTTGCTCATGCACTTCGGCGACCAGGTGTTCCGCACCGTCATCCCGCGCAACGTGCGGCTCGCCGAGGCGCCGAGCTTCGGCAAGGCGGCGCTGTACCACGACAAGGATTCGCGCGGTGCGCTCGCCTACCTGGCGCTCGCGGGCGAGATGATCCGCCGCGAGGAAGAACAGGCTGCGCCGCCGGTGACGCAGGAGCCGTAGGCTCGCCCGACGCAGCCGTCCGTCGTCCTCAAGGGGCGAGCGCCAGCCGCACCGTCAGCAGGATCGCCTCGGTGCCGTTGTTGGGATGCGAGAGCCCGCCGTTCGACACGTGCAGGCCGGCGAGGCCGACCCGCGCGCCCGCACCCAGCTCGCGCGAAAACATGATGCCCGTCTGGAACTCGAGGTGGTCGCGTGGCCCGATCACGTCGCCGTTGGTGAAATAGCCCGTCGCGAGGCTGGGCGTGAAGTACCAGCGGTGCGCCAGGGCGAAATCGCGGCGCACGTCGACATACACGAACGCGATGCCGTCGGGGCCGAACGCGCCGCCGAGGCCTGGTGCGACGCGCCACTTCGACAGTGGCCGGGCGCTGTACTGGGCGCCGACGCTGTAGGGGTAGTCGAACGCCGCGACGAGCGCGAACACGCCGGCCGAGAACAGCATCGACGGCTCGTCGGGCGCGGGCGAGGTGAGCGTCGCACGGAGCCGGCGGGTCACCGTCGCATCATCATGTGCGCCGTCGGTGGCGATGGTCGTGGCCGGGTCCACGGGCGGGCCGGGCGGCGGGTCGGCCCGCGCAGCGCGTTCGGGCGCGACACCAGCCACGAGGGCAACGAGGCCGACGACAAAGACGAGTTGCCGCATGGTGCTCCGGTCAGGATGGTCGTGCCGCGGTCCAGCGCCTGCGCGACGTGGGCGGCATAATAGTCCGCTATGGCAACCAAGCGACCCTCCCTCGGCCGCGGCCTCGAAGCCCTGCTCGGCGCCGAGCGCGAAACGGCGGCCGAAGATG
>JAYRRR010000151.1:0-46270 GCA_041910015.1 Steroidobacteraceae bacterium
GCCGCGGGCTGTACTCGTGCGTGGACCCGGTCGAGACGCTCGCCGACGACGACAAGGTCAGGCTGCTCGAGCAGGTCGACCGCGAGGCGCGTGCGCTCGACCCGCGCATCACGCAGGTCATGGCGAGCCTGTCGGCCGCGCACGACACCGTGCTGGTCATGGCGAGCGACGGTACGCTCGCCGGCGACGTTCGCCCGCTGGTGCGCCTGAACGTCAGTGTCATCATCGAGCACGCGGGCCGGCGCGAGCAGGGTTACGCTGGCGGCGGCGGCCGCTTTGCCTACACCGAGTTCCTCGCCTCCGGCCGCTGGAAGGCGCTGGCCCGCGAGGCTGTGCGTACGGCGCAGGTCAACCTCGAGGCTGTGCCGGCGCCGGCGGGCACGATGACCGTCGTGCTCGGCGCGGGCTGGCCCGGCGTGCTGCTGCACGAAGCCGTCGGCCACGGGCTCGAAGGCGACTTCAACCGCAAGGGCACATCCGCGTTCAGCGGCCGGGTCGGCCAGCAGGTCGCGGCGCGGGGCGTCACCATCGTCGACGACGGCACACTCGTCGCGCGCCGTGGCTCGCTCAACGTCGACGACGAAGGTACGCCGACGCAGTGCACGACGCTGATCGAGGACGGCATCCTGCGCGGCTATCTGCAGGACAAGCTGAACGCGCGCCTGATGGGCGTGAAGTCCACCGGCAACGGCCGGCGCGAGAGCTTCGCGGCGCTGACGATGCCGCGCATGACCAACACGTACATGCTGCCGGGCCGGCACGCGCCCGAGGAAATCCTCGCCTCCGTCGACAAGGGGCTCTACTGCCGCAACTTCGGCGGCGGCCAGGTCGACATCACCTCCGGAAAGTTCGTGTTCTCGGCCAGCGAGGCCTACCTGATCGAGGGCGGCAAGGTCACACGGCCGGTCAAGGGCGCGACGCTGATCGGCAACGGACCCGACGTCATGTGCCGCGTGTCGATGATCGGCAACGACCTGAAGCTCGACGACGGCGTCGGCACCTGCGGCAAGGAAGGACAGGAAGTGCCGGTGGGCGTGGGGCAGCCGACGCTGCGCGTCGAGGCGCTCACGGTCGGCGGGACGGGCTGAACGCGATCATGTGGCTGCCGCGCACGCTGTACGAGGCGAAACCCCACCTGAGCGTCGCGGCGGGCCTGCTCTGCTTCCTGGTGGCGTGGTTCGTCGAGAATTCGCCGCGCGGCACGCTGTTCGTCGTCGGGGGCGGGCTGGCGACGCTCGGCGTGCTGCTGTGGATGCGGCGGCGGGACTACCGCCGCACACAGGCGGCCTACGACCCGCGGGCCCTGGACGAGTAGGCCTCCGCGGGTCGTTCGGCGGCGACGTCGTCGCTGCCCTCGTCCGCTTCGTCGCGCGATTCGTCGGCCCCTTCCGAGGCTTCGTCCTCGTCCGCGTCGTCGTCGGCCAGGTCGGCGTCCGTCAGCACCGTGGTCTGGGTGGCGCGATGGTCGTCGGCGGGCGTGTATCGCGCGTAGTGCACTTCGTGCATGCCAATCTTGATGACGTCGCCCGGCACCAACCGCTGACGCCGCACTCGCTTGCCGTTCACGTACACGCCGTTGGTGCTGTTGAGGTCCTCGAGCATGGCCGTCTCGACGTTCGTGATCAGCTGTGCGTGGTGTCGGCTCACGAACTTGCTGTCGATCGGCAGGTCGTTGTCCGATGTGCGTCCGATCACGAAGCGGCCCGGAACGACGACAGCCTCGTCGAGCTTCTCGCCCTTGAGGTAGAGCAGCAGGCGGCCGACCGGCGGCAACTGGTGCGGCGAGGTTTCCTCGAGCCGCGCCGGGACGAGGTTCGTGTGCGTCCGCGCGTGGTACTCCTCCCACTGCAGCTCGTCGATGGCGGCCCGGACGAGATCGATGTCGACTACGTTCTTTTCCTGCGCGAAGGCGCCCAGCAGGCTCGTGTCGCACAGCGTGTTGATGAGGCGCGGGATGCCGCCGGTGTAGCGGTAGAGCAGGGGATACGTGTCGGGCTCGAAGATGTCGTAGGTCGCGCCCGCTACCGCCAGCCGGTGACGGATATAGGCAACCATCTCCTGCTCGCTCAGTGCGCTCAGGTGGAAACGCAGGCGCACGCGCTGGCGGAGCTGGACCAGCTCGGGCGAGTCGAGCTTGGCGTTCAGCTCGGGCTGGCCGGCAAGGATGATGCGCAGCACCTTTTCCTTGGTGGTCTCGACGCCGGACAGCAGGCGCAGTTCCTCGAGCACCTTGAGGCTCAGGTTCTGCGCCTCGTCGACGATCAGCAGCACCTTGCGCCCGCTGGCGTACTGCTGGATCAGGAAGTCGTTCAGCGTGCTGAGCAACTCGGCCTTGCGCATCTTGAATGGATGGAAGCCGAACTGCACCAGCACGGCCTGCAGGAACTCGATCGGCGAGACCTGCGTCTGGTTGATCTGCGCGATGACCACGTCGTCGCCGACTTCCTTGAGGAACGTCTCGATCAGCGTCGTCTTGCCCGAGCCGATCTCGCCCGTGATGACGACGAAGCCGTCCGTGAACCAGATGGTCGACTCCATGTACGCCCGGGCCCGGGCGTGCATCTGGCTCGGATAGAGAAAGGCCGGGTCCGGACTGAGCCGGAACGGCAGTTCCCTGAGTTTGAACTGGTCGAGGTACATGGGGTCCTGGGCGGGTCTGGGCACCTACTATACGGGACTCGGCTGGACGCGATATTACACAACGGTCACGGAACGGCCGGGAGCCTGACGGCCGAACCGCCGCCGCGGGCGGCCTGGGCTCAGCGCGGCAGCCGGCGCAGCACCTTGCGCACCAGCCGGTCACGCTCGACGGCACTGCCCGCCACGACGGTGCAATGGCCGATCTTGCGGCCCGGCCGCGGCTCCTTGCCGTAGTCGTGCCAGTGCAGGCCGCGCACCCCGAGCAGGTCGTCGCGCGGCGGCATCCGGCCGATGAAATTGACCATGGCCGAGTGGCCGATCGGCGTCGTGTCGCCGAGCGGCAGGCCCAGGATGGCGCGCAGGTGATTCTCGAACTGCGACGTGGCCGCGCCCTCGATCGTCCAGTGCCCGCTGTTGTGCACGCGTGGTGCCATCTCGTTGGCGACGAGTCGGCCGCGCTGGACGAAGAACTCGATGGTCAGCACACCCGCGTAGTCGAAGTGCTTCATTGCGCGCTTCATGTGCTGCTCGGCCACGCGCTGCAGTGCCGGGTGACGATGCGGCGCGAGCGTGACGCGCAGGATGCCGTCGCGGTGCGTGTTCGCGACGATCGGGTAGGCCCGCACCTCGCCACGAGTGCTGCGCACGCCGACCAGCGAGACTTCGCGCTCGAAGTCGACGAAAGCCTCGAGGATCAGCGGCACGCTGCCGAGCGCCGTCCATGCGGGCAGGATGTCGCCGGGCTTGCGCAGCACGCGCTGACCCTTGCCGTCGTAGCCCAGCCGGCGCGTCTTGAGCACGCAGGGCAGCCCGAGTTCGCGTACGGCGGCGCGCAGCGACTCGAGCGTGTCGACGGCGCGAAACGGCGATGTCGGGATCCGCAGTTGCTCGAACAGGCGCTTTTCGAGCAGTCGGTCCTGCGACACACGCAGCGCTTCGACCGGCGGATGCACCGTGTGCGTCCGCGCGATCTGCTGCAGCGCCTCGACCGGCACGTTCTCGAACTCGTAGGTGACGAGGTCCACGGCGGCCGCCAGCCGCTCGAGGCTCTGCGGATCGTCGAAGGCGCCGGTGATGATCGGTGCGATCTGCCCGCCCGGCGAATCCGTGCCCGTGTCGAGGAACGTGAACTGCTGCGCGAACGGATAGCCTGCCAGCGCCAGCATCCTGCCGAGCTGGCCGGCGCCGATGATGCCGATTTTCATGCTGAGACGATCGGGGCGCGCGGGTCCGGCTGCGCGAGCACCTTGTCGGTCTGCGCGGCGCGGAACGCGTCGAGTGCGGCGCAGACCGTGGGGCTCTGGTTGGCGAGGATCGAGGCGGCGAGCAGCGCCGCGTTGGTCGCGCCCGCCACGCCGATGGCGAGCGTGCCAACCGGAATGCCGGCCGGCATCTGCACGATCGACAGCAGCGAGTCGAGCCCGTTCAGAGCCTTCGACTGCACCGGCACGCCGAGCACTGGCAGCGACGTCTTCGCGGCGCACATCCCCGGCAGGTGAGCCGCGCCACCGGCGCCCGCGATGATGACCTGCAGGCCGCGCTCGCGCGCGGTCTCCGCGTAGTCGAACAGCAGGTCGGGGGTGCGGTGCGCGGAGACGACACGCACCTCGTGAGGGATGCCCAGACGTTCGAGCATCTCGGCGGCAGAGTGCAGGGTCTCCCAGTCCGAGGTCGACCCCATGATGATGCCTACGAGCGGTTTCACGGGGCCATTGTACAGGCGGGCGCCTCTGCGGGAGTAAATCAGAGACTTCTAGGGCTCGTCCTGCTCCAGCAGTTCGCGCAGTCTGCGGAAGAGCTGCCGGGCTGCCGCGGGGGACCGCGAGGCTGCCTTTTCGGCCCTTGCCTGCCGCGCCAGCGCGCGCAACGGTCCCAGCGCGGACGGCTCGACGCGGCCACCCAGCTCGGTCCAGGCGTCGGCCTCGTCGGCCAGCAGCCGCTCGCGCCAGCGTTCGAGGCCGTGTTCCCGCCGGACGCGCTGCCGGTCGACCTCCGCGCGTCGTGCCAGGGCGACCCGGATCGGTTCGACGTCGACCTGCCGCATGACCTTTGCGATGTACATCTCCTGCCGCAGTCGCGCGCCGTGGCTGGTGATGCGACGGCAGGCCTCGACGGCATCGAGCAGCTTTTCCGGCAGACCGAGCGTCGCCAGTTCCGCGGCGGGCAGGTCGACGAGCTGCACGCCGAGCGCACGCAGGTCCCGGTCCTGGCGTTTCAGCTCGCTCTTGCTCGGCCCTTCGTCGCCGCCTTCGGCGCCTTCGTCGTGGCGCGGCCGTCCGTCGTCGCCTGGGTCGGTGAATGCCTGCCTGCGCGCCATGAATCTGCCTCTCTCGGCATGCTAGCACGCGAGCCAGACCGCGGCCGGCTGCTAGAATTGCCGCTTCGATCGCCACCCGAGGACCGCCGAACCGGCTGCCGAGCCATGGACACACCCGTCACCCAGGAACGTTCTCCCGCACTGACCGACGGCGCCGACCTGCTCGCGCTGGTCGAGCTCGCGCTCGAGGAAGCGCGCTCGCTCGGCGCAACCCAGGCGGAGGCGGGCATCAGCATGGACGTGGGCCTCAACGTGAGCGCGCGGCTCGGCGAGGTCGAGACCATCGAATACCAGCGTGACCGCGGCATGGGAGTGACGGTGTACTTCGGCACGCGCAAGGGCAGCGCGAGCACGGCCGATCTCGGCACGAAGGCCCTGCGCGAGACGGTGCAGAAGGCCTGCACCATCGCGAAATACACCTCCGAAGACCCGTGCGCCGGCCTGCCCGACCCGGACGACCTCGCGCGGGACATTCCCGACCTCGATCTCGCGCACGCCTGGGACCTGTCGCCGGAGGCGGCGTGCGAGATGGCGATCGTCTGCGAAGCCGCCGCCATGGACGTCGACCGCAAGCACATCACCAATTCCGAAGGCGCCGCCGTCAGCACGCACCGTGGCATCCGCGCTTACGGCAACTCGCTGGGGTTCCTCGCTGCGTACCCGGGCACGGTGCACAGCGTGAGCTGCGCCGTGCTCGGCGCCGAAGGCGAGCAGATGGAGCGCGACTACTGGTACAGCACGACGCGCGACTGGCGCGACCTGGAGCCGGGCGAGAGCGTCGGCCGGCGCGCGGGCGAGCGTGTGGTCCGGCGCCTCGGCGCGCGCAAGCTGCCGACGCAGAAGGCGCCCGTGCTGTACGTGCCGGAGACTGCGCGCGGGTTCATCAGCCACTTCATCGGCGCCATCCGGGGCGGCAGCCAGTATCGGCGCGCGTCGTTCCTGCTCGAAGCCGCCGGCCAGCCCGTGTTCCCCGAGTGGTTCGCGCTCTCGGAACGGCCGCACCTGCACCGGGCGCTCGCGAGCGCGCCGTTCGACCACGAGGGCGTGGCGACGCGCGATCGCGAACTCGTCGAGGGCGGCGTGCTGCTCGGTTACGTGCTCAGCACGTATTCGGCGCGCAAGCTCGGCCTGCGCACCACTGGCAACGCCGGCGGAACGCACAACCTGATCGTACGCGGCCGCGGCCGCACATTCGACGAGATGCTGGCGCTGATGGGGCGCGGCCTGCTGGTCACCGAGTTGATGGGCCAGGGCGTCAACGGCGTCACCGGCGACTATTCACGCGGCGCGGCGGGCTTCTGGGTCGAGGACGGCAAGGTGCAGTACCCGGTCCACGAGGTCACGATCGCCGGCAACCTCAAGGATATGTACCGCAACGTCGTCGACGTCGGTTCCGACGTGGACGCACGCGGCGGCATCCGCACGGGATCGATCCTGCTCGAGGAGATGACGGTCGCCGGCGACTGACGCTGCCCGGCCTCAGCGCACTGCGCTCGCGACGGGTCACGGTGCCTCGCACCGTCGTCACGGCCTGCTCCTCCGGTTGCGGCGGCGTTTCCGGGCACGCCAGCAGCAACGTCCCGAGCAGTGGCTGTCTGAACTGCATCGGACGGTCTTCCTGTTCAGACCGCTCCCGCGGGTCCGCCGCCCGTCGACCGCATGACCAGGTCCCGCAGCGTGGTCTTCGACATCCGTTCGCGCATGGCGGCATCGGCGGCCAGCGCCGCCGCGTCTGCCGGGTCGACGCCGTGCGGCTCCGGCCGCCGCGGGTCCGGCATCTCGTGGCGCACGGCGTCGAGGATGTCCGCGAGCGTGATGCTGGCGATGTCACGCGCCGGGACGACCGTGTCGTCCTCGGCAGTCAGCACGAGACCGCGGTCCTCGAGATTGCAGAGCGCGCTGTCGAGGACCGAGGCCGGCACGTCCATGCGGTCCGCGAGGTCGGAGACCTTCCAGCGCTCGCCGCCGTCGATGAACCGGCCGGCCACGAGGTACATGGCCCCCATCGCGATTCGCTCACGCAGGATCGCCGTCGTCGGGATGACGCCGTGCCCCGTCCGCAGGTGCTCCGGATGCTGCACGTAGAACGACAACTGGCCACCGAGCAGCATCACCAGCCAGTTCAGGTGCAGCCAGACCAGGAACAGCAGCACGATCGCGAAGCCCGCGTAGACGGCCGCCGTCTGCGTCGCATAGACGGCGACACGCGTGAAGATCGCGCCCACGGTCACCCAGATGGCGCCCCCGACCAGCGCGCCGACCAGCGCCGCCTGCCATTTCACGCGCGTGTTCGGCATGTAGTAGTACACGAACCAGAACAGTGTGATGATCAGCACGTACGGTGCGTAGTGCGCGCGCCCCGGCGTCGCGGTGCCGGCGAGTCCCGACAGCCGCGCCAGCACCGCGCTCGCCTCGATCTTCGTGAGCAGCACGAGCGCCGCCACCGCGACCACCGGCCCCACCAGCATGATCACCAGGTATTCACTGATGCGACGCGCGAGGCTGCGCGGCCGCTCGACGTGCCAACTGAAGTTGAGCGCGTCCTCGACCTTCTGGATCATCGTGATGACGGTGTAGAGCAGGAACGCAAAACCGACCGTGCCGACGACGGTCGTCTGCGCGTTCTCGACGAACTGCATGACGCTCGCGGTCAGTTCGTAGCCGCGCACGCCGAGGGGGCGCAGGAACTCGAACAGCACGGGCTCGATCTCGCGGTGGTAGCCGAATGCCTTGAGCACCGAGAACGAGACGGCGATCACGGGCACCAGCGCGAACAGCGACGAATAGACGAGGCCCATTGCGCGCAGGCCGAGATCGCCCCGGGCGAAGTCGCGGATGAGCGCATACAAGTAGCGAAGCGGGCCAAGTGCGAGATGCAGGGCGCGCCCGCCGACCTCGGCCGGCAGGTCGAACAGCCAGTATTCGAAGCGCAGGTGGAGCTGGCGGAAGAGCGTCGGCGAGGCCAAGGGCGATCCGTGTGCGCGAGGTCGGCGCAAGCGTTGCACGACGTGCCATGGCAGGCAAGCGCCGGCGCAGGGTGTCGACCGTCTTGTCCGCGGCACCGGCCGTGGCTCGCCGTGCCTGCGCGGAACCCGAGGGGCTGCTTGGGTTTACGGGCGTAAGGCCCGCTGCGTCGTCGGGTTCGCGCCCGTCGGGACGGGACAGCAGGGTGTCGGCCCAGGCCGGACCCGGCTAGAATCCGTCCCGAGCGGCCGGTCTTGCGGTGACGATCCCGACAGGGAACGCCACGCGGCGCGGCTGCCCGGGGAGCGCAGACGATGCAGGAAATGGAGGCCGTCGTGGCCGAGTCCGACACGGCGCCGGTGGAACCGGCTGTGGCGGGCTATGCCGGTGCGACCGCGAGCCGTTCTCCCGCCTCGCGGGACGGGCTGTCGTCCGCCACCTCCGACCTTGCGAGACTGCTGCGCGAGCACGCGGTCTTTGCCGCGCTCACACCCGAACAGTTCGCGCCGGTGCTCGCCGCAACCCGCGCCGAGGACGCCGAGCCGGGCAGGGTCTTCTATCATCGCGGCGAATTCGCGCGTCATTTCTTCATGGTGGTCGAAGGCCGCGTGAACCTCTGCGTCGTGTCGCGCAGCGGCGAGGACAAGGTCATCGAGTTGCTCGGCCCCGGCCGCATCTTCGGTGAGGTCGGCATGTTCAATGCGCGCGGCAGTTATCCCGTCACGGCCGTGGCGGCGACCAGGGTCCGGGTCGCGCGCATCGCCAATCGCGACTACCTGGCGCAGTTGCGCCAGAGTCCCGAGACCTGTCTCAGCATGCTGTATCACCTGGCAGAGCGGCTCGGACGCCACGTGCAGCAGATCGAATTCGCGACGCTGGAACCGGCCACCGACCGGCTGGTGCGCCTGCTCGAATCGCGCATGCCCGCCGAAGGCGAAGGTCCGTTCGACGTCCGTCTCGACGAAACCCGGCAGGAGATCGCCTCGTTCCTGTCGATGAAGCCCGAGACGCTGTCGCGCGCACTGCGTTCGCTCACGGCCAGCGGCGCCATCGTCGTGCGCGGGCGCGAGGTGCGTGTCGCGAGCCGCGAGCGACTGCTCTCGCACCTCTCCGCGGCGCTGCAGTAGCGGCGTGCCCGGCGCGCTGGCCGGCTAGGACGTCAGGCGTCGCAGCGCATCCTCGTACTTCTCGCTCGTGCGCGCGATTACCTCGGCCGGCAGCCTCGGGCCCGGCGCGGTCTTGTTCCAGTGGAGCGTCTCGAGGTAGTCGCGCACGAACTGCTTGTCGAACGACGGCGGGCTCGTGCCAGGCGCATAAGTGTCGACCGGCCAGAAGCGCGAGGAATCGGGCGTCAGCGCCTCGTCGATCAGCGTCAGGCGGCCGTCGTTCTCCGCGTCGATGCCGAACTCGAACTTGGTGTCGGCGATGATGATGCCGCGCGCGAGGGCGTGCGCCGCGGCGAAGTCGTAGAGCGCGATCGCCGTGCGCCGCACCTGTGCGGCGAGGTCCGCGCCGACGAGCGCGGCGATTTCTTCGAAGCCGACGTTCTCGTCGTGCTGGCCCTGCGGGGCCTTGGTCGATGGCGTGAAGATCGGCTCGGGCAGCCGGTCGGCCATGCGCAGGCCGGCGGGCAGGCGGATGCCGCAGATTTCGCCCGTGCGCTGGTAGTCCTTCCATCCCGACCCGATCAGGTAGCCGCGCACGACGGCCTCGACGGGCAGCGCCTCGAGCTTGCGCACGACCATCGACCGGTCCGCGAGCGGCGCGCGGTCCGCGGCGTCGGGCACGACGCGCGCAAGGTCGCGCCGCCCGGGCGCGGCGAGGTGGTTCGGCACGATGTGGCCCGTCCGCGCGAACCAGAAGTTCGAGATGCTCGTCAGCACGCGACCCTTGCCCGGGATCGGATCGGGCAGCACGACGTCGAACGCGCTCAGGCGGTCCGTCGTGACGATGAGCATGTGGCGCGGGTCGCCGGGGATCTCGTAGATGTCGCGCACCTTGCCCTGGTGCGTGCGCCGGAGCCCCGCGACGCGCGATTCGTGCATCGGCGGCGATGCGGCGGGGCTCGTGGCGACGGGCGCGACGGAGGAATCGGGCGTGGGCGTGGGCATGGGGACGCTGCCGGGGCTGGTAAGATGCATTGTAACGACTCCGGGGACGCGTGGGCCCGCGCGGCAGGCATGCTCGAAGGCTGGTACGGCAAGATCATCGGCGCGATCCTCGGCTACGTCGCCGGCCGCGGCCTGCTCGGGGCCATCGTGGGTCTGGTCATCGGCCATCAGTTCGACGTGCTCTCGCGCCGCGCGACCGGCGGCGCGTCCGGGCGGCGGGCGTCCGGGAATTCCGGCGCCACCGACGGCCGGCCGCACGGCGATCCGGCCGAGCTGCGCCGGGCGTTCTTCGAGGCGACGTTCCAGACCATGGGTCACGTCGCCAAGAGCGACGGCCGCGTCACCGAGCAGGAGATCGACGCGGCACGCACGATCATGCGGCGCTTTTCGCTGAACGAGGCCGACCGGCGCCGCGCGATCGACCTGTTCAATGCCGGCAAGGGCCAGGATTTCCCGCTCGAAGGCACGTTGGAGCGGCTGCGGTGGCTTGCCGGCGACGAATCGGGTCTCTGCCGGCTGTTCGTGCAGATCCAGCTCGAGGCGGCACTCGATGGCGACGGGCTGGGCGACCGCCCGCGTGCCGTGTTCGCGCGCATGTGCCGCACGCTCGGTGTCTCACCGCTCGAATTGGCGTCACTCGAGGCGATGCTGCGCATGCACCGCGGCGCGTATGCCGGCTACGGTCCCGGTGCCCGGCCCGGCGGCGCCCAGGGCGGCCGGGTCCCCGGTGCGGCTGGCTCCCGGCTGGCCGATGCGCACGAAGTCATCGGCGTGGCTGCCACGGCGACCGACGCCGAGGTCACCCGTGCATTCCGCAAGTTGATGAGCCAGAACCACCCGGACAAACTCGTCGCCCAGGGTCTGCCCGAATCGATGATCGCCGCCGCGCACGAGCGCACGCAGCGCATTCTCGAGGCCTACGAGACGATCAAGAACCACCGCGGCCTCAAATGAGACGCCGCCTCGCACCGACGACATGGACACGAACGACATGAGCAGCAGCACCCGCACGGGCCGCCAGGCTCCGTGGATCGCGCCTTCCATTCTCTCGGCAGATTTCGCACGGCTCGGCGAGGAGGTGCGCAACGTGCTCGCGGCCGGCGCCGACATCGTGCACTTCGACGTGATGGACAACCACTACGTGCCGAACCTGACCATCGGCCCGCTGATCTGCGAGGCCCTGCGCAAGCACGGCATCACGGCGCCGATCGACGTGCACCTGATGGTGAAACCCGTGGACCGCATCATTCCGGATTTCGCGAAGGCGGGCGCCACCTATATCACTTTCCACCCGGAGGCGAGCGAGCACGTCGACCGCACCATCGGCCTGATCCGCGAAAGCGGCTGCGTGCCTGGACTGGTGTTCAATCCGGCCACGCCGCTGTCCTGGCTCGACTACGTGCTCGACAAGATCGACATGGTGCTGCTCATGTCGGTGAACCCGGGCTTTGGCGGGCAGTCCTTCATTCCGTCGGCGCTGAAGAAGCTGGCCCAGGCGCGCGCCATCATCGATCGCAGCGGCCTGCCCGTGCGCCTCGAAGTCGACGGTGGAGTCAAGGTCGACAACGTCGCGGCCGTCGCGCAGGCGGGTGCGGACACGTTCGTGGCGGGCTCGGCGATCTTCGGGTCGAAGGATTATGCCGTGACGATCGCCGCGATGCGCAAGGCCATCGGCTAGGCCGGCGATCGCGCCGGCTTCCTCCGCAGGGCCAGCCTACCCGTGTTGCTCGCCTACACTCGCGCGGTCAGTCCGAGGCTCGCGGAGTGCGAATTGACGCACCTCGAACGGACGTGGCTCGACGTACCGCGCGCCGTCGCGGAGCACGAAGCCTACGAGGCCACGCTGCGGCGGCTCGGCGCGAACGTGCGACGACTGATGGCTGCCCCGCTGCTCGCGGATGCCGTGTTTGTCGAGGACACGGCCATCGTCTTCGACGACGTCGCGGTCATCGCGCGGCCCGGGGCTCCCTCCCGCCGGCCGGAGCTGCGCGCGGTGGCGGCCACGCTCGCGGCACACCGGTCGCTGGAGTTCATCGACGAGCCGGCGACACTCGACGGCGGCGACGTGCTGGTCGACGGAGAGCGGGTGTACGTCGGGCGCTCGAGCCGCAGCAACGAGGCGGCCGTCGCGCAACTCGCGGGCATCCTGCATCCGCTCGGGTACCGCGTGATTCCAGTCGAGTTCGGCGGCTGCCTGCATCTCAAGTCGGCCGTGACCCGCCTTGCCGACGGCCTGTTCCTGTCGAACCCGGACTGGGTCGAGGCGAGCGTGTTCTCGGGCACGCGGGTCGTGCCGGTGGATCCGCGCGAGCCGCACGCGGCCAACGCGCTGCCGCTCGGCGGCGCCGTGATCCACCCGCTGCAGTTTCCGCGCACGAGGGCCCGGCTCGAAGCCGAAGGCCTGCGCGTGGAGTCCGTCGACACGACGGAGCTCGCCAAGGCCGAGGCCGGCGTCACATGCTGCAGCCTGCTGGTGCGCGTAGGCCGCCGCTAGCTGTCTTCCCAGTTCGTCGGCAATGGCCTGCCGGACCGCGCGGACCTCCGCGGTCGTCTGGTCCGTCTGCATGACGGCACCTTCGCTCACGATGCCGCGATACCACACCCGGCCTGCGAGCACGTTCCACTGCGGGGTGGACGGCGGCAATCGCCAAAGCAGTTCGTCATCCGCGTCGACCCGCACGCCGACTCGCGCCGCCGTGCGTTGCGGATGAGCCAGAGGTTGCCGGCGCCGGGCAGGTCGGTGCAGGTGGCGCGCCGGAGCCGGAGGGTGCGCCGTGCGGTGAGCTGGCTCAGCGCCACTGCGACGGTCTCCCGTTCGGCGGGCGCCACGCCGAGCCGCAGCCCGCGGCAGGCGCGGACGCTGGCAGCGACCTGCGCCTGCTCGAACTGGCGCACCTCCGCGAGCGTTTCGAGATCCTGCTCGATGTCGCGCGCGAGCCGCTCCAGGTACTGGCGCTCCACCCGGGCCCGAGGATTGAAGCGCCGTCGGAGGGCGCGCGAGGTCGGCTTATTCGTCGTCGTCCTCGTCATCCTCGTCGTCGTCCTCGCGCGCCGTGGTCGCTCTTGCTGCACGCAGCGCAAGACCGGTCGGCGGGGCCGCGGCACCTGCGAGCGCGGCGGCCTTGCCCTTGAGGCGCGGGCGCACGCCGTAGACCACCATGGTCTTGCCACGCGCAGTGAGCAGCCCCTGTTCCTCGAGCACCTTGAGTACGCGGCCTGCCATTTCGCGCGAGCAGCCGACGAGCCGCGACAGCTCCTGCCGGCTCACCTTGATCTGCGTGCCTTCCGGGTGCGTCATGGCGTCGGGCTCGTTGCACAGATCCATGATGGCGTGGGCGACGCGGCCGGTGACGTCGACGAACGCGAGGTCGCCGAGCTTGCGGTTGGTGCGGTCGAGGCGGCTCGCGAGCTGGGTCGCCAGCTCGAACAGCAGCGTCGGGCTCTCGGCCGCAATCTGGCGGAAGCGCGGATAGGTCATTTCGGCGAGCTCGCACTGCGAACGCGTGCGCACCCAGGCGCTGCGCGCGGGCTGCTCGTTGAACAGGCCCATTTCGCCGAAGAACTGCGCCTTGTTGAGGTAGGCGAGCACCATCTCGTTGCCTTCCTCGTCCTCGATCAGGACCTCCACCGAGCCCTTGATCACGTAGTAGAGGACATCGGGAACGTCGCCCGCGTGGATCAGGACCGTCTTCGAGGGCACCGTGCGGATGCGGCAGTAGCTAAGGAACCGGTTGATTGCCGGAATGTCGCTCAGGGGTCTACCGCCGTGTTCCATGATCTCCCGTCCCGTTCGTATGCTGGTTATGTCAAAGCGCGCTGCGGAGCTTTCTAATATAAACGTCTGCTGTGCCGCAAGTTCCGTACCCGCTCAGACCCGGTAGGCCGTGCGGGTCATGATCCGCGCCGTCCGTCGCATCAGCTCGCGGACCGGCCGCGGCAGGGGCCCCGCGCCCTGGGCCCGCGCGGCGCGGGCGTGCCGGTCTTCGTCCTCCTGCATCTGCGCGACGATGCGCCGCGACCGCCCGTCCTCGGCCGGCAGGCTGGCGAGGTGCGAGGCGAGGTGGTCGCAAACCTGCTGCTCGGTCTCGTCGACGAAACCGAGGCTGGTCCGGTCGCCGGTCAGACCGGCCAAGGCGCCGATGGCGAAGGATCCGGCGTACCAGAGCGGGGCGAACAGGCTGGTGCGGCTGTCGAGCTCCCGTACCCGCCGTTCGCACCAGGCGAGGTGGTCGGTTTCCTCGCGGGCCGCCGCCAGCATCTGGTCACGTACCCTGGGGTTGCGGGCGGTCAGGGCCTGTCCGTGATAGAGCGCCTGGGCCGCGATTTCCCCGGCGTGATTCACACGCATCAGCGCCGCCGCGTGCCGGCGGGCGGCTGGGTCCGTCACGGTTTCAGGGATCCCCTGGTCGGGAAAGGGCTGGCCGGAGACATTCGCGGCCGCGACGGTGCGCAGGCCCCGGTCGAACTCGCGGACGAGGCGGTCCGCCAGGGTCAGGCGCCGCCGCGACGGGAAGGGGGCATGCGGGCTCGCTTTCGGGCTCATGGGACACATTATGAAGTACCGCGGCCTGCGGTGGCCTGGACTTGCCCGGCGAGGCTCGAGCGTCCCTCCGCGCGCTTTGCATTGCCTCGGGGCCTCGGCTATCATTCGCGGCTCTCTGCACGGCAGACAGGCCCCGGAGCCTTTCCAATGTCCACGGTTTTCGCACACCCCGAGACGGTGCGCCGCGACTGGTACGTGGTGGATGCGAGCGGCAAGACGCTCGGCCGCCTGGCCACGCAGCTCGCCTTCCGCCTGCGCGGCAAGCACAAGCCGCAGTACACACCGCACGTCGACACGGGCGACCACATCATCGTCCTCAACGCCGACAAGATCGCGGTCACGGGCAACAAGCTCGAGGACAAGACCTACTTCTGGCACACCGGCGCGATCGGCGGCATCAAGAGCCGCACGCTCGACAAGATGCTGGCCCAGCACCCCGAGCGCGTCATCGAGATCGCGGTGAAGGGCATGCTGCCCAAGAATCCGCTCGGTCGTGCCATGTTCAGGAAGCTGCACGTGTTCGCGGGCGCCAAGCACCCGCACGCCGCGCAACAGCCGAAGCCGCTCGACCTGTAACCGGGGTTCACACGATGCCTGCAACCTCCAACTACGGCACCGGCCGCCGCAAGACCTCCACGGCGCGCGTGCACCTGCACCCCGGCACCGGCAAGATCCACATCAACGGCCGCACGCTCGACGAGTTCTTCGGCCGGCAGACGTCACGCATGATCGTGCGTCAGCCGCTCGAGACGGTGCAGATGTCGGACCGCTTCGACGTCGTCGTCAACGTCGACGGTGGCGGCATGACCGGCCAGGCCGGCGCAATCCGCCACGGCATCACGCGCGCACTCATCGAGTACGACGAGACGTTTCGCAAGCCGCTGCGCGTTGCCGGGTTCGTCACGCGCGATGCCCGCGAAGTCGAGCGCAAGAAGGTCGGCTTCCGCAAGGCGCGTCGCGGAACCCAGTTCTCGAAGCGCTGATCCAGATCGGCATGCGGGTGCCGGCAGCGGTCAGGGCGCTGCTCGCAAGCAGACCCGCAACGGTTCCTTTGGGGGATCGTCTAGCGGTAGGACTACGGACTCTGACTCCGTCAACCTAGGTTCGAATCCTAGTCCCCCAGCCAGCAAGAGCAGCCAGTTAGCGAGCAACCGCTGACTGGCTGCTTTCTTTTTGTCGCATTGCAGCCGCAACCGAATAGATCCGGCGGACAAAGCTCACCGCGTCGCCCCCCAGACCTGCCGCTCCTTGTGGTCAATGGATGGGCGCCCGCCTTGGCGCGCTGCCGCATCCGCCGTACGGTTCGCGGCGTTGTGGTCGTCGTTGTTGTTGATCGGGCGAACCGGGATGACGCCTGGCTGCTCGGGCTTCTCGCGGTCCTCGTACGAAGCGGCGATCAGCGCGCCCTGTCGCACGCTGGCGAGAGCTTCCCGCTCGCCGCACGAAAGGATGCGGGGAAGGTGCATGACGCCACCCCTGCGCAGATTGCCTTTCGCATCGCGAAGGTCCGCGAGCTGGCGCTCCATCGACGCGGTGACGCCGACTCCAGCGCGTTCGTTGAACCGCCGCATGCGGAACCGCAAGTACGGTGGTGTGGGAGGGCGGTGGCGTAAGCTGGCCGCCTTGCCCGATTGCGGCGTCGTGCGTCAGGTCCCGGCGGCGGCCGTCTGCGGCTGCACCGCGTGCGTGCGCGCTCCTGCGCCAAGGTCGAGCCAGTATGCCAGCGCCGGCAGCAGCAACATGGCGCCGACGACGTTGACCAGGAACATGAATACGAGCAGTACGCCCATGTCGGCCTGGAACTTCAGTGGTGCGAACACCCAGGTGCCGACGCCGAAGGCCATCGTGAGGCCGGTGAACACCACGGCCGTGCCTCGCTGCAGCATCGCCTCGTAGATCGCCTCGCGCAGCGTGCACGCCCGGGTCTGCAACTCGTGCATGATGCGATCGCAGAGATATATGCCGTAGTCGACGCCAACACCGACGCCCAGCGTGATGACCGGCAGTGTCGAAACCTTGAGGCCGATGCCGAGCAGCGGCATCAGCGCATTGCACAGGATCGACACCAGCGTGAGCGGCACCATCACGCACAGCGTAGCCCGCCACGAGCGGAAGCTCAGGTGCACCATCAGTGCGATCACGGCGTAGAGCGACAGCAGCATCTGCACTTCCGCGTGCTCGACTGCCTCGTTGGTCGCCGCGGCGACGCCCGCGTTGCCGCCGGCCAGGCGGAACGTGACGCGCTCGGCCGGATTGGCTGCGATGTAGTCACGGATCTGCCCAGTGACGTGACGCAGCGTCGAACCGGTGTGGTCTCTGAGGTAGACGACGACGTGCAGCGTCTTGCAGCTTTCGTCGTTCAGGCCGAGGTCGGGGTCGGCCGCCCGGACGCCCGTGCGTAGCGCAGCCTCGGCGCGCTGCAGCCCGGCCCAGCGCGGGTTGGCCTCGTTGAAGCCGCCAGCCGCAACCTTGGCGATCGTCGCGACCGTCGTCACCGACTGCACGCCGTCGACGCCACGGATGAAGTTTTCGAGGCGCTCGAGCGCGTTCATGACGCCCCAGTTCAGGCAGGCATCGTCGAAGCCCCGGGTTTCGCCATAGATCGACAGCACGTCCATGCCGATCGAATAGCTGCTGACGATCTTGTCGTTGTCGATGTTGTAGCGTGAGTCGGGCCGCAGTTCGGGGACGCCCGAGCCGACGTCACCCGTCACCAGGTTGCGCGCGTACAGGCCGCCGACGACCAGCAGCGCAATGGCCACGAGCAGGATCGAGCCGGCCGCGGGCTGCTCACAGGCGCCGGCCAGGGTCCACCACAGGCGGTGCCGCTTGCCGGCAGGATACGCAGAGACGGTGGCACTGCGCTCGAGGCGCAGGACCGACAGCACGATCGGCAGGACCATCTTGTTGGTGAAGATCATCAACATCAGGCCGAGGCACGCGATCATGCCGAGCTCGTACACGATCGGGATCTCGATGAACATGATCACGGCGAAGCCGACGGCATTGGTCAGCAGCGCGATCGTGCCCGGGATGGCCATCCGGCGGAACGCTGCCTCGGCCGCGTCCTTCGAGTTCATTCCGACCTGCACGTCCATCTGCCAGGCGTGCGTCATCTGGACCGCGTGCGACACGCCGATGGCGAAGATCAGGAACGGCACCAGGATCGACATCGGGTCGATGCCCATGCCGAGCAGCCGCAGGATGCCGAGCAGCCAGACCACGGGCAGCATCGCCACGAGCAGGGCCACGATCGTGAGGTTTTTCGAGCGCGAATACAGCCACAGCAGCACCGCAGTGATCGCGAACGCGATGCCGAAGAACGCGACGACCGTGAGCAGGCCGTCGATGACCGCGCCCACGACCTTGGCGAAGCCGATGACGTCGATCGCGATATGTTCGCTGCTGAACCGCGCGCGGATGTCCTCGAGCTTCTTCGAGACCTGCGAATAGCTGAGCTTCTCCCCGGTGGTGGGGTCGACCTCGAGCAGGTCGGCGCGCACCAGAGCCGCTCTCTGGTCGTTGGCCACGAGCCGCCCCACCTCGCCCGAGCGGGCGACGTTGGACTTCACCTTGGCCAGACTCGCAGCGTCGCCCGAAAACTGCGAGGGGATCACGACCTCGCCCTCGAAGCCCGCCTCGGTGACCTCGATGTACTTGATGTTCGGCGTAAACAGCGAATAGACGCGGGCACGGTCGACGCCCGGGGTGAAGAACACCTCGTCCGTCACCTGGCGCAGGACGTCCATGTACTCCTTGTTGTAGATGTCGCCTTCGCCCTTCCAGCGCACGTTGACCATGATCCGGTTCGCGCCGGAGAACCGCGTGCCATGCTGCAGGAACGCCTGCATGTCCTCGTGCCCGATCGGAATCAGCTTGTTGAAGCCCGGGTCGAACCTGACGCCGAGCGCCGCCGCACCGAGCACGACCGTGAGCAGCGCCGAGACGATGGCAAATGTCCCGCGATACGCGATGAGGCCGCGTGCCAGCCGCGCGGCGAGACGCTCGACGGCGTTGCGCGGCGGCTCGATGTGAGGCGCGTTCATGACCGGTCTCCCTGAGCCTGGGCCGTCGTGGCCGGCGGCTTCGACACGTCGAGGATGCGGATACCCTGGTCGCTCGCGACGAGCCAGCGGCCATCGGCGAGCGGCACGAGACCCGTCAGGCTCGCGAGGCCGCCGGCGCTGACCACCTGGAAGCTCGCGCCGCGGTCACTGCTCGCCTGCACGACGCCGCCCTGACCCACGATGAGCAGACGACCGTCGTCGAGCAGTGCGTGGGCATAGCTCGAGACGGGTGCCTGCAGCGACGACGGGAGCCAGGTCGCACCGCCGTCCGTGCTGCGATACACGTGGCCGCGCATGCCATAGATGACCCAGGTCTGGGCGTCCAGCGCAAGGCCGCCATAGAACGACCCGTCGTAGAACGGCGCAACCGGTTCGAACGTGGCACCGCCGTCGTTCGAGCGCATGACGAGCCCGCGCTCACCCACCAGGAGCCAGTGCGACGGATCCACGCCGGGAAGCAGCCCGTTCAGATGCGGCTCTTCGGCTTCGGTGCCCGGAATGCGCCAGACCTGCCACGTCTGACCGTCGTCGCTGGAACGCAGCGCGCGTGCGAAAGCTCCGACCGCCAGCCAGTCGCCCGACGGAAGGCGCCGGACATCCATCAGCGGAGCGCCGTCCTGTTCGTCGAAGCGCAGTTCACGCCACGACCGGCCACCGTCCGTGGTACGAAGGATCTGGCCTTCGTGCGCGAGCGCCATGCCGTGGCGCGCGTCGCTGAAGCGGATCGCGGTGATCGTGGCGTAGCGGTGCGGCTCGACCTTCGCCGGTTGCCAGCTCGCACCGTCGTCCGTGGATCGCAGGAGGATCCCGAGTTCTCCGCCCGCGACCAGCGCATCCCCCGTGCTCGCCAGCGACTGGATGCGCATGCGATCGACGGGGATGCGCGTGTCCTGCAGCGGCGGCGTCGAACGCGGCGAAAACGCGTAGATCGCCGCCGCGGTCGTCAGCGCCACGAAACCCAGCCCGATGACGAGTCGTCGCACGGTTGCTCCCCCTGGATTCCAGTCTCCTGCGTTCTCGGCGCAGTTTATTACATCTACGCCACCGGGCCAGCCTGTGTACAGGCCTCGGTAGCCGCGCGGATGCCGCCGCGTCAGGCGCGACGCCGACGGCGGCGCTGCGCCCGGATTCGCGCCCCCGGCCGTCCGCCCCCGCGCGGCGGCCCGGTCCTCAAATCGCTGCCATGACGAATTCCGCGACCGCGTTCGGGTCCACGACCGGACGCGGGTTCGAGCCGCAGTTCAGGTCGCTCATGGTTCCCGCAATGATGTCCGGCAGCCGCGCCTGCAGCTGCCCGCGATCGAAACCCAGGTCGCTGAGCTGCATTGGCGCGCCGATGCGTCGCATCAGCGTCGCAACTGCTTCGGTGGCAGCGTCAGCGGCCTGCGGGTCGCTCAGGCCGCGCGTGTCCACCCCCAGCGCCTGCGCCACCTGGGCGAGCGGCTTCGTGGCGTACTCGCGATTGAAACGCATGGCCTGCAACAGCCCGATGCCGCAGCCCGTGCCGTGGTGCACGCCGAAGAGCGTGCCGACGGTGTGGGCAAACGAGTGCGCGATGCCGAGTCCGGGGCCGAGCGTGAGGCCGGCGAGCGTGGAGGCGACGAGCATGCCCTGGCGCGCCTCGAGGTCCTTGCCGTCGGCCACCACACGCGGCAGGTGTTCCGCGATCAGGCGAACGGCCTGCAGACCGGTGGCCGTCGTGATCGGGTTCGCAGCGGGCGTGACCAGCCCCTCGATGGCGTGCGTGAGCGCGTCGAGACCGGTGCCGATCGTGACGGCTCGCGGCAGGCCCGTGACCAGTGTCGGGTCGAGGATCGCCGTGCGCGGGATCAGGTGGAAGTCGGCAACGAAGAACTTGCGGTGCAGCTCGGCATTGGTGATCACGGCGCCGAGCGTGACCTCGCTGCCCGTGCCGTGCGTGGTCGGGATCGCGACGTGCGGCAGCAGCGGACGCTCGAGACGCATCAGGCCCATGTTCTCGATGGCCGAGCCGCCGTTGCTGAGTGCCACCAGGGCAAGCTTGGCAGCATCGATCGAGCTGCCACCGCCGAGGCTGACCAGGGCATCGGCACCGATCGAGCGGCAATGGGCGAGCGCCGCGTCCACGCACTCGTAGGTGGGGTCGGACACCACGCCGTCGAACACGCCGGCGATGCGGCCGCCCCCGGCGCGACGCACCAGGTCGACGATACCGGCGTCGCGTACGCCAGGGTCGGTGATGATGACGGCGCGGCGGGCACCGAGCAGCCGCAGCTCGTTGGCGAGCTGGGCGACGGAGTTCGGGCCGCAGACGAGCTTCGTCGGCTGGTAGAAACCGAAGGAGGGGCTCGGTGGATAGTCCAGCATCGACTTGAACGTGGCACGGTTGGCCGTGCCTTCGTTCGAGGTGTAGATGACCTTGGACTGCGTGTACGACTTCAGGCCCTCGTCACCGAATTCGCGGCCGATGCCACTCGTCTTGTAACCGCCGAACGGCGCAAAGTCGGAGAGCACGGCGACGTCGTTGATCCACATCGTGCCGGTCTGGATGCGGTTGGCGATCCCGCGTGCCCGCTCGGGATTACGCGACCACACCGCGCCGGCGAGCCCGTAGTCGCTGTCGTTGGCGATGGCCACGGCCTCGTCGTCGGTGTCAAACGGCATCACCACCAGCACGGGGCCGAAGATCTCCTCGCGCGCGATCCGCATGCCGTTGGTGACGTCGGCGAAAATCGTGGGTTCGAAATAGCAGCCGCCCTCGAACCCGGGCAGCGTCAGCCGGTTGCCTCCGCAGACCAGGCGTGCGCCCTCCGTCTTGCCGATTTCGACGTACCTCTGCACGGTCTCGAGCTGGCGGGCCGTGGCCAACGGGCCCAGCCGGGTTCCGGGCATGAGCTGGTAGCCGACCTTGACGTCGCGGATGCGGCGTTGAAGGCGGGCCACGACCTCCTCGTAGACCGGGCGGGCGACGAGCAGCCGCGAGGCCGAGATGCAGATCTGGCCGCAGTTCGCGAAATTGCCGGCGATCGCGCCGTCGACCACGACGTCGAGGTCCGCGTCGTCGCAGACGATGCTCGCCGACTTGCCGCCGAGTTCGAGCGACACGCGCTTCAGGGTCCCGGCAGCGCGCGACATGATGCGCTTGCCCACCTCGCTGCTGCCCGTCAGCGAGATCTTGTCGACCAGTGGATGCAGGCACAGTGCCTCGCCCACCGAAGCGCCGGGGCCAGTCACGACGTTGACGACGCCGCGTGGCAGGCCGGCCTGATTGGCCAGTCCCGCCACGATCAACGCGGACAAAGGCGTCGAGGACGCCGGCTTCAGGACGATGGTGTTGCCCGTGACGAGGGCGTGGGCCAGCTTCCACAGCGCCATCATGTACGGTGCGTTCCACGGCGCGATGGCCGCCACCACACCGATCGGCTCGCGGCGGATGACGTTGCTGCCGTGCGCATAGACGCTGCCGGAAACCGGGATTTCCTCTTCCCAGCAGAACCGGTTCGCTGCGTACCAGGCGAGATTGCGCATCGAGTTGGCGGCCACCCAGAGCCCGCCGCCCACCCAGGCCGGCGTGCCGCCCATGCTGCGGCTGTCGGCCATCGCGATCTGGCCGCTGTGGGCCTCGACCAGGTCCGCGAAACGGATCACGGCGCGGGCCCGCTCCGCCGGCGACAGGCCGCTCCACACGCCGCTGTCGAAGGCGCGCCGGGCCGCGCGCACCGCCGCATCGACGTCGCGTTCGTCGCCGCTCGGGACCTGCGCAAAGGCCGCGCCCGTGCCCGGATCGATCAGCGCATAGGTCTTGCCGCTGTGGGCGTCGACGTGCTCACCGTCGACGAACATCTTGTAGGCATCCACGAGCGGGGCTCCTGTGGCAGTCGTGAGAACCGGCAATCTTGGCGCGCCGAAGAAAGGGAGCAACGTCTGAAAGGACTAACGGCCGTGATGACGCAGCTGCGAACGATTCTCGGTTGCGAATGTGTCGGCGCGTCGCAAATGGCCATGCTCGCGCCGGGTGGACGCGCGCGTGCTAGCCTGTTTGCATGGTGTCGAGTCTCGACGCTTCGGTGGTGGCGTGCTCATCGCGAGCAGATGCGGTCGCGCCGGTCGCTGGCGAATTCCCGGCCGCGCAACTCAGCGACCTGCTCGGTCTGATTTACGAATCGGCGTTGCGGCCGGACAACTGGGCCGTGGCGCTGGCGGCGATCTGCAAGGCGTTCGGTGCCAATTTCGCGTCCTTGATCGTGCGACGCGCTTCCGGCGATGCCCTCAGTGGACTGATCGTGTCGGTCTCCGCGGACCGCGAGCCGCTCGACGTCGCCGAGCCGCCTCTGCACCTGAGCCCCTTCAGCGGTCTCGCGCCGGACCGGGTGGTCACGGTCGACGACATTCTCTCGGAGGCCGACTGGCGCCGCTCGGACTACTACCGCGACTGGTGCGTCGCCCACGACGTGTTCCACGTGATGGCCGTCGACATCCAGACGCGCGAGGGCAGCGTGCACGGCTTCCGCCTCACGCGCAGCGAGCGCTCGCCACGTTTCACGGCAGCGGACCGCGCACGGTGCAAGATGCTGGTTCCGCACCTGCGCCGCCTGCTGGACCTGCACCTGCTGATCTACCAGGACCGGGAAGTAAACCGCATCTACAGCGAGGCGATGGCGCACCTGATGGTCGGCACGATCATCCTCGACGGCCAGGGGCGCGTGCTCGAATGCAACACGATGGCTCGCGCCATCGTCGACATGAACGACGGCCTCAGCATTCAGGGCGAGCGCCTCGAAGCCGTCTACCCGGCCGAGAACCGACGCCTGCAGCGACTCGTGCGCGAGGCGCTGGACGGTGCGGCCAAGGGCACCGTGCTGCGCCCGGCCGAGGCGATTTCGATCAGTCGTCCGTCGGGCAAGCTGAGCTGGGGAGTCGTCGTGCAGCCGACCAGTCCTGATCGCTGGACTGAAGGCAGGCATCGCCCCTGCGTGGCGTTGTTCGTGCGCAACACCGACGCCAATCGCGCGCCGCCGGTGCGTCTCGCACAGGAATTGTTCCGCCTGACGGGTGCCGAGACCATGTTGGCGATCCAGCTCTCGAACGGTCTCTCGCTCGAGGAGGCGGCGGTGGTGCTCAACATCAAGCGCAACACGGCGCGCGCCCACCTGCGTTCCATCTTCGCGAAGGTCGGCGTGCGTCGGCAGACCGCGCTCGTGCGCATCTTCCTGAACAGCGTCGTGCTGCTCGGCACTGCGGAGTGAATCCGCCCGATGGTGAATGCTCCGGGTCGAATGCTCTGGGGTGAGTGCTCTAGAGGCAGGCCTTAACTTTGCGCTGCCCCGACTCGTCACCACGCAAAGGAGATATCGCAATGACCGCCAGCAAATCCACCGCCAGGACCCGACGCAGCGCCAAGTCCGCACACGCGACGCGAGCCCGCGCCACGGCCGAGCCTGCCGCCCTGGCCCGGCTGTCCAAGCCGTTCGAGGAAGTGCTGACCGATGTGCGCGAGACGTCGCGCCAGTACGCGCTGGCCGGCCTCGGCCTCGCGTCGCAGCTGCGCAAGCAGCGCGAGGAGAAGATGGCGAGCATGATTGCCGAGGGCAAGCGTGTCGAGCCGAAGATCCGCCAGGCCGTCGCGAACTGGAAGGAGACGCTCCAGTCGAAGGTCGAGACCAGCAAGCTCAAGCTGCGCATCGACACGAGCGAACTCCGCCGCCGCTTCGCCGGGCGCAGCAGCGCTGCACAACGCTAGGAGGTCGACACGGCGGCCGGCCCGCGGTGTTTCTGCTGGCGCGCGAAGGCATCGTCCAGCACCTGGAGCACCCGGGCCGTCTCCCGGAATTCGTCCATGAGCGCGCGCCCCGGCGCGCCCATCTGGTCGATCGCGCGCGGCGCGAGCGTCAGGCTGCGAGCGCCCTCCCTGACCAGCCATCCGCGGCGTTCGAGTTCCTTGACCTTGCGACGCACGGTTTCCCGCGGCAGACCCGTCGCGGCGCTGATCGACAGCGCGTTGCAGGGCGTGACCTTCTGAGTCTGCAGGGCGCGCAGCACGACGCGCCAGCGCACGGCATCCGCGGCCTCGCGGACGCTCAGGGCATGCAGGGCGCGCGACATGTTGTAGTGCGCGATTTCACTGAACACCAGGAACAGCTTCAGGTCGCCATCGAACAGACGGCAGGCGCGCCGCAGCGTGTCGATCGTGAAGCGACTCGCATAGGCGCTCAGGATCGTCTGGTGCGTGAGCGGGCCGGTGACCTGCGCGGCGAGATCGCCGAGGCTGATCGAGGCGGCGGACTTCGGGGCGCGATGGCCAGCCATGGGGCTCCGCAGGGCGGGTTCAATCTACCCAGTCTGGGTAGTTTGCCCGATGGCGGCCACCGTGTCGCGGCTAACATCCGCTCTCATGGACGCATTCATCTTCGACCACGTGCGGACTCCGCGCGCCCGCGGCAAGGCTGACGGCAGCCTGCACGAAGTCACTTCCGTCTGGCTCGCGAGTCGACCGCTCGCGGCGCTCGCGGCCCGCAACCACCTCGACACCCGTGCGGTGGAAGAAGTCGTCATGGGTTGCGTCAATCCGGTCGGCGAGCAGGGTGGCAACCTGGCCCGCATGGCCGTGCTGGCCGCGGACTGGGACCAGACCGTGCCGGGCCTGTCCGTCGACCGCGCCTGTGGCTCCGGTCTCGAGGCCGTGGCGATCGTGGCTGGCAAGGTCATGTCCGGCCAGGCCGACCTCGCGGTCGGCGCTGGCGTCGAGAGCATGTCGCGCGTGCCGATGGGCAGCGCCGGTGGCGCCTGGGCGCAGGATCCGACGATGTCCGCGCGAACGCATTTCGTGATGCAGGGCATCTCGGCCGATCTGCTGGCAACCCTGCACGGCCAGAGCCGTCACGACCTCGATGCCTACGCGGCGGAGAGCCATCGTCGTGCGGCACGTGCATGGAGCGAGGGGCGCTTCGCCCGCTCGGTCGTGCCGGTGCAGGACTTCGTCGGTCTGACGCTGATCGAGCGCGACGAAACCGTCCGTCCGGAGACCAGCGTCGAGTCGCTCGCGGCACTCAAGCCCGCGTTCGGGGAGATGGGGCAGAAGTACGGCTATGACGCCGTGGCGCTGCAGCGCTACCCGCAACTCGAGCGCATCGACCATGTGCACCACGCCGGCAATTCGAGCGGCATCGTCGACGGCGCCGGCGCCGTGCTGATCGGCACCGCGGCCGCGGCCGCCCGGCACGGCCTGAAGCCGCGCGCCCGCATCCGCTCGTTCGCGGCCATCGGTTCCGAACCCACGATCATGCTCGACGGCCCGGCCGCGGCCGCGCGCCGCGCGCTCGACCGTGCGGGCATGCAGCCCTCCGACGTCGACGTCTGGGAACTCAACGAGGCGTTCTCGACCGTCGTGCTGACGTTCATGTCGGTCATGGACGTGCCGCACGACCGCATCAACGTCAACGGCGGCGCGATCGCGATGGGGCATCCGCTCGGCGCGTCCGGTGCGATGATCCTGGGCACGGTGCTCGACGAACTCGAGCGCACCGGCCGGGGCACGGCGCTCGTGAGTCTGTGCGTGGCGGCGGGGATGGGAACGGCCATGGTGATCGAGCGTGTCTGAGGCGACGACGATGAACACGAATACCGGCGTGGTTCGCTGCGAGGTCGATGCCGACGGCATCGCGCTGCTGACCATCGACTATCCCGGCAAGACCATGAACGTGATCGATCAGACCTTCATGGACAGCCTGCAGGCTGGCATCGACCGCGTGCGCGGCGACGCGGTGATCAGGGGCGCCGTCATCACTTCCGGCAAGGATGCGTTCGTCGCGGGTGCCGACCTGATCGCGATGGAGCAGAACCTCGACAGCACGGCCGACGATCCGCTGCCGGTGCTGTTCGACAAATACGGCTCGCTCTCGCGCCTGTTCCGCAACCTCGAGACCTGCGGCAAGCCGTTCGTTGCCGCGATCAACGGCACGGCGATGGGCGGTGGGTTCGAACTCGCGCTCGCCTGTCACCACCGGGTGCTCGCCGACACGCCGGCTGCCGTCGTCGGCCTGCCCGAAGTGCAGATCGGCCTGCTGCCGGGCGCGGGCGGCACGCAGCGCCTGCCGCGGCTGATCGGCATCCAGGCGGCCATGCCGTACCTCTTGGAGGGCAAGCATGCCACGCCGGAACAGGCGCTGAAAGCGGGGCTGGTGCACGAACTGGCGCCGCCCGCGGCACTGCTCGCGCGCGCGAAGCAATGGTTGCTCGGAACGCCGGGGGCCCGGCAGCCGTGGGACGAAAAGGGCTTCCGTTTTCCTGGTGGCAACGCGCTCGACCCGCGCGTGGCGCCGGCGTTCGTCGTGGGCAACACGATGCTGCAGGCGAACACGCAGCAGAACCTGCCGGCGCCGCAGGCGATCCAGTGCTGTCTGTACGAGGGCTCGCTGCTGCCAATCGACAAGGCGCTGCGCGTCGAGACCAAGTACCTGATGACGCTGGCCCGCGGCCCGGTCTCGCGAGGCATGATCCGCACGTTGTTCGTCAACAAGGGCAAGGCAGAGAAGGGCATGCATAGGCCCGCCGGGGTCGCGCCGTTCAGGAGCCGCAAGCTCGGCATGATCGGCGCGGGCATGATGGGTGGCGGCATCGCGCTGGTCGCGGCACAGCGCGGCATCGACATCGTGCTGATCGATCGCGACCAGACGGCCGCCGAGCGCGGCAAAGCCTACGCCGAAAGGGCGCTCGCGAAGCAGATCGAGCGCGGGCGCATGACGGTCGACAAGCGCGATGCGATCCTTGCGCGCATCCGCCCGACGACCGACTACGAACAGTTGCGCGACGCCGACATGGTCGTTGAGGCCGTGTTCGAGGACCGTGCTGTCAAGGCCGAAGTCACGCGCAGGCTCGACGCCGTGCTGCCGGTCGACTGCGTGCTCGCCTCCAACACCTCGGCACTGCCGATCACACTGCTCGCGCAGGCGAGCGCGCGGCCCGAGCGATTCATCGGCCTGCATTTCTTCTCGCCGGCGGACAGGATGCCGCTGGTCGAGGTGATCCGCGGCAAGGCCACCAGCGACGCCACGCTCGCCAAAGCACTCGACTTCGTCGCGCAACTACGCAAGACACCGATCGTCGTCAACGACGCGCGCGGCTTTTTCACGAGCCGCTTCATCGGCGCGTTCATCGACGACGCGATCGGCATGGTCGCCGAGGGCATCCACCCGGCACTGATCGAGAACTGCGCGCGCCAGGCCGGCATGCCCGTCGGCCCGCTCGCGATTACCGACGAGCTGTCGATCGAGTTGTCGGTGCATGCTGGCGAGGCCCAGAAAAGGGAATTCCCTGACGACTACAAACCGGGCCGTTCGGTGCCGGTTCTGCGGACACTGTTCGAACTCGGTCGCATGGGCCGCAAGTGCGGCCAGGGTTTCTACGACTACGACGCGTCGGGCAAGACGCTGTGGCCCGGCCTGGCGCAACTCTGGCCACCGAAACCCGTACAGCCGAGTCCGCACGACCTCAGGCAGCGCATCCTGTACGTGCAGGCCGTGGAAGCCGCGCGTGCAATGGCTGAGGGCGTGCTGCTGTCGCCAGCCGACGGCGATGTGGGCTCGATCCTCGGCGTTGGCTACCCGGCGTACACGGGTGGCCCGTTCTGTTTCATCGACGGCACCGGCCTGCCGGCGTTCGTCGCCGAAGCCGACCGGCTCGCCGACCTGTTCGGCGAGCAGTTGCGACCGCCGCAGTTGCTGCGCGACATGGCGGCCCGCGGCCAGACCTTCTACGGCGCCACGGCGCGTCGCGTGGCCTGAGCAGGCACTGGCCGTGACGACACAGACCTTCGACCACGTCGTCATCGGGGCCGGCTCGGCGGGCGGCGTGCTGGCCGCGCGTCTGTCGGAGGATCCGTCGACGCGCGTGCTGCTGATCGAGGCGGGTGGCAGCCATCGCCAGCCGCTGATCAGCATGCCGGCGGGCTGGGGCAAGACCATCCACTGGTCGCGCTGCGCCTGGCTCTACCAGACGGAGCCGGAGCCGGCGGCAGCGGGTCGCCGCGTCAGGCTGCCACGCGGCAAGGTGCTCGGCGGCTCGTCGTCGATCAACGGAATGCTCTACGTGCGCGGGCACCGCCTCGACTTCGACCGGTGGGCGCAGCAAGGCGCCGCGGGCTGGAGCTGGCGCGACATGCTGCCGTACTTCGTGCGGTCGGAGGACCAGGCCCGGCTCGAGGGACCATTGCACGGGCGCGGTGGGCCGCTGGCCGTGGAAGACCTGCCTGCCGTGCATCCGCTGACGCGCGCGATGGTGGAGGCCGCCCAGCAGTCCGGCCTCGCCTGGCGCGACGATTTCAATGACGGCGAGAATGAGGGCTGCGGCATGCCGCAGGTCAACGTACGCGCCGGGCGTCGCAACGCCATCGCGGTCGGCGCGATCGAGCCCGCGTTGCGCCGTCCGAACCTGTCGCTCGCCTCCGGGGCACTCGCGACGCGCATCCTGCTCGAGGGCCGTCGCGCCGTGGGCGTGCGTTATCGGCAGGGCGGTCGCGAACTCGAGGCCAGGGTGCGCGGGGAAGTGCTGCTTTGCGGTGGTGCGATCAACTCGCCGCAACTGCTGATGCTCTCGGGCATTGGGCCCGCCGCCCCGTTGCGTGCTCTGGGCATCGAGCCACATCACGCGCTCGAGGGCGTCGGCGCGAACCTGCACGACCATTGCGTGGTCGCGATGACCTGGCGCTGCCGCCGCGGCGTGCGCAGCCTCAACGAGGAACTGCACGGCTGGCGCATGCTGCGTTCGGCGCTCCAATACCAGCTCGCGCGGCGCGGCGCCCTCGTCAGCCCGGCCTCGGAGTTCGTCTGCTTCCTGAAGAGTGATGCGGCGCAGACGCACGCGGACATCCAGGTCCACGGCCTGCCGATCAGCGGCGACGTCGAGGCGACGGTCGTGCGCGGCGAGAACCTGGGCCCGGAACGGTTCGCAGGTTTCACGATGGCGCCGTGCCAGTTGCGGCCGCATTCGCGCGGCGAGCTCCGCCTGCGCAGCGTCGACCCGGCCGAACCGCCCATGATCCGCATGAACTACCTCGCCGACGAGCGTGACCGGCAGGCGCTGCTCGTCGGGATGCGCTGGGTTCGCCGCATGGCCGCGCAGCCGGCGCTTGCATCGATGATCGAGGCGGAGACGCGGCCGGGGGACGGACGCGACTCCGATGCGGAACTGCTCGACTACGCCGCGAATTGTCTGAGTTCGGGTCATCACGCGGCCGGCTCGTGCCGCATGGGCGGCGCCGACGACGAACTCGCCGTCGTGGACCCGCAGTTGCGTGTCCGCGGCATCGACGGGCTGCGCGTGGCCGACGCGTCCGTCATGCCGTCGATCGTTTCTGGAAACACCAACGCGATCTGCGTCGCAATCGGCGAAAAGTGCGCCGACCTCGTGCGCGGCCGGCCGCCGCCGCAGCCGCTCGACCTGCGGGATGAACCTGCATGAACTTCGATTTTTCCGACGACCAGAACCTGTTGCGTGCCGAGGTGCGCAAGTACCTGGCCGGCGAGTCGCCTCTCGCGGTGGCCCGCGAGGTGCTGGAGGCGGGCGGTACGCACAGTGCGTCGGTGTGGCAAGGCCTGGTCGATCTCGGCGCCACGGCGCTGATGCTGCCCGACGACGGCGGCGGCTCCGGCCTCGGCGCGCTCGAACTGTGTGTCGTGGCCGAGGAAATCGGGCGGCAGCTCGGGGCCGTCCCGCTCGCTTCCACGCTTTACCTCGCGGCACAGGTGTTGCTGCTCGGCGCCTCGGCGCAGCAGCAGAGGCGCTGGCTCGCACCCGTGGCCCGCGGTTCCATCGGCACCTTCGCGGCGCCGCTCGACGGCGTGCTGGAGGGCGTCGCGCTGCCCCGGTTCGAGGACGGACGGTTGCACGGGTCCGTCGAACTGGTGCCGGACGGTGCTATCGCGCAATGGGCCGTGGTGCTCGCGACCGATGCCTGCGGTCGCCTACTCTGGGTCGTCAGCGACCTCTCGCACGGCGTCGTGCGTGGGTTACTCGCCACACTCGATCCTTCCAAGCCGTTCGCTGCCTGGACCTTCGAGGCGACACCCGCCGAGCCGCTCGATTCCGTGCCGGACGCGCTGCGCCTGCTGGCGCGCGTGCGTGATCGCGCCGCCGTGCTGCTCGCGTTCGAGCAACTCGGCGCGGCGGATGCGGCGCTCGAGATGGCGGCAGCATTTGCACGCGAGCGTCGCGCTTTCGGCCGAACCATCGGGTCCTACCAGGGCATCAAGCACAAGCTGGCGGACCTCTACAACGGCAACCAGCTGGCGCGCGTCCACTGCTACTACGGCGCCTGGGCGCTGGCGGCTGATGCGGCCACGGCCGAGGGTGCTCCCGAATTGGCCGCCGCCGCCGCCGCGGCACGCGTCAGTTCGGGCGAGGCGGCGACGCAGGCCGCGCACGAGGGGCTGCACGTCCACGGCGGCATGGGTTTCACGTGGGCCATGGACTGCCACCTGTTCCTGCGCCGTGCCCGTCAGCAGGCCGTCCTGCTCGGCCACGGGGATGCCTGGCGCGAGCAACTCGCCGTGGAACTCGAGCGGCGAGTCGCGGCGTCCGGGGCAGTCGCCGCGGTGCGCCCGGCCCGCGCGGCCGGCTCGATGGACTTCGACGACTCGCCCGAGGAAGCGGCGTTTCGTGCCGAGTGCCGCGCCTGGCTCGATGCCCATGCGAAACCCAAGTCGGGCGGCGAGATTCTGTACCGACCCGAAGCCAGCGGAGAGCAGCGCATGGCCGACGCGCGTGCCTGGCAGGCGCGCAAGGCCGTCGCGGGCTTCGGCGCGATCACCTGGCCGAAGGCGTTGGGCGGCCGCGGTGGCACGCCCGTCCAGGAGCTGATCTGGCGGCAGGAAGAAAGCCGCTACGACGTGCCGACCGGCACGTTTGCGGTGAGCCTCGGCATGGTCATGCCGGCGGTGCTGGCGCATGCGTCGGACGAGGTCCGCGCCCGGCACGTCGGGCCGGCGTTGACGGGCGAGCACCTCTGGTGCCAGCTTCTCAGCGAGCCCGGGGCCGGCTCCGACCTCGGCATGGTGCGCACGCGAGCCGAGCGCTGCACCGACGGTCGCGACGGCTGGCTGCTGAACGGCCAGAAGGTCTGGACGTCGCTCGCGCAGTTCGCGCAGTACGGCCTGGTGCTCGCACGCACCAATCCGGGCGTGCCGAAGTTCGACGGTTTGACGAGCTTCTTCATCGACATGCAGAGTCCGGGCGTGACGGTGCGGCCGATCCGCCAGCCGAGTGGCGAGGCCGACTTCAACGAAGTGTTCCTCGAGGATGTCTTCGTCCCGGACGCCCAGCGCGTCGGCGCGGAAGGGGCGGGCTGGAAGGTGACGCTCACCGGGCTCATGAGCGAGCGCGTCTCGTTCGGCGGCGTGCTGCCGGCCGACCTCTGGCGAACGCTGGCGCGGTTGATGCTCGAGACGCCGTTCCAGAACGGTCCAGCGTTGCGTGACGGCCGCTTCCGCGAACGGCTGGTCGAGTTCTACCTGATGGCGCAGGGCATCTGGCTGCTGCAGTGCCGGGCGTTGACCGCGCTCGGCAAGGGCCGGGCACCCGGGCCCGAAATGAGCGGCGTGAAGAACCTCGTGGCACAGGCGGCTCAGACCTTCGCGCGCATCGCGATCGACCTGCAGGGACCGAAAGGGGTACTGTCGGGGGCGTCACGGGGAGGCGATGCGGCCATGATCGAGCGCCTGTGGTTCGGGGCCGCCGGCATGCGCATCGCAGGCGGCACCGATGAGATCGTCAAGAACAGCATCGGCGAACGCGTGCTGGGCCTCGCGCCCGAGCCCCGCATGGACAAGGACGTTCCCTTCAACCAGCTCGCGCGCTGAAGCGACGAGGCCACGGGGGAGGATCTGATGACAGCACTGATGCGCCGGTTCGTCGCAGAGGGCGTGCTCGAGCTGCGCCTCAACCGTCCCGAGCGCCTCAACGCGCTCACGGCACCGCTGATCGCCGAACTCATCGCTGCGTTCGAGGAATTGCGCGACCACCGGGTGACGCGAGTCGTCATCCTGACGGGCGTCGGCAAAGGGTTCTGTGCCGGTGCCGATCTGCAGGAACCCGCGGCGCCGGGCGACATCCCGGGGACCGCCGGCATGACGTCGCTCGGGTTCGTGTACAGGTTCCAGGAGTACCTTGCACGCCTGGTGCTGGCCGTCCACGACTGCGACAAGCCGGTGGTCGCCGCGGTCAACGGGGCCGCGGTGGGCGGCGGGTTCGCGCTCGCGCTCGCGGCCGACGTCCGCGTCGCTTCGCGCACGGCGCAGTTCGGCGACGTGGTCATCAAGACGGGCCTGTCGGGGTGCGACGTCGGCATCAGCTACCTGCTGCCGCGCATCGCCGGCGCCGGCGTGGCGTCCGAACTGATGCTCACGGGCCGCGTGTTCGACGCCGACGAGGCACGCGAATTGCGCATCGTGTCGCGCGTGACCGAGCCTGAATCGCTGGACGCCGCGGCGCTCGAGGTCGCTCGCAGCATCGCGGAGCATTCCGAGTACGGCACCTGGATGACCAAGAAGGGCCTGCAGCTCGCGATGGACGCTCCGAGCCTGAGGCACGCGATGGAAATCGAGAACCGGACACAGGTGCTCGGCACGCAGACCGGGTGCTTCGAAGAGGCTGCGCAGTCCTTCCGGGAGCGACGCCAGCCGCGCTGGAAACCGTTGTAATCGTCCAATGGCCGCAGGGGCGGCCGCGGAGCGACACATGATTTCGTGGACTGTCCTGACGCTGGGCCTGATCGGCACCCTCTACGCGCTGTGCGCGCTGGTGGCCGTGCCGGGCCGCACGACCAGCCGCCTCTCGATGTGGCACCTCGTCTTCGGACTGCCGGGCAGCGAGTTGTCGATCGTGCTGATCACGATCGGTACCGTGCTCGCAGCGGTCGGGTGGTGGCTCGGCGCGGCCACCCATTGGGCGGGTCGCGTCGGCCTCGTGCTGCACGCGGTGGCGGTCCTCGGGCTGTTCTGGGCCGTGTCGCGTTCCCGTGTCGCCGGTCCGGTGTTCGATGCGGTGTTCCGCCAGGCGTTCGGACCGGGGTACGTGGCGGAAATCGCACCCTCGCGGCGTGCACTGCTCGCACGCAAGCTGCGGCCCGCGCACTGGTGGAAGCCGTTCTCCTACCGACATCCCGCGGTGCAATGGCACCGGCACATCGCGTACGTTGCCGACGCGCACGCGCAGCAGTTCCTGGACGTGCTCGAGCCGCGCACCCCGGCGGGCGGGCCGATGCCCGTGCTGCTCAACATCCACGGCGGCGGCTGGATGATCGGCAGAAAGGGCACGCAGGCGATGCCGCTTCTCATGCACATGGCGAGCCACGGCTGGCTCTGCGTCGATGCCGACTACCGGCTGAGCCCCGGCGCGCGCATGCCGGCACACATCGTCGACGTGAAGCATGCGATCGACTGGACGCGCCGGAACGCGGCCCGGTACGGCGGCGACCCGCGGTTCATTGTCATCACCGGCGGATCGGCTGGCGGCCATCTCGTGGCGCTGGCCGGGCTCAGCGCCAACCAGCCGGAACTGCAGCCAGGCTTCGAGACGGCGGATACGAGCGCGCAGGTCGTCGTGCCGTTCTATGGCAAGTACGACATGCTCGGCGAATACCAGGCCGATACGCCTTTTGCCGACTTCATGGCGGGGAAACTGATGCCGGGTGCGCGCAACGAACACGATGCGTTGTGGCGGGCGATGCATCCCGCCAGTCACCTGGGCGCCCTGTCCGGGGAGCGCGCGCCGCCGTTCCTCGTGCTGCATGGGACGCACGACCAGCTCATCCCGGTCGGAGAGGCGCGCTGGTTCGTCGGCGAACTTCGCCGGCAATACGCCGGCGAAGTCGTCTACGTCGAACTGCCCTACGCGCATCACGCGTGGGACATCTTCCATTCGCTGCGAGCCGACCTCACCGTCGAAGCGCTGCAGCGGTACCTGGAACTGCAGTACGCACGCTGGTGCCGCAAGCGCGGCATCGAGCCGACGGCGGCAAGTTCGGGCGCGATCGCTGCCCACGCCGCAGCAGGGCAGGGCGCTGCATGATCACGCTGCTCGACGACTACGCGATCCACCAGACGCCCGAGCCGGTCAGCCGGCCGTCGACCAGCGACCGCAATTTCTACGACCGCTGGTTCTTCGCGGGCTTGCTCGCCGATGGCCGCTGCATGTTCGAGGCGGCGCTCGGCCTGTATCCGCACCGGCGCGTCATGGATGCGCACTTCAGCCTGCTCCTCGACGGCGTACAGCACTGCTTTCACGGCTCGAGGCGCGCGCCGCTCGAACGCACCGAAATGCAGGTCGGCCCGTTCGTGCTTGAGGTCGAGCAGCCGATGCGCCGGCTTCGACTGCGGCTCGACGATGCGGCGAGCGGCCTCGCCTGCGACCTGCGGTTCACCGCCCGCAGCGCGCCGGGCGAGGAACCGGCGAGCCGGCTGCACGATGGCGACCGGGTGATCATGCACACGACGCGCTTCGTCCAGTTCGGGCGCTGGGACGGCGAGATGCGCGTCGACGGCCGAAGCCTGCCCGTGTCGGCGGCGAGCGGCGTGCGCGACCGCTCCTGGGGCATCCGCCCTTGCGGCGAGCCCGAAGGTGGCGCGCCGGGCAGGTTGCAGCAGGCGCCGGGCGTCTACTGGGTCTGGGCACCGCTCGACTTCGGCGACCGCTGCACGCAGTTCAACACCTTCGAGGATCCGCAGGGGCGGCCGACGCAGCTCGCTGCCGTGGTGCAGCCGGCCTACGCGGACCCGGCCTCGATCCCGGCGGGTCACGATCCGGCGGAGTACGCGATGCGTGACCCGTCGCTGCGCGTGCGCTGGAAGCCCGGCACGCGTCATCCCGAAGGCGCCACGATCTCGATGCGCGACGCCGACGGTGCGGACTGGCGCATCGAACTCGAATCGCTGGCGACGCTGCTGACGCGCGGCATCGGCTATCAACATCCCGAGTGGGGGCACGGACTGTGGCACGGCGAACTCGCGCTCGGCCACGAGCGGCTGTGCCTGGCCGATCTCGATCCGTTGCGGCCCGATCACGTCCATGTGCACCAGATGGTGCGCGCCCAGCTGCGCACGCCCGCCGGCGCGCGCGAGGGCATCGGCGTCCTCGAGACGCTGGTCTTCGGGCCGCATGCGCCTTCGGGGTTTCGTGGCTTCCTGGATGGAGCAGGGGAGAGCGGCGCATGATCGACGACCTGGATCGTGTGGCAGCCCGGCTCGGGCAGTGGCTCGCGCAACGACATCCGGAGCATGCCCCGGTGCGGGTCTGCGCCCTGAACCGCTCGGACGGAGGCTTTTCGAACATCACGGTGCTGGGTCGGCTCGAGTGGACCCGGCATGCAAGGCGCGAGGCGCTCGACATCGTGCTGCGCGTGCAGCCCCTGACGAGTTCCGTCTATCCCGACTGCGATGTCCGGCGGCAGTACCGCGTCATGCAGGCGCTGTCCGGTACGGACGTGCCCGTACCGGCCTTGCTCGGCTTCGAAGCCGAGGCGGGCCTGCTGGGCGCGCCGTTCTTCGTCATGCAGCGCATCGCCGGTCGCGTTCCGAACGAGAACCCCCTGTATCACCTCGAAGGCTGGTTCCACGACCTGCCGAACGAGACTCTGCGCAGGCACTGGTTCAGCGGCGTCGATACCTTCGCTGCTGTCGCGCGTGTCGACTGGTGCGAGCGCGGGCTCGACTTCCTGCAACCGCCGGCCGGTCGCACGGCTCTCGCGCAGCAACTTGACTATTATCGGGACGCGGTACGCTGGGCCGAGCGCCTGAATCGGCCGTACCCGCACCTGCACGGCGCCTGCGAATGGCTCGTCGCGAACCAGCCCGCCGACGAGCCGCTCGCGTTGTCGTGGGGCGACGCCAAACTCGGCAACTGCGTCTACGACGCCGAAGGCCGCGTGGTCGGCGCACTCGACTGGGAACAGGCCACGCTCGCCAGCCCGGTCGATGACCTCGCGTGGTGGCTGATGCTGGACGACTGTCTGTGCACCGGCTACGGCGTGCCTCGGCTCGCGGGCCTGCCGTCGCGCGACGAGACCGTGGCGCACTGGGAGCGCGCGAGCGGCTTTTCGGCCCGCCACCTGCCGTATTACGACGTGTACGCGGCCTGGCGCATGGCCTACGTGATGGCACGCATCGGCACCGTGTTCATGGAACGCGGCCTGGTGCCGCGCGAAAGCGAAATGGACGTCCGCAACGGCGGCGCGGCGCTGCTCGCGATGCACGCGGCACGCCTCGGTTTCTGAGGGTCGCACGCATGACCGGCAGCATCGGACCGCTCGTCGACGCGGACGAGTTCTTCAACCACCAGATCGTCGAGACGCACGCGACCGTGCTGCAGGCCGACCTCTCGTGGACCGAGAAGGTCTGCGGCATGGCTTGTGCGCGTGACGGATCGCTTTCCGTCAATTTCGGTTTCGGCAAGTACGCGAACCGCAACGTCGTCGACGGCTACGGCGGCGCGAGCCGTGGCGTGGAGCAGTGGACCGTGCGTGCGAGTCGTGCGCTGGACGCCAATCCGAACGGCATCGACGTCGGGCCGCTGCGCTACGAGGTTGTGGAGCCACTGCGCAGCGTGCGCGTGGTGCTGGAGCCGAACGACGTGCAGCCGCTCGCCTGGGACCTGCTGCTCGAGGGCAGTGTGCCCTGCGTCGTCGAGGAGCGTGAGGACCGGCGCACGCTCACGGGCTACCGCAGGAGCGCCGACCAGATCCGCTATCACCAGACGGGGATCGTGGCGCGCGGCTGGATCGAACTCGAAGGCCGGCGATTCGAAGTTTCGCCCGTGACGTGGGTCATGACGCGTGATCACTCATGGGGCCTGCGTCCGTCGGTCGGCGTGCCGTCGCCGGACCTGCAGCCGGACCCGATGGACTCGAATTCGTCACGCGTGCTGGCGGTGTGGAACCCGTTGCTGTTCACGCGGCCCGACGGCGGCACGTACGCGTTCCACCAGTACTACCTGCTGTACGCGGGCGAAGGCTGGCGGCACGAGAAGGTGCAGGGCGGGTTCGAGTTCGAGGACGGACGACGCGAACCCGTACAGCGCATCGAGCCCAGACTCCGCTTCGACCCGCGCAACAAGCGGCTGCTGGGCGGGGAATTCGAGCTGACGATGCAGGATGGCCGGCGTCGCCTGCTCGCCGCACGCACGCCCGGCGGGACCGGATTTCATCTCGGCGCGGGGCTCTACCACGGCTTCGATGGCAAACACCACGGCCAGTGGCGGGGGCGACTGCACCTCGAGGGCGAGCATTTCGCCGACTGCTCGACGCCCGAGGCCGTGGCGCGGCTCAACCAGTTCCGCGACTGCCTGGTCGAGGTGCGCGATGCCGCGACGGGTGCCATCGGCGTCGGCAATTGCCAGACCTGGGTGCAGGGCCGCTGGCCGGAATTCGGCCTGCCGGACGGCTGACCTCGGGCGGGCCGCGCAGGTTCCGCAAGCCCTCAGAAGCGGTGCGGCCGCGTCAGCGCATCGATGCCGCCGTCGATGAAAACGACCGTGCCGTGGATGAAGCCGGCCGCCGGCGAGTGAAGGTAGTCCAACAGCCCCGCAATCTCCTCGGGTTGCCCCGTGCGACCGATGGGCGGCACGAACCGGCGCTGTGCCTCGGGAATCGTCGGATCCTGATCCATGGTGCGCAGCATTGGTGTCTCGATCGGCCCCGGCGCGACGGCGTTGATCCTCACGCCGGCGCCTGCCCAGCGCGGCGAACGCTCGCGCATTGCGCACACGAGGGCAAACTTGCTGAGGCAATAGACGAGCAGGCCGTGCCCGGCCGCCACGGCCTCGTGCCGCGCCCGCTCCTCGTCGCCCTCGAGCATCGCCTGCACGAGCGGATGCTGCTCGCCATCGGCCACCTGCGCGGCACCGATCGAGGCGAGCACGGTCGCGGCGGCCCCGCGACCGCGCTGCAGCGAGTCGAACCAGCCGTCGAGGCAGGCGACCGTGCCGAAGTAGTTCACCGACACGATGCCGGCCAGGTCGGTGTGCGAGAGGCATCCCGCGGCGCAGACCAGTCCGTCGAGCACGCCGCCGCTGCGCTCGAGCCCCCGGTCGATGGCGGCATTCCGCCCCGCCGCGCACGACAGGTCCGCGACGATGTCGGCCGTGTCGTGCGCGACGCCGAGCACCGCGCGGCGCTGCGCGCGCAGGCGCGCGACCGTGGCGGCACCAATACCGGAACTGCCGCCCGTGACGATGAACTCATGCATGGTCGGTGCTGCCTGTCGCGGGCCAGGAGCGGCCGTTGCCGCGCGGGCCGGGCACGGTACCCAGCTCTGGCGTGGACCTGGACTCCACTGCGGTTCCGGACTCCATCGCTGCGCAGAAACGCGCGAACTGACGATGCGCAAAGCCCGCGTCGAAGCCGAAGCGCGCGCCTTCGAGCATCATGGAGAGCGCGCCACGGGCCTGGTAGGCGCGGCGGCGCCACAGGGCGTTGCGATCGAGGCCGCGCTCGTCCAGCGAGCTCCCGTAGCCCTCCCAGAACGCCTGCGGGATGTCGATGAATCCGAAGATCCACTCCGCCGCCGGGTCGCCGTAGAAAGCGCGTTCGGTGTCGAGCAGCGCGGTGATGTGCCAGCCCTGCGGTCCGCAGTCGACGAGCACGTTGCGCGTCCAGAGATCACCATGCACGAGGCGGGGCACGTCGATGGCGTCGAAGCGATGGCGCGCGTCGCGCAGACTGTGGCGGAACCGCGCGAGCCCCGCGACCACGATGCCCTGCTCGTCGAGATCCGCCGCGAGATCGTCGACGACCCGGGCGAACCAGACACCGAAGCTCGGCGCCGTTGCGCCGGGATCCGGAGAGCCGAAGTGCGGGCATCGCTGCCCGTGGACCGCGCGAACGATCCGGCCGTATTCGCGCCAGAGGCCGCGGGAGGCGGCGGCGTCGATCGACGACGCAACCGAATCCCAGGTTCGCCCTGGACGCCACTCGAACATTGCCCAGTCGCGTGGCAACAGTCGCCGTGTGAAGTCCGCATGCAGCATGCGCGGCACGGCCTTGCCCGCCGCCTCGAACAGCGGCTGCACGGTGCACTGCCGCTGCAGCAGGTCGTGCTCATGTCGCCAGAGGCCGGCCTCCGGCTCCGGTGCCAGCCGCAGCACGACCGGTGCCTCATGCGTGCACTGCAGAAGGTAGCTGGTGTTGAAATGGCCGCCGTGGAGTCGGCGGTGAGCGAGCAGTCGCGCCTGCCCTCCGAACACTGCGTGGACGATCGCCTGCAACTGTTCACGGCTCGCCTCGCGCGCGAGCCCGGCGTTGCGGCGTGCGACGGCGACGAAGTTCATGTGCGCGCGTTGACCGACGCCGTGGCGGCGACGATGTGCGAACCACCGGCATCGAAGTCCTGCCTCAGCAGCCGTTCCTGCGGCTTTTCCGAGGCCGTTTTCGGGATCTCCCCGAGGATCTGCAGCCAGCCCGGCACGGCATTGGGTTCGAGTTCGCGACGACAGTGCGCGAACAGCGCGACGGGGTCAAACGATGCGCGATCGACCGGAACGACGGCGACGACGAGGTCCTTCTCGCCCGGCGCGCCCGATGCGGCCGGGACGCCCCACACGCAGGCGTCGTCGACCTGCGCGTGCTCGGCCACGACCCGCTCGACGGTGCCGGGATCGATGAACTCGCCGTTGCGGCGGATGCCGCCGCCTTTGCGGAAGTCGTAGTAGAGCCAGCCGTCGGCGTCGGCGTGGCCCATGTCGCCGCTGCGGTTCCAGCCGGCGACGATCTTGCGACGCGAGGCGTCGGGATTGTTGAAGTATTCGACCGTTGCCTCGCCGCCGTCGGCGGGGCGGCAGCAGATCTCGCCGATGACGCCGGGCAGGCACTCGTTGCCGTCGTCGTCGAGGATCTTCATCTGCACGCCAAACACCGGCTTGCCGAACGAGCCGACCGGCCCCTGTCCGGGGGGGTTGCAGGCCATGCCGCCGCCGTCGCTCGCGCCGTACATCTCGAACAGGCGCACGCCGAAGCGCTGCTCGAACCGGCGCCAGAGCGAGGCCGGCATGCCCGCGCTGATGATCAGGCGCACGGGATTGTCGGCGTCGTCCGCGCGCGGCGGCTCGCTGTAGATCGCCGTGGCCATGCCACCGAGTACGGCAAAGCTCGTGCAGTCGTAGCGCCGGCAGACGTCCCAGAGCAGCGACTTGGTGAAGCGGCGACTGACCACGGCGCGATAGCCGAACCGCAGCGCCGGCAACAGGGCGGTCGTCTGCGCGTTGTTGTGCGAGAACGAAAGGCCGGTGTACGGACGCTCGTCGGGCTGGTAGCCGAACGCCTGCGCGACGAAGGCGGCGCTGCCCGTGCGGAAATGATTGCCGACGATGCCCTTGGGGTTGCCGGTCGTGCCGGAGGTGTAGATGATCTGGTATGGGTCTGTCATCTCGACCGGCGCGGGATCGAAGGCGGGCACGGGAGCCGCGAGCAGTGCGGCCAGCGGCTCGACGGCGTACGCGCCCTTGACGCCGGCGAGCCCCGGATCGCCCGTGTCGAGGCCGAGTAACCACTGCACATCCGGCGCCTGCGCCAGCGCCGCGGCAACCTCGCCGAGCGCGTAGTCGGCGGCGATCACGCCCCGGCAGCCGGCGTCGCGCAGCATGTAGGCGAGCCGCGCGGCCGGTGTGCGCGGATCGATCGGCACGAATACCCAGCCGCCGAGTGAGGCCGCGATCATGGCGTCGACGAACTCGGGATGATTGCGCATGACCAGCGCGAAGCGGTCGCCGCGCCGCAGGCCGAGTACGCGCAGGCGGGCCGCGATGCGGCGGCCGTTGGCGTCGAGCTGTGCGTAAGTGCGGATCTCGTCAGGCGTCGCACCGTGGTCGAGGCTCCAATGCTCGAACGTGAGCACGTCGCGGTCGGGCTGCGTCTCGGCGCGGGTCGCGATCAGATCCGACAGGATCAGTTCGTTGCGCTCGCGCACGGTCAATGCACCAGGATCGAGAGGTTCATGGCCGCGACGTCGCCACGGATGCTGCCGCCGCCGTTGTGGGCGAGCCCGACGCGCGCGCCGTCGACCTGACGCGCGCCGGCACGTCCCTGCAGTTGCCGCGTGATCTCGAACACCTGCGCGACGCCCGTCGCGCCGACCGGATGGCCTTTGCGCAGCAGGCCGCCCGAGACGTTTACCGGAATGCGTCCGCCGAGCCGCGTCTGCCCTTCGACCAGCAGCGCGACACAGTCTTCCGGCCGCGCGAGCCCGAGGTGGTCGTAGGTCAGCAGCTCCGTGACCGCAGAGCTGTCGTGCAACTCGACCAGGCTCAGGTCCCGCGGGCCGAGACCCGCGTCGCGCCAGGCCTCGGCGATGCTGATCGAGGTGACGTTGTCGGCGCTGCCCGCCGGATGCTCGAAGTACGAGTGGACGACGCTCGCCACGAGCCGCACCGGACGTGCGATGCCGAGCTGCCGCGCCTTGCGTTCGCTGACCAGCACCGCCGCCGCGCCGCCGTCACCGAGCGGGCAGACCATCGGCCGTGTCAGTGGCGGCGAGACGACCGGCGCCGCGAGCACCTGCTCGACCGTCACGACCTCGCGGAACTGGGCATTCGGGTTCAGGCTGCCGTGCAGCGAGTTCTTCGCGGTCACGAGCGCGAAGTGCTCGAGCGTGGAGCCGTACTGCGCCATGTGCGCGCGGGCGAGCTCGCCGTAGAAGTCGACGAACATCGAGCGACTCTCGCCGGAGCCCGAACCGTGCCCCGCCATGAAGCGGTCGCGTTCCTCGACGTCGACTGCGCCGCCGAGGGCCGCGTAGCTCACGGCCTTGTTTTCGTGATAGAGCTTCTCGAACCCCATGACCACGACGACGTCGTAGTAGCCCGCGGAGACCATCATGGCCGCCTGGTTCATCGCCGTGGAGCCGCTGCCGCAGGCGTTCTCGATGTTGATGATCGGTACGCGGCCGAGTCCCACGTCGAGCAGCGCCACCTGGCCCCGGATGGACTCCTGCCCGGTGACGAGGCCGGCGACGCAGTTGCCGCTGTAAACCGCCTCGACGTCGGCGACGGCGAGACCGGCGTCATGGAGGGCGGCCGTCACTGCCGTCCCGGCGAGCCACTTGAGGCTCTTGTCCAGGTGCTTGCCGAAGGGCGTCATGCCGACGCCGGCAACCACGGCGTTCACTCGCATCGTGCTGTCTCCCGTGGGGCGCGCGTCACAGCATGCCGTTGCGCGGCAGATCGTACCGGGTACGGATTCTCTCGAGTTCTTCCTCGCGCCCGGGCAGTGGCGCTGCCGCCTGCAGCAGCCCATCGCGCTCGAGTTCGGCGACGACTGCCGGATCGCGCGGGAAGGGGTTGTCGTAACTGTTCAACTGGAACAACTGCTCAAACGGCAGACGCGGTCGCTGGCCACCGGCCGGCAGGCTCTCGACCGGGTAGCCGAGCGTCTGCACGGCGACGATGCGGCAGCTCTCGGGCAGCCCGAAGGCCTTGCGCGTGCGCTCCCAGTTGGGCGAGCCCTGCAGGCACATGCCGAGTCCGAGATCGATACCGACCAGCGTCGCTTGCGCGATCGCCTGGCCGAGGTCCATCTCGACGAGCCCGGGTGCCTTGAGTGCCTCGCGTCCCTTGTCGAAGATCGGCACCAGCGTGCCTTCGAGTTCCTGCTGGCGGCCCGGGCCGTAGCCAAGCGCGCCGATGGCAACCAGTTCGCGCAGCCGCTGGCCCGCCTCGTTCATCGCGGCGGTCTCGACGTACCAGATGATCACGACCGGCGCCTGCTGAATCTGGAATCCGCCGACGGGCGAGGGCAGGCAGGCCTGCTGTTCCGCGTTGGCACTGCTGCGGTGCACGACCAGCGCACGCGCGGCGTTGTTGTTGCCGAAGTGCGAGGCGAGACGCGCGGCCTCGAGCATTTTCTGGATCTTCCAGAGTTCGACCGGGCGATCGGGATCGAGGTAGCGGAAGGAGCGGCGTGTGCCGATGGCCTGTTGGACTTCCATGCGTGTCTCCGGAACCGTGTCTGTGGGGGCGGGGGCCGTCAGAAGTGCGCGGCGGCAATCAGCCCGAGCATGTGGTTCTCGCCGTCTTCGATCATCGAGGTGCGGGCGTCGCGCAGCAGTTTCTCGACCGGATACTCGTAGGTCAGGCCATTGCCGCCGAGCATCTGCACGGCTTCGCTCGCCACCTCGAAAGCGGTCTGCGTCGCGAAGACCTTCACGCTCGCCGCGTGCGGATAGGGGATGCCGCCCTGGCGCGTGGCGTGCGCGACGGCCATGCGTCGCACGTGCGAGCGCATGACCTCGACCTTCTGGAACATCTCGTACAGGCGCAGCTTCACGGCCTGGTGCTCGATGATCGGCCGCCCGCCCTGGACCCATTGCTTGGCATAACCGAGGGCGCAGTCGTAGGCCGCGCGCGCGACGCCAACGAACTGGCTGCCCATGTGCAGGTTGGCGCCGGTGAAGATGCCGGCCCACACCACCGGGTAGGCCTGAGGGCCTTCGGCGAGCAGGAAGCGACGCGGCACACGCACCTCGTTGAAGAAGATCTCGCCCTGGTTGAGCGGCCGCTGACCGTGCTTCTCGAGCGGCTTGCCGCGGGTGATGCCCGGCAGGTCGAAGGGCATCAGGAACGCCGCGCCGTCGGCGAGGCCGTGCGGCGAGTCGCCGAAGGTGGCGAACACGGCGCCCGAGCCCGCGATGCTTCCGCAGGACACCCAGGCGGCCTTCTGGCCGTTGAGCACGAAGGCGTCGCCATCCCTCCGCACCCTGAGCGAACCCCGGATGCGCGCGTCGCGGTAGGCGGGCTCGGTGTAGGCGATGTGGTCGCAGCCATGCGACGGTTCGGTGATGGCGAGACAGCCGATCTCGTCGCGCTGCGCGAAGAACTCGACGAGATCCTGCCGCCCGAAGCCGGCCGCGAACGCCGGCATCATGCCGTGCAGACCGCAGGTGATGAACAGGCCGACGTCACCCCAGGTGAGTTCCTCCATGACCATGGTGTGCAGCAACGCGTGCTGCGCCGGCGACAGGTCGGGCGCGAGCACGTTGGCGCCGCCGGCGAAACCGAGCGTCTTGTAGCGGTCGAGCACGCTCCAGAGTTCGGAGCCAGGCGCGATGACCTGTTCGGCGGTGAGTCGGTCGAGCCGCTGGCCGGCGGGCCGCAGCACCTCCACCGCGAATCGACGGCAGGTGTCGCGGATGGCGAGCATCTCGGCGGTGATACCCGGATCGAATTCGAGGTCAGCCTGGTCCATGCGTGGTTCCCCTCGTGGGTGACGTATCATGAACCGAAATTGACCAAAAGATCAATATTGTCCGGAAGCCGTCTGCGGCGGATCGCGTGACACGGGCCAGACCGCGGTGGAAATCAGGGCGAGCGCTCCGGCCGCACGTCGGGGAACCGTTCGAAGTAGAAGCGGAAGCGCTCGCGCAGCGTCTCGGGTGCGACGCCGAAGTCGCGTTCGAGCTGGTAGACGATCCGGCCGTCCCGGCCCCTGGGGTGATCGTGCAGGTAGCGCTCGAGTCCTGCGCGGACCGATGCCGTCAGCGCGAGATTCGCGGCGGCGCAAACACGCGTCGCGGCCGCCATCTGGTCGGCCATGAAGACGTGGAAGGGCAGGTCGAGACTGCGTGCGGCCGGAATCCGGTCGCGATCGCGGACGCAGGCGCGCATCAGGTGCTCGATGCGTTCGGTCCAGTAGTCCGCGAGGTAGCGCATCGTGACGTGCCGGCGGTTGATGCGCTGGCTGTAGGCCTGCATGGTCACCGTGGACTGCAGCACGGCGACCGGGTCGCGATGCGTGAAGATCACCGTCGCGTCCGGAAAGACGGCGTCCAGCACCGGCAGTTGTTCGATGTGTTGCGGGCACTTGAGCAGCCAGCGCCGATCCGCCTGGCCGTGGCGACGGCGCTGCCATTGCAGCAGTTTGAGCACCGTCTTCATGTACTCGTAGTGCGGCGTCTGGTCGGTGGCGTAGTAGTGGTCGCGCCAGCGTGGCGCGAGGTTCAGCCACTCGAAGTTGTAGGAGGCGAAGTCGGGCCCCATCAACTCGAGTTCCTCGTGGATGTGGTCCGGCTCCATGGGATGCATCGCCGCGAGCAGCGGCGTCATGTGCTGCATGCCGGCCCAGGCCTCGGCGCAGCGCCGGTAGCGCGGATCGGTGCCGTCGGGCAGGGCAGGCTCGCCGGGCAAGGGCACCGGTTCGTACGATTCCCAGAGCGGCAGCGAATGCAGCCGCGGGTCGGTCGCGAGCAGGTTGACGAGATGCGTCGTGCCCGAACGCGGCAGGCCGGCGACGATCACCGGGTGCTCGATACGCTCGGCGTGGATCTCCGGGTGCCGCTCGAGCAGGTCGTGGATCAGCAGTCGGTTGCTGGCGTAGCGGACGAGGTAGGACTGCAGCGTGATTCGCGCGAGCGCGGTGATCTCGCGGTCGCTGTCCCATTGCTCGCGCAACACGCGCAGGCGCGCGCGGAAGTCGTCGGAACCGAAGTCGCTCAGGCCGGTGCGCCGGCGCGCCGCGTCGAGGATCGTGGCTTCGCCGAAGTCCGTGGCCACGGTCTCCGCCCAGGCGAGCGCCTGGCGCTGCTCCCCGGACAAACGCGGATGCGCGAGGTCGTCGATGTGGATGTCCGCGCCCATGGCTCAGCCCGCCGGTCCCGGCACGGGGCGGCCGGCCTGCTGCAGC
>JAYRRR010000152.1:0-7477 GCA_041910015.1 Steroidobacteraceae bacterium
ACGTGCGAAGATCGAGATCAGCGAGCCGCCGAAGGCGAGACCGACGAGCGAGTGCAGCGCGTGCGAGACGTCGCTGCCCGTCTTGAGCATGACGAGGAAGTACGAGGCGACGCCGAGCAGGCCCAGGCCGACGACCAGCATGCCCGTGATCGCGCCGCCGCGGAACGCGACCTGCAGCGCCGGGTCGAGGCCCACGCTCGCCGCGTGCGCGGTGCGTACGTTGGCGCGGACCGACACGTTCATGCCGATGTAGCCGGCGAGACCCGAGAGCACCGCGCCGACGGCGAAACCGCCTGCGGTCGCCCAGTCGAGCGCGACGCCGATGACGAAGAACAGCACGCCGCCGACGATGCCGATGGTGGTGTACTGGCGGTTCAGGTAGGCGCCCGCGCCCTGCTGCACGGCCGCGGCGATTTCCTGCATGCGGGCGTTGCCGGCGGGTTGCGCCAGGATCCAGCGCACGGAAAGGATGCCGTAGAGGATCGCCGCCACGCCCGCGGCGATCGCGAGCAGCAGTGCGTTGTCGGTCGTCATACTCATGTCTCCCCTCGAGGGTGGGTCTCGTCGATGCCGGGTCCAGTCGCAAGCACGCCCCCGCCCGCGGTCTGGGCCGCGTCAGGGGGGGGGCGTCACAAAAGGCCGCAAACTATAACACAAATGCGGTCTTGAGCTTCCTGCGGACCGGCCGGTTCTTCAGCACCACGTAGCGTGGCAGGCCGGCCTCGTAGGGCGGGTAGTCCTCGCCCTGGATCAGCGGCGCCAGATAGCGGCGGCCCTTCGGCGTGATGTGGAAGCCGTCCGGCGTGATGTAGTCGCGAGGCAGCATCTTCTCGACGTTGGCGACCTGCTCGAGCGGGGCCATGCCGATCTTCCAGCTGTACGGGCGGTTCGACGTGCGCACGATCGCCGGCATGACCGCGTTGTGACCGCGCACGGCGAATTCGACGGCTGCCTTGCCGACGGCGTAGGCCTGCTCGACGTCGACCTTCGACGCGATGTGCCGCGCTGAGCGCTGCAGATAGTCGGCGACGGCCCAGTGGAACTTGTAGCCCAGCTTGTCCTTGACGAGTTGGGCTACCACGGGACCCACGCCCCCCAGTTGCGCGTGGCCGAACGCATCGCGTGTGCCGGCGTCGGCGAGGAATCTGCCGTCGGGGTTCTTCACGCCTTCGGAGACGACGACGGCGCAGTAGCCGTACCTGTCGACGCACGTCTTCGTGCGCGCGAGGAAGCGCTCTTCGTCGAACGCGATCTCCGGGAACAGGATGATGTGCGGAGCGTCGCCGGCCTTCTGCGCCGCGAGCCCGCCGGCGGCCGCGATCCAGCCCGCGTGGCGTCCCATGACCTCGAGCACGAACACCCTGGTCGAGGTACGCGCCATCGAGGCCACGTCGAAGCCGGCCTCCTTGATCGACACGGCGACGTACTTGGCAACCGAGCCGAAGCCCGGGCAGCAGTCGGTCATGGGCAGGTCGTTGTCGACCGTCTTCGGCACGTGGATCGCCTGCAGCGGGTAGCCGAGTTTCTCCGCGAGCATCGAGACCTTGTAGCAGGTGTCGGCCGAGTCGCCGCCGCCGTTGTAGAAGAAATAGCCGATGTCGTGCGCCCGGAAGACCTCGATCAGGCGCTGGTACTCGCGCGGGTCATTCTCGAACTTCTTGAGTTTGTAGCGCGCGGAACCGAAGGCGCCGGCCGGTGTATGCCTGAGCGCGCGGATGTCGGCGGGGCTCTCCTTGCCGGTGTCGATCAGGTCCTCGTGCAGGGCGCCGAGGATGCCGTTGCGGCCCGCATACACGGTGCCGATGTGGCGCCGGTGCCTGCGGGCGGTCTCGATGACGCCGCAGGCCGACGCGTTGATGACGGCCGTGACGCCGCCGGACTGGGCATAGAATGCATTGCGCGGACGTATCGGTGGCTTCATCGTCACTCCGGCCAAAAAATGCGGCGGAACGGGCACTTGGCCGGCAAATCATAGCAAGACCGGCGGCGGCTGCGAGGCGCACGCCCGGCGTGCGGCAGCCGTGGCGGCAGGCGTGCGTGCGGGCGATGCTGGACACTGGGCGCTCGATCCGAGTACGGTGCATCCCCCGCGACAGGTCCCGCGTACGGCATCGGCACAAGATGAGACTCGTATTACTCGGCGCTCCCGGCTCCGGCAAGGGCACGCAGGCCCAGCGCCTCCGCGACCAGAAGGGCATTCCGCAGGTGTCGTCCGGCGATCTGCTGCGTGACGCCGTCGCGCGACGCACGGAACTCGGCCGGCGCGCCAAGGCGGCCATGGACGCGGGCGAACTCGTCACCGACGACATCGTGCTCGGCCTGATCCGCGAGCGCCTCGGCCGTCCCGACGCGGCCGCCGGTTTCATCCTTGACGGCTATCCACGCAACGTCGCCCAGGCGGACGCGCTGGAGCGCCTGCTCACGGAACTCGGGCAGCCGGTCGACTCGGTCGTCCTGATGAAGGTCGATGAAAAGGCGCTGGTCATGCGCCTCACCGGCCGCCGCACCTGCCCCGCGTGCGGCAAGGTCTTCAACGTCTATTCCTCGCCGTCGCTGAAGGGCGAGCGCTGCGACAACCCGGAGCACGACACCCAGGCGCCGGTGCTCACGCAGCGCGACGACGACAAGGAAGACGTGATTGCGAACCGGCTCAAGGTCTATCACGCCCAGACCAGCCCGCTGATCGAGCACTATCGGACGCGGGGATTGCTCAAGGTGGTCAACGCGGACCAGCCCGTCGACCGCGTCTATCAGGAGTTCCTGAAAGTCGCCGGAGCCTAGGTATCAGGAGGAAACAGGGGTCATTTCACCTGTTTCCTCCGGCACGGATGAAGTCGGCATCAGCGGTGGCCGGGAACAGGCGAATGGCCTCTATTGCGGGCCGCGCGCCAGGCAGGTCCGCAGCGTTTCGCCCAGCACCTCGCGGCGCCAGCCGCGCAGCAACGGGCTCTGCTCGAGTGGCACCAACCCGTACGCGATGGCTTCGACGTCGCGCCGCGTCGCGAGCACTTCCGCGCCGATGCCGAGCGCGGCAGCCACGTCACGCACGCCCTGCAGCAGTGCGCTCGCGAGCGCCTGCTCCTCGCTGGTCGGGCGTCGCGGCGGTTCGACGACCGGAGCGGTCCCGTTGGCGCGGGCTTCGCTCAGCAGCGCGAGCAGTTCCTCGCCGCGTCGCCGGACGAGCCCGGCCGGCAGGGCGTCGATCTGTTCCAGCTCGGCCAGGGATTGCGGCGACGCGAGCGCCAGAGCGTAGAGCGCGGTGTCTGCGAGAATCCACCCGCGCGGCTTGTCCGACTCGAGCGCGCGTCGTTCGCGCCACTCGGCCAGCGCGCGCGCCGCTGCCTGTTCGCGGGGGCGCAGACGGTTCAGCCCCTTGAGCCGCCGCCACGCGTCCTGCGGGTTCGTGCGGTAGAGCAGCGGGTTCTCGTATGCGGCCGTCTCGTCGAGCACCCAGCCGCTGCGGCCCTTCGACGCGAGCGCGCCCTGCAACTCGGCGTGCAGCGTCAACAGGTGTCGCACGTCGTCCGCCGCATAGGCGAGCTGCGCCGACGTGAGCGGGCGCCTCGACCAGTCGGTGCGCGTCTGCCCCTTGTCGATCGAGTGGCCGAGCTGGCGCGCGACGAGCTCGGCATAGCCCACCTGCGCGGGGAAGCCGAGTATCGCGGCGGCGACCTGGGTGTCGAACAGGGGACCGGGCACCTGCCCGCCCGCGAGCAGCAGCACCTCGAGGTCCTGGCGCGCGGCATGCAGGATCTTGAGCCGCGACCGCTCCCGCAGCAGTTCGTGCAGCGGCGCGAGATCGAACCCCGCGAGCGGGTCGACCAGCACGCAGTCCGTTTCGGTCGCCAGCTGCACGAGACACATCTGCGGCAGGTAGGTCCGCTCGCGAATGAATTCCGTGTCGAGCGCGAGGCGGTCGGCGCCGCGCAGCCGGAACAGGGCGGCCTCCAGGTCGGCCGGGTCTCGGATCAGCTTCGCTTCGTGCATCGGGCCCGTCACCTGCGTGTAGAATCACCGTTCCTCAGGCCGTCGCGTCGCGTCGTGCTGCAATTCCTGAAGGTCTTCGTCGACATCGTACTCTGGCGCCGCGGCCCGCAGGATCTTCCCGCATCAGCGCTGCTGCTCGGGCTCGCCGGAGTCGCCTACGTCGTCGTCTCCATCGTGCAGCTCGCATGGCTCGACGAGCCGCCCGCCGCATGGCTCGTGTTCGTCGTGCTCGACCCGCTGTTGCTCACGGGTGGCACCTGGCTGCTGCTGCGTCTGTTCGGCCGCCGCGAACGCTTCCTGCAGACCGCGACCGCCGTGCTGGGCACCGGCGCCCTGCTCGGCGCGGTGCTGTTCCTGCCGATGCAGTGGCTGCTCGCGGTCCTCGACGTGCGGCCCGGGTCGACCATCGCGGGCGTCGCCGCACTGGCACTGGTGGTCGCCTTCGCGCTGGTCACCGGGCGCATCCTCCAGCGGGCGATGGACTCGGGCCTGATCACGGGTGTCGCGCTGTCGCTCACGTATTTCCTGCTGATCAACCTGCTGCTGAACGTCGCTGGCGGGTCCACGTAAACCAGGGGTCTTCGTAGTGCACCTGCACATCCTCGGCATCTGCGGCACGTTCATGGGTGGCATCGCCGCCATCGCGCGCGCCGCGGGCCACCGCGTGACGGGTTCGGACCGCAACGTCTATCCGCCGATGAGCACGCAGCTCGCGGCGCTCGGCATCGACGTGATCGAAGGCTACGAGCCCGACCAGCTCGCGCTGCGGCCCGACGTCTTCGTCGTCGGCAACGTCATGAGCCGGGGCAGTCCGCTCGTCGAGGCCTTGCTCGCGAGCGGCCGGCCGTTCGAGTCGGGGCCCGAGTGGCTTGCACGGAACGTGCTGCGCCAGGACGACCGCTGGGTGCTGGGCGTCGCGGGCACGCACGGCAAGACGACGACCAGCAGCCTGCTCGCGTGGATCCTCGAGCACGCGGGGCTTGCCCCCGGCTTCCTCATCGGCGGCGTGCCGCTCGACTTCGGCGTGAGCGCGCGGCTCGGCGGCGGACGGCACTTCGTCATCGAGGCCGACGAATACGACACGGCGTTCTTCGACAAGCGCGCCAAGTTCGTGCACTACCGGCCGCGCACGGCGGTCCTGAACAACCTCGAGCACGACCACGCCGACATCTACCCCGACGTCGCGTCGATCCAGAAGCAGTTCCACTTCCTGCTGCGCACGGTGCCGGGCAATGGCCGTCTGGTCGTGAACGCGGAGGAGCCGCGGCTCGAGGAAGTGCTGCAACAGGGCTGCTGGACGCCGGTCGAGCGGTTCGCGACGCGCGTGCTGCCGAACGCGGACTGGCACGTTGCGCCGATGGCCGGTGCCGACTTCGCGGGCTTCGACGTCTTGCGCGGCGACCGTCACGTCGGCCGCGTCGACTGGAACCTGCTCGGCCGTCACAATGCGGCAAATGCGCTCGCCGCGCTCGTCGCCGCCGTGCATGCGGGCGTCGACGAACAGGCGGCCGTCGAGGCATTGTGCAGGTTCGGCGGCGTGCGGCGTCGCCTCGAGGTGCGCGGCGTCGTCGGCGGGGTGACGGTGTACGACGATTTCGCGCATCACCCGACGGCCATCGCGACCACGCTCGAGGGCGTGCGGCGCAAGGCGGGCGCGGGCCGCGTCGTCGCCGTGCTCGAGCCGCGCTCGAACACGATGAAGCTCGGCACCCACAAGGCTGCGCTCACCGACTCGCTGCGCGGCGCCGATCGCGTGTTCGTCTACCGGTCCCCGGAGGTGCGCTGGGACGTCGCCGGGGCCATGCAGCCGCTCGGGACGCTGGCGACCGTCGAGGCCGACCCGGGCGCGCTCGTGGCGATGCTGGCGGGCGAGGCACGGCGCGGCGACCATTTCGTGCTCATGAGCAATGGCTCGTTCGGCGGCCTGCACGAAAAGCTGCTGCATGCGTTGCGCGACCGGGAGGCCGGCCGGGCGTCATAATCCGCCCATGGACGAGCAGCAAACGGTTGCACCGCGGGAGGAGATCCCGCTCTTCCCGCTGAACACAGTGTTGTTCCCGGGCGGGCCGCTGCCGCTGCGCATTTTCGAGGCGCGCTACATCGACCTCGTCCGTCGCTGCCTGCGCGAGGACAAGGGGTTCGGCGTCGTGCTGATACGCGAAGGCGACGAGGCCGGTGACACGCCGGCGGTAACCTGTGACGTCGGCACCTACGCGAGGATCGTCGATTTCTCGGGCCAGCCGGACGGCCTGCTCGGCATCGAAGTGCGCGGCGAGCGTCGCTTCCGCATCCACGCGCGGCGGCGCGAGCGCGACGGCCTGCACGTGGCCGAGGTTGAATGGTTGCCGATCGAGCCGGACGTGCCGCTGCCGGAGGAGTTCGCGGATCTCGGGCCCGCACTCGACGCCGTACTCGGCCAGGTCGGCGATCCGTACGACTCGCTGGAGCGACGGCTCGACGACGCCGGCTGGGTCGCGGGCCGGCTCGCCGAGATCCTGCCGCTGCCGCCCGGCCACAAGCAGCATTGCCTCGAGATCGACGACCCGATCGAACGGCTGCGATTCCTGCGTCCGCTGTTCGAGATCACGACCGGACCGCCGGACACCGACCGCACGGCGGACTGAGTCCCGGCGCGAATCGGCGCGAATACGGCGCATGGTCATCTCGATGCACCGGCTGGTCGGGCACGGCCGACTCGAAGCCGATCCGCTGCGGGCCGCCCGGCGGTGCTGAACAGGCGTCGGGGTCGGGCGCGACGAGCCGGTAGAATCCGGCGCATGGCTGCCGCCGCGCCGAGGTTCCTGTTCATTCCCGTGTCCGGCCCCGGTGGCGCGGGCGAATACCATCGCTCGCTCGCCGTCGCGCGCGATCTCGAGCGACGCTGGCCCGGCTGTCGGATCCGCTTCGTGCTCAGCCGCGCGGCACCGTACGCGGCGACGGCGCCGTACGAGGGATTGCGGCTCGAGGACTCGCCGACGCGCAGCAACGCGGCGGTCGTGGCGTACCTTCGTGACGAGCAGCCCGATGTCGTCGTCTTCGACAGTTCCGGCCGCCTTGCCCAGTACGCTGCGGCCCGCCGCGTCGGGGCCCGCGTGGTGTACGTGAGTTCGCGGCCGAAGACGCGCTGGAAGGGCTTTCGCTGGCGGCGCATGCGGCTGATCGACCAGCACTGGATCGCGCAGCCGCGGTGTCTCGGCGGCGCGGCCGGCCCGTACGAGTCGCTGAAGCTGCGGCTGCTGGGCCGGCCGGAACTCGTCTTTCTCGACGCGTTGCACGAGGCGGTCGAACCGCCGGCCGTACAGGCCCTGCAGCGAACCCTCGGCGTCGAGCCCGGCCGCTACGTGCTGCTCTGTCCGGGGGGCGGCGGGGATTTTGGCGCGGGCACCGATGCCGCGGCCGTGTTCCACGCCGCCGCGCGGCGCCTGCGCGCCGACTCGGGGCTGGCCGTGGTGGCCGTGCTCGGCATGCGTCATGCGCCGCCCACGGCCGG
>JAYRRR010000153.1:0-48761 GCA_041910015.1 Steroidobacteraceae bacterium
CGATGTCGCGCGTGTATCCCTCCCGATCCGTGAAGCCGCCGGCGATGCGGACCAGCAGTCGATCGTTCACGGGGATGTTGACGACGGCCTGCGCCTCGAGGTCGCCGTAGTTTCCGGCCTGCAGCTGGAGGCGACCCGTAAAGTCGTTCGTGGGTCGCGCCGGCTCGAGGAGGATCGCGCCACCCGTCGTGTTGCGGCCGAACAGCGTGCCCTGCGGACCGCGCAACACCTGGACGTTCTCGAGGTCGAGAAACTGGCCCGGCGTGCCCTGCAGCGAGGTGATCGCCCCGGAGACCATCGGCACTTCGGCCATGTACTGTACGACCGCCGGCGCGGCTCCGTAGGTCGTGGCCTGGCCGCGAACCACGAACATCGCCACGTCACGGGTCTGTCCATACGGGCTGACATGCAGCGACGGCACCTGTCCCTGCAGGTCCTGCGGCGTCGCGATGTGGCGCTCTTCGAGCTGTGCGCCCGAGAATGCCGTGAGCGCCACCGGGACGGTCTGGGCCGATTCCTCGATGCGGCGCGCCGTCACGACGAACGACTCCAGTTGCGTACCGCCTTCCGTCGCCGGAGCTTTCGCGGACGACTGCTGATCGTCGGCTTGCGCCGCGGCCGTCGACAGCGCGAGCACGCCGGCAATGGTCAGACGCAGGCTCGAACGCGGAGCCACCCGATCCCTTCCTCGCATGTTTCCCCCGGAACTGACAGGACTTGTTAAAGCAACACTAGTTACTTTAGTCCATGCGCGGATCGATGTCACGCGATCCGCTGGATCACGGAAGCCATGCCGGGAAGCCCGCGGGAGACGAGGAGAACACAGTGGCGCGCGGACGCGGCGGTACCCCGACGAGGTATTGCCACGGCTCGCGGAATCGTGCCGGCCGATCAGCTCGCCGGTGTCTTGCGCGACGGCGGCACGACGTCTTCCGGTGCACCGGGCAGGCCGTAGTAGTAGTGCCCCGCGATCAGCCCGCCGTCGACGGTCAGCTCGGTGCCCATGCAGAAGCTCGATTCGTCCGAAGCGAGGAACACGAAGCAGTTCGCCGCCTCGACCGGGTCGCCGACACGCTGCGCCGGATACCAGCCCATGCCCTGATTCAGGGCTTCCGTCGGCGCGCCGAGCGGGTTGACCATCGCCGTGTTGATGCTGCCGGGATGGACCGAGTTGACGCGCACGCCGTGCGGACCGAATTCGAGCGCGGCGACCTTGGTCATGCCGCGGACGGCGAACTTCGAGCCGGCATAGGCGGCCAGCGAGTTGGCGCCGGAGATGCCATCGCACGAGGAGTTGTTGACGATCGACCCGCGGCGCTGGGCGATCATGTGCGGCGCGACGGTGCGCATGCCGATGAACGTGCCGATGACATTGACCTCGAGAACTCGTCGCAGGTCGGCGGCGGTCGTCGAAAGGATGTCCTTGAACATCAGGATGCCCGCGTTGTTGACCAGCACGTCGATGCGGCCGTGCCGGGCGACGACGTCGGCGACGATTTCCTGCCAGCGCGCCTCGTCAGTCACGTCGTGGCGATAGGCCGTGGCGGCCGGGCCGATGGCCGCGGCCGTCGCGTCGACGTCGGGCAGCACGTCGGTCAGCGCCACCGTGGCGCCTTCCTCCGCGAAGCGGCGCGCAATGGCGGCCCCCATGCCGCGCGCGGCGCCCGTGACGATCGTGACCTTGCCGGCGAGTCTGCCCATGGTGAAATCCCCCGTTGAATTTGCTCGTGACGTGGTGTGCCGGTCGCGGTCACGCCTGGCGTCCCGCCCGGCCGGTCGTCCGAGTCTGCGAAAAACGCCGCGGCATGGCAATGCACTCATAGCGAAGATCCGCGCGATCTTCCTAGTCCTTTAGGACGTAGGCTCGCCACCACTGGATCGCGTACAAAGCGGGTCAGATTCGGCGGGAAGGCCATGAACAAGCTCATGACGGCGGGCGACGTCGTCGCGCAACTGCGCGACGGCATGACCATCGGTATCGGCGGCTGGGGCCCACGCCGCAAGCCGATGTCGCTGGTGCGCGAAATCCTGCGCAGCCCGCTGCGCGACCTCACCGTCGTCGCCTACGGCGGCGCCGACGTCGGCATGCTCTGCGCCGCCGGCAAGGTGCGCAAGCTCGTCTTCGCCTTCGTCTCGCTCGACTTCATCCCGCTCGAGCCCTATTTTCGCGCGGCCCGGCAGGCCGGGGCGATCGACGTCATGGAGATCGACGAGGGCATGCTGCTGCTCGGCCTGAAGGCTGCCGCGATGCGGGTGCCGTTCATCCCGACGCGCACGGGGCTGGGCACGGACGTGCTCACGCACAATCCCTCGCTGCGCCTGGTCGACTCGCCTTACGACGAGCGCCAGTGGCTCGCGATGCCGGCGCTGCCGCTCGATGCCGCATTGCTGCACGTCGACCGCGCGGACGTGCGTGGCGTGTGCCAGGTCAAGGGCCCCGACCTGTACATGGACGACCTGTACGCGCGCGCGGCGGCGCACACCTACGTGAGCTGCGACGAGCTGGTCGACCCGGCCGTCTTCGAACGGGACGAGGAGGCACGCTACGTGTTCTGGGAGCGCGCCGAGACCACTGGCGTCGTGCATGTGCCCTGTGGCGCGCACCCGACCTCGTGTGCGCCGCTCTACGGTTTCGACGTGAAGCATTTCAAGGAATATGCGGCGAGTGCCCGGGAGCCCGGCGGCTGGGCGCAGTACCACGAACGCTACGTCGCCTGCGGCGAGGCCGAGTACCTGCAGCGCGTCGGCGGCGAGGCCGCCGTGAAGAAGCTGCCGCTGCCGGTGTTTTGACGGAGCGCACGATGACCGACACGACACTGGTCGACACGCTCATTTGCGCGGCTTCCGAGGCCTGGTGCGACGATGGCGAGGTGCTCGCCACGGGCATCGGCGTCGTGCCGCGGCTCGCGGCCTCGCTCGCCCGGCTGACCTGCAATCCGGACCTCATGATGACCGACAGCGAGGCCTGGCTCGTGGCCGAGCCCGTTCCGATCGGGCCACGCGGCGACTATCGGCTGCGGCGTGAAACTCACATGGGGTTCGCGCGGATCTTCGACAACGTCTGGGGCGGCAAGCGGCACGCCATGGTCGGTCCCACGCAGATCGACCGTTACGGCCAGGCCAACATCTCGATGATCGGCGCGGATTACCGCAAGCCGAAGGCGCAGATGCTCGGCGTGCGCGGGTTTCCGGGCAATTCGATGAATCATGCGAACTCCTTCTTCGTGCCGAACCACGGCACCAAGGTGTTCGTCGAAGGCGAGGTCGACATGGTCGCCTCGGCGGGCTACAACCCGGCGCGGCTCGCGCGGGGCTGGCGGCTCGAGGACATCGATATTCGCCAGATCGTCACCAATCTGTGCGTGATGGACTTCGGCGGCCCGTCGCACCAGGTGCGGCTATGCAGTCTGCATGCGGGCGTGACCGTCGAACAGGTGCGTCAGGCCACGGGGTTTCCCGTGCACGTGCCCGCGGACGTGCCGATCACAGCGGCCCCGACGGCCCTGCAACTCGAACTGCTCGCGCGGCTCGACCCGCACGGGCTGCGGGCGTCCGTGCTCGGAGCCTGAAGCCATGACCGAGACGATTTCCAGGCCGTTCCTGGAGGGCTGGTTCGCCGAGTCCGAAGGCGGTGCCCACCTGATTGGTGCACGTTGCACGAGTTGCGGCACCTATTACTTCCCGCGCCAGTCGCGCTACTGCCGCAATCCCGCCTGCGACGGCGAGCAGTTCGAGGATGTGCGGCTGTCGCGGCAAGGCCGTCTGTGGTCTTACACCGACGCGTGTTACCAGCCGCCGGAACCCTACGTGGCGGCGGAGCCGTACGTGCCCTTTGCCATCGCCGCGGTCGAACTGGAGCGCGAGAAGATGATCGTGCTCGGACAGGTCGTGCGTGGCGTCGACGTCGGTGCGCTGCAGGTGGGCATGACGATGGAACTCGTGGTCGAGCCGCTCTCCGAAACAGCCACCGAACGTCAGCTCGCCTGGAAATGGAAGCCCGCGCCGTGAGCAGGGACATCGCGATCCTCGGCGTCGGCATGCACCCCTGGGGCAAGTGGGGGCGCAGCTTCGTCGACTACGGTGTGGTCGCGGCGCGTGCCGCGCTCGGCGACGCCGGTGTCGACTGGCGCCGCGTGCAGTTCGTCAGTGGCGCCGCGACCATCCGCAACGGCTACCCGGGCCAGGTCGCCGGCGCGACGTTCGCGCAGGCGCTCGGCTGGCAGGGCGCGCAGGTCAACACGTCGTATGCGGCCTGCGCGTCGGGTTCGCAGGCACTGGCGGCCGCGCGCTCGAAGATCCTCTCGGGCGAGTGCGAACTCGCGCTCGTGATCGGGGCCGACACGACGCCGAAGGGTTTCCTCGCGCCGGCCAAAGGCGATCGTCCCGACGACCCCGACTGGGTCCGGTTCCGTCTGGGCATCACGAATCCCACCTATTTCGCGCTGTATGCGCGCCGCCGCATGGCGCTCTACGGCGACACGGTCGACGACTTCGCGCAGGTCAAGATCAAGAACGCCGAGCACGGCTTCGAAAATCCGAATGCGCGCTATCGCAAGCGTTTCACGGCGGCCGACGTGGCGGCGTCGCCGATGGTGGCGAGCCCGCTGCGGCTGATGGACGTCTGCGCGACCTCGGACGGCGCGGCAGCGCTGGTCGTGTCGAGCGTCGAGTACGCGCGCCGCGTCGGTCGCGCCGATGCGCCGCGCGTGGCGGCGATCTCGACGGTCACACCGACCTTTGCATCGGCGACCATCGAGATGCCCGACATCGCCACCGATTCCGCCGTCGCTGCCGAGGCGCACAGCTTTCGCGCCGCGCTGCCGGCGAAGGCGTACGAAGAGGCGGGGCTCGGTCCGGCGGACGTGAGCCTCGCCGAGGTCTACGACCTGTCGACGGCGCTCGAGCTCGACTGGATGGAGGACCTGCAGCTCTGCCGTCGCGGCGAGGCGGCCGCGCTGTTGCGCAGCGGTGCGACACGCGTGGGCGGCCGCATTCCCGTCAACGCATCGGGGGGGCTCGCGTGCTTCGGTGAAGCCGTGCCGGCGCAGGCACTCGCGCAGGTGTGCGAGCTCACCTGGCAACTGCGTGGCCAGGCGGGCGCGCGCCAGGTCGCCGGCGCGAAGGTCGGCATCACGGCCAACCAGGGTCTTTTTGGCCACGGCTCGACGGTGATCGTCAGGCGCTGAGGTCGGTACACGATGTCGGATTTCCATACCCCGCTCTGTGACCTGCTCGGCTGCCGCTACCCGATCGTGCAGACCGGCATGGGCTGGGTCACGGGCTCGGATCTCGTCGCGGCCACGACCAATGCCGGCGGCTTCGGCTTCCTTGCGGGCGCCACGATCGCCGCGGACCGGATCGAGTCCGAAATCGTCCGCGTGCGCGAGCTGACCGGCGACCGTCCATTCGGCCTGAACTTCCACATGTTCCAGCCGAATGCGACGCAGTTGCTGGACCTGGCGGTGCAGCATCGCATCCGCGCCGTGAGCTACGGCCGGGGGCCGGACAAGAAAGTGATCGGGCGGCTGCGCGACGCCGGCATCGTCTGCATGCCGACGGTCGGTGCGCTCAAGCACGCGCTCAAGGCGATCGAAATGGGCGCGAACGTCATCACGATCCAGGGCGCCGAGGGCGGCGGCCACACGGGCAGCGTGCCGACGACGGTGCTCTTGCCGCAGGTCGTCGATGCGGTGCGGGTGCCGGTCGTGGCGGCGGGCGGCTTCTACGACGGGCGCGGCCTGCTGGCGGCGCTCGCCTACGGTGCTCAGGGCATCGCGATGGGCACGCGGTTCCTCATGACCAGCGACAACCGCGTGCCGGCGGCGACGCTCGAGCGTTACCTCAAGGTCCGGGACGCGGAAAAGATCCAGGTCTCGTATCTCGTCGACGGCATGCCGCAGCGCATGATCCCGAACGAATATCTGGTCATGCTCGAGAAGGCCTCGCCGTTCAGGCGCCTGCGGATCGCGCTCGACCTGGCGTTGCAGTACAAGGCGCAGACCGGCATGACCGGCGCGCAGGCGCTCAGGGCCGCCTGGCACGGCCTGCGCGAGGACGCCGCCAGCGTGGCGCAGACCGTCATGGCGGCGAATGCGCCGATGCTGCTGCAGCGCGCGATGGTGGAGGGCCGGCCGGCCGAGGGCGTCATGTCGGCCGGCCAGGTGGCCGCGCTGATCGACCGGCTGCAGAGCTGCAGCGAGGTCATCGAGGGCATCGTCGCACAGGCGCGCGAGCGCCGGGATGCGCTGTTGGCGACAGGTAGCATCGAGGATAACCATGTCTGACCAGTTCACGAGCCGGGTCCACGACAACGGCGTGGCCGAAGTGGTGCTGAACCGTCCGCCGGTGAACGCGCTCAACGCGGCCGGCTGGAGCGCGCTGGCGCAGTGCATCACTGCGCTCGGCGAGGACCCCGCCGTGCGCGTCATCGTCATCCGTGCCGAGGGGCGCGGGTTCTGCGCCGGCGTCGATATCAAGGAGCTCGATGCCGACCAGGGGCTCATCGTCGCGGTCAACGCCGGCAACTTCGCGACCTTCAAGGCCGTGCACCTCAACAAGGTGCCGGTGATCGCCGCGGTGCACGGTTTCGTGCTCGGCGGCGGCATCGGCATCTGCGGCGCGGCCGACATCGTCGTCGCGGCGGAGGATGCGAATTTCGGGCTGCCCGAGGTCGACCGGGGCGCGATGGGCGGTGCCGCGCACCTGCAACGCATGTTCGGCGTGCAGAAGACGCGCTACCTGTTCTTCACGGGCGAGATGATCGGCGCACCCGAGGCGCATCGTCTCGGCGCGATCGAGCGCGTGGTGCCGCGCGAGCGCCTGCGCGAGGAGGCCATGGCCATCGCGGCGAAGATCGCCGCCAAGAGCCCTGCCATGATCCGCATCGCGAAGGAGGCGCTCACGGGTATCGAGGACGGCAACCTCGAGGCCCGATACCGCTGGGAGCAGGGCTTCACGCTGCAGGCCTACATGAGCCCGGACTCGGCCGAGACGCGGCGCGCCTTTGTGCAGAAGCGCGACGCCAGGTTCTGACGGGGCACGCCATGGACCTCGATTTCACTGCGCAGCAGCAGGCCTTTCGCGCCGAGGTGCGCGCCTGGCTGCACGACAACGTGCCGCGCGCGCCGCTTGCCAGCTACGACACGCGCGAAGGCTTCGAGCAGCATCGCGTCTGGGAGGCGCGGCTTGCCGAGGGCGGCTACAGCAGCGTCATCTGGCCGAAGGAACTCGGCGGACGCGGCTCGGATCTCATCGAATGGCTCATCTTCGAGGAGGAATACCACGCGGCCGGCGCGCCGATGCGCGTGAACCAGAACGGCATTCTGCTGCTGGGACCGACGCTGATGGAATTCGGCACGGCAGAGCAGAAGGCGCGGTTCCTGCCACGCATGGCCCGTTGCGACGACATGTGGGCGCAGGGCTGGAGCGAACCCAACGCAGGCTCCGACATGGCGAATATTGCCAGCCGCGCGATCCGTGACGGCGACGAGTACGTCATCAACGGCCAGAAGACCTGGTCGACGCGCGCCGTGTTCGCCAACTGGCTGTTCGGGTTGTTTCGCACCCATCCCGAGAGCAGCCGTCACCACGGGTTGAGCTACCTGCTCGTGCCGCTCGACGCGCGCGGCATCACCATCAGGCCGATCAAGGCGCTCAACGGCAAGCAGGCCTTTGCCGAAGTGTTTTTCGACGATGTGCGCGTCAGCGCCGCCAACCTCGTCGGCGAGGAGGGCCAGGGCTGGAACGTGGCAATGGCCACGGCCGGTTTCGAGCGCGGGCTGCTGCTGCGCTCGCCGGCACGCTTCCAGCGCACGGCCCGGCGGCTGGTCGAACTGTACCGCCGGCACCAGGCGGCGGCCGATCGTGATCCGTCGATCCGCGACGGCGTGCTGCAGGCCTGGATGGATGCCGAGGCGTACAACCTCGCGAGTTATCACACCGTGGGCCGGCTGCTGCAGGGCGGACGTGTCGGTGCGGAATCGAGCACCAACAAGATCTTCTGGTCGGAACTCGACCTGCGAATGCACGAGACGGCGATGCGCATCCTCGGTCCGCGCGCCGAACTCATCGACGACCCGGAAGTGCACGACTGGCTCGAGGGCTTCCTGTTCGCGCAGGCGGGGCCGATTTACGCGGGCACCAACGAAATCCAGCGCAACATCATCGCCGAGCGCGTGCTCGGTCTGCCGAAGTCCTGACGAAGGAGGACAGCCGTGGACTTCACGTTCACCGAGGACCAGCTCGCACTGCGCGATTCGGTCAGCCGATTCCTGATGAACGAGGCGGCGCCGGAACTGCTGCGCGAGATATGGGAAACCGGCGGCGGCCGTTCGCCCGAGCTGCGCGCCAAGATCGCTGCGCAGGGCATGACGGGCCTGTCGGTGCCCGAGGCGTACGGCGGTCTCGGCATGAGCGACATCGACTGGGCGCTGATCACCGAGGAGATCGGCTACTACGCGATTCCCGACTCGCTGGCCGACACGGCCTGCGTCGCCCCGGCCCTGCTCCGCGCGGTGCCGGATGCCGAGGCGCTGCGCGGAGAATGGCTGCCGAAGATCGCCGACGGTTCCGCGCGCGTGGCCGTCGAGCATCCGGTCAACCCGTGGGTGGCCGACGTGCATCTCGCCGACCTGGTGCTCGCGTTCCGTGCGGCGGGCGACGGCGCGCTCGAGTTGCACGCCGTGCGGGGCGCCGACCTGCACCACTCGGCGCTGGGCAGCATCGACGCCTCGCGCCGTCTGGCCGTCCTGTCCCAACCGCTTGGGGCGTCGACCCGCCTGCTGCGCGGTGCGGCGGTGCAGCCGCTGGCCGATGCCACCGTGGATCGCGCGGCGTTTGCCGTCGCGGGCCAGCTCGTCGGCCTGGCACAGCGCATGCTCGACCTGTCCGTCGACTACGTCGCGCAACGCAAGCAGTTCGGCCGGCCGATTGGCTCCTTCCAGGCAGTCAAGCATCATCTCGCCGACGTCGTGACGCGGATCGAGTTCGCGCGTCCGGTGCTCTACCGCGCCGCACTCGCGTTGCAGCGCGACGACCGTCACCGCGCCGCGTTCGTCTCGCACGCCAAGCTCGCCTGCGCCGACGCCGCGTGGACCGCGGCGCGCAAGGGCATCCAGGTCCACGGGGCGAGCGGCTACACCTGGGAGGTTGATCTGCAGATGTTCATGAAGCGCGCCTGGGCGCTCGATGCCGCCTGGGGCGACCGCGCATTCCACAAGGCACGCCTCGGCGCGACGCTGTTCGGCGACGAAGCGCCGCTCGGGCCAGCGGCTACGCTCTACTGAGACCGGAAGGACCTTTCCCATGCCCGCTGCTTTCATCGTCGATGCCCTGCGTTCACCGACCGGCAAACGCAAGGGTTCCCTCGCGCAGGTGCACGGAGCCGACCTCGGCGCCCACGTCGTCAAGGCGATCGTCGAGCGCAACGTGATCCCCGCCGCCGACTACGACGACGTGATCTTCGGCTGCGTCGACACGATCGGCGCGCTCGCGGGCGACATCGCGCGCACGGTCTGGCTCGCGGCGGGCCTGCCGCTCAATGTGCCCGGCACGACGGTCGACCGGCAATGCGGCAGCTCGCAGCAGGCAGTGCACTTTGCCGCACAGGCGGTCATGAGCGGGACGCAGGACGTCGTGCTGGCGGGCGGCGTGCAGACCATGACGAGCATCCCGATCTCCTCGGCGATGCTGGCGGGGCAGCCGCTCGGCTTCACGACGCCGTTCGCCGAGAGCAAGGGCTGGCAGGCGCGTTTCGGCGACGCGCCGGTGAACCAGTTCTACGCTGCGCAGCGCATCGCCGACCACTGGAACCTCAGCCGCGAGGCGATGGAGGTGTTCGCGAAGGAGAGCCACGATCGCGCGCTGCGGGCGATCGCCGAGGGACGTTTCGACCGCGAGGTCGTACCGTACGGCGAGTTCCGCATGGACGAGACCGCGCGTGCGAGCACGCTCGAGAAGATGGCCACACTGCAACCGGTAGACCCGGCGTTTCCGAAGATCACCGCGGCCGTGTCGAGCTCGACCTGTGACGCCGCCTCGGCGGTGCTCGTCGTGTCCGAAGCGGCGCTGCGGCGCTACGGTCTGACGCCGCGGGCCCGCATCGCGCACCTTTCCGTGCTTGCCGACGACCCGATCTGGCACCTGACCGCGCCCATTCCAGCCACGCGCCGCGCGCTCGAGAAGGCCGGCATGAAGCTCGACGACATCGACCTGGTCGAGATCAACGAGGCCTTCGCGTCCGTCGTGATGGCGTGGCTGAAGGAAACGGGCTACCCGCACGAGCGCACCAACGTGAACGGCGGCGCGATCGCGCTCGGCCACCCGCTCGGGGCGAGCGGCACCAAGCTCATGACCACGCTGCTGCACGAACTCGAGCGCACCGGTGGCCGCTACGGCCTGCAGACCATGTGCGAGGGCGGCGGCCAGGCCAACGTAACGATCATAGAACGACTGGGATGAGAGCCTATGGGTACCTGTGACGGACGCACCGTGATCATCACCGGCGCCGGTGGCGGCCTGGGCCGCGCCTACGCGCTGACCTTCGCGGCCGAGGGCGCGAACGTCGTCGTCAACGACATCCGGCGTGACGCGGCGGAGGCAGTGGTCGCCGAGATTGCCGCGGCAGGCGGGCGAGCGCTGGCCGACAGCGGCGACATCACCACGATCGCAGGCGCGCAGGGCATCGTCGATGCCGCGCTGGCCGCATTCGGCGAGGTGCACGTGCTGGTCAACAACGCGGGTGTGCTGCGCGACCGCATGTTCCTGTCGCTCGGCGAGGACGACTGGGACACCGTCATGCGCGTGCACCTGAAGGGCCATTTCTGTCTGGCGAATGTGCTCGGGCGCCGCTGGCGCGACGCCGCCAAGGCGGGCCGGCCGGTCGACGCACGCATCATCAACACCAGCTCGGGCGCGGGATTGCAGGGTTCGGTGGCGCAGAGCAACTACTCGGCGGCGAAGGGCGGCATCGCGGCGCTGACGCTGGTGCAGGCCGCGGAATTGAAGCGCTATGGCATTACCGTCAATTGCCTCGCGCCGGCGGCGCGCACGGCGATGACCGAGGGTGCGATGCCGGAGCGCGTGAAAAAGCCGGAAAGCGGCTTCGATGCCTGGGATCCGGCGAACGTCGCGTCGATCGTCGTCTGGCTCGGCAGCCCGCTGTCGGCCCACGTCACCGGAGCGTGCTTCGAGGCCAAGGGCGGCGAGCTGTCGATCGCCGAGGGCTGGCACACGGGCAGGATCCGCGACAAGGGCGCGCGGTGGGAGCCGGCCGAGCTCACTGCCGTCGTGAACGAGCTGCTCGCCACGGGGCGGCCGGCGCAGCCGGTCTACGGCGCCTGAGACGAGTGGCGATGGACTTGAGGCTCACCGAAGAACAACGGCAGATCGCCGACTCGGTCGAGCAACTGCTCGCGCACGCGAGCGACTCGGCGCGCATGCGGCGCGCGGCGTTCGAGGGCGGCGGCTTCGACGCGGCCCTGTGGTCGCAGGTCGCCGAACTCGGCGCCTGCGGCCTGCACCTGCCCGAAGTCCACGGTGGCCTCGGGCTCGGTGTCACCGAACTCGTGCTCGTCGCCGAAGCCTTCGGTCGACGTCTGGCCTGTGTGCCCTGGCTCGAAAGCGTGGTGCTGGCCGGCACGGCGATCCTCGCCATCGACGATGCGGCCGTCGCGGCGCGCTGGTTGCCGCCGCTCGCGAGCGGCGAGCAGATCTGCACGCTCGACCTCGGGCTGCTCGCCGGTGCGCCGCTCGAAGTGCGTCGCGAAGGGACGGGCTGGCGCGTCGACGGCGTGCTGCCGGCGGTGCCCGCGGCGCTGGCGGCGCATCGACTGCTGTTACCCGTGCAGGATGGGCAGGACCCGTTGCTGCTGGCGGTGGCTCTCGACGCGGCCGGCATCCAGCGACGCGCACGGGAAAATCAGGATGCGACGCGACCACTGGTGGAGGTGAGCCTGCAGGGGGTATGCATCGCCGCCGCCGACTGCCTCGCGCGCGGTGCGGCGGTCGAGCGCGCCGTGGCGTTCGCCCGGCAGACGGGCGCCGTGGTGCTGGCGTCGGAGCTCGTCGGCGCGGCGCAGCAATGCCTGGATCTCACGGTCGCCTACCTCGGGCAGCGTGTGCAGTTCGGCAAGCCGCTCGCGACGTTCCAGGCGCTCAAACATCGGTGCGCCCACATGATGGTCGCGGTCGAGCTCGCGCGTTCCGCGGTCCTCGGCGCGGCCCGCGAGTTCGATGAACGGCCCGGCGAGGTCCGCCGGCTGCGGCTCGCGACCATGGCCCGTTGCCTCGCAGACGACGCGGCGCAGTACTGCACGCAGGAGGCCATCCAGCTCCACGGTGGCGTCGGCTTCACCTGGGAGTTCGACCCGCACCTGTACTTCAAGCGGGCGCAGGCCGCGCGGTCCTTGCTCGGGGTGGCCACCGAATGGCGCGAGCGACTCGCCGCGACCCTGCTCGATGAGGTGGCGGCATGACGGACTTCGGCTACGAGCAATTCCGTGCCGAGGTGGCGGCCTGGATGAGCGAGCACCTGCGCGGTGAGTTCGAGCCGCTGCGCAACTGCGGCGGCATCGGCGATCCCGCGTACGTCCCCCGGCTCGCCAAGCGCTGGGAGCAGGAACTCGCGCGCGGTGGCTGGGTAGGCATCGGCTGGCCGCGCGAGCACGGTGGCCGCGCGTTGCCGCTGTCGCAGCAGGTCGTCTTCCACGAGGAGTACGTGCGTGCCGGTGGCCCGGGACGTCTCGGGCACATCGGCGAGACGCTGCTCGCGCCGACGCTGATGGCGTTCGGCACACCGGAACAGCAGCGCCGTTTTCTGCCCGGCATTCTCGCCGGCACCGAGTACTGGGCCCAGGGCTACTCGGAGCCCAATGCGGGCTCGGATCTCGCGAATGTGCAGACGCGCGCCCGGATCGAAGGCGACCATTGGATCGTCGACGGACAGAAGACCTGGACGTCGTGGGCCCATGAATCCGACTGGATCTTCGTCGTGGCGCGCTGCGAACCTGGCTCGCAGCGTCATCACGGGCTCGTGATGCTGCTCGTGCCGCTGCGCCAGCCCGGCGTCACGATCCGTCCGATCCGCCAGATCACCGGCGCCTCGGAGTTCAACGAGGTGTTCTTCGACGGCGCGCGGACCGAGGCTTCGCTGGCGCTCGGTGCCCCCGGCGAAGGCTGGAAGGTGGCGATGGCGCTGCTGGGCTTCGAACGCGGCGTCTCGACGCTGGGCCAGCAGGCCGGCTTCGAGCGTGAAATGGCCTGTCTCGTCGAGGTGGCACGACGCAACGGCGCGTCGCGCGACCCGGTCCTGCGGCAACGCATCGCGCAGGCGGCCGTGACGCTCGATGCGCTACGCTGCAATGCGCTGCGCGTGCTCGCGCAGGACCACGAGGAGCGGTCGGGCGTGCCGGTCTCGCGCGAGGCCTACATCGCGAAGTACGTGTGGTCGAACTGGCGGCGCGACTTCGGCCGTCTGGCGGCCGACGTGCTCGGGGCCGCCGCGTGCCTCACCGACGACGGCGACCCGCTGGCGCAGACGCTGCGCCAGGTCTGGCTGTTCAGCCGTTCCGACACCATCTATGCCGGTTCGAACGAAATCCAGCTCAACCTGATCGCCGAACGCGCGCTCGGCATGCCGCGCTAGCCTCGCGTCATCGCGATCGACTTTGGAAAATTCCATGCGACCCTCACCCGACTACGTCCCCGCTCACGGGCTGCTGCGCGACAAGACCGTGCTCGTCACCGCGGCCGCCGGCGCCGGCATCGGTTTCGCCGTCGCGAAGCGCTGCGCCGAGGAAGGCTGCCGGTCGCTCGTCGTGAGCGACATCCACGAGCGCCGGCTCGGCGACGCCGTCGCCGCCCTGCGTCGCGAGACCGGGCTCGAGGACATCCACGGCCAGTTGTGCGACGTCTCGAACGAGCAGCAGGTCCAGGCGCTGTTCGCGTTCGCCGAAGCGCAGACGGGCGGCGTCGACGTCCTGATCAACAACGCCGGGCTGGGCACGAGCCGGCGCATCGTCGACATGGCCGACGAGGAGTGGGCCAGGGTCATCGACATCACGCTGACCGGCACGTTCCGCATGACCCGTGCCGCACTGAAGGCCATGCTGCCGCGTGGCCGCGGTGTCATCGTCAACAACGCCTCGGTGCTCGGCTGGCGGGCCCAGGCGGAGCAGGCGCACTACGCCGCCGCCAAGGCGGGCGTCATGGCGCTGACGCGGTGCGCCGCCATCGAGGCCGCCGAGTTCGGAGTGCGCGTCAACGCCGTGGCGCCGTCGATCGCGATCCACGCCTTCCTGCGCAAGTCGGCGTCCGAGGAACTGCTCGCCCAGCTTTCGTCACGCGAAGCCTTCGGTCGCGGCGCCGAGCCCTGGGAGGTGGCCAACGTGATGGTGTTCCTGGCCAGTGACTACTCCTCTTACATGACCGGCGAAGTCGTCTCGGTCAGCTCGCAGCACGCCTGAGGGGGATGGAAGCATGACCCAGCAGTTCGATTCCGTCGCCGGCGTGCTGGCGGCCGTGGGCCGCGACCTCGGCGCGACGGCGTGGATGACGCTCACTCAGCAGCGCATCAACCTGTTTGCCGATGCGACGGACGACCACCAGTGGATCCACGTCGACGAGGCGCGCGCCGCCGCGGGTCCGTTCGGAGGATGCATCGCCCACGGTTACCTGACGCTGAGCCTCGCCAGCAAGTTCCTGCCCGAGCTCGTGCAGTACGAGCACCTGAAAATGGGTGTGAACTACGGCTGCGAGAAGGTCCGGTTCCCGTCGCCGGTGCGCGCAGGGTCGCGCATCCGTGGCCATGGCGTCGTGGTTGCTGCCGAGGAAGTCAAGGGCGGAGGCGTGCAGGTCACGATCCGCGTCACGGTCGAGATCGAGGGTAGCGCCAAGCCCGCCTGTGTCGTCGACACGATCAGCCGCCTGTTTTTCGAGTGAGGACCTGCCAATGAGCCCGATCGAAGCCGTCATCGTCTCCACCGCGCGCACGCCCATCGGCCGCGCCTACCGCGGCGCATTCAATGACACCGAGGCGCCGGTACTTGGCGGCCACGCGATCCGCGCGGCACTCGCGAAGGCCGGTGTCGACGGCGCCGACGTCGACGACGTGATCCTCGGCGTCGCGACGCAGCAGGGCACGCAGGGCTACAACCTCGGGCGTCTGTGCACCTACGTGGCCGGGTTGCCGGAGAGCGTCGGCGGCATGACCATCGACCGCCAGTGCGCATCGGGACTGGCTGCCATTGCGAGTGCTGCGAAGAGCATCATGGCCGGCGAGCACGTGATCGCGGTGGCCGGCGGGCTCGAGTCGATTTCGCTGACGCAGAACAAGCACAAGAATGCACATCGCGCCCAGTCGCAGGCCGTGATCGAGGCGATGCCCACCGCGTACATCCCGATGATCGAGACCGCCGAACTCGTGGCGGAGCGTTACGGCATCACGCGCGCCGCGCAGGACGAATTCGCGCTGCAGAGCCAGCAACGCACGGCGCAGGCGCAACGCGCCGGCCTGTTCGACGAGGAGATCGTGCCGCTGCCGAGCGTCAAGCAGCTCTTCGACAAGGAAGGCAACCCGACTGGCACGGAGAACGTGACGCTCGCCCATGACGAAGGCAACCGCCCGGACACGTCGATCGCGAGCCTCGCCGCGCTGAAGCCAGTCTGGAAGAATGGCCAGTGGGTCAAGGAAGGACGTCACGTCACGGCCGGCAATGCCTCGCAGCTGTCCGACGGGGCGAGTGCCTGTGTCGTCATGAGTCGCGACGAGGCCGCGCGTCGCGGTCTGCGCCCGCTCGGGGCGTACCGGGGGATGGCCGTGGCGGGCTGCCGTCCCGACGAGATGGGCATCGGCCCCGTGTTCGCGGTTCCGAAGCTGCTGCAGCAGACGAGGCTCACGGTGGGCGATGTCGGCCTGTGGGAGATCAACGAGGCGTTTGCCTGCCAGGTGCTCTACTGCCGCGACCGGCTCGGCATCCCGAACGACCGCCTCAACGTGAACGGCGGCGCGATCGCGATTGGCCACCCGTTCGGCATGTCGGGCGCGCGGCTGGTCGGCCATGCGCTGCTCGAGGGACGCCGGCGCGGCGTGCGTCACGTCGTGATCAGCATGTGCGTCGGTGGTGGCATGGGCGCGGCCGCAATGTTCGAGGTGCTTTGAAGAGATTCGCCGGCCCGGGTGCGGGTCCGGGTCCATGCCGGCGGCGCCGGGTGCCGGGTGCCGGATCCGCACAGCAGCGTCGGGTCGAGCGCCGATGTCGATGCTCCATGCGCTGCGAGGAAACTGAATGAAACTCGGGCTGCAGCCCGGCCATCGGGGCCCGGAACCACCGGCCGACGACCACGTCGCGCTGGTCCATGCGGCAGAACTGCCGCGCGAAGTCACAGAGCGGCCGCAGTCGTGAAGGTCGGGCGGGGCTACGCCCGTTACGTGCTCGGGCTGCTGTCGCTCGTGTACGTCGTGAGTTTCATCGACCGCCAGATCCTGGCGATGTTGATGGAGCCCATCAAGCAGGAGTTCCAGGTCTCCGACACGGCCATGGGGCTGCTGACGGGCTTCGCCTTCGTGCTGTTCTACACCCTCGCCGGCATCCCGATCGCCCGTCTCGCGGATCGCGCCTCGCGCAAGCGCATCATCGCCGCCTCGCTGGCGGTGTGGAGCGTCATGACAGCGGCGTCGGGTCTGGTCGGCAGCTTCGCGCAGCTCGCCATCGTCCGCGTGCTCGTCGGCATCGGTGAGGCGGGCTGCAACCCGTCGGCGCACTCGCTGATCGCGGACTACTTCCCGCCCCGGCGGCGCGCGACGGCGTTGTCGGTGTATGCGTGCGGCGTGTATGTGGGCTCGGCGATCGCCTTTCTCGCCGGGGGCTGGCTGCTCACGCGCTACGATTGGCGCGCGGCGTTCTTCGTCGTCGGTCTGCCGGGCGTCGTGCTCGCGGCGGTCGTGGCGCTCACGGTGCGCGAGCTGCCGCGCGGCCATGCCGAGGGCCGTCGCGTCGAGACGCCGCAGGCGCCCCTGGGCGAAGTCCTGCGCCATCTGGCCCGGAGGCGCGCGTTCGTGCTGATCGCGCTCGGGACGGCGGTCCAGTCCTTGTCCGGCTATGCGGTCATCACCTGGGGGCCGACCTTCCTCGCACGCGTGCACGCGATGCCGTGGAGCGACATCGGGGTCAGTCTCGGCTGGATCATCGGGCTCGGCGGATCGTTCGGCGCCCTGGCCGGCGGGCGTCTCGCCGACTGGATGGGCCGGCGCGACGTGCGCTGGTACATGCGCCTGCCCGCGTTGCAGACCCTGCTCGCGGTGCCGTTCCTGGTCGGTTTCACGCTGCTGCCTTCGCCGTCGCAGTCGCTCGCCTGCTTCATCCCGTTCTACATGCTCGGCGCGATGTATGTCGGACCGATGTTCGCGATGATCCAGGGCCTCGTCGAGCTGCGCATGCGCGCGACGGCCGCGGCCATCCTGCTGTTCGTCGCCAACATGGTCGGGCTCGGGCTCGGGCCGCTGCTGGTTGGCGTACTCAATGACCACGTCTTCGCGCAGCCGTACGGCGCGCATGCGATCCGCCATTCGCTGCTGGTCGTCGGCATGCTCGGCGGGCTGGGCTGCGCGCTGTTCTGGGCCGCGTCGCGCCGGCTGCCGGAGGAACTCTCGACCTGAGCTGGCGGCGCCTGCGCGCGGCGCTCGGACCTCCGCGCTCCGCGTCAGCCCGCGCGCGGGATCCTGTAGCGCAGGCCGGTGACTTCCTCCGTGGCGCGCCACAGTCGCTCGGCGGCCGCGGAGTCGCGCCCGGGCGGACGGATGACGGCCTCTCGCGGGAAGCCCTTCATCTCGCCGAGTCCGTCGGGACCGTAGAATCCGCCGCCGCGTGCCTGGGGTGCGACGGCCGCGTACAGGATGGGCAGTGCGCCGGCCGCGGCGGGCTGACCGAGCACGGGCATGACCACGGCGAGCAGGGCGGTCACCAGGTGGTCTGCGGCACGGAACCGGCCCAGGTCCTTGCGGTTCGCGCCGATCGCCGTGCGGGCGACACCCGGATGCGCGGCGATGCTGCGGATCTTGCCGCCCGCCGCGTCGATGCGACGCTGGAACTCGAGCGCGAACAGCAGGTTCGCCAGCTTGGTCTGGTTGTAGGCGCGCTGTGAATCGTAGCGTCGTTGCATCTGCAGGTCGTCCCAGTCGATGCGCCCCCGGCCGTGCATGAGGCTGGAGACGGTCACCACGCGGGGCGCCTCGGCCGCGTGCAGCAGCGGCAGCAGCAGTCCCGTGAGCAAGTAGTGTCCGAGGTGGCCGATGGCGAAGGTCAGCTCATGACCGTCGAAGCTCGTCTGTCGCACACCGATGGCATTGATGCCGGCGTTGTTGATCAGCACGTCGAGGGGCTGGCCACGGGCGACCAGCTTCGAGCCGAACGCCCGCACGGACTGCAGGCTGGACAGGTCCAGCGGCAGGAATCGAACGCGGCCGCCGCTGCACGACGCGCGGATCCGTGCCACGGCTGCGCGACCGCCCGCGACATTGCGGTCGGCCAGCAGCACTTCCGCACCGTGTTGCGCCAGGGCGCGCGCGGCCTCGAAGCCGAGGCCGCTGGCGGCACCCGTCACGAGTACGCGCCGGCCGGTCAGGTCGTCGATGTTCCGCTCGGTCCAGCGCGCCATCAGCTGAACTTCGCGATGACATCGTCGGCGTAACGACGGATCGCGTCCTGCTTCATGGCGAGCGTCGGCTGCTGCTGCATGATGGCGCCCACGCCCTGCTCGGCACGCATGCCTGGCAGCGCCCACGGCGTCACCTGCAAATCGGTGACGCCCATGTCCTCGAGGCGGCGGATGTCGTCGACGGTCCGGGCGTCCGGGCAATGCAGCATGATGTCGAACGGCTCCCTGTCGCGTCCCGCTTCGCGACGCATCCCGTTCAGCTCGGTGATGAGGCCCGGGATCTCCTCGATCGGGTGGATGACGCTGAGCCAGCCATCGCCCAGACGCGCGGCCCGCTGGCGTGCGGGCCGCGTGGCGCCACCGACATAGATCGGGATGGGCTTCTTCGGCACCGGCGCCATGGTCACGCGGTCGAAGTCGAAGTGCTTGCCGTGGAACTCCACCATGCCGCCGCGCATCAGCAACCGCAGCACCTGGATGGCCTCGTCCTGACGCGTGCCGCGTGTCTTCATGTCGACGTGCAGCCACTTGAACTCCTCGGGCATCCACGCGAGCCCGACGCCCAGTGCGACGCGATCGCCGGAAATCGCGGCCACCGAGCACAGGCTCTTGGCTTCGAGCAGCGGCTGCCGGATGGCGAGACGCAGCACCGAAGGAATGAAGCGGATGCGTCGCGTCACCGTGGCCATGCGCGCGATGGCGACCCACGGGTCGAGGACGGGCATGTCGAGCGGCCAGAAGCGCGAGCCGTCCGGCGTATACGGGTAGGGCACCGATACGACTTCCGGAAAAAACGGCGCGTCGGCGACCTGGATGCTGTCCCAGCCACATTCGTCGGCTGTGCGAGCGAGCTCGAGGTGCTCGTCCGGATCGACCATGAACATGTGAAATCCGAATCTCATGCGCTCCTCCCGGCAACCACGGCTCCCCCTCTGTGCACACGACGGCGCGGCCGCGCAGGCGTGGCGTTCCGACTTCGTGCAGATGATGGAATTCGGCGATTCCGGTCCAGTATAGCCCGATGCTCCGCCGCCTCGTCGGGACGCTTCTTTTTCAGGGGGATGCGTCTCGTCCAGGAGGACGATGTCGGGTGAGTCTGCCGATGCTAGATTGAAACAGACCCTGCCCGCCGCGCCATCGGCGGAGCCGGCGTCATTCCCGCCAGTTGCACGAAGTAGGGGAAATCGGACATGCATCGAATGCGTTTTTCGGGGCTGCCTGTCGGTCTCGCGGCAGTGAGCGTGGCTCTTGTGCCAGCGGCTCACGCGCAGGAGTCCCAGACCCAGGCAAGCACCGGCCTCGAGGAGATCGTCGTCACGGCCCAGAAACGCAGCGAAAAGCTGCAGGACGTGCCGATTTCCATCCTCGCGCTGGGCCCGATGACCATCGAGCAGCGCGGCATCGTGAGCCTGGGCGACATCAACGACGCCTCGGTTCCGGGCGTGAACCTGGCCCCGTATCCGGGCAGCAGCGACTTCTTCTTTCCCACGTTCCGCGGCATCACGACCAATACGGCCTTCATCAGCGCACCGAATCCCATCGCGGTGCACGTCGACGGTGTCTACTGGTCGCAACTCGTCGGGCTCAACAACCCCGCCGCGGACCTCGAGCGCATCGAGATCCTGAAGGGGCCGCAGGGCGTGCTCGCCGGCCGCAATGCCACGGGCGGCGTGATCAACATCTTCACCGCCAAGGCGGAGCTCGGCCATTTCGGCTTCAAGCAGGAACTCGGTGCGGCCGATCGCGGTCAGTACCTGTCGCGCTCGATCGTCAACCTGCCGATGGGCGATACCGCGGCCGCCAAGCTGTCCTACCTGTGGGCCACGCGTGACGACCAGGGCGTCAAGAACACCGCGCCGCAGGGCCCCGACTTTGGTCAGCGCGACGTCAACGCCCTCCGCGTCGATCTGCGCTGGAAGCCCGGCAACGGCGACGTGACGGTCGACTACGCCTACGACTGGTCGGAGGCGACTGGCTACGACACGCCATCGCAGTGTCTGTACCCATCGCCCAACATCACCTGGGCGGCGTTCGACCCGCGCGTGCAAGCGTTCATCGACGGCTGTTCGCCGAAGAAACTCGACAAGCTGTACTACCCCTTCGCGATCCCGGAGAACCGCAACGTCGTCGACGGCCACACGCTCAATATCGAGTGGCAGGCGAGTGACTCGCTCACGATCCGGTCGATCACGGGCTACCGTGAGGTGGACACCCGCAACGCATACAACTATGGCGCATACGCTGGCGGCGCCGTCGTGCGTTCGGACAGTGGCCCACTGCTCGTGCCGGGCACGCCTTTCGACGGCAAGTCGCATCCGGTCAAGCTGGAAAACGAGGCGTTTTCGGAGGAGCTGCAGTTCCTCGGCGACGTCAGCGACACGCTCAACTTCACGGCCGGGCTCTACTATTCGAGCGAAAGCGGCAGCCAGCACTCGGGGCCGAACGTCGGCATGTACATGCCGCAGGGCATGCAGCCCACCGCTCCGCTGGATCTCGTCTTCGTCGACCAGAAGGGCCTGCACTCCGCGGACACCGATTCCTACGCCGTGTTCGGTCAGGTGAGCTGGCGGCCCGACATCTTCGACCAGAAGCTCGAGATCGTGCCCGGACTCCGCTACACCGAGGACCACCGCAAGGCTGATGGCTACAACACGGGTTGGACCACGGGCTACGCGATCGTACCGACGGGCGAGGGCACCGGCACGCTGGCCTTCACGTTCCCGTACGGCGACCCGAGCGCGGGCTTCGCGAGCGCCAAGGGCGACGAGACGTTCTCGAAGACGACGCCGGCGCTGTCGTTGAACTACCACGTCAATGACGGGCTCATGGCCTACGCCAAGTACGCGGAGGCTTACACCAGTGGCGGCTTCGACCCGGTGTCGGGCCCCGGCACGGCGGCGGCGTTCGTCGCGGGCTTCAAGCCCGAGACGATCAAGTCGGTGGAACTCGGCCTCAAGGGCCAGTTCCTCGACAACCGGCTGCAGGCGAACCTGGCCGTGTTCCAGAGCAAGTTCGAGGACGAGCAGAAGTCCGTCGCGTTGCCGACGGGCGGCTGGAAGACCGAGAACGTGGGCAAGTCGACCTATGACGGCGTCGAACTCGACGTGACCGCGGCGCTCACCGACAGCCTCAGACTGACGGCGAGCTACGCGACCCTGTCGCACGACTACGACGAGTGGATCGACCCGACGACCGGCCAGGACGTCACGGATCTGCGCAAGTTGATCGTGCCGAAGAACGACTACAGCATCGACGTCGACTACCGCTTCCCGAGCTTCGGGCTGGGCTCCCTGTTCCTGAACGTCAACTACTCGCATCGTGGCGAGACGTCGACACCGCTCAATCTGACCGTGCCGAACGTCGAGCTGTACTCGGTCACACCGGACTTCAGCTTGCTCAACGCACGGCTGACCCTGTCGGACATCGAACTCGGTTCGCAAGCCCGACTGAGCGTGGCACTCTGGGGCAAGAATCTGACCGACGAGGAATACATGAACCTGGCCTACCAGGGCTGGGTGACGGCGGGTTCGGCCAGCTGGGGCGACGAGCGCACGTATGGCGTCGACGTGAGGTTCGAGTACTGATTTCCGGCCGGGCCGGCGGCGCGCGACGGCGCGCATTGCCGGCCCGGTGGAACGGCGCACACGGCCTATACCCAATTAGGCATTAGGTCGTTAGACTGCCCCCCGCCGACCGATGCGGGGGACCCGATCGTGACCGTCGACGAACGCCGTGGCGCGCATCTGAGTCGCCGCCGCCTGTTGCAGTTGCTGGGCGGCACCGCTGCCGGCGCGGCGGCGGGCATTCCGCTGTATCACTTCGCCTTCCGGCGCGGACCGGCCGCCGTCATGCCCGGGCCGCGCGCGACACCGAAGCTTGGCAACTGGCAGGATCTCTACCGCCAGCGCTGGACATGGGACGGCATCGTCAAAGGCTCGCACGGCTGGGCGAACTGCCGCTCGGCCTGCGCCTGGGACATGTACGTCAAGGGCGGCGTCGTGGTCCGTGAAGAGCAGACCGCGGCCTATGGACAATCGGAGGCAGGCGTGCCGGATTTCAATCCGCGCGGCTGCCAGAAGGGCGCCTGTTACACCGAGGTGATGTACGGGCCCTCGCGCACCACGGTGCCGCTGAAGCGCGTCGGACCGCGCGGCTCGGGCCGGTGGGAACGCATCGGCTGGGAGCAGGCGATGCGCGAGATTGCGGAGAAGTGCATCGACGCGGCCACGCGCTTCGGTACCGACACGCTCTATCAGGACCTGGGTCCCAACTTCGATTTCGGACCGACCACCGCGGGACGCTTCAAGTTCCAGTTCATGGCGGGTGGCCTCTTCGCCGACAACTGGGCGGAGATCGGCGACCTCAACATCGGTGCGACGATGAGCCTGGGCTTCGCGCACACCGGCGGCTCGGCGGACGAGTGGTTCCTGTCCGACTACCTCGTGGTCTGGATGATGAATCCGTCGGTGACGCAGATCCCCGACGCGCACTTCCTCTACGAGGCGCGCTACGACGGCGCCGAGCTGGTCGTCATCGATCCCGTGTACTCGCCGACGGTGATGCACGCGGACCAGTGGCTGCCGATCGGCGTCGGTACCGACGCAGCGCTCGCGCTCGCGGTCGCGCGGCATCTGTTCGATGCGAACGCGGTCGACCTGGCGTTCGTGCGTGAGCAGACCGACCTGCCGCTGCTCGTGCGCCTCGACACGGGGCGGTTCCTGCGCGAGGAAGACCTGCAGCCGGGTGGCCGGCCCGACCGGCTCTACCTGTGGCACCCGGGGCGTGGGGTCCCCGTCGCAGCGCCCGGAACGTCGGGCAGCGCGACGCGACACCTGATGCTCGACTTCGAGCCTCCGATCGACGGCCAGTGGTCCGTGACGCTCGCCGGTGGCGAGGAGGTTCTCGTGGCGCCGGTGGGTGCGCTGCTCAAGGAGCATCTCGAGCCATGGACGTTTGATCGCGCCGCTGAAGTCACCGGTTTGCACGTCGACCAGGTCCGGCAGTTCGCGCGGGGCTGGGAGCACGCCAAACGCCCGATGGTGCTGTCCTCGTGGGGCGCCAACCGCTACATGCACTCGGACCTGATGAACCGCGCGAAGCTGCTGTGTCTGGCACTGAAGGGCGCGCTCGGCCGCAGGGGCGCCGGCTACCAGTCTACCGGCTGGTTCGACCTCGACGGCTTCAGCAACGCCATGCAGGTGGAGAAGCCCGGAGTGCGCGGCCGGCTCGCGGTGCTGATGGGCCTCGTCACGCCCGGCGAGCTCTTCAACGCGGTGCTCGACATTGCGCGCAAACGCAAGACCGAGCTCGACGTCGCGCTCGCAGGCGAGCGCAAGTACCTCAATACCAGGCTCTGCACCACCGACGTGGTGGCGGTGAATCTGAAGGCGCAGGGTTACCGGGAGGCGCTCGAGCGCGAGCAGCAGGGCTTCTCGCCGCGCCCGCTCGGCGCCTATTACGACGAGGCGCACGAGAAGGGCTGGTCGCCGGGTCTGCCGCGCAAGTCGGCTCCGAAGGTGTACTTCAGCGGCGGAGCGAACCTGCTCAGACGCAACAACCTGCCGCAGTACCTCAAGGCGCACATGCTCGACGAGATGGAGCTCATCGTCGACGTGAACCCGAAGTTCTCGGCCACCGGCATGCACGCCGACTACATCCTGCCCGCGGCCGGCTGGTACGAGAAGTCGGGTATCAAGTACACGATCGCGCACGTCCCGTACCTGCATTACTGCGACGCGGCCGTGCCGCCGCTCGGCGAGTCGAAGGACGAGTTCGAGATCTACTGGCTGCTGAGCCGCGAGATCGAGCGCCAGGCGCGCGAGCGCGACCTGCCGCCGTTCGACGGCTGCGGTCGCGGCGAGGTCGACTGGAAGACGCTGCACCAGCGCTATTCAAACCAGGGCACGCTCGGCCCGAAGGACGCCGAGAAGCTCGCGGCGGAGGTGTTGCGCAGCAAGAGCACCGAGGGCATGACCGTCGAAGGCCTCAAGCAGACCGGCTTCGCCCGCTACACCTCCACGGGCGCGGACGTCGCCGCGACCTCGCTGCACAACCCGGACTGGAAGGGTGCCGGCGTGCTCACCACGCTCACGCGTTTCACCGAGCACAAGGAGCCGTGGCCGACGTTCAGCGGGCGCATGACGACCTTCATCGATCACCCGTGGTTCGTCGAGTTCCGCGAGCAGTTCCCGACACACAAGCCGAGCCCGAGGGCCGGCGGCGATTACCCCTTCCAGTTCGTGAGCTGCCATGCGCGCTGGTCGATCCACTCCACCTGGCGCGACACGCCGATGATGCTCAGGCTGCAGCGCGGCGAGCCGCAGGTGTGGGTGAACCCCGAAGACGCCACACGCGTCGGCGTGCGTGACTACGAGTACGCGGAAATCTTCAACGATTACGGCTCCGTGCGCATGCGCGTGAAGCTGTCGGGCATGGTGCGGCCGGGCGTCGCCTATTACTACCATGCCTGGGAGCCGCACCAGTTCGCCAACCATGAGTCGTACAAGTGGCTGATCCCCGGCCTGGTCAATCCGCTGCACATGGCGGGTGGCTACGGCCAGATCCAGCACGCGATGAACCGCTTCCAGCCCGGCAGCGCCGTGCAGGACACGCGCATCGGCCTGCGTCCGTGGATCGGCCAGGCCACCGGCGCGAATCCCGTCGTGAAGGCCTGAGGCTGCACGAATGAAGTACGAAGTCCCCAGGCCCGAGCGTCAGGTCGCGATGGTGCTCGACCTCAACAAGTGCCTCGGCTGCCAGACCTGCACCATTGCCTGCAAGAAGCTCTGGAACACCGACACGGGCACCGACTACGCCTACTGGAACAACGTCGAGACGCTGCCCGGCAAGGGCTACCCGGCGGCCGTGCACGATCCGGCGACGGCGGGGCGCACCACCGGCGGCGAGGTGAAGCGCGGCGTGCTGCCGAACCTCGACGAAGGCTACGGCCGCGCGTGGACATTCAATCACAGGCAGTCGCTCGCCTCGGCGGGCGCGGAGGAAAAGATCTGGATCAAGCCCGCCGGGCAGGTGAAGTGGGGGCCAAATTTCGACGAGGACCAGGGCACGGGCACGTACCCGAAGGACAACCACTACTTCTATCTGCCGCGGCTCTGCAACCACTGCACGCACCCGGCCTGCCTCGATGCCTGCCCCCGCGCGGCGATCGACAAGCGTCGCGAGGACGGCATCGTGCTCGTCGACCAGGATCGCTGTCACGGTTATCGATTCTGCGTCGAGGCCTGCCCCTACAAGAAGGTGTACTACGATCACGTGCGGCAGGTCTCGGCGAAGTGCATCTTCTGCCTGCCGCGCATCGAGGAAGGCGTCGCACCGGCCTGCGCGCGCCAGTGCCCGGGACGGCTGCGCTTCGTCGGCTTCCGCGACGATCGGGAGGGGCCGATCTGGAAGCTGGTCGACCACTGGAAGGTGGCCATGCCGCTGCACCCCGAGTACGGGCTCGGACCGAACGTGTTCTACGTGCCACCGCTGTCGCCGCCGAAGCTCGATGCCGCCGGACGTCCGACGGCCGAGCCGCGCATACCGACGGCGTACCTCGAGTCGCTGTTCGGCGCCGCCGTGCATCCCGCGCTCGAGACGCTGCGCGCGGAGCGCGCGAAGCGGCGTCGCGGCGAGCCGAGTGAGCTGATGCATCTGCTGGTCGCCTTCGAGTGGCATAAGAACTTCAGGCTCGAGCCCCGCCAGCGCGAGGTACTGTCGTGACCGCGGTCATGAAGCGTACGGTGAACCTGATGTCGGCACCCCCGACGATGCAGCCCGGGGGTTACGTGCCCGTGGCCTATGCCGATCGCGTGTCGCCGCTCACGGGTGCCGTCGAGATCGCGGTCGAACCCATGGGCCAGGGCTGGCGCGTCACGCTCAGTTGGGAATGTCCGGAACCCGTCCGTGACATCGCGACGGAGACCGACCGCTTCGTCGACGCCTGCGCAATCTTCGCGCCGACGGACCCCGAATCGCCCTGGGTGACCATGGGCGCGCCGGGCCAGGCCGTGCGGGGCTACCTCTGGCGGGCCGATCGCGGCGAGCCCTGGCAGGTTCATGCCGAAGGCCTGGGCACCATGCAGCGCGCCGTGGCGGTCGGCGCGCAGGCAAACGCGAGTTGGGACAGCGGCCGCTGGCGTGTCGTGTTCACGGTGCCCGACTGGCCGGCCCTCACGAGCCAGCGGCGTCTGGCGTGCGCCGTCTGGCGGGGCGCCGCGAAGGAGCGTGCCGGATTGAAAGCCGTGAGCCCCGGCTGGCTGGAATTCGCATGAACGTAGCGGCGGATGCGGGCACTGGCGCGGGGCAAATGGCCCCCGCGATGCGCAGCGCAACACTGCGCATGCTCGCCTGGGCGCGCCTGTGGAGCCCGCTCCTCGACGAACGACGGCGGGCCGAGGCGTGGGAGGCGCTCGGACTGCCCGGCAGCTTCGAGGCGCAGCGTCTCGACTACTGGAACACCTTTCATGCTGGCGTGCCTCAGCCACCCGTGCCCCTGCAACTGCATGCGCTGCTGCAATGCGACGGCGGGCCGCTCCGCGAAACGTTGCTGCGCGTGGCCGAGCACCTGGACATCGAAATGAGCGTGCACCGGTTGCCGCCCGATCATCTCGCGCCGATCTGCGAACTCCAGGCGCTCGCCATCGAGCGCGAGGAGTCGGTGCTCGTCGAGGGGCTCGCGAACCGCTTTCTGCTGCCGTGGGTGCAGGCGGCGCTCGGGACGTTGCCGGCCGGCGAGCCGGGGTTGCGCGCGCTGCTGCAGGCGTTTGCCGACGATGCACAAGCCATCACGGACTGAACGCGCCCACGCGATGCGCGCGCAGTCGCCACGCAGAGGCCGCGCAGGCCGCGGTGTCGTCGACAAGCCCACGGCCGAGCGCCTGCTCGACGTCGCCGAGCAGGAGTTCGCCGCGCGTGGTTATGCTGCCGCGTCGCTGGTCGAGATTGCCGGGCAGGCCGGCATCCGGGCGCCGAGCCTCTACAGTCACTATCGCAGCAAGGAGGCGCTGTACCTCGCGGTCGTCGAGCGTCTGCTCGGGCAATTCGTGCCGCTCACGACCATGCTGTCCGAGGCGGTCACTCGTGAGCGCGTGCTCGAATGGCTGCGACGGTACGTCGCGAGGCATTTCGAGCATCCCAATCTCGCGCGCATCCTCCAGCACGCGGCCCTCGACGGCGGGCCGGACACCGCCGGAATCACTCAAAGACTGCTTGGCCCGATGTTCCGCGAAGACCCGTCGAAGATCGCGAGCGTCAGCCTCCGGGTGCTCGACGAGCGGTTGTTGCAGGGCTGGGCGGTGATGGCTCTGAACAACATGGTGATGTCATACATCACCATGGCGCCGCTCTACGAGGGGCTGATCCGCGCCGATCCGCTCTCGGCCGCGTCGCGGCGCAAGCAGCAGGAGATCGTGGTCATGCTGGTCGCGGCGGCGATGGATCTGGACCACCGCGCCTGAGCCGCCGCAGTCTGCGACGAATCGAACCGCGTCGTGGACAGCCGCGTGTGCGGCTCGCTCATCGGTCGCTTGACGAAGCCCGCCGCGTCCCCTTCGCCGTGCCCGCCGCTTTACGTGGCCGCGACCCCGGACCCTTGACCGCCCGCAGCCTGCCGGCGCGACACAGGCCGTCCCGCGGCGGGTTGACGGCAAACAGCGCGCGATAGAACAGCACGGCGAGCCAGTCGGCCATCTCCTCGGGCGAGAGATCGAGGTCGCGGAGAGCCGGGTTGCGCAGAATGTAGCGCTCCCGCAAGGCCACCTCCGAGATGCCGCCGAGCGCGTAGGCGAGCAGCAGCGCCTCGGCGGGCGTCAACTTCGCCTCCGGGAACATGCGCGGCATCTGGGCGGCCAGCAGCTCGAGCTGCGACTGGTAGAAACCCCGCAACCGGGCGCGGAATGCCGGTGACTCCTCGGCGAGCTGGTTCATCGCCCGCACCAGGCCTGGCCGCCGGGAATGGTGAGCGACCGAGAGCGCAACGTGCGAGTGGATGCGCCCCATCCAGTCGCCGCGCGTGATACCGTGCTCGATCCTGGTGGTATCGGCGAGTTCCTCCAGGGCCTCGCCCGCGAGTTCGACCGTGAGCGTCTGCAGGTCCGGAAAGTAGCGGTGGAACAGCCCCGCGGCGACGCCTGCCTCGCGCGTCACGTCGGCCACCGTCATCTGGCTGTAGCCCTTGCGGTCGAGCACGCGCCGTGCGGCGGCCTTGAGGCGATCGCGTGTCGCCCGCCCGCGGCTGCCGAGCCGGCCGCTGTCGACGGGTGAGCGCTTGTGGCGGTGGATGCGCGGCATTGTTGAATCTATATTCAACTATTAATATCCTTCGTACAAGACCGGCGGCTACGCCGGGGCCGAGCAGTGGAGAACGACGCATGACGCCCGAAGAGACCCAGGCCTTCGAAGCCCTGATCCGTTCCTATGTGGGCCGCGAGATGGGGCCGCCGAAGCGTGGAAACGATGACGTCAACCTGGCCATGATCCGGCACTGGGCCGAGGTGACCGGCGACCAGAACCCCGTCTACACCGATGCGGCTTTCGCCGCTGCCTCGAGCAAGAAGGGCATCATCGCACCGCCGACGATGCTGCTGATCTGGGCCATGGAGGGCTATCCCATGGCTTTTCCGGCGACCGGCAAGGTGGATGTGCAGCGCGAGCTGCACAACGTTTTCGATGCCCACGGCTACACCGGTGTGCTCGGTACCAACACCGTCACCGAGTTCTACCGCGACCTGCGTCCCGGCGACCAGGTTACCTCGCACACCGTCATCGACAGCATCACCGGGCCGAAGAAGACCGCGCGCGGCTACGGCTATTTCATCGAGACCGTCACGAGGTTCACCGACCAGAACGGCAAGGACGTCGGCCGGCAGGTCTTCCGCACGCTGCGTTTCGCCCCTAATCCCGAACTCGTCGCCGCCAAGGCCGAGGCCGCGGGAGGCGGCGAGGCCAGGCTCGAGGCACCCGCGCGCATCGCCTCGCCGCGCGGCCACGACAATGCCTGGTGGTGGGAGGCGATCGACCAGGGCAGGTTGCTGATCCAGCGCTGCAAGAGCTGTGGCAAGCTCCGTCATCCGCCGCGGCCGATGTGCGGCCACTGCCAGTCGCTCGATTGGGACAGCATCGAATCCTCGCTCGAGGGCGAGGTCTACAGCTACACCGAGATCAGCTATCCGAAGTTCCCCGGCTATCCGTATCCGCTGGTGTGCGGCCTCATCCAGCTCGCGGAGGGCACGCGCCTCGTGGCCAACGTCGTCGGCTGCGATCCGGCTGCGGTGCACGTCGGCCTGAAGGTCAAGGGCAGGATCGAGCGTGTCGACGCGAAGACCGTCCTGCCGAATTTCTATCCCGCCTGACGCAGGACATCGAGCAGACACCATGAACAGGACCACACGGACCTACGGCAGCGTCGCCATCGGTGAGCGGCTGCCGCCCCTGAAGATCGACGTCACGGCCGGATTGATCGTCGGCGGCGCGATCGCTTCCCGCGACTTCACGCCCGTTCACCACGAAAAGGCGGCGGCGCAGGCTGCGGGGCTGCCGGACGTCTTCATGAACATCCTGACGAGCAACGGGCTCATGTACCGCTTCGTGACGGACTGGAGCGGTCCGGAGACCACGTTGCAGCGCATCGACGTCAAGCTCGGTGCGCCGAACCTCCCGGGCATGGTCATGACCATCACCGGTGAAGTCGTGGCCAGGGACGACGTGGCTGGCACGGTCGACATCAACGTGAGCGGCGACAACGACGTCTGGGGAAATCACATGTCCGGCATGGTGCGCGTGGCACTGCCGAAGGAGCCTTGACCCATGGTCGCGAGCATTTCTGACAAGGCCGCCATCGTCGGCATCGGGGCGACGGAATTCTCCAAGGACTCGGGCCGGTCCGAGCTCGCCCTCGCGGCGGAGTGCGTCAAGAAGGCGCTCGACGACGCGGGCCTGAAGCCTGCGGACGTGGACGGACTCGTGACGTTCACGATCGACCAGAACGAAGAGGTCGACGTCGCGCGCGCGGTCGGCTGCGACGACATCATGTTCTACAGCCGCGTGCCCTATGGCGGCGGCGCCGCGACGGGTACGCTGCTGCAGGCCGCCGTGGCCGTGGCCACCGGTGTCGCCGAGACCGTCGTCTGCTACCGTGCGCTGAACGGCCGTTCGGGCCAGCGGTATTCGGCCGGTGTGTCGGGCAACCTGATCACTGGCAGCGCGATCCACTACGGCTACTACATGCCGTTCGGGCTGCTGACGCCGGCGTCCTGGGTCGCCATGTTCACGCGTCGGTACATGCACGTGACGGGCTGCACGCAGGATGCGCTGTTCGAGGTGGCGCAGTCGGCGCGTGACTACGCAGTGCGCAATCCTGCGGCGTTCTTCCACCAGCGGCCGCTGTCGCGCGCCGATTACGACGCCGGCAAGAAGATCTGCGATCCGCTCAGGCTCTACGACTGCTGCCAGGAGACCGATGGCGGCTGTGCGGTGGTGGTCACGACACCCGAGCGTGCGAAGCACCTGCGGCAGCCGGCGGTCTCGATTCGTGGCGTGGCGAGCTGTCTCGCCAAAGACCAGGAAGAGATGACTTCATTCTACCGGCCGGAGATCGCCCGCATTCCGGAAATGGACATCGCGGCTGCCGAAGCCTATGCGCAGTGCGGCCTGAGCGCGAAGGACATCGATGCAGCCGTGATCTATGACGCCTTCACGCCGATCGTGTTGTGGCAGCTCGAATCCTGGGGCTTCTGCGAGTACGGTGAGGCGGCGGACTTCGTCCTGGCGGGCAATCTGCGCGCCGGGGGACGGCTACCCACCAACACCCACGGCGGCCAGCTGTCGGAAGCTTACGTGCACGGCGTCAACGGCATCGTCGAGGCCGTGCGTCTGGTGCGCGGCACCTCGATCAACCAGCCGAAGAAGGCCGTCCGTCACGCACTCGTGACCTCGGGCGTGGGCGTGCCCACGGGCGGCGCCATTCTCGGTCGCATGGACTGACGCCGCTGCGCCCTTCGAGGCCGCGCGGCCCGAGACGAGCGGCACGACTGGCCGCAAAGCGCGGCGCACGGGAGAGTCGACGATGAACTTCCAGATGACCGAGGAACAGCGCGCGATCGTCGACATGGCGTCGCGGCTCTTCGCTGACCATTGCGACGACGCGGCCATCCAGCGGTTCTGGGCGGGCGAGGCCGCATGGGACGAGACGACCTGGCAGCGCCTGCGCGAAGCCGGCCTGACGGCGCTGATCCTGCCTGAAGAGCTGGGGGGCAGCGCGCTCGGCATGACCGAACTGTGCGCCGTCCTCGAATGCCAGGGCCGTCATCTCGCCCCTGTGCCGCTGTGGACGCATCAGCTCGCCGTCGCCGCCCTCGCACGATTCGCCGGGGCCCAGGGGTCATGGCCCGACGTCGCCACGCTCGCGGAGTCCTCACGCCTGGCCACGCTGAGTCTCGAGGGCTTGCACGGCAGTCGCGGCCTGATGCTGCAGGCCGAGCCCGTCGCGGACGGTTGGCGTCTGCGCGGCCGCGCCGTCGCCGTGCCGCTGGCCGGAGAGGTGTCCATTGCGCTGCTGCCGGCGCGCACGCCTCGAGGCCCGCGCCTGTTCGTCATCGACCTCGCGCAGCCCGGCATCGAGAAGATCGGCGGCCGCCTGACGCACCACGAGCCGGCGGCGGATCTCGTCTTCACCGGCCTGATGTTGCCCGCTGCCGCTGCGCTCGGTGAGGATGCGCTGGGCTGGCTCGGCCCGCGTGTCGCAGCCTGCCTCGGCGCGCTGCAACTCGGCGTGGCTTCGGCCGCGCTCACGCGCGTCGTGGCCTACACGAGCGAGCGCGTCCAGTTCGGCCAGCCCATCGCCGCCTTCCAGGCGATTTCGCAGAAGTGCGCCGACTGCCTGATCGACGTCGAGGCCTTGCGTTCGTCGCTCTGGCAACTCGTCTGGCGCCTCGATGCCGGGCTCGACGCCGCAGGCGCCGCCGGCGTCGTTCGTGCCTGGACCTGCGACACGGGTCATCGCGTGACACATGCGGCCCAGCACATGCACGGGGGCATCGGCGTCGACGTGAGCTATCCGATCCACCGCTACACGTACTGGAGCCGGGCGATCGAGATCGCGAGCGGCGGCGTGTCGGCCAACCTCGACGCACTCGGTCGCTGGCTCGCCACGCCGGCGCTCACCGATGCGGACTGTTGACAGGCCCGCGGCCGGAGGAGGGCAGACATGTACGTGAATCTCACGCCCGAGCAGCAGGCGCTGAAGCAGGAGATCCGGGCCTACTTCGCGAGCGTCGTCACGCCGCAGTATCGCGCGGCGATGCACGACTACCGCGGGCCGGGGCGTCTGGAAGCCTACAAGGGGCTGATCAGGACCATGGGCCGCGACGGCTGGCTGGCCGTGGGTTGGCCCAGGGCTTTCGGTGGCAAGGGCTACACACCGCTCGAGCAACTCGTCTTTTTCGAAGAGGCCTATCTCGCCGGCGTCATGCTGCCCTTCGTGACCATCAATACGGTCGCGCCGGCCCTGATGCAGCACGGTTCGCCCGCGCACCAGAAGAAGTTCCTGCCCGGCATCGCCGCGGGCGAGATCCACTTCTCCATCGGCTACACGGAGCCATCGGCGGGCACGGACCTTGCGACGCTCAAGACGACGGCACTGGCCGACGGCGACGGCTTTGTCGTCAACGGCCAGAAGGTCTTTACCTCGGACGTCGACGCCGCCGACTACATCTGGCTGGCCTGCCGCACCGATCCGACGCGGCCGCGGCACACGGGGATTTCGCTGCTGATCGTCGACGCGCGCGCGCCGGGGGTCTCGTTCACGCCGATCTACACCGTGGGACATCAGACCTTCGCCAGCTACTACAGCGACGTGCGCGTGCCCGGCGACATGCTCGTCGGCGCCCTGCACGGCGGCTGGAAGCTCATCACCGCGCAGCTCAACCACGAGCGCATCGGACTCGGCGCCTTCGGCATCAAGTCGCGTGGCTGCTTCTTCCGGACGCTCGCATGGGCACGCCAGCCCGACGAGAGCGGCGCGCGGCCGATCGACCGGCCCTGGGTCGCGACGGCTCTCGCCGAGTGCTACCAGAAGCTCGAGGCGATGCGCCTGCTCAATTACCGCATGGCGGCCGACGTCACGCAGGGCCGCGTCGATGTCGGGCTCGCTTCCGCGTCGAAGGTGTTCGGTACGGAAACCCCGATCGCCGTGTTCCGCAAGCTGCTCGAAGTCGTCGGCTCGGGCGGCCTGTACCGGCGCGACAGCGCGGCCGCGGTACTCGCGGCGGTGCTCGAGGAGGAATATCGCCTTGCGCTGATCAACACCTTTGGCGGCGGTGTCAACGAACTGCTGCGCGACATTGCCTCGCAATTCGGGCTCGGCATGCCCAGGACCGGGCGCTGATGGGCTCGCTCACCTATCCGTTCAAGGCGCCGGCCTGCAACGGCGAACTCGTGGACGTCGTGCCCGGGTACATCAAGTGGCTGCGCATGCCGTTGCCGATGGCGCTCGACCACATCAACCTGTACCTCGTGCGCGATGACGACGGCTGGCGCGTGATCGACACCGGCTTCGACAACGCGATCACGCGTCGCCTGTGGGAGCAGATCCTGCCCGGTCTCGACGGCCCGGTCACCGGCATCGTCTGCACGCACCACCACGGCGATCACTGCGGGCTCGCGGGCTGGCTCACGGAGAAGCTGCGCGTGCCGCTGCACATGAGCCGTGCCGAGTACTTCGCCATGCGGCTCGAGCACGACATGTCGATCGATTCGTGGGAAGACCGCACCTATTTCAGGCGCGCGGGCCTCAGCGAGGCGCAGGTCGCCGAGCTGGCGCAGGCGCTGCAGCAGTTCGCCCTGCAATCGACGCCCGCGCGCGCCTACCGGCGGTTGCGCGACGGCGAGACGCTCGTGATCGGCGACTACCAGTGGCAGCTGCGTGGCGGCGAGGGCCACTCGCCCGAGCACATGTCGCTCTACTGCGGCGAGCTCGGCGTGCTGCTGAGCGGCGACCAGCTGCTCGGACGCATCAGCCCGAACGTCGGCGTGCTGCCGTTCGAGCCCGAGGCCAACCCGCTCAAGGACTGGCTGGTGTCGTTGCAGCGCATCGGCGAGCTGCCCGACGAGACGCTCGTGCTGCCGTCGCACGAGTTGCCGTTCTACGGCCTGCAGACGCGGGCTCGCGAGCTGCAGCAACATCACCTCGGCGTGCTCGACAAGGTGCTGGCGCTCTGCACCGACCGGCCCGACACGGTCCATGGCGTGTCGCGGCGCCTGTTCGCGCACCGCACCGGCGCGCTGGACCACATTCTGGCCATCGGCGAGACCATGGCCCATCTGGCCTACCTGCTGAAGCAGCGCCGCGTGCAGCGGACGCTGACGGCGGAGGACGTCTACGAATACCGGATCCGGGGCGCCTGAGCGGCCCATCGAACATCGTCTGCCGGAGAGTCCATCATGCGTGAAGCCGTCATCGTCGAAGCCTGCCGCACTCCGATCGCCCGCGGCAAACCCATCGTCGGAGAGCTGTCCGGGCTGCACGTCACGCGGCTGCTGTCGGCGACATTCGACGAACTCGTGCGGCGCACCGGCATCGACCATGCCGACGTCGATCTGGTCGCCGGCGGCTGTGTCACCCAGGCCGGCGAGCAGTCCAACAACATCGTCCGCCATTCCTGGCTGGCCATGGGCCGCAACTACGGCACGGGTGGGTACACGGTCGACGCGCAGTGCGGTTCGGCGCAGGTCTGCAACCACCAGATCGCCGCGCTCGTCGGCTCCGGCTCGATCGACGTCGGCATCGCCTGCGGCGTCGAGATGATGAGTCACGTGCCGCTCGGCGCCAACGTCATGCACGGCCCGGGCTATTTCATTCCGCAGGGCTGGTCGTGGAACACCGCGCAGACCCAGTTCGAGATGGCCGAGCGCATCGCGAAGAACCGCGGGCTCACGCGCGAAATGACCGACGCGCTCGCGTGCGAGTCGCAGCGCCGGGCAAAGGTGGCCTGGGCGGAAGGGCGCTTTGATCGCGAGGTCGTGCAGATCGAGGCCCCGGTGCTCGGCGAAGACGGCAAGCCGACGGGCGCCACCCGCCTCGTGAGCCGCGACCAGGGGCTGCGCGACACGACCCTGGAGGGGCTCGCGCAACTGAAGCCGCTGATGCCCGGCGGCATCATCACCGCGGGCAGCAGCTCGCAGGTCTCCGATGGCGCGGCCGCTGTGCTGTGGATGAGCGCCGAGGAGGCGAAAAGGCGCGGCCTGAAGCCGCGCGCACGCATTGTCGCCGACTGCCTGGTCGGCGCCGATCCGTACTACGGCCTCGACGGACCCGTCGACGCCACGGCGCGCGTGCTGAAGCGCAGCGGCATGAAGATGAGCGACATCGACCTCGTGGAGATCAACGAGGCCTTCGCTTCGGTCGTGCTGTCCTGGGCGAGGGTCTACGACGCCGACATGAGCAGGGTCAACGTCAACGGGGGCGCCATGGCGCTCGGCCACCCGGTGGGGTCGACCGGTGCGCGTCTGATCTGCACGGCGCTGCACGAGCTCGAGCGGCAGGACAAGGCGACGGCGCTCGTGACCATGTGCTGTGGCGCCAACGTCGGCACCGGGACCATCATCGAACGGCTCTGAGCGCCGCCGTACGCAGCTACAGGAGAGCTTGACATGGGTGACTTGACCGGCAAGGTGGCCATCGTGACCGGCGCAGGCGCCGGACTCGGCCGCGAAGAAGCGCTGCAGCTCGCGCGTCTGGGCGCGCGTGTCGTCGTGAACGACATCCCGGCCGCGCAGGACAGGGCGCAGGAGGTCGTCGCGGCCGTCGCTGCGCTCGGCGGCGAGGCGGTCGCCGTGCTCGGCGATTGTGCCGACACCGCCGATTCGGGTCGGGTGTTCCGCACCGCACTGGAGAAGTTCGGCGACGTCAACATCCTGGTCAACAACGCCGGCTTTACGCGCGACAAGACGCTCTATGGCATGAGCGACGAGGAGTTCGACTCCGTCGTGCGGGTGCATCTGCGCGGACACTTCGTCAACATGCGCAACGCCGCGCAGCACTGGCGCGAGAAGGTTAAGGCCGGTCCGGTCTACGGCCGACTGGTCAGCACGGCATCGGAGGCGATGCTGTTCGCCGCGCCCGGGCAGCCGAACTACGGCCCGGCCAAGGCAGGCATCGTCTCGCTCGCGATCGGTGCCGCGGCGCTCATGCAGAAGCTCGGCGTCACGAGCAACGTGATCCTGCCGCGTGCCCGCACCGCGATGACCGAGAACATGCCGCATGCCCACCTGTTCGCGGCGCCGAAGGAGGGCTTCGACGTGTTCAGTCCGGCCAATGTGTCGCCGCTGGTCGGGTATCTCGCGTCGCCCGAGGCTGCGCACATCTCGGGCGAGGTCTTCGTCGTCTGGGGCGGGCGCGTCACGATCGTGCAGCGGCCGCGGCTCGACGTCTTCTACGACAACCCGAAGGGCGGGCGCTGGGCCGTTGAAGACCTGCACGCGACGCTCGCGCAGTACTTCACGCCGCAGCACCGGTCCGTCGTCGACGGTTACGCGGTGCCGCCACAGTGAGTGCGTTGCAGCCGCGGTACCAGGGCGCGATCGAAGGACAGACCGGGAGACACCGATGACGACACCACCGCGACGCATCCGTTACGACGACCTGCCGGCACTCGAGGCGGCGGTCAGCAGCGAGTTCTGCGACTGGGGTCCGTCCTTTCGCGTGACCCAGGAGCTGATCACCACGTTCGCACGCCTGACGCGCGACGAGTTCTGGCTGCACGTCGATCCCGAACGGGCGAAGCGCGACAGTCCCACCGGCACGACGCTGGCGCACGGCTTCCTCGTGCTGTCGCTCGTCCCGGCATTGCAGACACCGAGCCCGGTCGAGGTCACGGACTTCCGCCGTGCGTTCAACGCGGGTCTCGACCGCGTGCGCTTCGTGCGGCCTGTCCCGGTCGACAGTGACATTCACGGCCGCATGCGTCTCGCCGAGGCGCGCGCGGGCGGTCGCGGCACGCGCCTGCGATTCGAGGTGCAGATCGAGGTCGTCGGCGACTCCGCGCCGGCCGTCGTCTACGAACTGCTCGTTGCCTACGAGTGACGACTGACCCGGTCGCCGCGACGCTTGACGGGTGCGGCCGGCGCCCCTACCTCAAATGAGGGTTGACCGCCTCCCACCCGCCGCCTGAATAGTGCGGCCCCGTCACACCTGCTGCCTTTGGGGATGGACCATGAAAGACCGCGACAAGATGCCGAAGCCCGACTTCATGAACGACGAAGAGTGGGCGTGGTTCAAGGAGCGCACGGCATCGCTCGACCTGATCCGCAGCGACGCCCACGCCGACGTCGAGGCCTACCTCGCTAACCCGGCGGGCCGCTCGACCGGGCAGAACGCCCAGGGCGGCTTTCCGACGCTGCTGCTGACCACGATCGGACGCAAGTCGGGCGAAAAGCGTACGACCCCGGCGGTGTTCATGCGCCATGGCAACGACCTGGTCGTCGTCGGCTCGCTGGCCGGTTACGACGAGCATCCGGCCTGGGTCCGCAACCTCAACGCCAATCCGCAGTGCTGGCTGCAGCTCGATTTCGACAAGTACACGGCCACGTCGCGGGACGCCACCGAAGCCGAGCGCAAGGCGCTGTGGCCGGATCTGGTCAAGGTTTTCCCGGCCTGGGGCTATTTCCAGCTCCAGACCGAACGGCCGTTCGCGATCAAGGTACTGACGCCCACCGGGCCTGCCTGAGCGCGCCGTCCGACCATTCGACCAGAGCCAGGCCTTCGAGGAGCGTCGCATGAGCAACGTGAAGTTTCAGCATCTCTTCACGCCCCTGCAGGTGGGGCCCATGCGGGTGCCGAACCGCATCTGTGAGACGACGAATACGATCAACTCGTCGATGGTCCCCGGGATGATCGACGACAACTTCATCGCACATCACGTCGCCAAGGCCAGGGGCGGCACCGGCTGGATCGGCAGCGAGACCTGGCTGCTCGATGTGCCGTTTCCGCCCGAGACACCCGACGAGGTCGGGCTTTCGATCGGCTGTGCTCCGCACGGCGCGGCCTACCAGTACCCGGCGTTCGCCGATGGCATGAAGAAGTTCGTCGACGCCGTGCATGAGGCCGGTGCGGTGGCGGTCGTGCAGCTCACGCAGCTCACCTCCGCCTGGGGGCCGTCGGCAGTGCCGATGGTCGGCGCCCAGTCGTATACGCCGCACGTGATGGGCGAGGCGGAAATCGAGTTCTGCATCAAGGTCTACGCGGATGCCGCGGCCGTGGCCAGGTCGGTCGGCGCAGACGGCATCGAGATCCACTGCGCGCACGAGACCATGGGGCACGCGTTCCTGTCACCGGTCTCGAACAGGCGCACCGACCGGTGGGGCGGTGGCCCGAGCGAGCGCATCCGCTTCGTCGTCGAGGTCCTGAAGGGCGTCCGTGCCCGTATCGGCGACAGCATGGCGCTCGGCATCCGCGTCAGCGGGCTCGAATTCCGTCAGGGTGGTTACGACAACCTCGAAATGCGCGAAATGGTCTACGGCATCGCCGAGACGGGCCTGCTCGATTTCGTCGACACCGACATCGGCCATTGCTGGGGTGCGCCGTCGTACGTGCCGAACTCGTTCTACCCGCATGCCGAGCACCGCGACATCGGCAAGGCGGCCAAGGCCGACCTGTCGGCGCTGCCGAAGAAGGTGGCGGTACTGTTCACCGGCCGCATCAACGACCCGGTGCTCGCCGAGAACCTGGTCAAGGACGGCTTTTGCGACCTCGTGGGCATGGTGCGCGCCGGCATTGCCGACCCCGAGTTCGCCAACAAGGCCCGCGAGGGCCGGCTCGGCGAGATCCGCCGCTGCATCGCCTGCACGCGCTGTATCGACGAAGCCTCGGAATCGCTCTACATCCCCTACACGCCGATGTGCTCCATCAATCCGGTGATCGGCAGCGAATTGCGCTGGGAACAGCAGTTCAAGCCTGCGTCGAAGCCGAAGCACGTCGTGGTTGTCGGCGGCGGTCTCGCGGGCTGCGAGGCTGCGCGAATCGCCGCGTTGCGCGGCCATCGCGTGACGCTGCTCGAACAGGGCAAGCGGCTCGGCGGGCAGTTGCTGATCTCGTCCCGGGCGCCCGGTCGCGACTCCTTCGAGGACCAGGTGTACTTCGAGGAAAACGAAATGACGCGCACCGGCGTCGAGGTTCGCCTGGGCACGACGGCCGACGTCGCAGCGATCAAGGCGCTCGCGCCGGACGCGGTGGTCGTTGCGACCGGGGCCAGGCCCCGCGTGCCTCACGACGTCGAGGGCCTCGATCTGCCGCACGTCGTGCAGGGTTGGGAGGCCATGCAGGGCAGGGCGACAGGGAACCGCGTGGCGATCGTCTCGCAGGAGGACTACTACGAGACGGTCTGCGTCGCGGACTACCTGGCCAGCAAGGGCAGGCAGGTCACGGTGTTCCACAAGAACGTCCATGTCGGCTGGGAGATTGCCCGGTATTCGCTGGGCATGGCCGTGGCCCGCATGGAGAGTCTCGGCGTCGCGGTGCATCCGAACCTCACGTTGACGAGAGTCGATGCGAAGGGGCTCGACTTCGTATCGGCCGTGGGCACGCAGACCTATCGCCACGAGGGCTACGACAGCGTCGTGCTCGTGTACGGCGCGGTTGCGCAGCAGGAACTCTACGACGAGCTCAAGGCGGACGGCAGCATCGGCCAGCTGTATCTCGCGGGCGCCGCCTGGCTGCCGCGCCGCATGGCGGAGGCGACGCGGCATGGCGCCAACATCGGGCTCGTGATCTAGCCGTGCTGCTGCACGGCAAGGTCCTGATCGTCTCGGGCATTGGCCCGGGGCTCGGCGTGAAGCTGGCGATCGAGGCGGCGCGCGAGGGCGCGCGTGGCCTGGCGATCGCGGCGCGCACGGTCGACAGGCTCGACGAAGCGGAGCGCCGCATCAAGGAGGTCAATGCCGGCTGCCAGGTTCTCAAGCAGCCGACCGACATCCGCGACGCGGCGCAGTGTAGTCGCCTGGTCGAGTCGGCGAGCGAGCGGTTCGGGCGGGTCGATGCGCTGCTGAACAGCGCCTTTTTCTGGGGTGCGCCCGCCAGGGCGGACGCCGCCGACCTCGAGGGCTGGAAAGCTGTCTACGACACCAACCTCGTCGGCACGATGCAGATGACGCAGGCCGTCGTGCCGGTCATGAAGGCGAACGGCGGCGGCGCCATCGTCAACATCAGCACCATGGCGACGATCAAGCCGCACACCGGCGAAGCCGGTTACGCGGCCTCCAAGGGTGCGCTCAACGTCGTCAGCAAGTACCTGGCGACCGAACTCGGACCGCACAACATCCGCGTCAACGTCGTGCGTATGGGCTGGATGGATGGCGCGCCGGTGCGGCAGCACATCCGCCACGCCGCACAGCAGCAGGGCGTCCCGGAGCAGCAGGTGTACGACTCGATCGCAGCCAGCGTGCCGCTGCGACGGCTGGTGACCGACGACGAATGCGCGCGCGCCGCACTGTTCCTCGCCTCCGACTATGCCTCGGCCGTGACCGGCGCGGTGCTGGATGCAAACGGTGGCGAGGCAATGACCTGCTGAACGGCCTGCGTGCCGGATGAGTTCAGGATCGATCACGGGGGAACGACGCATGAGGCGATTCGAAGACAAGACCGCGCTCGTTACCGGCGCGGCCTCCGGCATCGGCCGGGCCACGGCGGAGCGTCTGGCACGGGAGGGCGCCCGCGTGCTCGCGTGCGACGTCAATGCGCCGCTGCTGCGCGAGGAAGTGAAGAAGCTCGCCGATGCCGGGCTGCCCGTCACGGCGCAGGTGCTGGACGTTTCGGACCCGGGCTCCTGCGCCGCGGCGGTTGACGCCGCCATCGGTGCCTTTGGCCGGCTCGACGTCCTTTGCAACGTCGCCGGTACGCTGCTCACGCGCAATTTTCTCGAGATCAAGCAGGCCGAGTGGCAGCGCGTGATCGCGATCAACCTGACCGGCGTCTTTTCCCTGACCCAGGTGGCGCTGCCGCACCTGTTCAAGACAAGGGGAAATATCGTCAACGTCGCGTCGACGGCGGGCGTCGTCGGCATTCCATACGGTGTCGCCTACTCGGCGAGCAAGTTCGGCGTGGTCGGCTTCACGAGGTCGCTTGCGGCGGAAATCGCCAGCACCGGCGTGCGCGTCAACGCCGTGGCGCCGGGCAACGTCGCCACGCCGATGACGGCGAAGTTCGAGCTGCCGGCAGATGCGGACATGCCGTTGTTCATGCGCATGACATCACTGCTGAAGGCGCCGGATGGCCAGTCCGGAGCCGCGGCACAGCCCGGCGAGATTGCGGGCGCCATCGCGTATCTCGCCTCGCCTGAGGCCGCGTTCGTGACGGGGTCGGTGCTCGTCATCGACGCCGGGCAGACCGCCATCTGACGCAGGGACGCAGGCGCCGGTGTCACGGTTGTCCGGTTGCGCACGCCACGAGCAGCACGCAACGGGGTCGTCGTAGCACCGGCACCTCAGTGCTACTTCGAGGTGCTTGCGAGGCGCTTGCCGGCTTGTCGCCCGAAGAACGTTGCGTCGCCGAGCGACGTCCCCGAGCTGTAGCCGGCGCCGAAGCGGGGCAGCCCGCAGGCCGTGCGGCCGGCTGCGAAGAGCCCGGGCACGATCGCGCCGTCCTCGTCCCGCACTTCGCCGGTCGGCAGCGTGTCGAGCCCACCGAGCGTGAACGCCGAGTAGTAGCAGTGATCGATGCGGCAATCGACCGCGACGAACGGCGGCTCGTCGAGCGGCTTGAGCCACCGCGTGGCCTTGTGGAACAGCGGGTCGGCGCCCTGGGCGGCGTAGCGGTTGTAGACCGAGACCGTGTGCACGAGCGAGCCTTCCGGCAACTGCAGTTCGCGTTCCACTTCCTCCCAGGTCTCGCCCGCGGCGCCGATCTCGATACGCACGCCCCTGCCCATGGGGTGCTCGCCGTAGGTCGCGTGGTCCTGCAGCATCCAGATGCGGTCGCCGCCCTGGTGCAGGGCGTGGTGCGACACGCGGCCGTGGTAGCAGTCCTCATTGACGAACCGCTGACCGCGACCGTTGACGAAAATACCCTTGACCAGCGAGCCAGGCGGGTACCACGGCAGTGTCACGAAGCCCTGTGACATGTTGATCGTGCTGCCGCCGACGCTCATGCCGAGCCGGATACCGGACCCGTCATCGATGGTCCCGATCGGGTTCATGGCGCGCAGGAACTCCGGCGCGTGCCGTTTGACCATTTCACGGTTCATGATGAAGCCGCCGGCGCAGAGCACGACGCCGCGCCGGGCGCGCACGCGGCGGATCTCGCCGTCGATGCGGGCCACGAGGCCGTGCACCTCGCGGTTGTGATCGGCCACCAGCGCCAGCGCACGTGCGTCGTAGCGCACGTCGACACCCGCTTCGACGACGCGCTTCGCCAGCACGTCCATGACATAGCGGCCGCCACCGAGGCCCGTGAACTTCGGGCAATGCCCGCGCGGGGCGGGCTTCGCGCGTTGCGCGAACGGCCACGCTTCCTCACTGCCGGACCAGATGAGGCAGTCGTCCGTGTCGGGCTCGACGATGCGTTCGGCGATATAGGAGGTCTTGTATTCAATGCCCTGCGAGGTGAGCCAGCGGTAGTGCTCGAGGCTCTGGTCGGCGTACAGCCGCACCTTGGCCGCATCGGCATTAGGGCCCGTGCTCATCAGCAGGTACTGGTACATGTCCTCGGTCGCGTCCTCGAAACCGAAGGCGCGCTGGATGGGCGTACCGCCGCCGCCACCCATATAGATCTCGCCGCCGGACAGCGCCGAGGCGCCACCGTTGCCCGACGCGGCTTCGAGCAGGGTCACCCGCGCGCCGCCACGCGCCGACTCGAGCGCTGCGGTGGCGCCGGCGCCGCCGAAGCCCACGACGACGACGTCGGTCTCGATGTCCCAGCGCTGGATCGAATCCAGCGCCACGGCGCGGCTCGGGGAGTACTGTGCGGAATTCGTCAAGATCGGTGCTCCGGTGCGGACGCCCGGCGATGGCCTCGGCGCGGTCGCATCTTTGCCTCAGGCGACAGGCCGTCCGCATCACTCAAACGGAGGAGTCGGCGTCCAGGATGCATGCCGTTGCGTTCCGGTGAGGTCCCTGTTGCTTCGACTGACCATGACAAGGTCCAGCCATCGTCCGCCCCCATCAAGGCGCTCTCGACCACCTGCCTGTCGTCGACGGCATTGCAGGTCAGTCGATCCCGAGACTCAGCAGCGGCGCGAAGCCACCGCCCGCGGTACGGAAGTTTGTCGTCTGCCCACGGTAGAGCCGCGCGGTCCGGAGCCAGATTTCGCCGTGCATCGCGAAATTCCGCACGTCGGCCCGCAGATCGGTCTCGGTACCTTCGGCGGAACAGATGCGCCGCATCGAGGTCGGCGCGATTGCCTGTGCGACATATCGAGGCGCGAGAATGCGCCCGAACGTGGCTCGGGTCAGCTTGTCGCCGCGATAGGCAGCCTTGCCTGCAAATCCATCGATGGGCTTGAAGAAAGGCGTCTTGCGCCGTGCCCACAGATCCGCCGCGTTCGACCGGTCGACGATCGCAGTGGGCGGCATTGCCTCGAGGACGGCGAGTTGCTCTGCTGCGTCGCGGCCTGCCGCAGCGAGCATCGATTCTTCCCGCAGCCACGCGAGCAGGCGCTTGTCCGCCCAACGGGCATGCGCGGCGGGGTGCGGCGTGACAACCGCGAGGTCGCGCACACATGCCTGGCGCACCACGGCGTGGCGCACGTCGGCGAAGTAGAAATCGGTCATCCGGTTGTTGACCAGATCAACCTGCTCGCCGCGACAACGCAGCACCTCGACATCCACCGACAGCGCCGCTGGATCGGCAATCAGCACGCGCCAGCCGGCGCGCTCGAGCAGATTCCGGCAGAGCAGGAATTCCGGGTGCAGATACTGCGCCGAAGGGTCATCATCGACGATGGCAATGGTGCGCAACGGCTCGGCGCCTCTCGATCGGACCCACTTGGCGCGCAAGCTTTCTGCGAAGCGCGAGGCGACACGGTTCAACTCGATGCCCGCTGCGGCGAGCTTCGGCAGCGGTGCGGTGTGGCAGTCGCAACCGGCCGAGGCGGCCTGTGCCAGCTCCAGCGCAACGAGGAGTCCGCCAGGGTTGGCATTGACTTCGATGAGCTGAGGCGCCCGGCCGCCGAGGTGGAAGTCGAAGCCCAGCACGCCGCCGGTCGCCGGCAGCGCACGACGCGCGATCTGCGGCGCGGTCCCTGCCACCCTGGCCTGGAACGCGTGGCTTTCGAGTGCGCGCGGGCCATGTCGCACGCCACCGCGTGGCTGCAGCAGTTTTCGGTCAGGTAACCGGGCAGCTCGTTCTTGCGATCGAAGGCGGGTGCGTAGTAGATGAACCGACTCGCCCTGCGCGGACTGATCAACCCGGCCCGAGTGAGTTCCTTCAAGTGGAAGCAGAGCGTGGGACCCGGAATGTCGAGTCGCTCGCCGATCTCACCCGCCGAGTATCCCTCCGGACTGCGTCTGACGAGCAGGCGAAGGACCGCGAGACGCGATTCCTGGGCCAGGGCTGCAAGCGCGCGCGCAGTGTCCTTTCAGTTCATGATTCCAAATGTATAGAAGCATCGGTAATCGATCAGTCCCGCGTCGGGACCACCATCGATCCGACGGCGCCGGAGCGGATGCAAGGAGCGCCCGGCGACATCCCGCGCCGCGGACGCCTGCCGCTGCCAACCAGCCGACTTGCGGCGCTTTGGCACGCTGACACGGCAACGCCTGTCCGCGTCACGTCGCGGGTTCGTCGTCCGGGTGCAGCAGGTATTCGCTGGTTGCGATCACGTCGAGCCGGTCGAAATCGATGAACCTCGCACAGCTTTGCTGCATGATCTGTGCCCTGCGCTGGAACTCGGCCTGGTCACCGACTGCGTCGAAGAACACCTGCGGGTCGCGCATCGCCTCGATTGGAAAGCATTCCTCGACGATGCCGCCGCACGGCGGGCCATCGGCGGAGAGCGGCAACGTGACGAAGTTCTGCACATAGCGGAAGTTGGCCTGCGTGTCGATGGCGACGGAGGTGTGCTCCTCGGACCAGATCCTGCGCCACTCGGTCGCGGCAAGCCGCGGTGGAACCTGCAGGAACGTGACCTGGCTGAAACCTGGCGTGCGCTCTCCCGCAGGAACCGGGTGCTCGACGTTGCGCAGGATCGTTGATTCCGCGACGGCGTAGCCGGCGATGCGGGCAAACGTCTCGCGCAGCACGCGATCGAGCGGCTCGCGCCGCCAGGCGCTCGTCAGCCAGAAGGAGACGATGCCGTCGGGCCGCGGCTGCATGCTCGCGATCCGGAAATTGTCGAGCGTCCCGGTCATGTCCGGGAAGTCGCCGATGTTGAACTGGACGCGCCCGGCGCCCAGGCTCTGCAGGCGCGGGGCTGTTTCGCCGAGGAACCGCTCGCGCAGTGCAACCGCCTGCACGTCGCCGCGCCAGAATGCATAGATCAGCTTTTCCATGGCGTCCTTCCTGCTTCCGGGGCGGCGGTGTCGCGACGCCTGCTGCCAGCGGGCGGATCGCACCGTGCGCGTGCCTCAGTGAAGCTCGATCGTGACGTGGTCAATGCGGCCGTCGGAAAAGCGGTAGCCGAGACCGGTGTCCGCCGGGTAGGAGCCCGCGCTGGATCCCGTATCCATGCCGACGTCGAACGTCTCGTCGATCGTGAACAGTGCCGGCGGTGTCGCGGGAAGCGCCTCCTGCGCGGCAGGCTTCCCGTTGACGCTCAGGCGCAGGGTGCCACCCTTCGCGTAGCCCGGGCCCGCGTAGTCGAAATCGACGCGCAGCGAGTTCGCGCCGGCATGCAGGGACTCGCCGACGAGATGCACGGTCTTCAGGTCGAACAGCCGGTAGGTGAACGTGGGACGTCGTTGCGCGTCGAGGTACAGCGCCCAGCCGGCCGAGCGCCCGCCGAGCGCCGCAATCACGCCGCGCGTCGACCCGCGGGCGTCGATGTCCGCAAGCAGCGACCACGAACGGTTGTTCATGTGCGGCACGGCCCTCTCGGGCACGCCGACCGTGCCTTCGTGGTAAGTCACGCGCGTCCGTCCCGCCGCGAGGTCGGGCAGGCCGCGCCCGCCGTACTGCACTCCCATGAGCGGCAGAACCTGGCTGGAGGCGGCTTCCTTCATGAACAGCGTCTTCAGCACTTCGAGCCGGGCCGGCTCCCGGGTGGCGAGATTGATCGCCTGCGAGAAGTCGGAACGCAGGTCGTAGAGTTCCCAGGCATCGGCTTCGAAAGGCTGTTCCAGTCCTCCGATCGCTTCCCACGGTCGCCGCGTGTGGAAGGCAGACGCCATCCATCCGTCGTGATAGATCGCGCGGTGACCGAAAACCTCGAAGTACTGCGTCCGGTGCGTCTCCGCTGCCGCGGCGTCGTCGAAGGTGTACACGAGGCTCTTGCCGTCGAGCGGCCGCTGCGTCACGCCGTTCACCGCGGCGGGCAGTGCGATCCCGGCGGCCTCGAGAATGGTCGGTGTGATGTCGTTGACGTGGCCGAACTGGCTGCGCAGCCCGCCCTGGTCCCTGATGCGTCGCGGCCAGGTGATGACCATCGGGTTGCGTGTGCCGCCGAGATGCGATGCGACCGTCTTGGTCCACTGGAACGGCGCGTTCATGCCCCAGGCCCATGCCGCATTGATGTGCGCATGGGCATCCGGGCCGCCGATGCGGTCGATGCCGGCGAGCCTGGCCGCGGCCGGTTCCGGCAGGCCCTGGATCCTGCCCATGTAATTGAGGCTGCCGTCGATGCTGCCTTCGGCGCTCGCGCCATTGTCGCCGACGATGTAGACGAAGAGCGTGTCGTCGAACCGGTCCTGGTTCCGGAGTTCCTCGACGAGCCGGCCGACCTGCTCGTCGGTGTGCGCCAGGAACGCCGCATAGGCTTCCATGAGGCGCGAGGCAAAGCGCCTCTCCGCCGGGGGCAGGCTGTCCCAGGCGGACAGCCCGTCCGGGCGCGGCGTCAGTTTCGTGTCGGCGGGTACGACGCCGAGGCGCTTCTGCCGCGCGAGGATTTCTTCACGGAGCCTGTCCCATCCCTGGTCGAAGCGGCCGCGGTAGCGGGCGAGATACTCCCCCGGTACCTGGATCGGCGCGTGCGTGGCACCGGGTGCGAGATACAGGAAGAACGGCTTGTGTGGCGTGACGGACTGCTGCTCACGCAGCCAGCGGATGCTGCGGTCGACGAGGTCCTGTGTCAGGTGATAGCGATCGCCCGGCGGGCGGAACACCGGTGTCGTGCCTTCGTAGAGCGTGGGCTCGAACTGGTCCGTCTCACCGCCCTGGAACCCGTAGAATTTCTCGAAACCTTCCCCGGTCGGCCAGCGATCGAACGGCCCGCTCTGCGAAACCTCCCAGTCGGGCGTCTGATGCCACTTGCCGAAGGCGGCCGTGCTGTAACCGTTCTGCCGCAGCAGTTCCGCGACGGTGGCCGTGTCCTTGGTGTGGAATCCGCTGTAACCGGGGCGTGAGTCCGCCGAGTTCATCACCGCACCGATGCCGGTGGCATGCGGATTGCGCCCCGTCAGCAGCGAGGCTCGCGTTGGCGAGCAGATGCCCGTCGTGTGGAAACGGTTGTAGCGCAAGCCCTGGCGTGCGAGCGCGTCGAGTGTCGGTGTCGCCGACGGTCCGCCGAACGTCGAGGCGGCGCCAAAACCCACGTCGTCGAGCAGCACGATCACGACGTTGGGCGCGTTGGCCGGTGCCGTGCGTTGCAGTTCGACCGCTGCGGCGGACGACGGCGGCGACCACGGCGCCGCGACGAGAACACCTGCGATGACGAGCGCGCTCGTCGCGGACCGGGACGTCGTGCTCACCTGTAGCCCCTGCAGCGATCCATGCGGTCTTGTGTGGTACGAGACTATACAGTACTGTAATTCTCAAGGGGGGGGCATGGCTGGTCGGTTCCAGTTGTTTTTCGCCGTGTTCGGCTGCGCCGCGGCGCTGCTGGCCGCGGCTGCGACGCCGCCGCAGGGGCCAGCGCTGCCGGCACCGCGGCCGGCGTTCACCGGCAGCATCGGCACGACGTATCTGGACTCGCGGCCCGCGTTCCCGGCGCCGCGGTCGGCGCCCCGCGGGGCGCCGCACAACCAGCTCGTCC
>JAYRRR010000154.1:0-55910 GCA_041910015.1 Steroidobacteraceae bacterium
CGGAATCGATGTCCAGCACGCGCTTGTCGATGCCAATGTCGTCGGCCGTGACCGTGATGCGTTCCATCACGGACACGAATCCACGGTCGATCCGGCCGCGGTAACGCACGCGCACGAGCACGAGCGGCAGACCGCAGATCTTGCGCATCAGGCACCCTCGATCCGGAAAGATGTCGCCGGCGGCGGTGTCGGCGAGCCGTCCATATCGGACCGGGAGAGCAGCGACGTAGTTCACGCCCCTCTCACGGCGCCCGTTACGCCACCCGCGGCACTATTTCCTTCAGGCGATCGCCGAGGCGTCGCTTCTCCTCCATGAGATCGAAGTCGGCCTGCAGCCCCAGGAAGAAACCCTCGTGCAAATTGAAATAGCGCGCAAGACGCAAGTCCGTCTCAGCGGAAACAGCTCGCTTGCCGTGCACCAGCTCGTTGATACGGCGGGGCGATACCTTGATGGCTCGTGCCAGCGCGTTCTGGCTCAAGCCCACGGGTTCCATCAGGTCCTTCAGGAGTATTTCGCCCGGGTGCGGGTTGCGAACGCACTGCGCCTTGCGCTTCCTACGAATGATAGTCGACGATTTCGACATCTTCCGCTCCGTGTTTCGTCCAGCGGAAACAGATCCGCCATTGGTCGTTCACCCTGATGCTGTACTGCCCGAGACGATCGCCGGAAAGGGGTTCGAGCCGATTGCCGCGCGGGACCGCCAGCTCGCTCAGTATTTATAACGCCGCGCGTCATATGACGCAAGACGTCATATGCGGAAGGCACGGCGAGAAGGATGCCCCGGCGGGTCGCGCCGCTGCTGACGGCAATGTCGACGTTGAATCAGAAATGCACGCGGCGACCTGCCGCAAGCATACGCGGCGAGCACGCATGCGCCGTGCGCCGCATGTCCTGCGCACGGCGCGAGAAGCCCGGGTCAGCGTCGGCGCCTGCTCGTCGTCGGTCGCTTGCTGCCTGTCTTCCGGGCCGACTTCCGGCCAGGCAGGGTCTTGGCCCTGGCCGATCTGACCGATGCTTTCGCTTTCGCTTTCGCCTTCGCCCTGGCCGGGGTCTTCGCCTTCTTCGCTACCTTGGCCACCTTCGCCGACTTGACGCTCTTCACGGCCTTGACCGGGCGGGCCACCGTTTTCGCGGCGGCCGGCTTGCCCGCCTTGCCCTTCAGACGCTTGTAGATCGCGGCGCCGAGCTCCGCCGGCGAGCGCACCGTCGTGACGCGCGCGGCCTCGAGCGCCGCGAACTTGTCGGCCGCCGTGCCCTTGCCGCCGGAGATGACGGCGCCCGCGTGACCCATGCGCTTGCCGGGAGGCGCCGTGACGCCCGCGATGTAGGCGACCACGGGCTTGGTGACGTGCTTGCGGATGAACTCCGCGCCCGCCTCCTCGTCGCTGCCACCGATCTCGCCGACCATGATGATGCCGTCGGTCTGCGGGTCCTGCTCGAAGAGTGCGAGCACGTCGATGAAGTTCATGCCGCGCACCGGGTCGCCACCGATGCCGACGCAGGTGCTCTGACCGAGGCCGACGTTGGTCGTCTGGAACACGGCTTCGTAGGTGAGCGTGCCCGAGCGCGAGACGATGCCCACCCTGCCTTTCTGGTGGATGAACCCGGGCATGATGCCGATCTTGCACTCCCCGGGCGTGATGACGCCGGGGCAGTTCGGCCCGACCAGCACGGACTTCGAGTCCCTGAGCGCGGCCTTGACCTTGACCATGTCGTTGACCGGGATGCCCTCGGTGATGCAGACGATGACGCCGATGCCGGCGTCGGCGGCCTCGATGATCGCGTCGGCCGCGAAGGGCGGCGGCACGTAGATCATGGTCGCGTCGGCGCCCGTCTTCGCGACCGCGTCGCGCACGGTGTCGAACACCGGGAGACCCAGGTGCTTTTCGCCGCCACGGCCCGGCGTGACGCCGCCGACGAGCTTCGTGCCGTAGTCGAGGCACTGCTGCGAATGGAACGTGCCCTGCTTGCCCGTGAAGCCCTGGCAGATGACGCGCGTGTTCTTGTCAATCAGGATGGACATGGGGATCAGTTCCTCGCAGCGGCCGCGACGACCTTCTTCGCGGCATCGGTCAGGTCGGTGGCGGCGATGAGGTCGAGGCCGCTCTCGGCGAGCAGCTTGCGGCCCTGCGGCGCGTTGGTGCCCTCGATGCGCACGACGACCGGCAGGTGCAGGCCGAGGTCGCGTGCGGCGCCGATGACGCCCTCGGCGATCATGTCGCAGCGGACGATGCCGCCGAAGATGTTGACGAGGATCGCTTTCACCTTCGGGTTCTGGAGGATCAGCTTGAACGCCGTCGTGACGCGCTCGCGCGTCGCGCCGCCGCCCACGTCGAGAAAATTCGCCGGGCTGCCGCCGTAGAGCTGGATGACGTCCATCGTCGCCATCGCGAGGCCCGCGCCGTTCACCATGCAGGCGATGTCGCCGTCGAGCGAGACGTAGTTGAGGTCGGCCTCCGCGGCGACGCGCTCCATCTCGTCTTCCTGCGACTTGTCGCGCATGTCGACGAGTTCCTTTTGCCGGAACAGCGCGTTGTCCTCGATGCCGATCTTGCCGTCGAGCGCGACGACGTCGCCGTCGCCGTTGACGATCAGCGGGTTGATCTCGACCAGGCTCGCGTCGCACTCGTTGTAGAGGCGGTAGAGACCGCGCGCGACCTGCTCGAACTGCGCGACCTGCTTGCCCTCGAGACCGAGGCCGAACGCGAGCGTGCGGCAGTGCGAGCCCTGCAGCCCGGCGGCCGGGTGGATCTCGACGCGGATGATCTTCTCCGGCGTCTTCGCCGCGACTTCCTCGATGTCCATGCCGCCCGCGGCGGAAGCCACGAAGGCGATCTTGCCCGTGTCGCGATTGAGCAGCAGGCTCAGGTACAGCTCGCGCTCGATCTTCGAGCCCGACTCCACGTAGACCTGGTTGATCGGCAGGCCTTCGGCCCCCGTCTGCTTGGTGACGAGGCGCTGCCCGAGCATGGCGCGCGCCGCGCCGGCGACGTCCCCGGCCGACTTCACGACCTTCACGCCGCCCGCCTTGCCACGGCCGCCGGCGTGGACCTGGGCCTTGACGACCCAGACGCTGCCGCCGAGACGCCGGGCCGCATCGACCGCCTCCTCGGGGGTGGAGGCGACGAAACCCTCGGGCACGGGAATGCCATACCGGGCGAACAGTTGCTTGGACTGGTATTCGTGGAGATTCATGGGCTCGGCTGGGGGCGGTTGAACGAGCCGCCGAGTGTAGCAAAACGCCCCCTGCCGACGTCGTCCACTCGGACAGGTCACCGGTTCCGGGTACGGATTTTCGAGCGGCTGACCATGCCAAGGCGCCTGACCGGGGCGTCTATTCCTCGAAAAGCCCGGCATGCGTGCCCGCACGGACAAACCAGACGGTATTGCCTTCGAGGCGGCAGATCAGCAGGAAATCTCCACCAATGTGGCACTCGCGATGGTCGGTCCAGGGCCCCTGCAGGGGATGGTCCTTCCACTCGGGCCCGAGCGGAAAAACCGGTACCCGGTACCCATTTCCGCCGCAGCGGGCTGCTACAGTCCCCCGCCATGGCGCACGCTCTCCAGCCAGGCCCGGTTTCGGCAGCAGGATCGCAGGTCGACGTGGACCTGCCGTGGCGGGTCATCTCGCTGCTCAACGTGTTCCGCCTGCTGGCGCCGATGCTGCTGCTGATGGTGTTCTTCTTCGACGCCCCGACGCACAGCGTGGGCCGCGAACACCCGGGCCTGTTCCTCGCCGTGGCGGTCGCGTGGTTCGCGTTCGCCGTGGTCAGCATCCAGGCCATCGCGCGCAGGAGCCCGTCGCTCAGCTGGCTGGCGATGATCCAGATCGCGGTCGATGCCGTCGCCATGGCGCTGCTGATCCATGCGAGCGGCAGCGTGTCGAGCGGTCTCGCGACGCTGCTCGTGCTGCCCGCCGGCGCCACGGCGACGATCGTCCCGCGCCGCTACGCGCTGCTCGGCACCTCGATGCTGACGCTCGCGCTGCTGGTCGAGACGACCATCTCGTTCCTGCAGGGCCGCAGCACGACGTCGGACTTCCTTGTCGCGGGCCTGACCGGCGCGAGCCTGTTCGCGATCACGCTGCTGGCGGTCCCGTTCGCCGCACGGCTGCGCGAGAGCGAGGCCCTCGCCCGGCAGCGCGAGATCGACCTCGCCAACCTCGACGAGCTGAACCAGTTCATCGTCCAGCACCTGCGCGAGAGCATCCTCGTCGTCGACGCGCTCGACCGCGTGCGGCTGGTCAACGAAACCGCGGCCCGCCTGCTGAAGGGCGCGCCGGTGCTGCCGGGCACCTCGCTCGCGCTGGTCTCGCCGCGCCTGGCCCACCTGCTCGAGGCCTGGCGTCACCAGACCTCGGACCGGCGCGACGCGGTCGGCGAACTCGTCGGCGCCGACGGCTCGACGACGATCGAGCCGCATTTCGTCGCGCTCTCGACCACGGGCTCCGGCCCGGTGCTGATCTTCCTCGAGGACACGAGCGTCGTCGCCGAACGCGTGCAGCAGTCGAAGCTGGCGGCGCTGGGGCGCCTGAGCGCGAGCATCGCGCACGAGATACGCAACCCGGTCGGCGCGATGAGCCACGCCGGCCAGCTCCTGCGCGACTCCGCCGCGCTCACGCCCGAGGACCAGCACCTGACCGAGATCATCGAGAAGAACGGTCTGCGCGTGAGCCAGATCATCGAGAACGTGCTGCAACTCTCGCGGCGCGAGACGACGCGCCAGGAGCGCTTCGACGTCGTCGACTGGCTCGGCCGGTTCCTGGACGAATATGCCGAGACCCTGCAGGTCGATTCGAGACGCCTCCGCATGGAGGTGCCGCCGCAGGCACGGTCGCTCGAGGTGGAGTTCGATCCGTCGCACCTGCACCAGGTGCTCTGGAATCTGTGCGACAACGCGCTGCGTCACGGCGCCGCCGGTGACGAGACGCCGGCCATCGAGCTGAGACTCGGCCGCATCGCCTCGAGCGACCGCCCGTACCTCGAGGTGGCCGACCGTGGCCGCGGCATCGACGCCCAGCAGGCCGAGCGGATCTTCGAGCCGTTCTTCACGACCGGCAGTGCCGGCACCGGCCTGGGGCTGTTCATCTCGCGCGAGCTGTGCCAGACGAACGGCGCGCTGCTCGTCTACGAGCCACGCGCCGGCGGTGGTAGCATTTTCCGCGTGGTTTTCGCCGATCCGCGCCGCTGGAGACGAACCTGAAGTGACCGAACGCAAGCCGAAGCCGCGCGCCCTGGTCGTCGACGACGAGCCGGACATCCGCGAGCTGCTGTCGATCACGCTCGGCCGCATGCAGTTCGAGGTCGAGACGGCCGGCGACCAGGCGGAGGCGATCCGCCGGCTCGGCAGCGCGAAATACGACCTCGTGCTGACCGACATGCGCCTGCCGGACGGCGACGGCCTCGACATCGTGGCCTGGATCGGCCAGCACCGCCCGGGGATGCCCGTCGCCGTCATCACCGCGCACGGCAACGTCGAGGCGGCCGTGCGCGCGCTCAAGCTCGGCGCGTTCGACTTCATCTCCAAGCCGCTCGACCTGGTCGCGCTGCGCAAGCTCATCACGGCGACGCTGAAGCTTCGTGAGGACGACGCGCGCCCGCACGATGAGACGCAGACGGTCGCCGCCGCCGCGGCGTTCAAGCTGCTCGGCCGGTCGAAGCCCATGCAGCAGTTGCGCCAGATGATCGCCAAGGTCGCGCGCAGCCAGGCGCCAGTGCACGTCTCGGGCGACTCCGGTACGGGCAAGGAACTGGTCGCGCGGCTGATCCACGAATCCGGGCCCCGGCGCGACGGGCCGTTCGTGCCCGTGAACTGCGGCGCGATTCCGTCGGAGCTGATGGAGAGCGAACTCTTCGGGCACAGGAAGGGCTCATTCACCGGCGCCGTCGCCGACAAGGACGGCCTGATTCGCTCGGCCGAGGGTGGCACGCTGTTCCTCGACGAGGTCGCCGACCTGCCGCTGCACATGCAGGTGAAACTGCTGCGCGTGATCCAGGAGAAGGCCGTCCGACCCGTCGGCGAGACGCGCGAAGTCCCCGTCGACGTGCGCGTGCTGTCGGCGACGCATCGCAAGCTCGACGAGCTCGTCAAGGCTGGCCGCTTCCGCGAAGACCTCTATTACCGCATCGACGTCATCGAGCTGCGCGTGCCGCCGCTGCGGGAGCGGCTCGACGACGTGCCCGTGCTGGTCGACATGCTGCTCGACCGGATCTCGAAGCAGATCGGCGTGGCGCGGCCGCGGATCAGCGACGACGCGATGGACAAGCTCCTGTCGTACTCGTATCCCGGCAACGTGCGCGAACTCGAGAACGTGCTGGAGCGCGCCGTCACGCTGTGCTCCGACGATCGCATCGAGCCCGAGGACATCCAGTTGAAGCAGGGACAGCTGCTGGCCGATCTGCCCGAGCTCGCGGGCCGGGCCATGGGCCTCGACGACGTCGGCGCGGACGGGCTCGAAGGACAGCTCGAGCACATCCAGCGCGAGGCGATCGTGCGGGCGCTGGAGCAGACGAGATACAACAAGACCAAGGCGGCGGAGCTGCTGGGCATGACGTTCCGGCAGCTCAGGTACAGAGTGAAGAAGCTGGGGATCGAATGAGTTTCTTGGGGATCGCGCAGCAATCCCGGTGTCGTTCGCCCCGACCTTTCACTCCAGTCTGTGCGCACACAAATTGCAGAACATTTCGCTGGAGCGCTTGATGCAGGCGCTCGTGTCTCTGGACCAGCACGTCGAAATCGTCGTGCGACCGGCGCGGCGAAATCTCAGCGCCGGCATATGCGTGTCAGCGAGCTGATCGGCACTTCCTGCAGGCTGGACGACCGACATGCACTTCAAGCTCATCACACCGCCGGGCATGCTGTTCACGACGGCGTTGCTGGTCATCTACGCAACCTGCGCGTTCATGATCGGATCGGTCGAGAAGTCCTGGTTGTTGCAGGCCGGAGGCATCGTTGCCGTCGTGGCGACTTATGGAGTCGCGATGGTCCGCCCGTGGTCGCGCTGGATCGTCTATCTGCTCGCCGCGGGTTTCTTCGCGAAGCTGGGAAGTTCCATTTACACGGGCGTCGCCTCTGGTTTTTTCGAGTTCCAGTTCGGGTCGCCCGGCGCCGTCGCACGTTCGCTGGCATCGAGCCTGCTGCTGGCGGTTCTATCGGGCGTATGCTGCGTTCTGGTTTACCGCCAGTTCGACAGCAGGCACAAGGACGCTCAATCGACCGGCAATCAGGCGCGTTGATAAAGGGATTCCTGGCAGCACGGCGACCACTGATTGGCCTAGTTTGCTGCGGGATCCAGGCCGTAGTGCTTCCTGAAGTCCGCTTCGGTCAAAGAAGCCAGCCGTCGTGCCAGCGGATCATCGGACTCGCCCTGTAGCTCATGCGGCGAGAACGTCGAGAACTGCAACAGGGCATTGATGTTGATCGCCGCGTGATTCTGCTTGCTGATGTTGTATTTGGGGGTCGCATACTCCAGATACCGATTGGCATCCGTATTCAGCGGAAGCGCGACTCGTGAAACAAACCCGGTCACATCCTTGGTTGACAACACGCGTGAAAGCATCGCATCCATGACGATGTCCGAGAGCTCGTCATGCGAAACATGTAGGGCTTTAGCGGCCGGCGCCACGGCGGTGAACACACCGCTGGAAATTCGCTGAGGAGCATCACTTGCCAGCAGAATGCCCTGCCCGCCTACGCGCCAAAAACTGACGTATGGAAAAACGGATCGCAACGTGGCGATTGTCGATGCCAACTCGACGGCGCCGATATGATGGAGCTGGATCCACTGCTGGAAAACCCCATCGGGCTTCAATCGTCTCTTTGCGAGGTTGTAGAATTCCTTGCTGTACAAATTGGTGCTGCCAGCAAACCAGACGCTGGAAATTTCCATGGTGATCAGATCGTATTGCTGTTCGCTGAGCAGCAACCTGTTGCGTCCATCCTCCAGAAAGAGGCGAACATTCGGTTTGTCGAGCACGGCCCCGTTGATATGACCGAAATAGCGGCGGGCGGCTTCAACGATGCCCGGCGCGATCTCCGCAATGTCGATGTTGCGGAAACCGAACGCCTCGACCACCGCAGCGGAATGTCCGGTACCCAAACCAATCACTAGCGCGTTATCACGACGACCGGCATGCAGGATCGGCACGAGCGCGAAGCCGCTCTGCGCGCGGACTTCCCACGCATCGTTGCCTTGAAACTTGCCATTGGTGAGCAGCGTCAGATACTCGCGTTCCTGACCCCTGAATCCAGGCTTGTTGTGCACTACTGTAGTGATGCCACCGAGCGTGTCCTCGTGAAAGTAGACCAATGACGTGCCGGGTCCAACCTGATTTCGCTGAAAATATACGTGCTCGCCCGAGGTGAGTGACAATCGATTCCAGCGCGGACTCAGAACCACAGGGATCGCCACCAGCAAAGCCAGACCGACCGCGAGCAATCGGCCGACTCGCTGAGAAAAGTATTGGCTGAGCAGCAGCGCGCAGATGACCAGCGAGGCGCCGATCAGCTTGAGTGTGAATTCGGAACCGACAAAAGGAATCAGCACAAACCCGGTCAACAGGGCGCCCAATACGCAACCAATGGAATTTACGCCACCGAGATAGCCCGCATATGTAGAGCGGTTTTCCTGGGGGAACTGCGGCAAACGAAAGATAAGCGGGTAAACCATGCCCAATACCACTGCACTTGGCAGCAACAAGATCGCCGCCTGAGCCCACCTGAGCGTCTCCGCCTGGAGAAACGTCTCCAGCGAACCACCCCAGACGGAGAATCTGTGCGGAATCTCCGGCCATTGTTCGTGCTGGACGCTGATGAGCCAGGCACCGCCGATCAAGATGAAGAACAACGCCAGCGAAGGTATGGTCCGGTCACCGGGAAACAACCTTGAAACCAGAGCGCTTCCCATGCCCAGGCCGGCAATGACAATTGCCAGCGTGGCGGAGAAAGCATAGATGCTGTTGCCCAGCACTGTTGATATCAGGTGTATCCATGTTACTTCCAGAGAAAAGAACAGGAGCCCCGACAGGAATGCGATCACGAAGAGGACAGGTATGTTCTTGAACGCTGCAATCAATCCCACATGCGATACTTCTTCGGATTCCTTTGCCCGCAGCACTACCGTCGATGCCAGATACAGCGCAAGCGCCGCCACCATGGCGTCAACGCCGTAGGTAAACAACAGCGTCCCGTCTACGCCCCAGCGAGGAAACGCCATGTATGGCCCCAGGACAGCGCCCAGAAACGCGCCGAGCAAGTTCATGGCATAAAAGCCGGTGATCGCACGCCTCGGCTCACGCATGCCCGTGGACTCGATGGCATCTACGACGGCAGGGAAAGTGGCGCCCATCAGAATCGTAGGTGGCAGAATCCAAACCATGGCGACAAGCAGACGAGCAAGCTGCAACAGCCACGAACTATCCTGCGCCAGCGACAAGAACGGGGCGAAAAGGGCAATCAGCTCGTCATGGAGCAGGTAGAGCAGCAATGCCCAGACTGCAACCCCGACCTCGAGGAAGGCGTACGTCTTGATCGGATTGGGTCCGCGCGGTCTCAGCAGCGGCCCATACAACATGCCGCCGAGCATCAACCCGAGAAAATACACCGCCAAGACTGTTGCCGCGGCCGGCGTGCTGGCCCCCACCAGGGTGCTCAGCAGCTTTTCGAAGGACTGCTCTGCCAACAAGGCGGTGCAGCCGGTGAATACGAACATTATTCCCAGGAGCAGCGTGCGAAAGCGATGCGTCAGTGCTCCTTGACGCAGAGCATCGGATAGCAGCGATGTATTCAGCACAAAGTCCGGCTGCTTCTTCATTCGCGCCAGTCGCCTGACCAACGACGCCACGAGCACCGCCCACACCACACCGGCAATGACGTCAATCGCATAGTGAAATCGCAGGACGATCGTTGATAAGGTGACGCCTAGCGCAGCGATGACGCAAATCGCCCGAACCGTTCTGCTCGACCTGGGCCAGGCGACAATGGTAAGTAGCCAGGGTATGGCCGTGTGCAGACTCGGGAAGCAGTCCCAGTTGTAGCGAAGGACCGAAAATGTGAGACGTCGCAGTTCCGGCTGGGTCAGGATGGGATGGGTGAACTGATCTCCAATCAGGAACAAGGGACCAGCAACGGGCACAAGCAGATAAAGGATGTATCCCCCCAACAGCCCGAACATCAGCGCGCGCCGAGCCGTCAAGAATAGTGACCGGTCATTGATGAAGAAATAGGCATAACCCAGTAACAGCACCGGCCCCAGGTAGTAGACCCAGACGTAAAAGAGCCACATCACCTCACTGAAGACGCCGGTGAAGAACTCGGTGTCGAAGTACAGTGGTGCGGCCTTGCCAAACAGCAGTTTGTCGGCGGCGAGCATCAGCCCGTCTTTTGGTTCGATGCCGAGAAACTCCGTGATGCGATTGGCGTGTAGATGCTTGAGGTTCTCGTACACCAGCAAAGTCGCGAATATCGGCAGCCAGTCACTCACCATCGATGCCGATGGATCACGCCTCCGGGTCACCATCGCCATGACCGCCACGAACGGGAAGGCAATGACGGTCATGTAAGTCAGTCGGGACTGAGACAACCGCTCGAGAAGCGGCATGTCACTGAACAGCCCAAGTGCAAGCAATACAAGCAGGAAAAGGGATGCCAGGAACGTTTCCAGTGAGACACGCATGACTTAGTCCGTACCAGTGCGTAGTGTCGAGAGGGCTGAGAGCGTCCGGAGCAGGTTACTCAGGGTCGACGCATATGGTTGTGATTATGTTCACAGACGCAATCGAGCTGAAATGAGCCATTCGCCAGGCGCGATGTGGTCAGATCGAAGGTGCACGCATCAGGCCGCGCGGCATTCAGATAGGGCATCCGCTGTCCGATGACCCGCCCGTCTGAATGCGGTGGAGCCCATGGACTCGAGTCAGGTAAACGCGGTGGATACGTTCTCGGGACGTCGTTCCGTTTCGCAATGTCGCGCGACGTGTGATACGACGAAGCCGGGGTTCCGGGCTGATCGAGGCGGAAGCACGACTGCAGGTCAGCGGCTCGCCACAGGTTCCGCCACCCGCTCGCCGCCTGCATTCCGGCGTACCGCGAAGTAGTTTTCCCACTCCTTTTCGATGCGCGGCCAGTCTCCCATGGTCACGCGCGCCGCTGGCCTGAGTTCTGCGCCATAGTGGCTATGCAACGCATCCCACAGCCGCGCGCCTTCGGCGAGTTCTGGCCCGGGCCGGTCGAGCAGCAGCCGGCTCTTGCCGCTCGCGATGTCGAAATAGACGTATTGGTGAGCATCGGGGCCGGCGGGAAGCGCTGCAAGCAGATGCTGCGAGGTGAAGGCCGCGCGTTCCTTGTACGCCCGAACCAGGGGCAGCATGCGTTCACGGATGTGCATGCGCGATGTCGCCGGATCGATGCCGAAGAACTTCGAGTTCTCGCGCGCTGTACTGACTTCGTCGACTTCGCCCTTGACGTTGGGAATCACCGCGAGGTCTGTCTCGGTGAACCGGACGCGCTCTCCGGCTTCCGGGGCAACCACTCCTGCGGCGCGCAATGTCTGCGCCAGCGAGCGTCCGTTCGACCGGGTGGGGTTGCCATCGATACCCGCCAGCTCGAGCAGCGTCGGAGTGATGTCTTCGACGGTGGACGGGACGGGAAGATCACGCGCTGATGATTCGAACGCGCCAGCATGGCCGAACGACCGGAACCCAAGCAGCACCTTGTACTGGGTCGGTGACAAGACGCTCTGGCCGTGACCGATGTCCAGCACCTTGAGCGGCGCGCCGAGCCCTGCGACGAATGTTCCGTTCTTCATGAACGCGTCGTTCGGCAGTGCCAGTGCCTCGCCATGGTCGGACAGCACGACGACGATGGCGTTGTCGAGCGCGTGCTTGCGCTCGAGCATCGTCACCACCTGCCGGAACATGCTGTCCGCCGTGCGCAATCCGATCCGGTACATCGGCCGGTCGTCCGGGCTCTTCCTGGCGGCGACGCCGAACGGCGTCTCGGACGTGTAGTATGGCCAGTGCGCCGCGGTGAGGTGGACGATCAGGAATGTCGGCTTGTCGAAGTCGAGTTCCCGGTCGAGACGCGACAGGTACGTACGCGGCTCGAACATCGTCGCCGCGCCGCGATTGCCGTACGAGAACGGGAACAGCCACTGGCCGAGCCGCGTGTTCACGACCACAGATGCCAGCGGCAGTTCGTTGTAGGTGCCGATGATGAAATCGGACGCGCCGATCGGTGGCGTGATGACGCGATCGAAGCCGTACGATTCGTCGATGTTGGCAAACCGCACCTCGTCGGTCGAGTACACGGTCTGATAGCCGGCCTTGCGCAATACGTCGGCGATCGTGGGATTCGCGGCCACCTGATCGCGCGGCGTCAGGTTGTTGCGGGCGCCGGTCTCGTTGGGGCTGCGGCCCGTCAGGATCGCCACCCACGAGCCGAAGGTCCGCGCCATCGGCGTGCTGGTGTCCTTGACGACGTCCGCGGACCGCAGGAACTCGTCGAGATGACTCGTGTTGCCAGACTTGCCGCCGAAGCGCTCGAGTTCGTCGAGACGCAGGGAATCGATGCCCAGCAGGATGATATTTGGCCTCTGTACCGCGGCGTGGGCCTTGCCCGGCAGCCCGAAATGATGGAAAGCGAAGCCTCCCAACGCGACCGCAGCGCTGGTCGTCGTCACCACCGCCCAGCGCCTGCGGCGCCCAGGGGCAAGCGTGCGCAGGAAAGCGAGCGTGCCGGCGATGAGTGTCGCGACGGCCGCGATCGCGACGGTTCCATAGACGAGTTGCCCCGCATGGAACGGCCCTACCCGAGCAATCATCGCGTCGTGATAGTGTGCGCCAAAGAACGTGCGCGGATACCAGAGCGCGTTGTAAGCGAGCACGGCGGCGCCCAGCAGGCAGAACCAGCCGACGATGACTCTGCCGAACTTCGCCCGCGCTTCGGGCCAGAGTGCGGCGCTGGCGCAACCGAGCAGCCACGCGAGCCCGCCCATCGCCGCGTGAAGCACGACCTGCGCGATAACGAAAAAGGCCACTTGGCTCGCGATCCGTGCCGACCAGATGTCCCCCGAGACCGCCTTCATGACGTCGGTCGAATCGACGCGGTCCATCAGCGTCGCCACCGATGTGTAGGCCGTGGAGGCGAGAAACAGCAGCGCCAGCACGATCGCGAGCACGAACCCGCGCATCAGACGCAGCTCGTCGCGCGCTTGCGGCAGGCTCATACCGTCGGGTTTGCTCACTGCGTTCGAACTCCCATGCGACATATTCAATGAATTCTGACCACAAAGCGCGGCGCATGCGAGTGCAGGGCTTCACAAAATCACGTGTGACATTCTTCGTCACACAGTGACACGTCGCGTCAGTCGCCAGCGTCTTTATCCCGCGTCACGGCGATGGCTCCAAAGTGGAACCTGCGGAAATACAAGCGCCTTGGCCACGCGCGCTGCGTTGGCATGGCTCTTGCTTCGATCGCGTGCAGGCGTATCGCCGCAGACCTGAACGACATCTACTGGGAGTTGAGTCAATGACCAAACTGCAAAAGGGTTTCACGCTGATCGAACTGATGATCGTCGTGGCGATCATCGGCATCCTCGCCGCCATCGCGATTCCGGCGTATCAGGACTACCTGATCCGCTCGCAGGTCTCGGAAGGCTTGACGATGGCCTCCGCGGCCAAGGCTTCGGTGGCCGAGTACTACGCCAATCGCGGATCGTGGCCGGCCAACAACTCCGCTGCGGGCCTGGGTTCGGCGGCTGACATCCAGGGCAAGTACGTGTCCGCCATCACGGTCGCCGGCGGCGGCATCACGATCGACTACGGCAACGAAGTCAACAACACGATCGACGCTGCGCAGGTCGGTCTGACCCCGGGTGCCAGCGACAACGGCGACGTGATCTGGCGCTGCGGCAATGGCGCCAACCCGTCGGGCTGGGGCTCGAACATCGGCACCAGCGCGACGACCTCGATCGCCGGCAAGTACCTGCCGTCGAGCTGCCGCTGATAGCGACGCCCGCGTGGCGAGCCCCGCTCGCCGCGCACTGGCGACACGAGAGCCCCCGCCCTGCGGGGGCTCTTTCTTTCCGGCGCTCCCCGACCGTGTGGCAACCCCCAAATCCGGCCATCCCGCGCAGATCAGCATCGCGGCCTGTGGACCACCTCACATACGCTGAACCGCCGCTGGGCAAGAATGCCCCCCCGGCGACTTAACATTTGCTAGTCTTGCACGGCTGACCAAAAGCCCCGGGGGACCCCGCGAGGGCAATGCCAAGCCCATGAACGACTTCGCGATTTCGACCCAGTCGATGCCAAGGAGCGGCCTGCAGGGCCTGCCCCAGCGCCTCGTCGTGGACGGCCTCATCAGCGACACCCAGATGGTCGAGGCGATCTCGTCCGCCAAGGATCGCCGGGTCGGCATCGTCTCCTATCTCGTCGAGCACAACATGGCCGATCCGCGCGAGATCGCCATCGCGGCCTCGCAGGAGTTCGGCGCCCCGCTGCTCGACCTCGACTCCATCCAGCCCGACCTCGACACCGTCCGGATCGTCAGCGAGAAGATGCTGCGCAAGCATCGCGTCCTGCCGCTGGTCAAGCGTGGCAAGAAGCTGTTCCTCGCCATTTCCGACCCCACGAACCTGCACGCCCTCGACGAGGTCAAGTTCGCCACGGGCTTCTCGATCGAGGCCATCGTCGTCGAGGAAGACAAGCTCAACGCCCTGTTGAGCCGGTCGCTGGAGCAGGTCGACACCTCGATGCCGGAGCTCGCCGGCGACGACTTCGAGATGGACAACCTCGAGGTCACCGCGGGCGACGACGACGAGGGGGCGCGGGAAGCCGACCGCTCCGACGTCGACGACGCGCCGATCGTCCGCTTCGTCAACAAGGTGATGCTCGACGCCATCAAGCGTGGCGCTTCCGACATCCACTTCGAGCCCTACGAGCGCTCCTACCGCATCCGCTTCCGCCTCGACGGCGTGCTCAAGGAAGTGGCCGCGCCACCCGTCCAGCTCGCCATCAAGATGGCTGCCCGCCTGAAGGTCATGTCGCGGCTCGACATCGCCGAGCGCCGCGTGCCGCAGGACGGCCGCATCAAGATGAAGATCTCGAAGAACCGGGCCATCGATTTCCGCGTCAGCACGTGCCCGACGCTCTTCGGCGAAAAGATCGTGATGCGTATCCTCGACCCCTCGAGCGCGATGCTGGGCATCGACTCGCTGGGCTACGAGCCGTTCCAGAAGCAGCTCTACCTCGACTGCCTGAACCGCCCGCACGGCATGATCCTCGTCACGGGCCCGACGGGCAGCGGCAAGACCGTGTCGCTGTACACGGGCCTGAACATCCTCAACACCGAGGACACGAACATCTCGACGGCGGAAGACCCCGTCGAGATCATGCTGGGGGGCATCAACCAGGTGAACATCAATCCCAAGGTGGGGTTGACGTTCGCCGGGGCACTGCGCGCATTCCTGCGCCAGGACCCGGACGTGATCATGGTCGGCGAGATCCGCGACCTGGAGACGGCCGAGATCGCGCTCAAGGCCGCCCAGACGGGCCACCTGGTGCTGTCCACGCTGCACACGAACGATGCCCCGAAGACGCTCACGCGCCTCGTCGACATGGGCGTCAAGCCCTATGCGATCGCCACCTCGGTCAGCCTGATCATCGCGCAGCGGCTGGCGCGCCGGCTCTGCAACCATTGCAAGGCGCCGATGAAAGTGCCCGCCGAGGCCCTCAAGAAGGAAGGCTTCGGCGACGAGGAAATCGCGAACGGGCTCCAGGTTTTCCAGGCCGTGGGTTGCTCCAACTGCACGGACGGGTATAAGGGGCGCACGGGCATCTACGAGGTCATGCCGATCTCGGAGGAGATCGGCCGCACCATCATGATGGGTGGCAGCGTGCTGGAGATCAAGGAACAGGCCACCCGCGAGGGCGTCTGGGGCCTGCGCCAGGCCGGCCTCAACAAGGTGCGGATGGGCCTGACCTCGCTGGACGAAATCAACCGCGTCACCGTCGACTGATGCGCTGGGGCTAAGGCACGAATCACATGGCCGAACTCGTCGTACCCAAGCAAGCCACGTTCCTCTGGGAAGGCAAGGACCGCAAGGGCAACCGCGTCAAGGGCCGCGGGCTCGCCCGCGACGAAGGCGAGATGAAGGCGGACCTGCGTCGCCAGGGCATCGCCGCCACGCGCGTACGCAAGGAGCGCCAGCTCTTCAAGAGCGAAGGCAAGGTCACCTCCGAAGACATCGCGCTGTTTGCACGCCAGCTCGCGACCATGCTGACGGCCGGTATCCCGATGGTGCAGGCGTTCGAGATCATCGGCGTCGGCCATGAGAAGCCCGCCGTGCAGAAGCTCGTGCTCGCGATCAAGAGCGACATCGAGACCGGCAATGCGCTCAACCAGGCACTGGCCAAGCATCCGCTGTACTTCGACGACCTGTTCGTGAACCTGGTCGAGGCCGGCGAGCACGCGGGCGCGCTCGAGACCGTGCTCGACAAGATCGCCACCTACAAGGAAAAGACCGAGGCCCTCAAGAAGAAGATCAAGAAGGCGCTCTTCTACCCCGCGGCGGTGCTCGCGGTCGCGATCATCGTCACGGTCATCCTGCTGCTGTTCGTGATTCCGCAGTTCGAGAGCCTGTTCAAGGGCTTCGGAGCCGACCTGCCGGCGTTCACGCAGTTCGTCGTGAACCTGTCGCGCTGGATGCAGGCCAAGGGCTGGATGCTGCTGATCGTGGTCGGCGGCGCGGTCTTCGCATTCGGGTATTTCTACAAACGCTCGCGACCCATGCGGCAGTTCCTCGACAGGATGTCGCTGCAGATCCCGGTCATCGGCCCGATCCTGCGCAAGGCGGCGATCGCGCGCTATGCGCGCACGCTGGCCACGATGTTCGGCGCCGGCGTGCCGCTGGTCGAGGCCATGAAGTCGGTCGCGGGGGCGACCGGCAACATCATCTACCAGGACGCCGTGCTGCGCATGCGCGACGAGATCTCCACGGGCATGCGCATGCAGCGTGCGATGGAGAACACGGGCCTGTTCCCGAACATGGTCGTGCAGATGATCGCGGTCGGCGAGGAATCCGGCTCGCTCGACGAGATGGCCGGCAAGGTCGCCGATTTCTACGAAGCCGACGTCGACGCCGCCGTCGACGCGCTGTCCAGCCTGCTCGAGCCGATGATCATGGTCATCCTCGGCGTGCTGGTCGGCGGCATGGTCGTCGCGATGTACCTGCCGATCTTCAAGCTCGGCGCGGTCATCTGATCTCCGATTCCGTCGACATCCTCGCGACGACGCCCTGGCTGCTGGCCGGGTGCGTCTTCGCACTGGCCCTGCTCGTCGGCAGCTTCCTCAACGTCGTCATCCACCGGCTGCCGATCATGCTCGAGCGTGACTGGCAGGCGCAGGCGCGCGAGATGCTGGCGGAAGGCGGGCCCGGCAGGGATGTCGACGCAGGGGCCGGTGCCCCTGCGGCCACGCACCCGACGCCCGAGCGCTTCAACCTGCTGGTGCCGCGCTCACGCTGCCCGCACTGCAACGTCGTGATCCGGGCCTGGCAGAACGTCCCCGTCGCGAGCTGGCTGCTGCTCGGCGGCAGGTGCGCGAATTGCGGCACCCGGATTTCCGCGCGCTATCCGGTCGTCGAACTCGGCACGGCCGTACTCTCCACCGCCGTGGCGCTGCAGTTCGGCTGGCACTGGCAGACGCTCGCCGCGCTGCTCCTGACGTGGGCGCTCGTTGCACTGACGGTCATCGACCTCGACCACAAGCTGCTGCCGGACGCGATCACGGTGCCACTGATGTGGCTCGGTCTGCTCGCGAGTCTCGCGTGGCATCCGGGCCTGCGTCCGCCGGCGCCGGTGGACCCGCGCTCCGCCCTGCTCGGTGCGGCTGGGGGCTACCTCGTGCTCTGGTCCGTCTATTGGTTGTTCAAGCTGGCGACCGGCCGGGAAGGCATGGGTTACGGCGACTTCAAGCTGCTGGCCGCGCTCGGCGCCTGGCTCGGCTGGCAGTTGCTGCCGCTGGTGCTGCTGCTCTCGGCGTTCGCGGGCGTCGTCGTCGGGGGCACGTGGATCCTGGTCGGCCGGCGCGGACGCCACGTGGAGTTTCCTTTCGGCCCGTACCTCGCGATCGCCGGCTGGATCGCGCTGATGTGGGGGCCACGGATCGTGAGCGGGTACGTCGAACGCCTGCTCGGCGGCTGAGCGCGCGGCCGGGCGGCGGAGCATCATGACGGACGCTCACACAGACGCTGCACCACGTCTCGCGCCGGCCTTTCGCGTCGCGCTGACCGGTGGCATTGCCAGCGGCAAGACGACAGTCGCAAATCTCTTCGCCGCCCGCGGCATTCCGCTGATCGACTCGGACGTCATCGCACGCGAAGTCGTCGAGCCCGGGCAGTCCGCGCTCGCGGCCGTGGTCGCGGCGTTCGGCGCCGACGTGCTCGGCCCCGACGGCCGGCTCGACCGTCGCCGGCTGCGCGAGCAGATCTTCGCGGACGTCGCCGCACGCCGCAGGCTCGAGTCGATCCTGCATCCTGCGATTCGCGCGGAGATGGACCGGCAGTCCGTCGCCGCGGCGGGCTCGGGCCCCTACCAGATGCACGTGATCCCGCTGCTGGCCGAGGGCGGCCGGCGCGACCACTTCGACCGCGTACTGCTCGTCGATGTGCCCGAGGCCGTGCAGGTCGAGCGGCTCATGGCGCGCGACACGGTGTCCGCCGAGCAGGCACGCGCGTCGCTGCGGGCCCAGGCCAGCCGCGAGGCCCGGCGCGCCATCGCGGACGACGTCGTGGTCAACGCCGGCCGGCTCGACGAACTCGATGCGCAGGTCCAGCGCCTGCACGAGCGTTACCTGCAATTGAGCGCGGCAAAGCGGGCGGCCGCGCGGGATGGCGAGGCCTCGTGACCCCTGCCGGCGGCTGGGCAGGACACGCGGTCCGCACCGCCCGGCATGCGCGAAATGCGACGCAGGCCGGGTTTCCGGGTTGTGTCGCGAAACGGGCATAACGCACAATAGTCGATGATGAATGCGAACGAGGCTGTGGCTCCGACGGCGGACGCGGCAACGCGGGTTGTTGCCTTCGAGCAGCCGCTCAACGAGCGGATGCGCAATTTCCTGCGCCTCGACTTCGTGTATCAGCAGGCCGTACTGCACCACACGCGGCCGGACACCTGGTCGACGCGCGCGGCCGTCTCGGCGCTGCTCGAGATCCTGGCCATCACGCAAAGAGGCGACATCCGCAGCGAAGTGCTCAAGGAGCTCGAGCGGCAGACCTCGCAGCTCGCCACCTTCGCCTCGCGGCCCGGGGTCGACGCCAACCGCCTGCGGCTGCTGCTCGCGAAGCTCAACCGCATGCGTGACGAGCTGAGCTCGGTCGGCGCGCTGTTCATGCAGCCGCTGCGCGACTCGGAGTTCCTCAACGCGATCAAGCACCGCAGCACGATTCCGGGCGGCACCTGCGAGTTCGACCTGCCGGACTACACGCACTGGCTCAACCAGCCGGACGAAGTGCGCGGTGCCGACTTCGCGCACTGGCTGGCCGTGATCCGGCCGCTCGGCGATGCGATCTCCGAGCTGCTGTGGATGACGCGCGAGCAGGGCAAGTCGCGGCGCGCCACGGCACAGAACGGCGTCTTCCACCTCACGCTCGAGCGTGACGTGCCGGTGCAGCTCATCCGCATCACGCTGCCGGCCGGCACGGACATTTACCCCGAGATCAGCGGCAGCCACTACCGCGTCAGTGTGCGCTTTCTCTCGTGGCAGGACGCGAACACGCACCCGCTGCAGATGACGGGTGACGTCCCGTTCACGCTGTCGCTCTGCACCTGACGGAAATCCATTGCCCGGTGCCGGATTTCCATCGCTCCATGCCGACGTTCAACTGTCCCACCTGCCAGAAGCCGGTCGACTGGTCCCCGGCCGCGACATGGCGGCCGTTCTGCAGCGAGCGCTGTCGCCTGATCGATCTGGGCGCCTGGATCAGCGAGCAGCGCTCGATCCCCGGCGAGCAGGAGCCCGGGCCGGAAGCGGACGCACACGACCACGAAGCCGACGGCTCACGCCGTCACTGACGCGCCGCACGCCATGGATCCGGAGTTCTGGCACGAACGCTGGCGCACGCGCCAGATCGGCTTCCACCAGTCGAGCCCGCATCCGTACCTCGAACGCTGGTGGCCGTCGCTCGGCGTGCCGGTGGGCGGGCGCGTCTACGCGCCCTTGTGCGGCAAGAGCCTCGACATGGTCTGGCTCGCGGTGCGCGGTCACACCGTCGTCGGCACGGAGCTCAGTGCACTGGCGGTGCAGGAATTCTTCGGCGAACAGGGCGCGGTCGCGCAGACGAGCCCGCTCGGGCCGTTCGTGCGTCACGCCGCGGGCGCCTTCGAGGTGCTCGAGGGCGACGCGCTGGCGCTGACGCCCGCGCTGCTCGGGCCGGTCGTGGCGGCCTACGACCGCGCCGCGCTGGTCGCGCTGCCACCGGAATCGCGCGCCCGCTACGCCGCGCGGTTCGCGGAGCTGATGCCTGCCGGCAGCCAGTCGCTGCTGATCGGCTTCGAGTACGACCAGCTGCTCAAGGCGGGGCCGCCGTTTTCGGTGACACGCGCCGAGATCGACGAGCTGTACTCCCCGGGTTTCACGGTGCGCGAACTCGAGCGCATCGACATCGTCGCCGACAGCCCGAAGTTCGCCGAGGCGGGCATCGCGACGCTGCACGAGGTTGCCTACCGGCTCACGCGGCGCTGAGCGCAGACACCACGCAAGACGGCGTCAGCGACGCTCGTCTCGGCGCGGCGCGGCGACCCGCTCCGGCGGCGCCCGCGTGGACAACGCCTCGACGATGGGCCGGTCGGCTTCGAGGATGTCGTGGAGCTGCAGGTCGCCTGGCTCGACCCACGCCCAGGCCTGCCCATCGAGACCGGCGACCGTGCCACTCCACGACGACACGATCCACATGTCGAGCCAGATCACGCGCCCGGGCTGGTCGACGCGGTAGCGCATCAGGCGTTCGGCCGCGTGCACATCGACGCCGAGTTCCTCGCGCAGTTCGCGGACGAGCCCGGCGCAGGGGTCTTCGCCGTCATGGAGTTTGCCGCCCGGAAACTCCCAGCGTCCGGCGAGCGCCTTGCCGGGTGGACGCTGGGTGATCAGCACACGGCCGCGCGCGTCATAGAGCGCACCCGCCACGACGATGGGGTCAGACCCCAGTTCAGTTTTTCTTGACTGGGGTCTGACCCCCATTCAGGCAGCGGCGATGCGGCCGTGGCAGTGCTTGAACTTCTTCCCCGACCCGCACGGGCACGGCTCGTTGCGCCCCACCTTGCGGCCCCCACGCACCGTCGGCTGCTCGGTTGCGCCGCTCGCCACGGGCCCGCTGCCCGGCACCGGACCGCCGCCCAGGAACCCGCCGCCGGCGAACCCCGGGCTGGCCGCGAGCCCACTCGCGCCGCCGCCCGCCGCGCCGGCGGACTCGGCGGCATCCGACGCGATCACCGACTGCGGCGTCGCATGCTGCATCTGCAGACGGAGCGCCATCTGCCGCTCGCGTTCGCGCTCCTGCGCCTCGATCTCGGCCTCCGTGCGCACCTGCACGCGCGACAGCAGCGAAGCGGTATCGTGCTTGATACGGTCGAGCAGCGCGCCGAAGAGCTCGAACGCCTCGCGCTTGTACTCCTGCTTCGGGTTCTTCTGCGCGTACGCGCGCAGGTGGATGCCCTGACGCAGGTAGTCCATTGCCGCGAGGTGCTCACGCCAGTGCCGGTCGAGCTCCTGCAGCATCACGGCCTTCTCGAGGTGCCGCATGACCGGCGCGCCGACCGAAGCGACCTTCGCCTGATAGGCGTCCTCGACGGCCTTGACGACGCGCTCGCGCAGCCCCGGCTCGGCGAGATCGTGGTCCGCATCCAGCCACGCCTTCGCGTCGATGTCGACGAGGAAGTCGCGCGCGATCGCTTCGCGCAGCCCGTCGAGGTTCCATTCCTCCTCCGGGCTCTCGCGCGGCACGAACGGATCGATGATGCCGTCGACGACCTCGGCACGGATGCCGCTCACCGAATCCGAGATGTCCTCGGCGGCCATCAGTTCGGTGCGCTGCTGGTAGATGACCTTGCGCTGGTCGTTGGCGACGTCGTCGTACTCGAGCAGGTTCTTGCGCAGGTCGAAGTTGTAGGCCTCCACCTTGCGCTGCGCGCGCTCGATCTGGCGCGAGAGCATGCGGCTCTCGATCACCTCGCCCTCCTTCATGCCGGCCGTCTGCAGCCAGCGCTTGGTGCGCTCGGGATCGCCGAAGATGCGCATGAGGTTGTCTTCGAGCGAGAGGAAGAAGCGGCTCGACCCGGGGTCGCCCTGCCGACCCGAACGGCCGCGCAGCTGGTTGTCGATGCGGCGCGACTCGTGGCGCTCGGTGCCGACGATGTGCAGCCCGCCGGCGGCCACGACCTGCTCGTGACGCTGCTTCCAGTCGGCCTCGGCCGCCGCGCGCGCCACCGTGTCCTCGGGCGGGATCGCGGCGAGCTCGGCCTTGAGGTTGCCGCCGAGCACGATGTCCGTGCCGCGGCCCGCCATGTTGGTCGCGATCGTCACGGTGCCGGGCCGGCCGGCCTGCGTGACGATGTGCGCCTCGCGCTCGTGCTGCTTGGCGTTCAGCACGTTGTGCTCGATGCCCGCCTTCTGCAGCAGGTTCGAGAGCAGCTCCGAGGTCTCGACCGACGTGGTGCCGACGAGCGCGGGCTGGCCCTTCTTCGCACACTCGCGGATGTCCTCGATGATCGCCTCGTATTTGTCCTTCTGTGTCAGGTAGACGAGGTCGGGCATGTCATCGCGGACCATCGGGCGGTGCGTCGGGATGACGACGACTTCGAGCCCGTAGATCTGCTGGAACTCGAACGCCTCGGTGTCGGCGGTGCCTGTCATGCCGGCGAGCTTGCCGTACATGCGGAAGTAGTTCTGGAACGTGATCGAGGCGACCGTCTGGTTCTCCTCGCGCACGCGCACGGCTTCCTTGGCCTCGACGGCCTGGTGCAAGCCGTCCGACCAGCGGCGGCCGGGCATCGTGCGGCCCGTGAACTCGTCGACGATGATGACCTCGCCGTTGCGGACGATGTACTCGACGTCGCGTCGATAGAGCGCGTGCGCGCGCAGTGCCGCGTTCAGGTGGTGCATCAGGCGGATGTTCGCGGCGTCGTAGAGACTCTCACCCTCGCGCAGCAGCCCGGCCTGCGCGAAGAGCTGCTCGACGTGCTCGTGGCCCTGGTCGGAGAGATGCACCTGCTTCGACTTCTCGTCGGCCCAGAAGTCGCCCTCGCCCTCCTCCGCTTCCTGGCGCGACAGACGCGGCACGAGCTCGTTGATCTTGAGGTACAGCTCGGTGCTCTCCTCGGCCGGGCCCGAGATGATCAGCGGCGTGCGCGCCTCGTCGATCAGGATCGAGTCGACCTCGTCGACGATCGCGAAGTTGAGCTCGCGCTGCATGCGGTCCTCGAGCCGGAACGCGAGGTTGTCGCGCAGGTAGTCGAAGCCGAACTCGTTGTTGGTGCCGTAGGTGATGTCCGCGCCGTAGGCCGCCCGCTTCTCGTCGGTCGTCTGCCCCGCCTTGACGACGCCGACGCTCATGCCGAGGAAGTTGTAGACGGGCGCCATCCAGTCGGCGTCGCGCTGCGCAAGGTACTCGTTGACCGTGACGATGTGCGCGCCCTTGCCCGGCAGCGCGTTCAGGTAGGCGGGCAGCGTCGCAACCAGCGTCTTGCCTTCGCCGGTGCGCATTTCGGAGATCTTGCCGACGTGCAGCACCATGCCACCGATGAGCTGCACGTCGAAGTGCCGCAGGCCCAGCGCGCGGCGCGACGCCTCGCGGACCACGGCGAACGCCTCCGGCAGCAGGTCGTCGAGTGTCTTGCCCGCGACGAGCTGCTCGCGGAACTGCGGCGTCTTCGCGGCCAGCTCGGTGTCGGAGAGGGCCTGCAGGCTCTGCTCGAAGGCATTGATCTTGCGGACGATGCCGTTGTACTGGCTGATCAGCCGCTGGTTGCGGCTGCCAAAGATTCGGGTGAGCCAATTGGCCACGGGGGCTCCGGACGGGGCGGGACGATGTAAAGGGCGGGAATTCTACAGGAAGCCTCTGGGTGAGGCTTCCCGCCCGAGAATCAAGGGCTTACGAAATCGGTTCCGGGCGCCAACTTGGCAGCGGGACAACCGGTATCGGGTACCGGTTCAGGGCGCCGCGAGGTACTTCATCGGATTCAGCGTGTTGCCGTCGCGCAGCACCTCGAAGTGCACGTGCGTGCCGGTCGAGCGTCCCGTGCTGCCGATGATCGCGATCGGGTCGCCCTTCTGCACCGACGTGCCGACCCGCACGAGGTTGCGCGAGTTGTGACCGTAGCGCGTCACGTAGCCCGTCGGATGTGTGATCTCGACGACGTTGCCGTAGCCCGACTTGACGCCCGAGAACGAAACGACGCCGGGCCCGACGGAAATGACCTTGCTGCCGGGCGTGGCGGCGAAGTCGACGCCCGCGTGAAACGCGCCGTGACCCGTGAAGGGATCCGTGCGGCGACCGAAGTGCGAGGAGATCCAGCCACCGATCAGCGGCAGCCCGCCCGGCAACATGCGCTCGCCGAGTTCGCGCGAGGCGAGCAGGATCTCGAGCGCCGTCAGTTGGCGCTCGCGGTCGTCGATCTTCGATTCGAGCGAGTCGAGCACGGCCGTCAGCTCGGGCACCTGCGCGGAACCGCCCCGCTCCTCGCTGCCTTCGGGACCGCCGGCTGGCGGGGCCTTGTCGAAGTCGAACTCGCCGCGGTCGAGACCCGCGAGGGCCGTGAGCCGCCGACCGAGCGCATCGAGACGGATCACCTGTGCGTTCAACGCGCCGACGCGCGCCGCGATGGCGTCCACCTGGCCGTCGATCCGGCCGCGGGCCGCCTGCAGGTCCTGCTTGTGCCGCTCGCTGGCGCGCACGAAAGCGCGCTGCTCGGCGCCCGCGCCCAGCAGAAAGCGGCCGAGCACGACGCCGACGACGAAAATCGATGCGACGACAAGCACGGCCACCAGCACGGCACGATGACCCGACAGCTCGATTTGCCGCGCGCGGCGGCTGCCGCCGGTGATGATCCTGAGATTCACTCCGCCAGGTCCTCGCGGGTCTGCATGGGCGCGAGCGACACGCTCGCCCTGCGCGCCCGCGGGCGGCATTGCGTCGAGTCACGGATTCGCGACACTATGCCCCGGCCGACTCGGTGTTGGCAAATAAACCGGTCGTTTATAAACTGCCAGTTGACAATGTCCGACCGACTCAAACCCCTGTTCGGCGGTGGGCCGACATCCGGCCTCGAGGCCCTCGCCCGGCGAGCCAAGGCGGCCCAGTCGCTGACCGACAAGGTCCGCGGGGAGCTGGCCGCAGACCTGCGCCCGCATCTCGTGGCCGCGTCCCGGCGCGGCGAGGACCTCGTCGTGATCATGGATTCGGCGGCCTGGGCGGCGCGCGTGCGCTATGGGGCGCAGCCGCTCAAGACGCGACTCGAGGCGCTCGGCGAGACCGGGATCGGCAAGGTGCAGGTGAAGGTGCGCGGGAAATAGGGGGCAGCCCCCCCCGTTCCGCTGCTAGGCAGTGGCGGCGGCCACGTACGAAATCGGCGCGTCGGCCGGCTTCTCGAACGTCACCTCTTCCCACGCCGACGCGTCGGCGATCAGCGTGCGCAGCAGCTGGTTGTTGAGCCCATGGCCGGACTTGAAGCCGCTGAACTCGCCGATCAGGCTGTGGCCGAGCAGGTAGAGATCCCCGATCGCGTCGAGGATCTTGTGCTTCACGAACTCGTCCTCGTACCGCAGCCCGTCCTCGTTGAGGATGCGGTAGTCGTCGAGCACGATCGCGTTGTCGAGGTTGCCGCCGAGCGCAAGGTTGCGGGCGCGCATGTACTCGAGGTCGCGCATGAAGCCGAACGTGCGGGCGCGGCTCACCTCGCGCAGGAAAGCCGTCGTCGAGAAGTCCATCGACGCGGCCTGCGAGCGCCGTTTGAACACCGGATGGTCGAACTCGATTTCAAAGTTGACCTTGAAACCGTCGTAGGGATCGAACCGCGCCCACTTGTCGCCGTCCTCGACCTTGACGCTCTTCTTGATGCGCACGAAGCGCTTCGCGGCGCTCTGTTCCTCGATGCCGGCCGACTGCAGCAGGAAGACGAACGGGCCGGCGCTGCCGTCCATGATCGGGACTTCGCCGGCGCTCAGTTCGACGACGAGATTGTCGATCCCCAGGCCGGCGAGCGCGGACATGAGGTGCTCGACCGTCGATACCGTCGCCTGGCCGCAGGTGAGGCTCGTGCCCAGGGTGGTCTGGCTGACGAGTTCGGCCCGGGCCGGGATGTCGAGATCCTCGTCGAGGTCGGTGCGGCGGAAGACGATCCCCGAGTTCGCCGGTGCAGGCCGCAGGACCATCAGCACCTTCTTGCCGGTGTGCAGCCCCACGCCGGTCGCGCGGATGGAGTTCTTCAGCGTGCGTTGCTTGAGCATGGGCAGCGGGAGACCCGCGAGATGCAATTGATCGCCGACTCTAGCACACCATTACCATTCCAACCTAAGTGACTGTTCCTATGGAGGTTATCGACGCTCCGTGCGCTGGGCCTGTGCCCAGGCCAGATCGCAGACCGTGGCCGTGAACTCCGCGTAGTGCCGCGCCTGCTGGCTCACGGCCGTGCCGCGCACGACCCGGCTGCGGATGCCGTGGAAGATGCCGGCCAGCCGGAACATGCCGAAGGCGAGATAGAACTCGAGGTCGCGCGGGTTCACCTGCCAACCCGTCACGCGTTCGTAGTACGCGATGTACTCCTGCTCGGTCGGCAGACCGAGCGCACGCACGTCGCGGCCGCCGAGCATCGGGATCGACAGCGTCGGCAGTCGGTACATCATCAGGTGATAAGCGAAGTCGGCGAGCGGATCGCCGAGCGACGACAGCTCCCAGTCCAGGATCGCGACCACGCGTGGCTCGGTCGGATGGAAGATCGCGTTGTCGGCACGATAGTCGCCGTGCACGACCGCGGCCGGCGGCTCGTGCTGCGGCACGTTCCGCGGCAGCCACTCGATCACCCGCTCCATCGACTCGACGCGTCCGCCCGCGGTGTCCTCGGCGTACTGCCGGCTGAACCGCGCGATCTGCCGGCTCACGTAGCCGGTTGCCTTGCCGTAGTCGGCGAGCCCGGCCGCGTCCGGTCTCACGCGGTGCAGGCGCGCGAGCGCGTCGCACAGCGCGAACGAGTAGGCCCGTCGTTCGGCGGGGGCGACGTCGGGAAACGTCGGGTCCCAGTAGATGCGGCCGTCGACGTGGCCCATGACGTAGAACCACGTGCCGATCACGGCCTCGTCGGTGCACAGCACGTGCGCCTGCGGCACGGGGACGTCCGTGTGGCGACCGAGCGCGCTGATGACCTTGTATTCGCGGTCGACGGCATGCGCCGACGCGAGCAGCTGGCCCGGCGGCTTGCGCCGCAGCACGTAGCGCTGCCGTGGCGTCACGAGCAGGTAGGTCGGATTCGACTGACCACCCTTGAATTGCCGGATCGTCAGCGGGCCGGCAAAGCCGGGGATACGCTCCGCGAGCCAGGCCTCGAGCCGGGTGCCGTCGATTTCCATGCCCGGGCGCACGGGCGTCGTCGACGCCTCCAGGTGTGCGGGCAAGGTCGCGGCGTTCATGCTCGCATCCTCGTCACTTCGCGCGCCCGCACGGCAATGCCCGGCCAGGGCGGTTCACTTGCCGGTGAACCGCGGCGCGCGCCGCTCGCGGAACGCGACCACACCTTCCCGGAAGTCCTGGCTGTCGATGCACGGCGCCTGCAGGTGCGCCTCCGCCCGGAGGGTCTGCTCGAAACCGCGGTCGGGCGCGCTGCGCAGCAACTGCTTCATGTAGCCGAGCGCGACCGGCGCGGCGTCGCAGAGTTGCTCGGCCCAGGCGATCGCGGACGCGACGACCTGCTCGTCGGCCACGACGCGGTTGCACAGTCCCCACTCGAGACAGCGCGCGGCGGGCACGCGGTCGCCACTCACCGCGATCTCGAACGCGCGACGGTGACCGAGCCGCTCGGCGAGCTGCCAGGTCATGCCGCCGTCGGGCACGAGCGCGATCTTCTGGAACGGCACCTGGAAGAACGCGCTCTCGCCCATGACGACCAGATCGCAGGCGAGCGCAAACGACCCGCCGATGCCGGTCGCGAAGCCATTGACGGCCGCAATGACCGGCTTGGGCATGCGCGCGATCGAGCGCAGCGGCGCGCCATATTCCTCGTTGAGCTGGCGCTCGACGTCGGCGCCGTCGACGAGATCGCCGGCCTTGAGGTCGGCGCCCGCGCTGAAACCACGGCCCGCACCCGTCAGCACGACCGCACGGATACCGGTGTCGGCCTCGACCTCGAGCACGGTCTGCTTGAATGCGAGACGCAGCGCCGCATCGAAGCTGTTGAGCGCCTCGGGCCGGTTCAGCGTCAGGACCGCGACGCGCCCGCGTCGATCGAGCCGTACGAGCGCGCTCATGAATTCACCTTGCCGTAGAAACCTTCGCCCGACTGCGCCCGGGCGAGCAGGCCCCGGGTCGGCTTGAACCGCTCGCCGTAGCGCTTTCGCAGGCGCTTGCACTCGGCGACGAATCTGGCCGGACCGACGGTGTCGATGAACGACAGCGTGCCGCCCGTGTACGACGGAAAGCCCCAGCCGAGAATCGAGCCGAGGTCGGCCTCGTGCACGCTGCGCAGCACGCCTTCCTCGTGGCAGCGCGCGGCCTCGAGTGCCTGGATGTAGAGCAGGCGCGTCTTCAGCTCCTCGACCGATGGCTGCTGCGCGGCCGGCGGATATTCGGCGCGAATCCCGCTCCAGAGCTTCTTGCGGCCGCCCTCGGGGTAGTCGTAGAAACCGCCGCCGCTCTTGCGCCCGAGGCGCCGCAGGTCCTCGACAAAGTGGCGCAGCACCGGCCAGCTCGCGTGCTCCTTGTACTTCACGCCGAGATCCTCGCGCGTCTGCTGCTCGACCTTGTACTGCAGCTCGAGGCTCACCTCGTCGGTGACCGCGAGCGGGCCGACCGGCATCCCGGCGAGCCGTCCCGCGTTCTCGATCAGCGCCGGGTCGATGCCCTCGGCGACCATCGCCTGGCCCTCGAACGTGTAGGTGCCGAAGCAGCGGCTCGTGTAGAAGCCGCGGCTGTCGTTGACGACGATCGGCGTCTTGCGCAACTGGCCGACGTAGTCGAGCGCGCGCGCGATCGTCTCGTCGCTGGTCTGCTTGCCGACGATGATTTCCACCAGCGGCATCTTCTCGACCGGCGAGAAAAAGTGGATGCCGATGAAGTTCTTCGGCCGCTGCGACGCCCTGGCGAGGCCGGTGATCGGCAGCGTCGAGGTATTGCTCGCGAAGACCGCCGTGCTGGCGATGACGTTCTCGGCCTTCGCGGTGACGTCCGCCTTGATCGCGCGGTTCTCGAACACCGCCTCGATCACCAGATCGGCACCGTCGAGCAGCGCGTAGTCCGACGTCGGCCGGATGCGCGCGAGGATCGCATCGACCTGCGCCTGTGTCCTGCGGCCCTTCGCGACGTCCTTCGCGAGCAGGCCGGCGGAGTATGCCTTGCCCTTCCCGGCCAGTTCCGGCGTCGAGTCGAGCAGCACGACGTCCATGCCGGCGAGCGCGGAGACGTACGCCACGCCCGCGCCCATCATGCCGGCGCCGAGCACGCCGAGCTTGCGCACCTGCGACTTAGCGATGCCGGCGGGGCGCACCGAAAGCTTGTCGGCGTTGCCCTTGTTAACGAACATCGTGCGGATCAGGTTGCGCGACACCGGCCCGGTCACCAGTTGCGCGAAGTGCCTGGCCTCGATCTGCAGACCCATGTCGATCGGCACGATCGTGCCTTCGTACACGCACGACAGGATCGCCGCGGGCGCCGGATAGTTGTGCAGCGTCTTTTTCGCCACCAGCGCCGTGGCGCCGGTGAACGTCTGCGCGACCGCCGGGCTCGCGAACCCCGCACCGCCCGGGACCCGGAAACCCTTCTGGTCCCATGGCTGCACGGCGTTCGGGCTCGAGCGCAGCCAGCGCTTCGCGGCCGCGATCAGCTCGGCCGGCGGCACGACCTCGTGCACCAGGCCGAGCTTCTTCGCCTCCTGCGCGCCGATGTTGCCGCCTTCGAGCAGGTACGGCAGCGATGCCGCGACGCCGATCAGGCGCGGCATGCGCTGTGTGCCGCCACCGCCCGGCAGCAGGCCCACCTTGACCTCCGGCAGGCCGACGAAGCACTTCGGGTCGTCCGCCATGACGCGGTAGTGGCAGGCGAGACAGAGTTCGAAACCGCCGCCGAGCGCGAGGCCGTTGATCGCTGCGACCCACGGCTTGCCGCTGGTCTCGATGCTGCGCAGGATCTGCGGGAGCCCGCCGGCGAAGCGATCGCAGGCCTGCTGCGCCGTGAGTTCCGGCCCGAAGCTGCGCAGGAATTCGGTGAGGTCGTAACCGGCGATGAAACTCGACTTGCCGGAGGTGACGACGACGCCCTTGACGGCGGGGTCCGCGACCAGCCGCTGCGCCACCTCGACCAGCTCGCTCTCCACTTCCGGCGCGAACACGTTCATCGAGCGCCCGGGGCTGTCCATCGTGACGAGCGCGATGCCGTCCTCGTCGACGGCGACGTTGAAATGCTTCGACATGTGTCTGGTTCCTGGCTGCGGCGCGCCGTCAGACGCGCTCGATGATCGTGGCGGTGCCCATGCCGGCGCCCACGCACAGCGTGATCAGCGCCGTGCCGAGGTTGCGCCGTTCGAGCTCGTCGAGCACGGTGCCCGTGATCATGGCGCCCGTGGCGCCGAGCGGATGGCCCATGGCGATCGCGCCGCCGTTCACGTTGACCTTGTCGTGCGGCACGCCCGTCGCGCTCATGAAACGCAGCACCACCGACGCGAATGCCTCGTTGACCTCGAACAGGTCGATGTCGCCGACGCTCATGCCGGCGCGCTTGAGCAGCTTCTGCGTCACGAGCGCCGGACCCGTCAGCATGATCGCGGGCTCGCTGCCGATCGAGGTGAAGGCGCGGATGCGCGCCCGCGGCTTGACGCCCGCCCTGGCGCCGTAGCGCCTGTTGCCGATCAGCATGGCGGTGGCACCGTCGACGATGCCGCTCGAGTTGGCGGCCGTGTGGACGTGATCGATCGCCTCGACCTGCGGATACTTCATCAGCGCGACCGCGTCGAAGCCCCCCTGCTCGCCGAGCTGCGCGAAAGACGGCTTCAGCGTGGCGAGACCCTGCACCGTCGTGTCCGGACGCATGTGCTCGTCGCGGTCGAGCACGACGCGCCCAAGCACGTCCCTGACGGGCACGATGGACCGGTCGAAGCGGCCTTCCGCCCAGGCCTGCGCGGCACGGCGCTGGCTCTCCGCGGCAAAGGTGTCGACGTCGGTGCGCGTGTAGCCGTCGAGCGTGGCGATCAGATCGGCACCGATGCCCTGCGGCACGAAATACGTCTGGTAGGCGACGGCCGGATCGGCCGCCCAGGCGCCGCCGTCGCTCGCCATCGGCACGCGCGACATGGACTCGACGCCGCCCGCGACGACCGCGACGGACTGCCCCGAGAGGACCTGCGCCGCCGCGTTGTTGATGGCCTCGAGCCCCGAGGCGCAGAAGCGGTTCAGCTGCTGGCCGGGCACGGTCTCGGCGTAGCCCGCGACGAGCGCGGCCACGCGGGCAATGTTGGCGCCCTGCTCGCCGACCGGCGCCACGCAGCCGAACACGACGTCGTCGAGCAACGCGGTGTCGAGCCCGTTGCGGTCGCGCAGCGCCTGCAGCACCTGCGCCGCGAGCCGCATCGGCGTCGTGCCGTGCAGTGAACCGTCGGCCTTGCCGCGGCCACGCGGCGTGCGGACGTGGTCGTAGATGAATGCTTCTGCCATGCCGTTGCTCCGTTGATGCCGCCGCCCACCATGAGTGGGCGGCACCGCCCGATGTCGTCAGGCCAGTGCGCCCGCCGTCCGCAATTGCTCGACCTGCTCCGCGGTGAAGCCGCTTTCGCGCAGCACCGCCTCGGTGTCCGCGCCGGCGCGGTGCGGTGCCCGCACGGGCGCCGCCGGCGTGCGGCTGAAGCGCGGCGCGGGTGCGTTCTGCTCGACGCCGTCGACCGTGATGAACGAGCCGCGGGCGACGTTGTGCGGATGGCGCGCCGCCTCGGCGAGCGACAGGATGGGGGCGACGCAGGCGTCGGTGCCGTCGAAGACCGCCGCCCATTCGTCGCGCGTCCTGGTGCGCACGGCGGCGGCGATGGCCGCATGGGCGTCCGGCCAGCTCGCGCGCTGGGCGGGAAAGCCGGCAGCGAGGTGCCTGCGATCGACCCCGAGCTTGTCGATCAGCACGGCGTAGAACTGCGGCTCGATCGCGCCGATCGCCAGGTAGCGGCCGTCCTTCGTCTCGAACGTGCCGTAATACGGGGCGCCGCCGGCGAGCATTTCCTCGCCGGTCGTGTCGCGGAATTCGGGGTTGGCCGCGCGCTGGGCGAAAAAGATGGCCATCAGCGCGATCGTGCCGTCGGTCATCGCGGCGTCGACGACCTGGCCCCGGCCCGAGCGGCCGGCCTCGAGCAGTGCCGCGAGCACGCCGGACAGCAGCATCATCGCGCCACCGCCGAAGTCGCCGACGAGGTTGAGCGGCGGCACGGGCTTGCCGCCGGCCTCGCCGATCATGTTCAGCGCGCCCGTGATGGCGATGTAGTCGATGTCGTGTCCCGCCGCGTGCGCCAGCGGCCCCGACTGACCCCAGCCCGTCATGCGCCCGTAGACCAGCTTCGGGTTGCGTCCGAGACAGACCTCCGGGCCGACGCCCAGACGCTCCATGACGCCCGGCCGGAACCCCTCGAGCAGCGCGTCCGCGCCGTCGACGAGCCGCAGCAGCGTCTCGATGCCCGCGGCGTTCTTGAGATTCAGCGCGATGGAACGACGATTGCGCTGCATGCAGTCGAGGTTCGCGCCCTCGTCGGACCGCGCCGAGGCACGATCCACGCGAATGACGTCCGCACCCATGTCGGCGAGCATCATGGAGCAGAAGGGCACGGGGCCGATGCCCGCGATTTCGACGATCCGGAGGCCGTGCAAAGGTCCCATGCGTAGTGCTCCTGCCGTGTCCGAGCGCAGAACCCATCTATTATAGACGGCTGGCGCACCCACTTGCCGGGGCCTCGACATGCTGCCGCTGCTGCGGGGGACGCGAGTCCTCGACTTCACGACCATCGTGCTCGGGCCGTACGCGACCCAGCTGCTCGGCGACCTCGGCGCCGAGGTCGTCAAGGTCGAGTCGCCGCAGGGCGACCTGTTCCGGGCCGTGCGCCCCGGCCGGTCGCGTACCATGGGCGCCGGCTTCCTGGGGTTCAACCGCAACAAGCGCTCGCTCGCGCTCGACCTGAAGCGCACCGAGGCGCGCGACGTGCTGGAGCGGCTGGTGCGCGGCGCGGACGTCGTCGTCCACAACATGCGGCCGGCCGCCGCGGCGCGCGTGGGCCTCGACTACGAGACGCTGTCGCGTCTGCAGCCCGCGCTCGTCTATGTCTTCGCCGCCGGCTATGACCAGAGCGGACCCAATGCCGACGTCCCGGCCTACGACGACGTCATCCAGGCGGCCTCGGGCGTGGCGGCGCTCAATGCGAACGAGCGCGGCGAGCCGCGTTACCTCGCGACCATTCTCTGCGACAAAGTCGGCGGGCTGCACCTCGCACTCGCGGTGGCGGCCGGCATCGCGCAGCGCGCGCGCACCGGCGTCGGCTGCTGCATCGAAGCGCCGATGTTCGAGAGCACCGTGTCGTTCCTGCTGTCGGAGCAGCTCGGTGGCGCCAGCTTCGTGCCGGAGCTGGGGCCGACGGGCTACGACCGCCTGTCCGCGCCGAACCGGCGGCCGTTCCGCACGCGCGACGGGTACATGTGCATACTGCCCTACAACGCCACGCACTGGTCGTCGTTCTTCGAGCTGATCGGCCGGCCGGACCTGGCGCAGTCGCCGAGCGTGCAGGATCCGGTGCGACGCAGCCAGGACGTCGATGCGCTGTACGCGGTCATCGCCGAGGTGGCGCCGTCGCGGACCACGGCCGAGTGGCTGCGGGCGCTCGGCGAACGCGACGTGCCCTGCGCGCGCGTCAACGCCGTCGGCGACCTGCTGTACGATCCGCAGCTCGCGGCGACCGGATTCTTCCGCGAGTACGACCACCCGACCGAAGGGCGGCTGCGCAGCACGCGTTCGCCGTTCCGCCTGCACGCCGGCGGCACCGAGGCCCCCGATCGCCCGGCCCCGGCCCTTGGCGCGGACGGCCGCGACGTCCTGGCGGGGCTCGGCTACGACGCCACGGAAATCGACCGTCTGCTCGACGCCGGCGTCGTCCGGTTCTGAGGTATCGTGGCGGTTTGACCCGCCCGGAGACCTCATGACCGACCTCGACGCCTTCCGGCGCCACGTGCGCGACTGGATCGCCGCGAACTACCCGGACTCCCTGCGCGGGCCGCTGCTGCCCGACGGCGACGACACACCCTGGGGCGGACGCAAGACCGTCTACGCGAACCCGGACGTCCCGCTCTGGATGGAGCGCATGGGCGCGAAGGGCTGGAGTCGCCCCGAATGGGCGCCCGAGCACGGCGGCGCGGGGCTCGCGCCGGACGAGGCGCGCGTGCTGCGCGAGGAGCTCGCCGCGGCCGGTTGCCGCCCGCCCGTGTTCTCGTTCGGCCTGCTGATGCTCGCGCCGGTGCTGCACGAGTTCGCGAGCGAGCCGCAGAAGCGACGCTTCCTGCCGCCGATCGCACGCGGCGAGATCCGCTGGTGTCAGGGGTATTCCGAGCCGGGCGCGGGTTCCGACCTCGCGGGCCTCAAGACACGGGCCGAGGACCACGGCGACCACTGGCTGGTCAATGGCCAGAAGATCTGGACTTCGTACGCCGACTGGTCCGACTGGATGTTCTGCCTCGTGCGTACCGACGCCGAGTCGAAGCACGGCGGCATTTCGTTCCTGCTGATCGACATGACGACGCCGGGCGTCGAGACGCGGCCGATCCAGCTCATCTCCGGCCAGTCGCCATTCTGCGAGGTGTTCTTCACCGACGTGCGCGTGCCGAAGGAGAATCTCGTCGGCAAGCCGGGCGAAGGCTGGAAGATCGCCAAGCGACTGCTGCAGTTCGAGCGGGCCGGCATCTCCGCGCAGGTGCAGTCGGGCACCGGCGGCACGCCGCGTGGCACGTCGCTCGCCGACCTCGCGAAACGCTACTGCGGCGAGGACGGTGGCCGCATCGCCGACGCGCAGGTCCGCGAGCAGGTGGCGAAGCACGAAATGCACAGCGAAGCGATCGGGCTGACGCTGCGCCGTGTCGAGGCGGAGAGCGGCAAGGCCGGCCCGACGGCAGCCTCGTCGATCACCAAGGCGCTCGGCGCGAAGCACAACAAGGACAAGTTCGAGCTGATGCTCGGGATCATGGGCCAGGCCGCGCTCGGCTGGGAGGGCGACCCGTTCGACATCGAGGAAATCGAGATCTGCCGCCAGTGGCTGCGCTCGAAGGGCAACTCCATCGAGGGCGGTACCAGCGAGATCCAGGCCAACATCGTCGCCAAGCAGGTGCTTGGCCTGCCGGACTGAGGAGCGACCGATGGCACTCGTGCTCGACGACGACCAGGGTCTGCTGCGCGACGACGCGCTCGACTTCGCACGCCGGCGGCTGCCCGTCGCGAACCTGCGGCGGCTGCGCGACACGGCCGACGCGACCGGCTTCGACCGCGACGCATGGCGCGAAATGGTCGCGCTCGGCTGGGCCGGCATGCTGATCCCCGAGGATCTCGGCGGCAACGGCTTCGGCCACTTCGGGCTCGGGCTCGTGCTCGAGGCGCTCGGGCGCACGCTTGCCGCCTCGCCGCTGCAGTCGACCGTCGTGCTCTCCGGCACGTCGCTGGCACTGGCCGGTGGCACCGCGACGGCCCGGGAACTCCTCGCGCGCATCGCGGCCGGCGTGGCGATCGTGGCGTTCGCGCACGAGGAGTCTGCGCAGCACCGCCCGCTGCGCGTCGCCACGACCGCGCGACGCGAGGGCGATGCCTATGTCCTCGATGGCCGCAAGCGTTTCGTCGTCGATGGCCACGTCGCGGAAACGCTGCTCGTGGTGGCGCGGACCGCGGGCGCCATCGACGATGCGGCCGGTCTGTCGCTGTTCGTGGTCGACGGCGACGCGCCAGGGGTAACCCGTCAACGGCTCGCGATGGTCGACAGCCGCAACAGCGCGGATGTCGGGCTGACGCAGGTCCGGGTGCCCGTCTCCGCCCGGCTCGGTGCCGAGGGCGAGGCGGCGGCGATCGTCGCCCGCGTGCTGGACACCGGGCGCATCCTGCTCGCCGCGGAGATGTTCGGCATGGCGCAGCAGGTGTTCGAGACGACGCTCGACTACCTCAAGCAGCGCCGGCAGTTCGGCGTGATCATCGGCACGTTCCAGGCGCTCAAGCACCGCGCCGTGGCGATGTACGAGGAGATCGAGCTGTCGCGCTCGGTGCTCTGCGAGGCGCTTTCGGCGCTCGACGCCGGCGGCGATGCCGACGTGCCGCGTCTCGCCTCGCTGTGCAAGGCGCGTCTCAACGATGCGCTGCAGCTCGTGACCAGCGAGGCAATCCAGATGCACGGCGGCATCGGCATGACCGACCAGGTCGACCTGGGGCTGTACCTGAAGCGCGCGCGCGTCGCGCAGGCCTCGCTCGGCACGACGGCCTTTCATCGCGACCGCTACGCGAGGTTGCGGGGATTCTGAGCGTCGGCCCGGACGTTCAGCGGCGCACGACGTGACGTGCGTCGCCGGGAGGCGGCTGTTCGGGCGGTGCCGCCCCACTCCCAGGTGGCGCCGGACGGGCTCGTGAGCCGCACGTACGGCGCGTCGCACTCGTCACGGAACTCGAGCGCCTGTGGCAGACGCACGATCACGGTCGCGGCTTCGGTCATGGCGACCATCTCGCTTCACGCAGGGCGCCGGGCAGCGCCCGGCGAGGCCCGGAGCAGGAGCCTTCGCCGGGTCGCCGCGACCTCCCCCGGGGCTGAGTCGGGGGAGGCGAGCGGGCGTCAGTCGGCCTGGCGGCGCAGGAACGCCGGAATGTCCAGGTAGTCTTCGCCGAGGTCGGTCGGAATCACGCCGTCGCCCGCCGCGCGCTGCAACTTGCGCCGGTCGTAGGCGCTGGTCTGCAGGTCCTCGTAGCTGCCGTAAGGGATCGAGGGCCGCCGGCGACCGCCCTGGATCACGTCGACCTTCGGCTGCGGCACGGCCTTCTGCGCGCGGCCGATGCCCGTGGCGACGACCGTCACGCGGATCTCGTCCGACATCTCGTGGTCGATGACGTAGCCCACGACGACCGTGGCATCCTCGGACGCGTACTGCTTGACCGTCTCGCCGACCGTGTGGAATTCGCTCGTGCGCAGGTCCATGCCGGCCGTGACGTTGATCAGCAGGCCGTGCGCGCCGGCGAGGTTGACGTCCTCGAGCAGCGGACTGGAGATCGCGGCCTCGGCGGCAGCGCGGGCGCGGTTCTCGCCGCTGGCGTTGCCGGAGCCCATCATCGCCATGCCCGTCTCGGCCATGACGGTGCGCACGTCGGCGAAATCGACGTTGATCATGCCGGGCCGCGTGATCAGCTCGGCGATGCCCTGCACGGCGCCCTGCAGCACCTGGTTCGCGCTCTTGAACGCGTCGAGCAGCGTGACGTCGCCGCCGAGCACCGTCAGCAGTTTCTGGTTCGGGATCGTGATCAGCGAGTCGACGAACTTGTGCAGCTCGTTGATGCCCTGCTCGGCGAGCGCGTTGCGCTTGTTGCCTTCCATCTCGAACGGCTTGGTGACGACCGCGACCGTCAGGATGCCGAGCTCCCTGGCGACCTGCGCGACGATCGGCGCCGCGCCCGTACCGGTGCCGCCGCCCATGCCGGCGGTGATGAAGATCATGTCCGAACCCTCGATCAGCTCGACGATGCGGTCACGGTCCTCCATGGCGGCCTGGCGGCCGATCTCGGGGTCGGCACCGGCGCCGAGGCCCTTGGTGATGTTCGAGCCGATCTGCAGGCTCGTCTTGACCTTCGAGTGCTTGAGCGCCTGCGCGTCGGTGTTGACGCAGATGAAGTCGACGCCCTCGATGCCCGAATTGACCATGTGCGTGACGGCGTTGCCGCCGCCTCCGCCGACGCCGACCACCTTGATGATTGCGCCCTGATTCTCCGTATCCGCGAGTACGAACATGTGGTTTGCTCCGTGAATGTAATGAGCCCGCTCAGCCAGTGTTGCCGCGGGGGACGCCAGCCCTCGGTCCATCCCCCGCCCTTCCCCTCGTCCTCTTCAGAAATTTCCCCTGAACCATTCCCGCATCCGGTCGAACACCCTGCGCGCGCCCGGGCCGCCGAGCGGCGCGGCGTGCACGTGGCGCGTGCCGCGTCCGAAGATCAGCAGCCCCACGCCGGTCGAGTGAATCGGGTTGCGCACGACGTCGACGAGCCCGCTCACGCCCTGCGGCAGACCGAGCCGCACCGGCGCGTGGAAGATCTCCTCGGCCAGCTCGATGACGCCGTCCATCTTCGCGCTGCCGCCCGTGAGAACGATGCCGGCCGCGATCTTGTCGTGGTAATCGGAGCGTGCGAGCTCGTCGCGAACGAGCACGAAGATTTCCTCGTAGCGCGCCTCGACGACGCTCGCCAGCGTCTGCCGCGCGAGCCGGCGCGCCGGCCGGTCGCCGACACTCGGCACCTCGATCGTCTCGTCCGCGTTCGCGAGCTGCGACAGTGCGCACGCGTACTTGATCTTCAGCTCCTCGGCGTGGTGCGTCGGCGTGCGCAGGCTCTGCGCGATGTCGTTGGTGACCATGTCGCCCGCGATCGGGATGACGGCCGTGTGCCGGATCGCGCCGCCCGCGAAGACCGCGATGTCGGTCGTGCCGCCGCCGATGTCGATCAGACAGACGCCGAGTTCCTTCTCGTCGTCGGCGAGCACGGCGTAGCTCGACGCGAGCTGCTCCAGCACGATGTCCTCGACCACGAGCCCGCAGCGCTGTACGCACTTGACGATGTTCTGCGCCGCGCTCTCGGCGCCGGTGACGATGTGCACCTTGGCCTCGAGCCGCACGCCCGACATGCCGACCGGCTCGCGGATGCCGTCCTGCGCATCGATGATGAATTCCTGAGGCAGGATGTGCAGGATCTTCTGGTCCGCCGGGATCGCCACCGCGCGCGCCGCGTCGATGACTCGCTCGACGTCCCCCGGCATGACTTCCTTGTCGCGGATCGCAACGATGCCGTGCGAGTTGAGGCTGCGCACGTGGCTGCCGGCGATACCCGCGTACACGGAGTGGATCTGGCAGCCTGCCATGAGCTCGGCTTCCTCCACGGCGCGCTGGATCGACTGCACGGTCGAGTCGATATTGACGACGACGCCGCGCTTCAGGCCGCGCGAGGGGTGCGAGCCGACGCCCACGACCTCGATCGTGCCGTCGGGGGCGAGCTCGCCGACGATCGCCACGACCTTCGACGTGCCGATGTCGAGTCCGACGATGAGGTTGCGTTCGGTTTTCCTAGCCATCGGGGGTCGCGTCCTCCTGCGGCGCGACGGCGAGCGCGTTGCGGGCGTTCCAGCCCACGCTGAAGCCGTTGGTGTAGCGCATGTCGACGTAGCCGATCTCGGCGACCCGCTTCGCCACCATCGGGCTCGCGAGTCGGATGAAGCGCTCGAGGCGCTCGTGCACGTCCTGCCGGCCGAGCCGCACCTGCAGTCCACCGCCCAGCTGCAGCGCCCAGGCGCCGCGTTCGTCGAGCCGCACGCCGGTGAGCCGCAGGCCGGCTTCGAGCAGACGGCCCTGGGCGTCGATGTAGAGCTGGGCCACGTCGGCCGCGCTGCCCTCGGGCCCCTCGAGCAGCGGCAGTTCCGGCGGCACGTAGCGTGCGTTGCGGATGAACAGCTCGCCGCGCGCATTCAGCAGGCCCGCGTCGTTCCAGCGTGCCGCGGCGACCTGTTCGACGACGGCGACCTTGACCGCGTCCGGCCAGACGCGCGTGACCACCGCGGTGTCGACCCAGTCGATCGCCTCGACGCCCTGGCGAATGCGTTCGAGGTCGATCGACGCCAGCCCGCCGCGTGCGGCCTGCGCGACCGCGGTCTCGATTTCCGGCGGCGCGACGCGCTGGAACTCACCTTCGAGCAGCACGCGACGCACCGGCCGGTCGAGCGCGAAGACCAGCAGCAGCACGACGATCACGCCGCCCGCGACGATCGCCGCCGACGTCCCGATCACCTGCCAGTCGAGCCGCTCGTACCATGGCAGCTCGCTCCGCGCCGCCTGCCGGCGCGATCCGCGGCCAAGGCCCGGCAGTGTGATCACGGCCCGCCTCCACTCGTCGCCACGGGCGGGCGGCAGCTCGTCTCGAGCAGACGCCAGACGAGCTCGTCGAACTCGATGCCGCGCTGCCGGGCGGCCTTGGGCACGAGCGAATGGCTGGTCATGCCTGGCGCGGTGTTGACCTCGAGCAGCCACGGCCGGCCCGCGCGGTCGCGCATGAAGTCGACACGCCCCCAGCCGGCACAGCCGGCCGCGAAGAACGCGGCGAGCGCGAGCCCCTGCAGTTCCTGCTCCGCCGCTCCGACGAGACCCGGGCAGAGGTACCGGGTGTCGCTGGCGATGTATTTCGCGTGGTAGTCGTAGTACTCGCCCGCGGGCACGATCCGGATCGACGGCAGCGCCTCGGTGCCGAGCACGGCCACCGTGTATTCCTCGCCCTGCACGAGCTGCTCGACGAGGAGCTGGCCCTCGTAACGCGAGGCGAGCTGCACGGCCGCATCGAGGTCGGCGTCCGCGAAGCAGCGCGTGATGCCGACGCTCGAGCCCTCGCATGCGGGTTTCACGATGACCGGGAGACCGAGCTTGTGCGCCGCCGCCCGCACGTCCTCGCCGCGCTCGAGTGTCACGTACGCTGGCGTGGGCAACCCGACCGACAGCCACACCTGCTTGGTGCGGATCTTGTCCAGCGTCAGCGCCGAGCCGAGCACGCCCGAACCCGTGTAGGGCACGTCGAACGCTTCGAGCAGGCCCTGCAGCACGCCGTTCTCGCCCTCGCCGCCGTGCAGGATGTTGAAGACGCGGTCGAAGCGGCGGCCACCCGGCGCCGTGAGCGCCGCAACCAGCGCCGCAAGGCCGTCGACGGGCGTGGCATCGACACCCTTGCGCTGCAGCGCCTCGAGCACGTTGCGCCCGGAATCGAGCGACACTTCGCGCTCGGACGAGGTGCCGCCGAGCAGCACGGCGACGCGGCCGAACTGCGCTGGATCGGTGACGAGGGGCTGATGGGTCATGGCCTGCGACCTTGCGCCGCCACCGCCGCCGGCAGCGAACGCGGTAGTTCGTTGGAGGCCGCGCCGATCAGGCCGGCCCCCATGGTGAGGATGACGTCGCCGTCGCGGACGATACCGGCCAGCGCATCAGGCATCTCGTCGAGCGACTTGAGCAGCACCGGCTCGACCTTGCCGCGCGTGCGGATCGCACGGCACAGGGCCTTGCCGTCGGCACCGGGGATCGGCGCCTCGCCGGCGGGATAGACCTCGGCGACCACCAGCGCATCGGCATCGGCGAGCACCTGCGCGAATTCGTCGAGCAGATCGCGCGTGCGCGTGTAGCGGTGTGGCTGGAAGACGAGGACGACGCGCCGATCCGGCCAACCCTGGCGCGCGGCCTCGACCGTCGCGGCGATCTCGGTCGGGTGATGGCCGTAATCGTCGACGAGCGTGATCGTGCCAGCACCCGTGTCGACGTCGCCGAGCCACTGCAGCCGCCGCTCGATACCCTGGAACCCGGCCAGCGCGCGCCGGATCGCCGCGTCGTCGATCTCGAGCTCGGTCGCGACCGTGATCGCGGCGAGCGCGTTCAGGATGTTGTGCCGGCCCGGCAGGTTCAGCGTGACCGGCAGCGGCGGCGCCCCGCCCGGCCGCAGCACCGTGAACGTGGACCGGCCCGGCAGCCGCTCGACGTCGACGGCACGCACGTCGACGTCGGCATCGAAGCCGTAGGTCAGGCAGGGTCGCGCGATCTGCGGCATCAGGCTGCGCGCGTTGGCGTCGTCGTGACAGAGGACCGCGAGGCCGTAGAACGGCAGGTTGTGCAGGAACTCGACGAAGCTCTGCTTCATGCGCTCGAAGTCGCCGCCGTAGGTGCCGAGGTGATCGGCGTCGACGTTGGTGACGATGGCGATCATCGGCTGCAGGTGCGTGAACGAGGCGTCGCTCTCGTCCGCTTCCGCCACGAGGTACTCGCCGGCACCGAGCCGCGCGTTGCTCGCGGCGCTCTTCAGGCGCCCGCCGATGACGAAGGTCGGGTCGGCGCCGCCCTCGGCCAGCACGCTCGCGACCAGGCTCGTGGTCGTCGTCTTGCCGTGCGTGCCTGCCACGGCGACGGAGTAGCGGAAGCGCATCAGCTCGCCGAGCATCTCGGCGCGCTTGACCACCGGAATGCGCCGCGCGAGCGCCTGCGCCACTTCCGGGTTGGCCGCGTCGATCGCGCTCGAGACGACGACGACGTCGGCGCCATCGACGTTCGCAGCCGCATGCCCGGTCGTCACTTTCGCGCCGAGGCTTTCGAGACGGCGCGTGACCTCGCCGCGCTTCAGGTCCGACCCCTGCACGGCGTAGCCCAGGTTGAGCAGCACCTCGGCGATGCCCGACATGCCGCTGCCGCCGATGCCGACGAAGTGGATGGTGTGGATGCGGCGCATGCGGTCCTTCATGCGGCCTCCCGCGCCGCCTGCTCGCAGGCGTCGGCGAGACGCACGTCCGCGTCGACGATCGCGGTGCGACGCGCCGCGTGCGCCATCTGCTCCAGACGCGGGCGGCCGCGCTCGAGCAGGTCGCGCAGCCGCGCCGCGAGCGAGACCGGCGTGAGGTCGCGCTCGGGCAGCAGCAGCGCCGCGCCCGCCCGCACCGCGTATTCGGCATTGCGCGTCTGGTGATCGTCGACGGCCGCGGGGAACGGCACGAGGATCGCCGGCAGGCCCGCGGCCGCGAGTGCGGCCACCGTGAGCGCACCGGAGCGGCACACGGCGAGGTCCGCCCAGCCGTAGGCGCTCGCCATGTCGTCGATGAACGGACGCACGTCCGCCTCGAGGCCACGCAGACGGTAGGCCTGCACGGTCTCCGCGTGGTTGTGCGTGCCCGTCTGGTGCAGCACTTCGGGGCGCAGTTCGCGCGACAGCTCGGCGATTGCGGCCGGCAGCACGGCGTTGAGACGCGCGGCGCCCTGGCTGCCGCCGAAGACCAGCAGGCGCGCGCGCCCGTCGCGGCCCGGATAGCGCTTTTCGGGCGGCGGGATCGCGACGATCTCCGGACGCACCGGATTGCCGACGCGCTCGGCCTTCACGCCACGGCCGAAGCTGCCGGGGAAACCTTCGAGCACGCGCGTCGCCAGGCGCGCGAGCACGCGGTTGGTCATGCCCGCGATCGCGTTCTGCTCGTGCACCACCAGCGGCCGCCGCAGCAGCCACGCCGCGATGCCGCCCGGACCCGAGGCGAAGCCGCCCGCACCGAGCACGACGCGCGGCCGATGCCGGCGGATCGCGCGCATCGCCTGGCTCACCGCGACGGCGAGACGCACGGGCGCGGCGAGCAGCGCCGCGAAACCCTTGCCCCGCAGGCCGCTCACGCTCAGCCATTCGACGGGAATGCCCTCGGCCGGGACGAGTCGCGCCTCGATGCCGCGTTCGGTGCCCAGCCAGACGATGTCGAACCCGCGCCGGCGCAGCACGCGCGCGGTCGCGAGCGCCGGGAACACATGCCCACCCGTGCCACCGGCCATGACCAGTGCGACCTTGCGCGTCATGACCGTCGCGCCTCGCGCGGAACCGCGCCGCCGCGGCCGCTGGCCTGGGTGTCGTGGTGGACGCGCAGCAGCACGCCGATCCAGCCGAGCGTGATCAGCATGCTGCTGCCGCCGTAGGAGAGCAGCGGCAGCGTGAGGCCCTTGGTCGGCAGCAGGCCCATGTTCACGCCGACGTTGACGAACGCCTGCAGCCCGAGCCAGACGCCGATGGCCGCGGCGACGTACGACTGGAACGCCTGGCCGGCCGCCGCCGCGTTGCGCGAGATCACGAGCGCGCGCCCGACCAGCAGCGCGAACAGGCCGACGACCGTCGCGACGCCGACCAGGCCGAATTCCTCCGCGATCACCGCGAAGACGAAGTCGGTGTGCGCCTCGGGCAGATAGAAGAGCTTCTGCACGCTCGCCCCGAGTCCGACGCCGAACCACTCCCCGCGACCGATGGCGATCAGCGACTGCACGAGCTGGAAGCCGCTGTCGAACGGATCGCCCCAGGGATCGAGGAATCCGGTCAGTCGGCGCAGGCGATACGGCGAGACGATCGCGAGCAGCCCGAACGCGGCTGAGCCGACCAGCACCGGCACCGCGAGGTGCAGCGGCCTCGCGCCGGCGAGGAACAGCACGGCGGTGCCCGTGGCGAGCAGCACGGTGGCGGCGCCGAAGTCCGGCTCGCAGAGCAGCAGGACGGCGGCGAACCCGAGCACGGCGACGGGCTTGATGAAGCCGGCGAAGCTCGAGCGCAGTTCGTCGCCGCGGCGAACGGCATAGCTCGCGATGTACATGAGCAGCATGACGCGCGCGAGCTCGGACACCTGGAAGTTCATGAACCCGAGCCGCATCCAGCGGCGCGCACCGTTCACGACGTGGCCGATGCCCGGCACCAGCACCAGCGCGAGCAGCACCAGCGCGCCGACGAGCAGCCAGATGGAGTAGCGCTCCCAGATGCGCGTCGGCACGACGAGGCCGACGGTCGCCGCGGCGAGACCGGCCAGCACGAAGAGCAGCTGCCGCTGGAAATAGGCGAAAGCGTGCCCCGACTCCTTTTCGGAAATGCCGATCGAGGCCGAGGCCACCATGACCAGGCCGATCAGCAGCAGCGCCGCGACGGCGCCGATGATCCAGCCGTCGAGCACGAGGCGTCGCGGCTGTCCGGTCGACCGCGCGTAGGAACCGACGGCGCTGGCCGACGCGCTCATGCGGCGAGGCTCCTGACGGCGGCGGCGAACTCGTCGCCGCGGTGGGCGTAGTCGCGGAACATGTCGAGGCTCGCGCACGCGGGCGACAGCAGCACCGTGTCGCCGGGCTGCGCGATCGCGTGCGCGGCGCGGACGGCCGCGAGCATGTCGACGGCGCGCGCGGTCGCGCAGACGCCGTCGAGCGCGGTTTCGAGCGCCGGCGCGTCGCGGCCGATCAGCACGACGTGGCGCACCTTGCCGCGGAAGGCGGCGCGCAGGTCGCCGAAGTCCTGGCCCTTGCCGTCGCCGCCGGCGATCAGCACCAGCGGCCCGTTCATGCCGCCGACGGCCGCGAGCGTCGCACCGACGTTGGTGCCCTTCGAGTCGTTGACGTAGGTCACGCCGGCCACGTCCGCCACCCACTGCGAGCGGTGCGGCAGCCCCGCGAACGCCGTGAGCGCCTCGAGCGAAGGCCCGAGCGGCAGCGCCAGCGCCTCGGCCATCGCGAGCGCAGCCATCGCGTTGGCGGCATTGTGGTCGCCCTTGAGGCGCAGGTCCCCGATTGGCAGCAGCGGCTCGCCGCGACGCACGATCATCGGCTCCGGCGAGCGGACGAGCGTGTAGTCGGCGGCCGACGTCGCGAGACTGAACGACAACACTGCCTGTCCGGACCGCGGCATCCCGCGCACGGCCGCATCGTCGGCATTGACGACGGCCACGTCGCAGCCGTCGAAGACACGGGCCTTCGCCGCGGCGTATTCGTCGAGCGTCGCGTACCGGTCCATGTGGTCGGGCGTGACGTTGAGCACGGTGGCGGTCGCGGTGCGCAGCGAATGCGTCGTCTCGAGCTGGAAGCTCGACAGCTCGAGCACGTACAGCGCCGGCACGGGCCGTTCGAGCAGGTCGAGCGCGGGTTCGCCCAGGTTGCCGCCGGCGAGCGCCGGCCGGCCGGCGGCATTGGCGAGCCCGGCCACGAGCGTCGTCACGGTGCTCTTGCCGTTGGTGCCGGTGACCGCCACCACCGGCGCCCGTGCTTCGCGCGCGAAGAGCTCGATGTCGCCGACGACCGGCAGGCCGCGTTGCGCGGCCTCACGCACGACGGCCTCCCGCACCGACAGGCCCGGCGAAATCACGACGTGCGACACGCCGTCGAGCAGCTCCGAGGTGAACGCGCCGGTGCGCAATTCGGCCGTCGGCAGCTGCTCGCGCAGCGCCGCGGCGCCCGGAGGCTCCGCGCGCGTGTCGGCGACGCGGATCCCGACGCCCTTGCGCTGCAGATAGCGGGCCGCCGAGAGCCCGGTGCGGCCGAGCCCGAGCACCAGCGCGCGGGCGCCGGGTTCGAGCGGTGCGAGGTTCGCGGTGGCCTGGGTCATCGCAGCTTCAGCGTCGACAGACCGACCAGCACGAGCACGACGGTGATGATCCAGAAACGGACGATCACCTTCGGCTCGGCCCAGCCCTTGAGTTCGTAGTGGTGGTGGATCGGCGCCATGCGGAAGATGCGCTTGCCGCGCAGCTTGAACGACGCCACCTGCAGGATCACGGAGACGGTTTCGAGCACGAAGATGCCGCCCATGATCACGAGCACGAGTTCCTGACGGACGATCACCGAGATCACGCCGAGCGCGGCACCGAGCGCGAGCGCGCCGATGTCTCCCATGAACACCTGCGCGGGATAGGTGTTGAACCAGAGGAAGCCGAGCCCGGCGCCGAAGATCGTCGCGCAGATGACGAGCACCTCGCCGGCGCCGGCGATGTACGGAATGCCGAGGTAGCCGGAGAACACGACGTTGCCCGACGCGTAGGCGAACACGCCGAGCGCGCCCGCCACGAGCACGGAGGGCATGATCGCGAGACCGTCGAGGCCGTCGGTGAGGTTCACGGCGTTGCTCGAGCCGACGATGACGAAGTAGGTGAGCGGGACGAACAGCACGCCGAGCGGGACCAGCACGTGCTTGAAGAACGGCACGTAGAGCGTCGTCTCCGGCGCCGACTGCGCGGTGACGTACAGCGCGAACGCCGCGCCCAGGCCCGCGACGGACTGCCAGAAGTACTTGTACCGCGCGATCAGGCCACGCGAGTTGCCGACCACGAGCTTGAGGTAGTCGTCCCAGAAGCCCACGAGGCCGAAGGCGACCGTCACCAGCAGCACGATCCAGACGAAGCGGTTGGCGAGGTCGGCCCACAGCAGCGTCGCCGCGACGATCGCCGCGAGGATCAGCGCGCCACCCATGGTCGGCGTGCCGGCCTTGCTCAGGTGCGTCTGCGGACCGTCCGAGCGCACGCGCTGCCCGACCTGGTATTCGGCGAGCCAGCGGATCATGCGCGGGCCGACGAGCAGCGAGATCGCAAGCGCCGTCAGCGCCGCGAGGATCGCGCGCAGTGTCAGGTACCCGAAGACGTGGAAGCCCGAGTAGTACTGGGCGAGCCACGCGGCGACGTGACGCAGCATCTAGTGGCTCCCCGTGGCCGGCGCGCCAGGCACGAGGGCGGCGGTGACGCGCTCGAGCCGGTTCACACGCGAGCCCTTGACGTAGACGGTCAGGCCGGCGTGCAGGGCGGGCAGCAGCGCCTCGAGCAGCGCGTCGGTGCCCGCGTGCCAGCTCGCACCTGCGCCGAAGGCCGCCACGGCGGGCTTCGAACCTTCGCCGACCGCCAGCAGGCGCTGCACGCCGCACTGGCGCGCGAACTCGCCCATCTCGGCGTGCAGACGCGGCCCCTGCTCGCCCAGCTCGGCCATTTCGCCGAGCACCAGCCAGCGTTCGCCGGGCACCTCGGCGAGCGCGCGCAGGCCGACACGCAGCGAGGCGGGGTTGGCGTTGTAGGCGTCGTCGATCAGGCGCGCTCCCCGCACGGCCTGCTTAAGCTCCAGCCGCCCCGCCACCGGGCGCATCGACTGCAGGCCCTGCTGCACGGCATCCAGCGTGGCGCCCGCGGCCATCGCCGCCGCCGTCGCCGCGAGCGCGTTCATGACGTTGTGCTCGCCGGCCAGCGCGAGTTCGATGGTGCGCACACCCTGCGGCGTCGCCAGCTCGAAGGTCGTGACGAAGCCGTCGGCGCCGAGGCGGCCGCGCACGCCGCTCGCGGCCACGTCGGCGCGCTCGCGCATGCCGAAGGTGACGACGCGCCCCGCGCGACGCGCGAGACCGTGCCAGAACGCGGCATAGCGATCGTCGGCGTTGATCACGGCGGTGCCGCCGGCGCCGAGCGCCTCGAACAGCTCGCCCTTGCCGCGTGCCACGCCCTCGAGCCCGCCGAAGCCCTCGAGATGCGCCTGACCCGCGTTGATGACCAGCCCCACGTCCGGCTCGGCGAGCGACGCGAGCTGCGCGATCTCGCGCAGGTGGTTGGCGCCCATCTCGACGACGGCGCTGCGGTGCGTGTCGGCGAGCCGGCACAGCGTGAGCGGCACGCCGATGTGGTTGTTGAGGTTGCCCTGCGTGACCAGGCACGGCCCCGCCTGGCCGAGGATGGTGCCGGTCATTTCCTTGACCGTGGTCTTGCCGTTGCTGCCGGTGATTCCGACGACGATGCCCGCGAAGGATCGCCGCCAGGCGTTCGCGAAACGCGACAGCGCCGCCAGCGTGTCGGCGACGACGACCTGGGGCAATGCGGCCGCGATGCGCCGCGCGACGAGCGCTGCCGCCGCGCCGCGCCGTGCGACGTCGGCGACGAAGTCGTGGCCGTCGAATTTCTCGCCCGCGAGCGCGACGAACAGCGCGCCGGATTCGATCGCGCGCGAATCGCTCTGCACGCGGCCGAAAGCGGCGTTGGCGCCGAGCAGCGTGCCACCGGTCACTTGCGCGAGCGTCGCGAGGTCGCGCGTGATCATGCGTCGCCTCCGGTCCCGGCCGGGAGCGGCACGGCGGCCGACGCCTGCAGGCAGGCGAGCACGGTGTCGCGGTCGCTGAACGGCCGCGCCTCGGTACCGACGATCTGCTGCTGCTCGTGGCCCTTGCCCGCGACGACGACGACATCGCCGGGCTCCGCCTCTTCGATCGCGAGCCGGATCGCCTCGGCACGGTCGGGTGCGACGCGTGCCGCGCCGGCGTCACGCATGCCGCCCAGGACCTGCTCGATGATCGCGGCCGGGTTCTCGGTGCGCGGGTTGTCGTCGGTGACGATCACGAAGTCGGCGGCCGACTCGGCGATGGCGCCCATCAACGGACGCTTGCCGGCATCGCGATCGCCGCCGCAGCCGAACACGCAGCCGAGCCGGCCCGTCGCATGGGCGCGGGCGGCCTCGAGCACCTTGCCGAGCGCGTCGGGCGAATGCGCGTAATCGACCAGCACCAGCGGCTGCGGGCCGCCACCGAATGCCTCCATGCGCCCGGGCGGCGCGGTGCAGAGCGCGAGCGCGGCGAGAGCCTTCTGCAACGGTACGTTCCAGCCGAGCAGCACGCCGAGCACGGCGAGCAGGTTTTCGGCGTTGAACTCGCCGACCAGTCGCGAGCGCAGCGTCCCGGCGCCCCAGCTCGTCTCGACGTGGATCGTGAGTCCGGCGGACGTCGTCCTGAGTTCGGGCACGCGGATCCAGCCCGTGCCGCGCTCGGCCCAGACGTCGTTCGCAGTCGTGAAGACGATGCGCTCGATGGCCGGGTCGATGCGCTCGACCAGCTCGCGTCCGAACGGATCGCGCACGTTGACGACCGCGCAGCGCAGGCCGGCGGCGTGGAACAGGCGCGACTTCGCGCCGCCGTACGCCTCGAATGTGCCGTGGTAGTCGAGGTGGTCGCGCGTGAGATTGGTGAAGACGGCGGTGTCGAAGCACACGCCGGCGACGCGGTCCTGGTCGAGCGCGTGCGAGGAGACCTCCAGCGCCAGCGTGGCGCCGCCGGCGTCGCGCGCCTCGGCGAGAAGGCGCTGCACAGTGACGGCATCGGGCGTCGTGAGTCCGGCGTCCCGGATCGCGCCCGGCCGGCCGTGCCCCAGCGTGCCGACGTACCAGCCGCGGCGACCCACGAAGTCGGAGGCCTGCGCGAGCAGGCAGGCGGTCGTCGTCTTGCCGTTCGTGCCGGTGACGCCCGCGACGCGCAGGTCACCGGACGGACGCCTGAAAAAACGGTCGGCGATCTCGCCCACGTGGCGGCCGAGGTGCGGCAACGGGATCGCCGCGACGCGCTCGGGCAGCGTCGGCGGCTCGATGTCGACGTCGGGCTCCCAGAGCACCGCAACGGCGCCGCGCTCGATCGCGGCGGGCGCGTGGCTGAGCCCGTGCGTCGTGCGGCCCTTGCAGGCGAGGAACAACGCCCCCGGGCTGGCCTCGCGGCTGTCCTGCACGACGTCCGTCACGCTCACGCCGTGCGGCGTCGCGACGTCGAATCCCTCGAGCAGGCGCCCGAGAGTCATGCGATAGGCAGGAGCATGTTCCATGACCGGATTCACCACGGGTCCTGCGCCTGCACGAGCGTCGTCGCCGGCACGCGCTGCAGGTCGTCGGGCGGGATCGCCAGCAGTCGCAGCGCGCCCGACATCACCTCGGCGAACACGGGCGCCGAAACGTCGCCGCCGTAGAAGCGGCCGGCGCTCGGCTCGTCGATGACGACGACCGCGGCGAGCTTCGGGTGGCTCGCGGGCACCACGCCGCCGAAGACCGCCACGTACTTGCTCGAGTTGTACCCGCCGTCCGCCGCCTTCCACGCGGTGCCGGTCTTGCCCGACACGCGGTAGCCCATGACCGCCGCACGTCGCGCCGTGCCTTCCTCGCTCACGACGGACTCGAGCATGCGCACCAGTTCCGTTGCGACGGCGGCGTCGAGCACGCGCTCGCCTGGAGGCGCCGTGTCGACCCGCCGCAGGCTGACCGGGCGGTGGGTGCCGCCGGCGCCGAGCGTCGCGTAGGCCTGCGCGAGTTGCAGCGGTGTGACGGACAGCCCGTAGCCGTAGGCCATCGTCGCCTGGCCGATCGAGCGCCAGTGCTCGTAACCGGTGAGGATGCCGGCGGACTCGCCCGGAAAGCCCGAGCCGGTGACCGCGCCGAAGCCGAGGTCGTGCAGTGTCGTCCACATCTCCGGCGGCTTCAGCGTCAGCGCGATCTTGACGACGCCGACGTTGCTCGATTTGGCGAGCACGGTCCTGACGTCGATCGTGCCGAGGTTGTGCTTGTCCTTCACGGTCTTGATGCCGACGCGCAGCGTGCCCGGGCCGGTGTCGATCAGCGTGTCGGCGTGGAAGCGGCCGTGAGTCATGCCGGCCGCGACGACGAACGGCTTGATGCTCGAGCCCGGCTCGAAGAAGTCGTTGGTCGCACGGTTGCGGTAGCGCGAAGGCAGGTACTGCTCGCGGTCGTTCGGATTGAACGCCGGCTGGTTCACCATGGCGAGCACTTCGCCGGTGTCGACATCGATGACGACGACCGAGCCGCCGCGCGCGTCGTTCTCCTGCACGGCCTGCTTCAGCGCGCGATAGGCAAGGTACTGTACGCGCAGGTCGATGCTGGTCGTCAGGTCCTGGCCGGGCCGCGGCGCCTTGATCCGCTCGATGTCCTCGATCGTGCGGCCCTCGCGGTCACGCATGACACGCTTGATGCCGGGCTCGCCGCCGAGCCACTGGTCGAAGGCGAGCTCGACGCCTTCCTGGCCGACGTCGTCGACGTTGGTGAACCCGAGCAGGTGGCCGGTCACCTCGCCTGCGGGGTAGTAGCGGCGATACTCGCGCAACGTGTCGACGCCGGGGATGCCCAGCGCCTTGACCTTGGCGGCGTCCTGCGGACGCATGTGCCGCACGAGATAGACGAACTCGCGGTCGAGGTTGCTCGTGACGCGGCGCGCGAGCCACTGCGGGTCGCGGTCGAGCGCCTTGGCGAGCCGCGCGAAGTCCTGCGGCCGCTGGCCGAGCTTGCGCGGGTCGGCCCAGACGGTGTCGACCGGCGTGCTGACCGCGAGCGGCTCGCCGTTGCGGTCGAGCACCATGCCGCGGTTGGCCGAGAGCTTGACGTCGCGCAGGATGCGCGCGTCGCCCTGCCTGGCGAGGAAGTCCTGCTCGACGACCTGCAGGTACACGGCCCGCACGAGCAGCGCCGCGGCGCACAGGACCAGCAGCCCGCCGACGGTTCGCAGCCGCCAGGGGCCGACCACGGGTTCCTGGCTGCGCGAGGCGGCGTGACGATGGTCGCGCAGCGAGGAGATGCGCTTCATGGCTGCACGATGCGCAGGTCGGAGGCTTTCGGGGTGACCATGCCGAGGCCGTCGTGCGCGACGCGCTCGACGCGGCCGTGCGTGGCCCAGGTGCTCTGCTCGAGCTGGAGCTGGCCCCACTCGATGTCGAGGTCGTCGCGTCGCGTCGTGAGCTTCTGCAGGTCGTTGAAGCGGTTGCGCGCCTGCTGCTTGCCGTAGACCACGCCGAGCGCGGAGCCGAGCACGGCGAGCCACAGCACCGCCACCGTCAGACGCCAGGCGGCCGGCTTCATGCCGCGAGCCTCTCGGCGACGCGCAGCACGGCACTGCGGGCACGCGGGTTGCTCGCGACTTCCGCGGCGCCCGGCATGACCGCGCCACCGACCAGCCGCAGGCGCGGGCGCGCGTGCGCCGGCACGTCGGGCAACCCGGCGTACACGGGATCGCCCTGCGCCTCGCGGCGCATGAACCGTTTGACCAGGCGGTCCTCGAGCGAGTGAAAGCTGATCACGCAGAGCCGGCCGCCGGGCGCCAGCAGGCCCACGGCCTGCGGCAGCGCCGCCTGTGCCTCCTCGAGCTCGCGATTGACGTGGATGCGGATCGCCTGAAAGGTCCGCGTCGCGGGATGCTTGCCCGGCTCGCGCGTCGGCACCGCGGCGGCGACGAGGTCCGCCAGCCGGCGCGTGGTCTGGATCGGCGCGGTGGCGCGTGCCGCGACGATGGCGCGGGCGATGCGGCGCGCAAACCTCTCCTCGCCCAGCGTGAACAGCACGTCCGCAATCTCCCGCTCGCCGGCCCGCGCGAGCCACTGGGCCGCGCTGCTGCCGGACTCGTTGTCCATGCGCATGTCGAGCGGACCGTCCTGCATGAAACTGAAGCCCCGCGTGGCTTCGTCGAGCTGCGGCGACGAGACCCCGAGGTCCAGCAGCACGCCCTGCAGCCCGCCTTCCCAACCCACCGCACGAACCAGCTCCTCGAGCCGGCCGAACGGCCCCCGCACCAGAGCGAGACGCGGCTCGTCCGCGAAACGCGCGCGCCCCGCGGCGATGGCCTCGGGATCGCGGTCGATCGCACAGACGCGACCCGCGGGACCGAGCCGCGCGAGGATCGCAGCGGAATGGCCGCCCCGGCCAAACGTCGCGTCGCAGTACCGGCCCTCGGCCTGCACTGCGAGCCCGGCCAGCACCTCGTCGAGAAGTACCGGCGTGTGCTCCGCCACGTCCGCGCCTACAGCGAGAGGCTTTCGAGTTCGACGGGCAGCCCGCCCGTCTCGTCAAGCGTCTCGTCGAGGCACGCGTTCCACTGCTGCTCGTCCCACAGCTCGAAACGACCGCCCTGCCCGATCAACACCGCCTGACGCGACAACCCCGCGTACTCGCGCAGCTTCGGCGGCACGAGGACGCGGCCGTGCGAGTCGATCTCGAGGTCCGTCGCGTGCCCGACCATGAGCCGCTGCAGCCGCCGCGTCTGCGGATTCAGGCTCGGCAGCCGCATCAGCTTGCGCTCGATCTCCTCCCAGTCCGGAAGGGGATAGATCAGCAGGCACTTGTCGGCGCGGTCCACCGTCGCGACCAGACGCCCGCCGCTGCGCTCCACCAGGGTGTCCCGGTAGCGCGCCGGCATGGCCATGCGGCCTTTGGCGTCGAGGGTGACTTTGTTGGCTCCGCGGAACATGTCAGGCGATTTCTGGGCCGACCGCCCATTTCATCCCACTTTTTCCCACTCCCCGCCACTATAGGGTCGCGCTGCGCCGAGCGTCAACGGTTGAGCCGAAAGTTTTCGTAATACCGTCAGTAACTTAGCTTGGGGGCGGTTGGCGTCGCCAGGTAACTTTGTTGCTTTTTCAAGACAATCATGTACTTAGCCGTTATTCCTGATTGTCGGGTGAGAAGCCGTCTGCGTGGGGCGGCCGGGCCTGTCGGCCCGTGTCGGTGGCGGTCCACGAGCGGCTGCGCGGGCGGTGGTCAGGCGTTTTGCAGCGTGAGGGTGGGAGAAATCATGCCCGGCGCCCGCCTGGCTCGGCCTCGACCGGACGCTCGGCGGTGGGACGAAGTGGGGTCGCGGGGCTGGCAGTGGGCCAGACCCGGCGCAAAGAGGTGGGAGCCGGCCGATAAGCCGGGTTCTGTCGTGGGCAACCATCCCTCTGGGACGCACGTCGCCGTGCGCCTCGAGCGACCTACCCGGAAGCCCCTGCGGGCCGCAGGAACGAGCCCGAAGACTCGCGCGCTTCCCTATTTGGTCTTGCTCCAGGTGGGGTTTGCCGTGCCGCCGAATGTTGCCACCGGCGCGGTGCGCTCTTACCGCACCGTTTCACCCTTGCCGTCCACAGCACTTGCCACGAGGGCGCGGCTGCAGCTTGGGCGGTCTGCTTTCTGTTGCACTTTCCGTGGGCTCGCGCCCCCCAGGCGTTACCTGGCACCTCACCCTGTGGAGCCCGGACTTTCCTCCACGTCCGAAGACGCAGCGGTTGCCTGGCCGACTCCCGCGCAGAGTATACCGCCCCCGAAACAGGGGAGATTCACCTGTTTCGCGGCAACAGGGGAATGTTCCCTAATTCCCGGCCAGCTCGAGCGCGAGCTCGTAGAGCGGCTTGCGGCGCGCGCCCGTGACCTGCGCGGCGATACGCACGGCCTGCGACACCGGCAGCTCCTGCAACAGCGCCTGCAGCAGACGTCTGGCTTCGTCTGCGCGCGCCGCCGCGTCGTCGTCGCTGGCACCCGCGACGACGACGACGATCTCGCCGCGCGTCATGACCGCCTCGCCCGCGCTGCGTTCACCGAGCTCGCCGAGCGTGCCGCGATGGACGGTCTCGAAGTGCTTGGTCAGCTCGCGCGCGACGGCCGCCTCGCGCTGCGCGCCAAGAGCCTCCGCCATGTCGCCCAGCGTTTCGCGCAAGCGGTGCGGCGCCTCGTAGAACACCAGCGTGCGCCGTTCGTGCGCGAGCTGGCGCAGCACTTCGCGTCGCGCACCCGCCTTCACGGGCAGGAACCCTTCGAACACGAAGCGGCGGGTCGGCAACGCCGCGATCGACAGCGCGGCGATGGCCGCGCACGGACCCGGCACCGCCACCACGTCGATGCCGGCGCGGGCCGCCGCCGCGACCAGCAGCGCGCCGGGATCGCTCAGGAGCGGAGTGCCGGCATCGCTGACGAGGGCCATCGTTTCCCCCGCCTGCAGACGGGCGACGAGCGCCGGCACGCGTTCGCGCTCGTTGTGTTCGTGCAGCGACTCGACCGCGCCGCGCCGGGCGATGCCGCAGGCGTCGAGCAGGCCGCGCGTGTGGCGCGTGTCCTCCGCGAGCAGCAGGTCGACGTCGCGCAGGCAGGCCGCCGCGCGCGGCGCGAGGTCCTGCAGGTTGCCGATCGGCGTCGCGACGACGAACAGTGCGCCGCGTGCCGCGCGGCCCGTAGAATCGCCAGACTGGTTCGACACGCGCGCCTCCCCGGGGTCCACGCATGCTGCACGCAACGTTCCGCCACGGGCAAGCCGCCCAGACGCAGGTGCTCCTGTCGTGCCTGTGCGCGCTGCTGCTCTGCGCGGCGCCCGCGACGGCGCAGGCACAGGGCGTCGACGAGCGCCAGGCGGAGACGCTCGCCACTGCCGGTCGGCACCTCGAGGCAGCGAATCGTTACGAGCAGGCGGCGCGGCGCGGCCTGCTGTCCTGGGACGCGCGCCTCGCCCTGCTCGCGGCGCGCGAGTACCTCGCAGCCGGCGAACGCGACGAGGCCAGGCGCCTCGCCGACAAGGCGCGCAGCCGCGTGCGCGGCGAGGAGGAGCGTGCGCTGCTCGCGC
>JAYRRR010000155.1:0-21307 GCA_041910015.1 Steroidobacteraceae bacterium
CTTCTGGCGCTGGTCGGCCCAGGCGCTGGGGCCCCCGGGCCGCCTGCTGGGCTGGTCAGCGCCGCTCAAGTGGATGGTGCGGCGGCAGGCGGCGGCGCAGCTGGAGCGCTTCCGCGAGCGCCGGCCTGCCTGACGGCCCCGCGGGCGAGGCCGGGCAGGCGCCGGGCCGGCGAAGGATGAGCACGTTGCCGGCGATCGACACCCATTGCGTGCGGCTCACCTCGGCGGCGAGGCCCGCGAGCGCGTCGAGCCGCGCCTCGCGGTCGTCGCGGCCGTCGAGCGCGCCGGCGAGCGTCGCGGCCGTCATCGCCGGCTGCTTGGTCGCGATCGTGAAGTGCAGCAAGTGGATCAGCACGAAGCCGAGCCCGTAGTTCAGACTGTAGCCGAGCGCCTCCCACGCGAGCGGCAGCTTCATCGCGGCGAGTTCGAGCTTGAGCAGCGCCATGACCGCGATGATCGAGCCGGCGCCCGCGGCGGCCCGGAATATGCCGACGAATTCCTCGCGCGAGCGCGTGACGTAGTGCTCGCCCGACTTGCTCGCCTGCTCGGTGACGCGCCGCGCCAGCAGTTGCACCGTCGCCCGGAACAGGTCACGCACGCTGTGGCGGCGGTTCTGCTGACGGACGAGTTGCCGCGCGAACTCCAGAACCTGCCACGTCCGCACCGACGTGGACACGCGGTCCCCCGCCGGCGCCGGAGACGCGAGCCGGCACAGCATCCGCAGCCGCGCGATGGACTGCTCGATGCGGGCCACCAGGAACACGAGTCCCACGTCGACGCCCGCATCGCGTGAGCGACGGCGAATGCCCGCGAGGTATTCGTCGCACTGCCCGAGCAGCACCTCGAGGTGACGCCCGTTCGCCGCATCTTCGGCCGCCGACACGAGCCGCAGCGATTCGTCGACCTGGGCGAGGAACGGCGATTCGTGGCGGGCCAGCGCCGGCATGAAGCGCAGCAGTTCGGCGTCGCTGCCGAGTGCGGCGAGCCGCAGAGACACGAGCCGCATCGCCTCGAGCAGTTCGATCCGGCACCGGCGCCGTGCCGCCGCGAAGACGGGCCCGTCGACCCCCAGCGCCGCGAGCAGTGCACTCCACTCCTCGGGCGGCAAAGCGCCGAGCCACTCGTGGTCGTCGACCCGATGGAAGACCTGGTCGACGAGGTCCCGCAGGTACTCCGGGCTCGGCGCAGGCGGCAGCAGTCGGCCGAGCAGGCGTCTGGTGAGCGCACCCCAGAAGCCGCCGCCCGGCAGCGTGCCCGATTCGGCATAGAGGATGCGGTGCATGCGCGACTCGAGCAGGCCCGCGAGATACGTGCCGATCGCATACGCCAGTGCCGGCTCGGCCGCGAGTCGCCGCGTCAGCGAGCGGACTTGCGCGGCAGTCACATCGGCCGGCTCCCCACGAGCCGGACGGATCGCATCGACGAGGCGCACGAGCCACGCACCGTCGTCCGCGCGCAGAGGTTCGTCGAGCAGCGACCGCAGCGTCGCCTCGCGAAGATCCGCCATGCGGTCGCGAGTCATTGCCGGAGCCTGCGGGTGCGGCTGGCCGCGCCGCTGCGCCGGCCTGCGATGGCAGCCCGCAGGATCGGCTCGAGCTGACGCGCGACTTCTTCGAGCGGCTGCGCGCTGCGCGCGGCACGCGCCATGGCGATGCCCCCCTCGAACGTGGCGACGACCAGCAGACCGAGGGCCCGAGCCTGTGCCCTGGGCACGCCGTCGCGACGCAGTGCGGCGCCGATCAGGTCGGCCCACTCGTCGAATGCCGCCCGCGCCAGTTCCGGCAAACCCGACATCGCCTCGGCTTCGGCGTCTTCGCCCGAGTGCTCGATCGCGACGGCCATCACCGGGCACCCCGCCTCGAAACGGGTCGACTCGAGCATCTGGCACCATTGCCTGACGAAGACGCGCAGCCCCGACGCGGCATCCTGGCCGGCCAGCGCCTGCTCGAGCTGCCGTGTGACGCGACGTCGCGAGTACGCGACGGCCTCCTCGAGAAGCTGCGCCTTGCCCTCCGGAAAGTGGTGCGCCAGGGAGCCGCGTGGCGTCTGGGTGTGTTTGACGACCTCGCGCAGGCTCGTGGCCGCCACTCCCCGGCGCCGCAGCAGGTCCGCGGCCCCGGCGACCATGCGGTCGCGGGTGCTCGCGACGGGGATGTCCGGCGTGCGCGTGGGCTTCGACATGACCCGTATGCTACCATCTATGACAGTCGTCATAGTGATCCCGATCGCCTTCACCGACGATGCGAATCAGGGAGACCGAGCGATGGCCAGGACGGAACGCACGGCATGCATCCTCTGCTCGCGCAACTGCGGGCTCGCCGTCGAGATCGAGGACGGCCGCTTCACGCGGGTCCGTGGCGACGAGGCCCATCCGAACTCCAGGGGCTACCTGTGCCAGAAGGCGGCGCGGCTCGAGCATTACCAGAACCACGCCGACCGGCTGCGTCATCCACTCAAGCGGCGGCCGGACGGCGGCTTCGAGCGCATCGGCTGGGACCAGGCGTTGCACGAGATCGCGCAGAAGCTGCTCGAAATCCGTGATCGTCACGACGGTAGGGCCTTCGCCTTCGTCGGCGGCGCCGGCCAGGGCAACCACCTCGGTAGCGCCTACAGCCGCCAGCTACTGCCGGCCATGGGCAGCCGTTTCGCCTACAACTCGCTCGGCCAGGAAAAGACCGGCGACTTCTGGGTCAACGGCCGGCTGTTCGGCCACCAGACCTGCCACACGACCGAGGACGTCGAGCACGCCGACTACGTGCTGTTCATCGGCTGCAACCCGTTCCAGTCGCACGGCATTCCGAGCGCGCGCGACCTGCTGCGCGAGTTCCGCAAGGATCCGCATCGCACCGTGGTCGTCGTCGACCCGCGACGCACCGAGACGGCGAGCCAGGCCGACGTGCACCTGCAGTTGCGCCCGGGAACGGACGCGTTCCTGCTCGCCGCGATGCTGGCGATCATCGTGCGCGACGGGCTGCACGACGCACGGTTCCTGGCCGAACACTGCACTGGTTTCGAGGACGTGGAGCATCGGCTGCGAACCGTGCCCATCGAAGACTACGTGCGCCGGGCCGACGTGCCACTCGCGGACGTCGAGCGCGTCGCCCGCGGTTTCGCGCAGGCACGCCGCGCCTGCGTGCGCGTCGACCTCGGCACGCAGCACACGCTGCACACGACGCTCAACGCCTGGCTGGAGAAACTGCTGTGGCTCGTCACCGGCCACTTCGGCCGCGAGGGCACGAACAACCTGCACACGAGCCTGATGCCCATCCTCGGCCACACCGACGAACGCGTGGCCATCAAAGGCAAGCCGCTGCCGCGGACGGCATATCACGGCATGCACCCGATCGGCGGCATCTTCCCGCCCAGCATCCTGCCCGACGAGATCCTCAAGGCCGGCGAGGATCGCGTGCGTGCCGTCGTCGTCGACAGTTGCAACCCGTTGCTGACCTGGCCCGACACGGCGGCCTACGAACAGGCGTTCCGCTCGCTCGAGTTGCTGGTCGCGGTCGAGGTGTCGATGACCGAGACGGCGCAGCTCGCACATTACGTGCTGCCGGCGGCGTCGCAGTTCGAGAAATGGGAGGCGACGGGGTTCAACCTCGACTTCCCCGAAAACTACTTCCACCTGCGCCACCCGCTGTTTCCTCCGCTCGAGGAGGCGCTGCCCGAGCCCGAGATCTACACGCGGCTGCTGGAGCAGATGGGCGTCATTCCGCGGCGTTTCGCGCTGCTGTCGGCAGTCGCGCGGCTGCAACCCGCAAGCGCGCAGTTCCTGCCGTACGTCGCGGCGCTCGGCGCGACGCTGAAGCGTCACCCGCACTGGGGTCATTACGCGGCGTCGATCGCCTACCGGACGCTCGGACCGACGCTGCCGCAAGGGGCCGCCGCCGCCGCGTTCCTGCTGCCGCTCGCGATGCCGTTCGCCTCGAGACACGAGACGGCGGTGCGCCGAGCGGGCCATGAGGGGTCGAAACGCACACTCGGCAGCCGCTTGTTCCGCACGATCCTCGCACAACGCTCGGGCGTCGTGACCAGCCGGCACGCATACGACGAGGTCTGGTCGCTCGTGCGCACGCCCGACCGGCACGTGCACCTCGCGGTGGCCGAGATGCTGCGGGAACTCGAAGCCCTCGGCGCCGAGCCCGCCGCCGGCGCGACGTTCCCGTTCATCCTGATGGCCGGCGAACGGCGCAGCTACAACGCCAACCAGATCTTCCGCGACCCCGCCTGGCGCAAGGTCGACAAGCGGGGCGCACTGCGTCTTCATCCGGGCGACGCGGCGAGCCTCGGGCTCGGCGACGGCGACGTGGCCGAGGTGCAGTCAGCCACGGGCGATCTGCAGGTGACGGTCGAGGTCGACGACAGCGTGCGACCCGGCGTCGTCACGCTGCCGCACGGCTACGGCGGCTCCTACGCCGGCAGTGGCTCGATCGGCCCGGCCGTCAACCGACTGACTTCCGCAGCGCATTGCGAGCCGTTCACCAAGACGCCATATCACAAGTTCGTGCCGGTACGGGTGCGGCGGGTGGAGGCGGCCGCAACCACGGCGACGTAACGCTTCAGGAGGCAGCGTCGCATTCTTTTAAAGGATGTCATCTTAACTATAATAAATTCCTTAGCAATTGAAGGTTAGCGTGCTAGTCTTTATCGGTGCACGCGGCTTTTGAAGTTTGTGGTGGGGCAGAAAGGATGCGCCGGCAGGATGTTGCAACCGACCGCCAGCGATATCTGGTGCCCGCGCTCGGGCACCCGCACGTGGGCGCGCTCGTCGCCCCGCCCACGCCGCGCAGCCTTCCGCTGCACCGGTCGCACGATGCGGGTCTTGCCGATGCTCACGCAGCGCTCGGTCGACTGCAGGGCACGCTCGAACTGATTCCCGATGTCGACATGGTGACGCGCACACTCGCCCGCCGCGAGGCGGTCAAGAGTTCGCAGATCGAAGGCACGAAGACCGACCTGTCGCAGCTTCTCACCTATGAGGCGACGCAAGGCACCCGCGGCTTGCCGCCCGACGTGCGTGTCACCGAGCGCTACGTCGAGGCGCTGCAGCACGGCCTCGATCGCGTGCGCACGGACGGCCGCGGCGCACTCACCGTGGCACTCCTCGACGAACTGCACGCCATCCTGATGCAGGACGACGGCGCTGCGCATGCGAACGGCGCGTATCGGCAGCACCAGGCGTGGATCGGCCCGGGCGCGCGGATCGAGGACGCCACGTTTGTGCCGGCACCGCCCGCCCACATCGCCGGCTGCATGGCGGAGATGGCCGCGAGCATCCTGCAGTACGCACCGCGCGAGGATGAGCAGACGACGCTGTCCGTGCTCGCGCAGCTTGCGATCGCGCACGCCCAGTTCGAGACCATTCATCCCTATCACGACGGCAACGGGCGGACCGGGCGGTTGCTGCTGCCACTCATCCCGGCCGCGGAAGGGTTTCCACCACTCTATCTCTCCGGCGCATTGCTGCGCGCACGGAGCCAGTACTACGCGGCGCTCGCGGCTGTGCAACTGCAGGGCAACTGGGGCCCATGGCTCGAGTTGCTTGGACGGTCGGTGGTCGATTCCTGCAGGGAATCCATTTCGATCGCGGTCGATCTGCTCCGGCTCGTCGAGCACTGGGAAGCACGGCTCGGCAAGTACCGCAGCGATTCGGCGACACGCCGGCTGCCGCGGTTCCTGATCGGCCATCCCGTCCTCTCGGTGCAGCAGGCAGCAAAAGGGCTTGGAATCTCGGTGCCCGCGGCCAACGCCGCGATCAACAACCTGCTGGACGCGGGCATCGTGAGCCTGCTCAACGAGCGACAGTGGGGCCGCGTGTTCCAGGCAAGAGAAATCCTTGAGCGACTCGACCGGCCGTCAGGCTGAAACTCCGCGACGGTGTCGTGCCGGTCGCCGGGTCTATCGCTCCGCGTGATCGCTCGTGCACATCGAGTGATCCCCGAGCGCTTCCAGGACGCGGCACGAGGCGATCTGGCCGCCACGACAGGCGCCTACGATGCGCGCCAGTTCGTCACGCAGCGCGGACAGCCGGGCGATCTTGTCCTCCACCGTTTGCAGGTGCTGGCTCGCGATCCGGTCCGCATCGCCGCAGTCGCGTTCAGGGTCGTCGGCCAGGTCGAGCAGCGAGCGGATTTCGGCAATCTCGAAGCCGAGGCGCCGGGCGTGCCGGATGAAGTTCAGTCGCTGCAGGTGCGTTGCTGAATAGTGCCGGTAGTTGCCGCCCGTGCGCGCTGGCGGAGGCAGCAGCCCGATCCGCTCGTAATAACGGATCGTCTCCACCTTCGTGTTCGTCGCGCTGCCCAGTTCGCCGATTTTCATGGCGCTTGACCCTGTAGCCGCTACAGGGTCCATAGTCTGCCGCATCAAGACGGAATTGCGGAGACGGACGATGCCGGGCGGTTGCTGCGAAGGTGCATGCTCGAGCACGCAGGCGACGGACGAGCGCGGCTGGCGGCTGGCGCTGTGGATCGCGCTGGTCGTGAACGCAGCGATGTTCGCCGTCGAGATCGGCGCGGGCGTAGCGGCGGACAGCCAGGCGCTCAAGGCCGACGCGCTCGACTTCATCGGCGACGCGGCGAACTACGCCATCAGCCTGGCGGTGGCGGGCATGGCGCTCGCGGCGCGCGCGAGAGCGGCGCTGCTCAAGGGCGCGACGCTGGTCGTGTTCGGCGTGTGGGTGCTGGGCAGCGCGCTGTGGGCAATGATCAGCGGCGCGCAGCCGGAACCGGTGACCATGAGCGTCGTGGGCGTCCTCGCGCTCGTCGCCAACGTCGGCGTCGCCGCAATGCTCTACCGATTCCGCGACGGCGATTCGAACCGGCGCTCGGTATGGATCTGCTCGCGCAACGACGCGATCGGCAACCTCGCCGTCGTGGCCGCCGCCGCCGGTGTGTTCGGCACGGGGACGGCCTGGCCCGACCTGGCCGTCGCGGGCATCCTCGCGACGCTCGGCGTCGTGGGCGGCATCGAGATCCTGCGGCATGCGCGCGAGGATCTGCGCAGCGGATCTGTGGCGAACCGGCTGGCGCAGCGCGTGCCGAGCCCCGTGATCGACGCCTCGCAGGTTCGCCGGCGAGCTGCGGAGGCGTCCGGCGCGTGCGGGCGGCGTCAGCGAAGCCTGCATCACCCGAAGATCGGTGCCCCTAGAGATGCGCTTCGGCGCTCATGCAGATAGGCGCTCGTCTATTGAAGCGGCGGAGCGCTTCGACCTGCATCTGCCTGTACGAACGAACACGGCTATGGCGTGGAGTTCATGCTGCGACCGCTGACCCGCTGGGCACCGGTGCCGACGCTCGGCGCAGTGAAAGCGGACAACGATGCCAGCCTCGTCTACGTCGCCGTGCGCCGCGAGTTCTGGCTGAACGACCGCTGGGCCATCATTCCGAGCTTCGGCACCGGAGCCTGCGAGGAAGGACGCGGCATCGATCCGGGGCAATCGCTCGAATTCCGCTCAGGTCTCGAGACCGCACGCAGGTTCGACAACGACGTGCGCATCGGCGTTGCCGTGTTTCATGTGTCGAACGGCGGGCTGTCGAAGCGAAATCCCGGTGCCGAGGCCGTCGTTCTCTCGCTCAGCGTTCCGCTGCGACGGGCCGATCGTCCGCACCGGGTGACGATGGACGGGCAAGGCCCGGACATAGGCACGAGCCCGTAGTCCGTCGTCGCCCCGCCGGAGAGTTCGCGCGCCATTCGAGACGCGGGCTGCGGGGGTCGAGAAACAAAAAGGGGCGAGGACTCACCTGTCCCCGCCCCTGGCTCAGTCCTCTTCCTTGAATCGTCGGGTTAGTCTCTCTTCACTCGCAACTCGCGTCCGGAGAAATTGGTACCGGGTACCGATCTATCCGCACTTGGAATCGCCGCAGTTGAGGCACGTCATACAGCCGTCCATCAGCACGACCGCGGCCGTGCTGCACTTGCCGCAGAGCTGCGCGCCCTGCGGGTAGTGGCTCTTGGCGAACGCGTCCTGCTGCGCCTGCTGCTGCTCGTATTCCTTGCGCTTCTGGTCGATCAGCGCCTTGCGGTGTTCGTCCATCTCGGGCGAGCGCAGCAGGCCGATCTTCTGCAGGTGCTTCTCGATCACGTAGCCCAGCTCGGCGATGATCGACGGCATGAACTTGCCGCCCGACTGCCAGTAGCCGCCGCGCGGGTCGAACACGGCCTTGAGCTCCTCGACGAGGAACGTCACGTCGCCGCCCTTGCGGAACACGGCGCTGATGATGCGCGTCAGCGCGACGATCCACTGGTAGTGGTCGAGGTTCTTCGAGTTGATGAAGATCTCGAACGGCCGGCGCTGCTCGTGCTCGGTGCCTTCGTTCAGCACGATGTCGTTGATGGTCACGTACATCGCGTGATCGGACACGGGCGTCTTGATCTTGTAGGTCGAGCCGATCAGTTCCTCCGGACGCTCGAGCTTCTCGTGCATCCAGATGACGTTCGGGCGCTGCGGATCGGCGGCCGGCTCCCGCGCCACCTTCGCCTCGGCCTCGGCCTCTTCCTTCTCGCCGGGCTTCACGACCCGGTACTTGACGATCTTCCTGTCGATCCTGATCGAGCTCATCTCTGTCTTGCTCCCCGGCGGGCGCCCGTCATCCATCCACCTGATTGGCGGTGCGCGGGCGGCCCGGCTCAGAACTTGCCGTAATAGCCTTCCTTGAGGGCGTCGAACAGGTTCGCGGCCGAGTGCAGCTCGCCGTCGTATTCGATCTGTTCGTCGCCCTTGACCTCGACCTCGCTGCCGTCCTCGAGCGTGAACACGTACGTGGTGTTCTTGAGGTCTTCCTCCTTGACCAGCACCCCCTGGAACGCCTCGGGGTTGAAGCGGAAGGTCGTGCAGCCCTTGAGGCCCTGCTCGTGCGCGTAGAGGTAGATGTCCTTGAAGTCTTCGTACTTGTAGTCGGTCGGCACGTTCGCGGTCTTGGAGATCGACGAGTCGATCCACTTCTGCGACGCCGCCTGGATGTCGACGTGCTCGCGCGGCGTGATGTGGTCCGCGGTGATGAAGTACTCGGGCAGCGCCTCCGCCGGGTTGTCGGAATTCGGCATGGCCCGCGGGTTCACGAGCTCGCGGTACGCCAGCAGCTCGAACGAGAAGACGTCGATGCGCTCCTTGGTCTTGCGCCCGGAGCGGATCACGTTGCGGAAATAGTGGTGCGCAAACGACGGCTCGATGCCGTTCGAGGCGTTGTTGGCCAGCGACAGCGAGATCGTGCCCGTCGGCGCGATCGAGCTGTGGTGGGTGAAGCGGCTGCCCAGCTTGGCGAGCCGCTCGACGAGCTCCGGCGCGACCTCGCCGACGCGCTGCATGTAGCGGCTGTACTTCGCGTGCAGCACGCGGCCCGGCAGCTTGTCACCGGCCTTGATGCCGTCACGCGCCATCTCCGGGCGCTTGCGCAGCATCTCGGGCGTCACGACGAACTCTTCCGTCATGATCGGCGCGGGGCCTTTCTCCTCGGCGAGATCGAGCCCCGCTTCCCAGCCGGCCAGCGCCATTTCCCTGGACACGCGCTCGGTGAAGCCGACCGCCTCGCGCGAGCCGTACTTCATGCGCAGCATCGTGATCGTCGAGCCGAGACCGAGGAAGCCCATGCCGTGACGACGCTTGCGCATGATCTCGTCACGCTGCTGCGGCAGCGGCAGGCCGTTGATCTCGACGACGTTGTCGAGCATGCGCGTGAAGACCTTGACGACGGCGTGGAACTCGTCCCAGTCGAAGCGCGCCTGCTCCGTGAACGGATCGCGCACGAAGCACGTCAGGTTGATCGAGCCCAGCAGGCAGGAACCGTACGGCGGAAGCGGTTGTTCGCCGCACTGTCCAGTCACAATTCCGTTGAAAATCACGGTGTTACGATCGGATTGCGTCGTATCGAAAACCGGCTCTTCACCGACATAATCGATTGCTTGTATTCGCGTCAGGAAACGCCGTTTCTGGCGCAAAGCCTTGTCGACCACCCATTGCTGATACCGCTCGTTCTTGCGCGGCCGGAGGAATCCGATTTCGCGCATGAAGACTTCGCGCGATTCGCCGTCGATGATCAACTCATAATCCGCGCTGCAGGCGTACATCCGCTTGCCGCCCTTGCCGTCGGGCAGCAGGCGTTCCGACGCCTTGCGACGCTCGTGGATACGGCAGAAGACACCGAAATTGGCAAGCAATTGCTGCACTTCGACGAGCAGCGACCGGCGGCTCGACGCGAGCCGGACCGAGCAGCTCTTGCTGCGACCGGAAATGTCGACCGTCCCGTCGCTCTGGAACAGCCCGCGCAGGTACCCGCGCACGCAGTCCTCCGAACCGCGCCAGACGACTTCCGGCACCTGATGCTTGGTCGCGGCCGTGAAGCCGTAGTGCGCGAGCGCCCGCACGACGGCGACCGAGCGCAGGAACACCATGTTGCGGTCGGGCACCGCCACCGGATGCACGGCGTAGCCGCGGGTCGCGTTGAGGTTGGCCTGCGCGAGCAGCACGTTCATGTACGCCGCGACGCGCTCCGCGAGCGCACGATCGTCGCCCCACAGGTTCACGACCACCGCTTCCTTGCCGCGGCCGCGGTTCGTGAAGTGGCCGTCGCCCGCGACCAGCCCGAGCAGCTCGCCGAGATCGGCGCTGCCCTCACGCCCGAACTGGCCCTTGCCGGACTGCACGAGCAGGCGGTCGCCGACCTGGAGGTCCTTGAGCTTGACCTTGCCGCGCTCGGTGTAGAAATCGTGCCACTCGGTGGCCTTGATCTCGTAGCCGTCCTCGCTCGTGACGCGATAGACCGGCGCGCGGGCCGCCGTCATGAATGCCGGCACCGCAGGCCGCGTCGTGACGCCGGACGAACCTGCGCGCAGTGCGCGATTGTCGACCGTGACCTCGAGCGGCGCCTGGCTCGCGTGGAGGTCGCCGATCCGCACCATGCCGTACTGCGTCGCGAGACGCGTGTCGGCGGTGACGCAGGGATTCGTGGCGCGGATGTTCTCGCACCACCAGTTGTTGTTCATCTCGTTGACGCGGTCGATCAGTACGAAGCCGGGTTCCGCGAAGTCGTAGGTAGACGACATGATGACGTCCCACATGCGCTTCGCCGGCAGCGTCTTGTAGACCTTGCACAGCACGAGGCCCGAATCGTTGCGCACGTAGTTCGAGGCCTCCGGCCATTCGCGCCAGACGAAGCGGCTGCGATCGGAGGTGTCCTCGCCGACGATCTCCTGCTCGCGGACGGGGAAGGCGAGCTGCCAGTCGCGGTCTTCGCGCACGGCCTGCATGAACTCGTCGGTGACGAGCAGCGACAGGTTGAACTGGCGCAGCCGCCCCGCTTCGCGCTTGGCGCGGATGAACTCCATGGCGTCGGGATGGCCGATGTCGAACGTGCCCATCTGCGCACCGCGGCGGCCGCCCGCCGACGACACCGTGAAGCACATCTTGTCGTAGATATCCATGAACGACAGCGGGCCCGAGGTGTAGGCGCCGGCGCCCGAGACGTACGCGCCGCGCGGGCGCAGCGTCGAAAATTCATAACCGATTCCACAACCGGCCTTCAACGTAAGACCCGCCTCGTGAACCTTCTGCAGGATGTCGTCCATCGAGTCGCGGATGGTGCCGGACACCGTGCAGTTGATCGTCGACGTGGCGGGCTTGTGCTCCTGCGCGCCGGCGTTGGACGTCACGCGGCCTGCAGGGATGGCGCCGCGGCGCAGCGCCCACAGGAACTTCTCGTACCAGGTCTCGCGCAGCTCGGGGGCTTCGACGTCGGCAAGCGCGCGGGCGACACGCTTGTAGGTGTCGTCCATGGTGCGGTCGATCGGCGTGCCGTCCTTGGCGGACAGGCGGTACTTGGAGTCCCAGATATCCAGCGAGGCTTCCTGGAACGGGATGCTGCGGGCATCTTTGGAATTCAGTTTCACGGCAGTGCTCATTGCGGCGACACGGCTCCCCTGGCTCACGTTGGCAGCGCGAATGGAAATCGGCCTGGTTGGCAACCCCAGACAGACCGGCGTCGCTGCCGGCCGGGCGGCAACGCCGTCTCATCCCCCGACGATGCGGGCCCGCCCGGCACGCCCCCTCTTTGGGACTGCGCCAGCGCACGCTCGCACCAAACACAACATCTAGGGTCAGGGCGGGAAGCCTATCACCGCCCGCACACCCGTCAACAGCTTCTTGCGGTGTGATTGCCCGTCGTTCTGCACTGCAAAAAAAATGTTTCTAATCAGTATGTTGCACTAAATCGGCCGAGCGACTCCGCAATGCGCGAATGACCCGCCGCGTCAAGTGATGTTTCTTTGAGCCAACACCATATCTTGTGGTGCCGTCTATGCACCCGGCGCGCACCGCGGCTGCACCGTCACCTCACAGGCTGTACACAGGGTTGCGCACAGGTCTCCTCCCTCGGCATGGCCACGACACCGCGGTGTTCGCGGAACTCGTCCAGACGCGTGCAGTCCCATGCGAACCGGCGGAAGACGAGGCGCGCGGCAGTGCGCTGCTAGACTCTCGCACCCCGCCGGACCGTCCGCAGGTCTTCAGGAACACACCGCCCATGAAGTTCAAGTTGAGCCCCGCCGCCTTCCTGCTCGTCGCCTGGACCTCGATCGCCGGCGCGCAGTTGCCCGCCACCGTCGGCGAGACGCCGGTGCCGTCGCTCGCGCCGATGCTGAAGCGCGTGAGTCCGGCCGTCGTCAACATCGCGACGAAAGGCACGGTCCAGGAACAGAACCCGCTGCTCAACGACCCGTTTTTCCGCCGCTTTTTCGACGTGCCCAATACGCCGCGCCAGCGCGAGTTCCAGAGTGCCGGCTCGGGCGTCATCGTCGACGCGAAGAACGGCTACATCATCACCAACGCGCACGTCGTCGAAAACGCCACGGACATCACGGTGCAGTTGCTCGACAACCGCTCGCTCAAGGCCAAGGTCGTCGGCACCGACCCCGGCTCCGACGTCGCGGTGCTCAAGGTGCAGGCCGGCAACCTCGTCGACCTGCCGATCGCCGATTCCGACCGCGCCGAGGTCGGCGATTTCGTCGTCGCCATCGGCAACCCTTTCGCGCTGGGCCACACGGTCACCTCCGGCATCATCAGCGCGCTCGGCCGCTCCGGCATCAACCCCGAGGGCTACGAGGACTTCATCCAGACCGACGCGTCGATCAACCCGGGCAATTCCGGCGGCGCGCTCGTCAACCTGAGCGGCCAGCTCGTCGGCATCAATTCGGCGATCCTCTCGCGCACCGGCGGCAACATCGGCATCGGCTTCGCGATCCCGTCGAACATGATGAAGATCGTGATGAATCAGCTCATCAAGTACGGCAAGGTCAAGCGCGGCGTGCTCGGTGTGAACATCCAGACGCTGGTGCCCGAGATCGCGCAGAGCATGGGTCTGCCGGAGACCAGCCAGGGCGCGCTCGTCTCGCAGGTCGTCGAAGGCTCGGCCGCCGAGCGGGCCGGCGTGAAGGCGGGTGACGTCATCACTGCCGTCAACGACCGCCCGGTCCGCGACGCGGGCCAACTGCGCAACGCCATCGGCCTGTTGAGCGTCGGTGAGAAAGTCGACCTTTCGCTGCTGCGCGACGGCAAGCCGCGCCGCGTCACCGCCACGGTCAGCGAGCGCGACGAGGCCGCCGAGGCGAAGGCGGCGGGCATGCATCCGGGGCTCGAGGGCGCCGACATCGTCGACGGCCCCAACGGCGTGACGATCCGCAGCGTCGCCGAAGGCAGCCCGGCCGCGCAGCGTGGCCTGCGCACCAACGACGTGATCCTCGCCGTCGGCCGCGGCCGCGTGACGAATGTGGCGGAGTTCCAGCGGGCGACCGAGGGCCAGAGCGCGTTCGTGCTGCAGATCCGTCGCGGCAACGCGATGCTGGTGATCCCGATCCGCTGAGCCGGAAGCAGGGGGACATGCCCCCTATTTCCGGCAATAGCCCACGGCCCCTGTGTCGATGGCCCGGGCGCGCTCGTAGAACGCCGGCAGCGATCCCGCCCGTTCGAGTTCGCGCCGCAACGCGGGCATGCAGTCGCGATAGGTCGCGACGGACGCGAGGTGGGCATTGTTCAGCGTGCGCCTGAACCAGCCGTCGTACCCGGCGTAGCCGCCCCACGAGGCCCGCAGGCGTTCGTACTCGAACTGCAGGCGGCCGAACTCGCGCTGCTTCTCGACGCGCTTGTGCGCGTCGTCGAGTTCGGAGGCATACAGCCGCTGCAGCCGCCCACGCGTCTCGCGCAGCAACTCGGCGAACTGGTCCTCGCGGCGACCGCCCGCCTCGAGCTGCCGCAGTTCGACGTCGCGACCGGCGCGCGCGAGCCAGCGCCGCACCCCTTCCTCCTCCACGACGCTGGCGAACGCCTCGTTGAATGCGCTGTCGCCCGGGACGTACAGACGCTGGTGCGCCAGCTCGTGGAAGATCGTGCCGACGAGCCGCGTCTCGCGCCAGCCGAGCATCGCGTCGAACACGGGGTCCGGCAGGTGGCCGAGCGTCGAGTACGTGGGCACGCCACCCACGCTCACGTCGTCGCCGCGCATCGCCAGCCGCAAGGCACGGTCGCGTGCCGACTGCTCGCGGAAATAGCCGCGATAGGCGACGCACCCCGCGACGGGGAAGCACCAGCGACGCGGCTCGACCGAAAACTCCGGCGTCGCGACGAGGTTCCAGACGACGTAAGGCCGGCCGAGGGCCGCATACCTGCGGTAGCTGCGCCCCGCCGGCAACGCGAGCTCGCTTTCCGCGAACGCACGGGCGGCGACGGTCAGCTCGAGCCCCTTGCGCGTCGCATCGGGCGTCGCCGGATCCGCGAGCACGCGCTCGATCGGCTCGCTGCGGCGCATGACTTCGAGCTGGCCACCGGCGGCCTGCAGCACGTAGCAGCCACTTGTCAGCAGACAGGCGGCAACGACGGCAGCGAGGGCGACGACACGCGACAGCACCGGTGAAGGGTAACTTGGTCCCGCAGCGTTTCCGCTACGATTCGCACCATGAAGGTCTATCTCGTGGGCGGGGCGGTCCGTGATGCGCTGCTCGGCCGGCCGGTCACGGAACACGATTACGTCGTGGTCGGCGCCACACCCGACGACCTGCTCGCGCAGGGCTTCCGCGCCGTCGGCAAGGACTTTCCCGTCTTCCTGCATCCGGCGAACGGTGACCAGTACGCGCTCGCCCGTACCGAGCGCAAGACCGGCGCCGGCTACCACGGCTTCGCGACGCGTTTCTCGCCCGACGTGACGCTGGAGGAAGACCTCGCCCGCCGCGACCTGACCGTCAACGCCATGGCGCGCGGCGACGACGGCGAGCTGGTCGACCCCTACGGTGGCCGGCAGGATCTCGAGGCGCGCATCCTGCGCCATGTCTCGCCCGCGTTCGTCGAGGACCCATTGCGCGTGCTGCGCGTCGCGCGTTTCGCGGCCCGCTTCGCGCCGCTCGGCTTCACCGTTGCGCCCGAGACGCTGGCGCTGATGCGCCAGATCGTGCACTCGGGCGAGATGGCGGCGCTGGTGCCGGAACGCGTCTGGGTCGAGACCGAGCGCGCGCTCGGCGAGACGCGGCCGCGGGTGTACATCGAGGCGCTGCGCGCGTGCGGCGCGCTCGCGCTCGTCTTTCCCGAAATCGACCGGCTGTTCGGCGTGCCGCAGCCGCAACGGTGGCATCCCGAAATCGACTCGGGCGAGCATACGCTGCAGGTGCTCGACGTCGCCGGCGAGCTGTCGGCCGACACGGCCGTGCGATTCGCGGCGCTCGTTCACGACCTCGGCAAGGGCGTGACCCCGCGCGCCGAATGGCCGCGTCACGCCGGCCACGAGCAGGCGGGTGTCGCGCTGATCGCGGGCCTGTGCGAACGACTCAGGGCGCCCAACGAGCACCGCGACCTCGGCATGCTCGTGTCGAGGGAACACCAGCGCATCCACCGCGCGGCGCAGCTGCGCGATGCGACCGTGCTCGACGTCCTGGAGGCCACCGATGCATTCCGGCGCCCCGAGCGCTTCGAGAAGCTGCTGCTCGCCTGCGAGGCCGACGCGCGCGGTCGCGGTCCTGGCTTGCGGGCGCAGCGGTACGCCCAGGCCGACGCATGGCGCGCATGGCGCGTCGCTGCGGCCGGCGTACGGCTGGACGCGGCCGTGCTCGAAGGCGCAGCCGGGCCGGTGATCGCGCAACGGCTGCGCGCGGCGCGCATCGTCGCGATCGGCCAGGCCCGGGCGGGGAAATAGGACGAAAAATCGGTACCGGGTACCGATTTCCTACAGCGTGTGGCGGAGGTCGCGCACGCCGAAGCCGCGCAGCGGCAAGTCGCAGTCGCGCGTGAGCGCGATGGCCTTGAAGCGCTCGCCCATCTCGCCCGGCAGCGTCAGTATCATCGCCTGTCGCGAGAGGTTCACGCGCTCGGCCAGGTCGAGTTCGGCGACGTTGGCGACGAAGTCCGTGATGCCGCAGCCAATCAGGAAGTGCGCCTGCGTCGTGTAGCCGGCCACGTCGAGGCCCGCCGACTGTGCGGCCTCGGCGACGGTCGTGAAGTCCACCCATGCGGTGATGTCCTGCAGGCCGACGCGCGCGAGCGCCTCCTCGTGGAAGCGGTGCCGGAAGTGGCACAGCAGCGTCCCGCGCGAGCGTTCCTGCGCATAGAGCTCGCGTCGCGGCAGGCCGTAGTCGATGAACAGCATCATGCCGCGGCGCAGCGGCTCCGCGACCGCCTGCAGCCACGGCCGCAGCCCCAGGTTGATCTCCGACTCGTAGCCCTCCGGCAGACGCTGCCCGAGTTCCGCCTCGATCGCCCGCACCGCGCCCGCGAGCTCCGCGCTCCCGTCCGCCTCGCGCCATTGCAGCGAACCGTCGTCGGCCACGCCCACGCCGAGTGCCCGCACCTGCCCGGCTCGCATCGCGAAGCGCTCGACGACGAGCGCATCCAGGACTTCGTTGCCGACGACGACGCCGTCGAAACCCGCCGGCAAGGCGTCGAGCCAGCGCACACGCGACAGCAGGTCCGGCGCCGTCGCGGCGATCGCCTCGCGCTGGCGTTCGCGCAGATCGGCACTGACGTCGAGGATCCAGTACTCCGCCGGCAGGGCATCCTGCTTGCGCAATTCGGCGAGCATCACGGCAGCCATCGTGCCCGAACCCGCACCGAGTTCCAGCATGACGGCATCCGGGCCCAGCGTCCGCAACACCTGCGCGCATTGCACCGCGACGCAGCGGCTGAACACGGGCGCGACCTCGGGCGCCGTCACGAAATCGCCCGCGGCGCCGAACTTGCGCGCGCCCGCGCTGTAGTACCCCAGCCCCGGCTCGTAGAGCGCCAGGCGCATGAACGTCGCGAACGAAACCCAGCCGCCGGCGGCTCCGATCGTCGCGGCGATGCGCGTCTGCAACGCGGCGCTGTGCGCCGTTTCGTCGGTCGTGAGTTCGGGCAGGTCGAGGGCAGCAACGTTCATGGCCGGCCTGAATGTCGTTCCGCGCGGACAGTTCGCACGAGGTGAGGTATCTTCGACGCGGAACATCGCCCGTCGCCAGCCGCGAAGTGTACGCGTGCGGGCCGGGCCAAAGAACGGACTCATGATCGACGCCACCGCCATGCCGCTCGCCGGGCACTGCATCCTGATCACGGGTGCGGCGCGTCGACTCGGCGCGGCCATCGCGCAGCGCCTGCATGCGGGCGGTGCGTCGCTCGCCCTGCACCATCGCTCGAGCGCCGCCGAAGTGGCGTCGCTCGCCGCGAACCTGAACGCCGTGCGTCCAGGGTCGGCCGCAACGTTCGCCTGCGACCTGCTCGACCTCGGCGCGTTGCCGCGGCTCGTCGAGGCCGTGACGGCCCGGTTCGGGCGGCTCGACGTGCTCGTCAACAATGCGTCGAGCTTCTACGCGACGCCGGTCGGCTCGATTACGCCCGCGCAGTTCGACGACCTCGTCGGCACCAATTTGCGCGCGCCCCTGTTCCTCGCGCAGGCGGCCGCGCCGGCGTTGCGCGAGGCACGAGGTCTCATCCTGAACATGGCCGACATCCACGGCCAGCGTCCGCTCAGGGACCACCCGGTCTATTCGGCCGCCAAGGCCGGGCTGATCATGCTGACGAAATCGCTCGCGCGCGACCTCGGCCCCGGGATCCGCGTCAACGCCATCGCGCCGGGCCCGGTGCTGTGGCCCGAGGGCGGCCTCGCCGCGGAACTGCGCCGCGAAATCGTCGGCAAGACCGCGCTCGGACGCTGCGGATCGCCCGACGACATCGCCGGCGCGGCGTGGTACTTCGTCGCCGAAGCGCCGTTCGTCACGGGCCAGGTGCTCGCGGTCGACGGTGGTCGCAGTCTCTAGCGCGACGCGCGGGGCCGCCAGCCGATGTCCACCGGCCGCAGTGCGTGCGGCTCGCGTCGTTGCATGTCGCGCCAGAGCTCGGCGAGCTTGCGGTGCTCCGTCGGGTGCACGAGGTCCGGCACGAGTTCGGCGGCCGGCCCGAGCATGTACGGCCGGCGCAGCAGGTCGGGCCGCGGCAGCGTCAGCCCCGGTTCGGCGCAGACCGTGTCGCCGAACAGCAGGATGTCGAGGTCCATCGAGCGTGGCCCCCAGCGCGGCGCATCGCGCGTGCGACCGCAGGCCGCCTCGGCTTCGTGCAGGCGTGCGATGACCTCCTGCACCGGCAGCGACGTCTCGAAACCGACCACGAGATTGACGAAGTCGTCGCCGGTGAAACCAACGGCAGCATTGGCGCAGGCGCCGGACACGCGCAGCGGCGCGAAATGGTGCTCGAGGTGGTCGAGCGCGCGCGGCAGATGCACGAAAGGCGCGACGTTGCTGCCGGCGGCGACGTAGACCGGCGTGCGCGGCACGGGCGGACTCAGCCCGTCGCGACGGTGGGCCGGCCCATGGTCGCCGCGGCGCCGGCGGATGTGTAGTCCTCGCGGCGACGCTCGATCAGGATGCCGACGTCGCGCGAGCCGCGCAGCGCGCCCTGCTTGTTGAGCCGCACTTTGACGGCGGCCACGTCGAACTCGGTCAGCACGAGCTGTGCGATGCGGTCGGTCAGCGTCTCGACGAGATGGAACTGCGACTCCTGCACGAACTGCAGCAGGCGCTTGGACACCTTCTTGTAGTCGAGCGTGTCGCGGATGTCGTCGCTCGCCGCGGCTTTGCGGATGTCTGCCTGCATCTCGAGGTCGATGACGACTTTCTGCCGCACCTGACGCTCCCAGTCCCAGATGCCGATGATGCACTCTGTGGTGAGACCGCTCAGGAAGATGGTGTCTTTCATGGTTCCTTGCCGGCGGGCGGCACGAGTTCGGTCATCGGCCAGCGGGCCCGGGCCCGGATCGAGAAATCGTCATGCTCGCCGGCCGCGAGCCGGAGCTGCCCGAGCAGCGCGATCATCGCCGCGTTGTCCGTGCAGAACTCGGCGCGAGGATAGACGACGCGGATGCCCTCCCGCTCGCCCATCGCCAGCGTCCGCGCGCGCAGACGCCGGTTCGCACCGACACCGCCCGCCACGACCAGCGTCTGGCTCGCCGTCTGATCGAGCGCACGGCGGCACTTGATGAGCAGCGTGTCGACGATCGCCTCCTCGAAGCCGCGGGCTGCGTCGGCCCGGGTCTGGTCGTCGAGGTCGCCTCGCTGGCGCAGCGCGACGACGACCGCCGTCTTGAGGCCGCTGAAGCTGAAATCGAGACCCGGCCGCTCCGTCAGCGGCCGTGGAAAGCGGAACTCGTCGGGCCGGCCCCGCTCCGCCAGCGCCGCGAGCTGCGGCCCGCCGGGATAGCCCAGGCCGAGCAGCTTGGCCGTCTTGTCGAACGCCTCGCCGGCCGCGTCGTCGAGCGAGCTGCCGAGCAGTTCGTATTGCCCGAGGCCTCGCACCTGGGCCAGCAGCGTATGCCCACCGGAGACCAGCAGCGCGACGAACGGAAACGGCGGCGGATCCGGCTCGAGCAACGGCGCCAGCAGATGGCCCTCCATGTGGTGGACGCCGATGCACGGCACGTCCCAGGCATAGGCCAGGCTGCGGGCCACGGCGGCGCCGACCAGCAGCGCCCCGACGAGCCCCGGGCCGGCGGTGTAGGCGATGCCGTCCACGGCCTCGCGGCCGCCGCTCGCAGCCACCGTTTTTTCTATCAGGGGCAATAACTTACGCAAGTGGTCGCGCGAGGCGAGCTCGGGCACGACGCCGCCATATCGCGCGTGCAGCGCGACCTGGCTGTAGAGCTCGTGCGCGAGCAGACCCCGCTCGCCGTCGTAGACGGCGGCCGCTGTCTCGTCACAGGAGGTTTCGATGCCGAGGACACGCATGCCGTGGGGTCCAGCGCCGCTTGGAAGGTCCCTGCCCCGGCTGAGCGCTCGCCCGCCGGGCCGCTTTGCAATTCACCGCCGCGATCTCTAGAATTCGCGGTCCCTCGCCGGGCGCGCGATTGGCGGCTGCCCGGCTGTTTCGTGATCAACCCATAGCGACTGGCCGCGACGAAGACCGGCCGGCCAGACGTAGTGACGAGGTTTCGATGCCCAGCGTCCGCATCCGTGAGAACGAGTATTTCGATGCCGCCCTGCGCCGCTTCAAGCGCGCATGCGAAAAGGCCGGCGTGCTGACGGAACTTCGCCGTCGCGAATTCTACGAGAAGCCGACGCAGGAACGTAAGCGCAAGAAGGCGGCCGCCGTGAAGCGCCATCTGAAGCGCAGCACGCGCGACTACTCCTCGGCTCCGCGCGCGCGCAGCTTCTGATCGCGGCGGGCCAGCGCTCGAAAGCCGAAGCGGCGCACCGGTCCCGAGCGATCGCGCGCCGCTTCTTCGTTTATGGGGTCAGACCCCACTCAAGATTTTCTTGACTGGGGTCAGACCCCGCGGCATGCCATGACGCTCAAAGAGCACGTCACCGAAGACATGAAGGCCGCCATGCGGGCCGGCGCAAAGGAACGTCTCGGCACCATCCGGCTGCTGCAGGCGGCGATCAAGCAGCGCGAGGTCGACGAACGCATCACGCTCGACGACGCGCAGGTGCTCGCCGTGATCGAGAAGATGGTCAAGCAGCGCAAGGAGTCGATCGCGCAGTTCGCGCAGGGCGGCCGCGCGGACCTCGCCGCGAAGGAGCAGGCCGAGATCGTGCTGCTGCAGGCGTACCTGCCGGCGCAGCTCTCCGCAGCCGAGGTCGACGCGCTGATCAAGGAGGCCATTGCCTCGACCGGGGCCGCCTCGATCAAGGACATGGGCAAGGTCATGGGTGTCGTCAAGGCGAAGGCCGCGGGCCGGACCGACATGGGCGCGGTGAGCGCGCGCATCAAGGCGGCGCTCGGCGGCTGACGTGTCCCGGAGCTTCTGGAGTTCCAGCTTCGGGCCGCCCCCCCCGGGGGCTCGAGTCCGGGACATTCTTCCCGGCTCCGAAAACCGAC
>JAYRRR010000156.1:0-6311 GCA_041910015.1 Steroidobacteraceae bacterium
AAGCTCGATGTGGACCTGCTGCAGGCTGCCAGGGAGAAGATTGCAGCGAACGCCTTGAAGTATCCCTCCGACAAGGCGAGGGGATCGGCGCGCAAGTACACGGAGTTGTAACAGGGGCCCGCCGTTGATCGTCTATCAGTCAACCAAGTCCGGATTTCTCGATGCGGTGTTCAAGCGCGACATCGAAGTCGTGATCATGGACGCATTCAAGGCACGCGTCGGCCACCGCGTGTCGAAGCAGGAGGTGCGGTCCTGGAAGGAATCCCTGCTGGCGATGGCCAAGGTACTTCATGACGACGTGATCCCGGCGAGCTGCGGTGTCGCGGTCGAGTACGGCATTCCGCAAACCTCCAAGCGTATCGACATGCTGCTTTCAGGACGTGATGCCGACGGCAACGATAATCTGCTGATTGTCGAACTCAAACAGTGGGAATCGGCCAGGCGAACGACCATGGATGCTGTCGTGCGAACGCGCTATGCGCAGGGGGAGAAGGATACCAACCATCCTTCCTACCAGAGCTGGTCGTATGCCGAGTTGCTGCGCAGTTTCAACGAGACGGTGGACCAGGATGGCGTTCCTCTCTGGCCCTGCGCCTACCTTCACAACTGCGCGAATGGCGGCGATCTGCTCGACCCGTTTTATGCTCGTTACATCGAGCTTGCGCCGGTATACCTGGCGGGAGATGACGAACGCACGAAGCTGCGCAGTTTCATCGCTCGCCACGTTCGACACGGCGACCGTGGCGAGCTGATCTATCGCATCGAGAACGGGCGGATCCGCCCGTCCCGCCGGCTGATCGATGCCCTGCAGGGGATGATGGCCGGAAAGCGCGAGTTCGTACTGATCGACGAGCAGAAGCTGGTCTACGAGACGGCGCTGGATCGGGCACAGGCCGCACAAACCGGCCCCAAGCAAGTCGTGATCGTCGATGGCGGGCCTGGGACTGGGAAATCTGTGGTGGCCGTGAACCTTCTCGCCGCACTGAACAGCCAGGCACGCACCGTGCGATACGTGTCGAAGAACCGCGCCCCCAGACAAGTGATCGAGCACACTCTTGCCGGGAGTTTGCGTCGGAGCGTCATCACGAATCTGTTCGGCGGATCAGGCTCCTTCGTGGGCGCACGCGCCAATGAGTTTGATGTACTGGTCGTGGATGAAGCCCATCGCCTCAACGCCAAGTCGGGCCTGTACGGCAATCAAGGCGATCATCAGGTGTCCGAGATCATCAACGCAGCGCGTTGCGCGATCTTCTTCATCGACGAAGATCAACGCGTGACGTGGAAGGACGTCGGCCGGGGCGACGACATCGCAGCGCGGGCGCGCAGACCCGGCGTCGGCGCCCAGGTCACGCATCTGCGTCTGGAATCGCAGTTCCGCTGCAGCGGCTCGGATGGCTATCTTGCCTGGCTCGATGACGCCCTTGGGATCCGCAGCACCGCGAATCCCCTGCTGGACCCGAGTGAGTATGACTTCCGGGTACTTGAAACACCCAATGAGGTCCGGGCGCTCATCGAAGCCAGGAACCTGCAGAACAACAGGGCACGCATGGTTGCCGGTTACTGCTGGGACTGGAGGAGCAGGAAGAATCCCGGTGCGTTGGACGTGGTGATTCCGCAGCACGGCTTTGGAATGCAGTGGAATCTTGCTTCCGACGAGGGACTGTGGATCACCGCGCCAGAGTCGGTCAAGCAGATCGGTTGCATCCACACCTGCCAGGGCCTCGAGGTGGATTACATCGGCGTGATCATCGGGCCGGATCTGGTCGTGCGTGATGGCGTGGCTCACACTCACCCCGAGAGGCGTTCGAGGCAGGATCAATCGATCAAAGGGTACAAGAAGGCCATGGCGAGTGACCCTGCCGGCGCACGCGCCAAGGTGGACGCCATCATCCGTAACACATACCGAACACTGATGACCCGCGGAATGAAGGGCTGCTACGTCTACTGTACCGATCCGGAGACGGCTGCCTATTTTCGCGCACGCATCGTACGTTCACATGAGCGCCCTTCGGACAGCGCCGGGTTGCAGATGGTCGCTGACAAAGCAAGCGATTCGCCTTAGCCAATGCGTTGCTGGTGGGCCAATCAGCAGCACGCGCGTGTTTCGGTGCCCGCCGGTTTGCCAACACGGGCATGGTTGGTCAATGTCCTGCCCGCGTGTCCGGTTGATTCGTCCCTTGGGTCGGATGCGGGCGGTTGTCGGCGCTAGCCGGGCTACTTTCCGATGCAAAAACTCCCGAAGATCCGCCCGAGCAGCTCCTCGCTCGTCACTTCGCCGGTGATCTCCCCGAGCTGCTTCTGCGCATCCGTGAGCTCCTGCGCCACCAGCTCGCCGGCATGCCGCTCCGTGAGCAGCCGCTGCGCTTCCTCGGCATGCGCGCGCGCGCGACGCAGCGCATCGAGATGCCGGGCACGCGCGGACAGCGCCCCGCCGCCGGCCGGATGGAAGCCGACGCAGTCCTTGAGGTGGCTGCGCAGCAGATCGAGCCCCGCGCCCGTCCGGGCGCTCAGGTGGACGCGCGGGATCTCGCCCGGCTCGATGCCGGGCGCGCGGCCGGTCGCGTCGGCCTTGTTCATGACCACGGTGCGCGGCGCCTCGGTCGGCAGCGCGGCAAGGTCATCGGCGAGCGCGGCCACGGCGGCTGGATCGCCGGCATCGACGACGTAGAGCACGCGGTCGGCCCGCGCGATCTCCCGATGCGCCCGCCGCACGCCCTCCGCCTCCACCTCGTCCGGCGCTTCGCGCAGGCCCGCGGTGTCGAGCACGTGCAGCGGCAGGCCGTCGATCTCGATGCGCTCGCGCAGCACGTCGCGTGTGGTGCCGGGCACCGGCGTGACGATGGCGGCGTCGTAGCCCGCGAGCCGGTTCAGCAGGCTCGACTTGCCGGCGTTCGGGCGCCCGGCGATCACAAGGGTGAGTCCGTCCCGCAGCAGCGCGCCCTGGCGCGCGGTTTCGGCGAGTTCGGCGAAGCGCCCGCGGATGAACTCCAGCCGCGCGGCGAGCGCGCGGTCGCCGAGGAAGTCGACCTCTTCCTCCGGGAAGTCGATCGCGGCCTCGACCCACATGCGCAGTTCGAGCACGGCTTCGGCGAGCTCGTGCACCTGCGACGAGAACTCGCCGGTGAGCGAGCGCAGCGCGGCGCGGGCCGCCTCGGAGGAGCCGCTTTCGATCAGGTCGGCGACGGCCTCAGCCTGCGCGAGGTCGATCTTGCCGTTCAGGAAGGCACGCTGGGTGAACTCGCCGGGCTCCGCCAGACGCGCGCCGAGCTCGAGCACGCGACGGAGCAGCAGGTCCATGACCACGGCGCCACCGTGTCCGTGCAGTTCGAGCACGTCCTCGCCGGTGTAGGAACGGGGCGCGGGAAAGTAGAGCGCGAGGCCGACGTCGAGCGCCGAGCCGCCGGCGTCGAGGAACGGCCGCAGCGCGGCCGTGCGCGGTGCAGGCACGTCGCCGAGGAGGGTGCTCGCGATCGTCGTGCAGGCGGGACCCGAGGCGCGCACGATGCCGATGCCGCCGCGGCCGGGGGCGGTCGCGACGGCAGCGATGGTGTCGCCGCTCGACGGCGTGCTCATTCGGTGCTCCTCACGACGGCGGCGCCGGCAGCACACCGTCGACGAGAAACGTCTCGAGCGGGAACTCGCGCATGCCGCCGCCGTGGCGACTGTAGTACGAAACGCGCTCGGCGCTCGTCTTGCAGAGCCATTCGTCGCGGCTCGTCGGTTGCGAACCGGCGAATGCGGCCGGCGTGTACAGCGCGAGGTTGAGCCCGCGCGCCGCATCGCGCGCACTCGTGTATTCGAACGCCTCGATGCCGGCCTCGCGCATCGCGCGGCCCAGCGTCTGCGTGGCGGTGTAGCTGCGCCGGTCGGTCAGGGTCGATTCGAACTGCGCGAAGGGTGGCTCCTGCAGCCGCAGCCCGCGTGCCGTGCGGATGTCCGCCGTGTACAGCGTGTGGCGCGTATCGAGCGGCGCGGGCGGTGGCACGGCCATGCCGGACCAGAACACGAAGCGGTAATAGGCGCTTTCGGCCAGCGCCGTGGCGGCGCGGCGCGCGCCGTAGAACAGGCCGGGCTCGAAGCGCGTGCCGAAGCGCGAGCCCCAGGGCAGCGGCGGGTAGCGGAACGGCGTCGAGAGCAGATAGTGGAGGCGGCTCGCGTCGTGCGTGGCGGGCGGCTTCGACGTCTCGATCAGGTCTTCGAGCAGCGCCTGCTCGGCGAAGGTCGCGACCAGCGCGTGGGTGGCGACCTGCTCCTGGCTTTCGACCAACCGGTAGACCGTGCCTTCGAGCAGGACCGGCGGCGTGTGTGCGGCGCCCGCGGCAGTCCAGACGTCGATCACACGCGGCCCCGGATGGCGTCCAGGTATTCGACGACGCGCATGAGCCCAGGCACGGTGCGGACGAGCTCGGCCGGCACACCGCCGACGTGGTGGTTGGGCGTCTTCATCCAGTGCTTCATCTGCCGCGGCTCACCACCCACCAGCACATACAGCGCCCGATAGGCGCGGATGAGCAGGACGGCGAGTTCGCCCGCCTTGGTGCCGGGCTCGATGGCGTCGCGGCTCAGCGCGGTGCGGTCGCGCCCGACGACGACGCCGAGGTCGGCCTGGGTGAGGCCGAGTTCCTTGCCGGCGCGCACCAAGGCTCGCGTGAGCACCGGACCCGGTTGCGGGCTGGAGACTTGAGCGCGTTCCATGCGCACATTATGCGTCGCTATGCTGCAATTGCAACCTGTGGGGTCAGACCCCAGTCAAGTTTTTCTTAAGTGGGGTCTGACCCCTAGGTTCGTTTGCGGGATTCGGCTTCGACGACGCGGTTGATGTTCCACTGCTGCGCGATCGACAGCAGCGTATTGGTGAGCCAGTACAGCACGAGGCCGGCCGGGAACCACGCCATCATCACCGTCATGATCACGGGCATGAAGGCGAAGACCTTGGCCTGCATCGGGTCGGGCGGCGCCGGATTCAGCTTGAACTGGCCGAACATCGCCACGCCCATGAGCAGCGGCAGCACGAAGTAGGGATCCTTCGACGACAGGTCCTGGATCCAGCCGAAGAACGGCGCCTGGCGCATCTCGACGCTTTCGAGCAGCACCCAGTAGAAGGCGAGGAACACCGGGATCTGCACGACGATCGGCAGGCAGCCCGCGACCGGGTTGATCTTCTCGCGCTTGTACAGCTCCATCATCTGCTTGGCGAGCTGCTCGCGGTCGTCCTTGTAGCGGTCCTGGATGCTCTTGATGCGCGGCGCGAGCGCACGCATCTTGGCCATCGAGCGGCCGCTCGTCTCGGTGAGCTTGTAGAACAGCAGCTTGAGCAGGACCGTCACGATGATGATCGCGAGGCCCCAGTTCTGCACGAACCGGTGCACCTGGCGGAGCAGCCAGAACAGTGGGTCGGCGAGGATCGTCAGCTTGCCGTAATCGACCGTGAGCTGCAGGCGCGGCCCCGCCTCGCGCAACTGGTCCTGCAGCTTCGGGCCGACGAACAGCTTTTCGGTGAAGCGCGCGCTCTGTCCGGCGTCGACCTGCCTGAGCGGGCCGCGGTAGCTGATGACCGCGTGGCTCCCCTCCTTCTGCACGGTGAAGTCGTACGTCTCGTCCTTCGGCGGCACGGCGGCCGAGACGAAATGGTGCTGCATCTCCGCCATCCAGCCGTTGGCGAACGAGCTGCGCAGCGCCGCATCGTCCTCGTCGTCGACGTCGAGCTTGCGGTATTTCTTGCCGTCGAAGATCGCCGGCCCGCGAAACGCGTAGCTCTCGACGTCGAACATCGAGCGCTTCTGCGAGTACACGTGACGCACGAACTGCAGGTACGACGCGGCCTTCCAGGGCGTTGCCGAGGCGTTCTGCACGTCGTAGACGACGTCGATGTCGTAGCGTCCCGGATGCAGGACGTAGGTCTTCATGACCGTGAGCCCCTGCCCATCCGTCCACGTGAGCGGCACGCGCAGTTCGGTCTCGCCCTGCGCCAGCCGGTATTCCGTGCGCGGTGTCGTGTAGGTCGCGAGGTGCGTGGGCTCGGCGCGGCCGTCCGCGGCCCGCAGGCCGCCACGCACGATGCCGAAGCTCGCCTCGTCGGTCGTCAACAGGCGCACGGCGGGACTGCCCGGGCGCTTGTCCTGCGGGTACCTGCGCAGATCGGCGCGCAGCAGGTCGCCGCCCTGCAGACTGACGTCCAGGTCGAGCACGTCGGTGACGACATGGACCGTCGGCGCACTGGGGGCGGCGGCGGATGCAGCGCCCGGTGCCGCAGATCCGGCGCTGGCCGTCGCTGCCGGCGGTGCCGCGGGGCCCGCCGCGGGCAGCGAAGG